>JAKSDO010000222.1 GCA_022360055.1 Cytophagales bacterium | reverse complement strand
CTCTTCATTTATCATTTTTAGCAGATAAGCATCTATGGCAACCGGATCTTTGCTCACCGCGATCTTATTTGCATGAAAAACTTTACCTGAAAGTGGCCCTCCCTCGTAAACTCCGGTTAAAGCGTCCATTATATTGATAATATACGGGGAATGCATATGGACATTTTTATGAAATACGGGGATACACCGTTTGGTACCGGCATAAGGGCTATCCGGGTCTCTCCATGCCGAGCCATGCGTTCCCATGGGATTATCCGTACACCCATAATTATTTTTCATGGCCCCGGTAACTCCTGCCGCCCTGTGATCCTTTGCTATGGCGTAATTGATTAAAAAGTCATTTTCATAAACAGCCGAATAAATGCGTTGCGGGGCGCGGTATTTTTCCGGGAAATCAGGCGCTGCGATAAACTTCGGCGCATCGGAAGGTAATTCCAACGAACTTGCCGCATAAATCCAGTGCATTCCGAAAGCGCCCTGCCTTTTATCCTTATACAAGCCGTCGTCACCCTCTAAAACAGGACGGTACCCCTGAACTAAAGGATAATATTTGCGCAATCCTACGGAATACATACGCTCGATAAATGTTATATTTTCAACCGGAAACGTGCCGTCCAGCATTTGACAAAGCCCGGAAACGATTGCATTGGTCACGGCCGACTTTGGTCCGAACGGACAATAGGTTTTTGACCAATCGTTTTCCTTATCACCTCTCCAGTCGCCATATGAAAAGTTAAGCTTAATCCCTATACGCGTATTTGTATTTGGATGCCCTGCCGGAAAGAGGGATTCCCACGCTTTACCAACCGATGTTGTATTGGTCAGCTTCATGACGGCGGCATCCACCATTTTAGCCACACGTGAATTTACAATATCGAAAGAAACAATTTTGTCAACAAGAATGCCATCATAATTGGAAGCCTTTCCACTTGCATATTCCAGTCTAGTCGCATTTTCGTCAAAAACGCTTACAACACCCGATGCATAATTGTCCGTGTAAACCCTTGGAAAGGCGTTTAAAGCAAATGGCGCTGCGATTATTGTACTCGCACCGTATTTAAGAAATGTACGTCGTTCCATTACAACCAGATTACTTCTAATGTACTAATTTTATCACGTATTAAAAAGTAATAATTCAATTAGCTTTTGAGAAATTGACGCACGTCATTTTCCGGCATTTAAAAAAATTAAAAAAAAAATCCATGGCGAGGGTGACCTTTTACAAATCGCTGCATAAAGGGTGTATCCTCCATATGACTAGGACCTATACTAAGGGTTATGATAAATCCCGGACTCTCCGTTCGGGTTTTATTTTTAATGGCCAAAAAAACCAACAGGCGTTAAGATTTTATGTGATTAAAATCCTAATTTTATTCAAATTCAATTCCCTTCCAATGGACCACTTTAGAATCATTGAACTGTTAAATTCCAATAAAGGAGTATTCGCTCATCTGTTTGCCGGCAAAGGAGAAAAGGAGTACCTGTGGAAACCCGAACCTGAAAAGTGGTGTTTGTTGGAAATTGCCTGTCATTTGCTTGATGAAGAACGGGAAGATTTCAGAATGCGAGTCCGAACCACATTGGAAAATCCCGGGAAATTACCTCCTTCAATTGATCCCGTCGGTTGGGCAAAAACCCGAAAATATATGCAGCAGGATTATGAGAAAATGATTGGAAAATTCCTGGAAGAAAGGTCCCGGTCCGTTGCCTGGTTAAAATCCTTAAAAAAACCGGCATGGACAAATTCCTACATTCATCCCGATCTGGGCAGCTTATCATCCGAACATTTTCTCGCCAATTGGCTGGCCCACGATCATATGCATATAAGGCAAATAAACCGATTGCAATACCAATACCTTAAAAGTATGGCAGGAGGAATCAATCTCTCCTATGCGGGAAACTGGTAAGGACTTACGTTATTGAAGCGTTACGCCTGGACGACGTCAATACCTGCTTGCCCGGATAATTTTTTTGTACAATTCATCAAAAAAAGCTCCGTTCACCATGAAAAATTGAAATTAAAGCCTATATTGATATTTATAAACTTAGTCTGTAAATTCGTAAATGGCCAAAAGGGCCTATGAATCAAATAGTTAGATATGGGAAAAATTGTGATCGCCACATACAAACCGAAACCCGGTAAAGGAAAAATTCTCGATCGTCTGGTGAAAAATCATGTGAAGGTACTGAGAAACCAGGGATTGGCCACCCTTAGGCCGCCTATGATCATGAAATCTGCGGATGGCACTGTTGTAGAAGTGTTTGAATGGATCTCGAAAAAGGCAATTGAAGAGGCGAAAGAAAACAAAGATGTGCAGGAGTACTGGCAGCAATACCGGGAGGTCTGTGATATCATTCCCGTGAGCGATTTGATCGAAGCAAATACTTCTTTTTCCGAATTCAATCCATTTTAGTTATTAACAATTCCTGCCGGGGATTTTATTTCTCATAATCCTTGGCTAACTTTATCCTAAGGTCCTAAACACAGTCTTATGAAATTTTTTAAAAGCGCCTTACCCTTTTCCGCTCTTGGCATTGCTTTCATTTTCCTGGGTATTATTATGAGCGATCCTCGTCAATTTAGTTTTGGCATCGTTTGGCTGTTAATCGCTGTTGCCAAACACGTCCTGACTTCAGGAGAAAAAAATGTCAAGGATCAAATTGACACTTAAATTCTTTTATTATTGATGCGATCACCTACATTTATCCGCATTTTAAACCCAAAAAATTCAAACATGAGAAAAATTAATCTTTTTGCCTGCGGGGTACTGATCATCTTCTTTATCCACCCGGGCATCACCGTTCGTGCCGAAGGGCCAAAGCCGGAGAAAATCTTTAACGGAAAGAACCTGACCGGATGGAAAGTCCCTGACAATAATATCTGGTGGTCTGCCGGTGACGGAATCCTCACCTGCAAAAGTGGCCCGGAACAAAAGGGGTCTATTCTGTGGACTGAAAAAGAGTATCAGGATTTTATCTTCCAAATGGATTTCAAATTTGGAGCAGGGAGAATTGATGCCGGAGTTTTTATAAGAACAGATAAACAACAAATTCAGATTGGAGAATCCGGCTCGCTAAAAAGAGATATGACATGTTCTCCATACATTCCGGGCAAAGGATATCCCGTAGAAGCCGAAGGTGTGAAGGACTTGCTAAAAATGAGTGATTGGAATACAATCAAAATCAGAGCCGAGGGCAGCGTTTATACGATGTGGCTAAACGGAGAAAAAGTACTCACTTACGACTCAGATACTGCCATTGAGCGGGGGCCTGTCGGCTTGCAACTGCACGGTAATAGAAATATGCATATCGACTATAGGAATATCCTGCTGGCAGAATTATAGATATCGGAATCAAATCAGATCAAAACCTGAAAACCAATAGTATGATTTTCAGGTTTTTTTAACGCAAAGATGCCGGACTGTGCGCAAAAAATAAAAGCGCGGAAACTCCGGCCGGCCGGGGTTCAGGACAACACAACCCGGTATACGGGTTCGAACCTGGCGATTGCGACAAAAATTGCAAAACAATTTTCCGGAAATCCGCTTTATGGATAGTAAGCATGGAAACCGGAAACTTTGAGAGTACTATTAACAGGCGCTAACGGGTATATTGGCAAAAGGCTTCTCCCCGTATTGGTCAATATGGGGTATGAAGTCGTATGTTGTGTCCGGGATAGAAACCGGTTCCAAATTGATGAGGAATATCTGGAAACCGTAAAAGTAATCGAGGCAGACTTTTTAAAGACACATACCCTAGAAAACATACCCAATGACATTGACGGAGCTTTTTATTTAATTCATTCAATGTCTGTCGATACAAGGAACTTTGACGAATTAGAATCGGTATCGGCGTTTAATTTCAGAGAAAGAATAGAAAAAACGGAAGTAAGGCACGTCATCTACCTGGGGGGTATAGGAAATGAGGCTGATCTCTCCAAACACCTGCGGTCCAGGAAGATGGTTGAAAACATTCTGAAAAAAGGAAAATTCGCTTTCACTGCGATAAATGCCGGAATCATACTGGGGTCCGGAAGCGCTTCATTCGAAATCATTCGTGACCTTGTCGAGAAACTTCCGGTCATGATCGCGCCAAAATGGTTGCTGACAAAATCTCAGCCGATAGCCGTTCGAAACGTGATCCAGTTTCTTTCAAGATCGCTTTTCAATAAATATACGTTCAATAAACAGTTTGATATTGGAGGGCCCGACATCCTTACCTACAAGGATATGATCCTCAAGTTTGCAAAAATCAGGAACCTGAGACGTTCGGTGATCATTATTCCTTTGATGACTCCCCGCTTGTCGTCTTATTGGCTCTACTTTGTAACATCCACCTCCTACAAACTTGCCGTAAACCTGGTAGACAGCATGAAAGTACCGGTGATTTCCAAGGAAAATGATTTGGCTAAAGTCCTCGAGATCGATTTACTTGATTTTGATGCGGCAATCCGGTATGCTTTTATGCGTATTGAACAAAATATTGTCATCTCAAGCTGGATCGATTCCATGGTAAGCGGCGTCATGGACGCCTCCATATCAAAACATATTCAGGTACCAAAATATGGCTGTTTTACCGATCTTAAAAAAAGAAGCATCTCGGACCCGGAGCGCGTTTTACAAAATATATGGTCGATCGGAGGAAATACCGGATGGTATTATGCGAACTGGCTGTGGAGGCTGAGAGGCTTTCTCGACAAACTCATGGGTGGAGTCGGATTGAGACGTGGAAGAACCAACCCGGATACCATTAATGCCGGAGATGCTTTGGACTTCTGGAGGGTAATCCTCGCCGACAGAAATAAGAAGCGAATGCTCCTGTTTGCCGAAATGAAATTGCCGGGTGAAGCATGGTTGGAGTTTAAAATAGACAATAAAAACTATTTGTATCAAACGGCAACTTTCAGGCCCAGAGGTATCATGGGCAGAATATACTGGCTCATCATGCTTCCGTTTCACTTCTTTATTTTTAACGGTATGATCAACAATATGGCCAAAAATTAAGTTTAATTAAGTACGACCGAAAACAAAAAACTCAACCAAACGATGTAAACTATTATGAAAAAAATCGGAATTATAGGCTCGGGACAGGTAAGTCAGTCACTGGCTCGCGGATTTTTAAAGTATAATTATCCGGTAATGATTGGCTCGCGTTCCAGGCAAAAACAATCGGAGCTCGAAAGCCTGATCGGCGGCGAAATCCGCGTCGGTGATTTCCCGAAAACGGCTGCCTACGGGGAAATCATAGTTCTTGCCGTAAAAGGCTCCATAGCATCCGACGCTTTGCAAACCATCCCATCCCCGGCATTAAAAGACAAGATCATTATCGATGCCACAAATCCGATTGCCGATTCCCAACCGGAAAACGGCGTCTTAAAATTTTTCACCGATCAGAACCATTCGCTGATGGAGCAACTTCAAGCATCATTTTCGGAATCGATGTTTGTAAAAGCCTTTAGCTGTATCGGGAGCGCATTGATGGTAAATCCACATTTTGACGGAGGATTGAGACCGACAATGTTTATCTGCGGCAATAATGAAGAAGCAAAAATGGAGGTAAAACATATCACGGATCTATTTGGATTCGAAACCGAAGATATGGGAGGCGTCGAAGCTGCCCGGGCCATAGAACCTTTGTGCATGCTGTGGTGCATCCCGGGATTTAAAAGCAACGCATGGGGGCACGCATTTAAAATGTTAAAGTAACCGCCTCAAAAATCCCGGGCACAGTCGACCGGGCGTTTGGTGCCGAGCATAAGAACCAATGGTCCTAACGCGGAATACGGGCATTTGCTATTTATCCCGGTTGTACATATCAATATACTTCTGATCGAGCTCTTCGGAATCTTTGTATTTTACTCTTAAGTCGGCCAGTTTTTTGTGTAGTTCTTCAACAATGCCCGCATAGGCAGGATCCTCATACACATTCTTCATCTCCCCCGGATCATTCTTTCGATCATACAATTCCCACTCATCAACATCATAATAAAAATGCGCAAGTTTATACGCTTCGGTGACAATTCCATAATGCCTTTTCACCATATGAACAGACGGATATTCATAATAATGATAATAAACGGCATCTCTGAAGTTTTCCGTTTCTCCCTTAAAAAGGGGCACCAGGCTCTCTCCCTGCATATCGGACGGGGCGGCAATCCCGGCCGCCTCTAAAAATGTCTGGGCAAAATCCAGGTTTTGGACCATTTGAGTATTCACGGTTCCGGGCGTAATGACGTCCGGCCAGCGAACAAGCAAGGGTGTTTTGAACGATTCGTCGTAGATAAGCCGTTTATCAAACCATCCGTGCTCCCCCAGATAAAATCCCTGGTCGGATGTGTAGACCACAATTGTATTGTCCCTCAATCCATTCCTGTCCACATAATCCAGTACTCTTCCGACGCCATCATCAACGGCAGCTACACACCCCAGATAATCCTGCATATATCGCTGATATCTCCACTTCATTAAATCTTCCTTGCCCATGCCGGGATAATTCTTTTTAAACTCTTCGTTGATTGGCCCGTATACCTTATCCCATTCGGCTCTTTGGACTGGGTTTAGTATTCCAACCTCTCGTTTAAAAGCGCCTTTATCCCAATTGGAGGTTTCGGGAATCCCCAACTCATCCATGACTTCAGGATAAATCTTGGAGTCCCCTGCCCAATTCATATGGGTCAGCAAGTTCATCTCTGCCTGTTTGGCAGCGGAACCCCGTCCTTCGTAATCGTCGAATAAAGAGGCCGGCTCTGGAAAGGTCTTCTTCGTAAATTCCTTAAAATGCCGCGGCGCCGGAAGCCACTCTCGGTGTGGAGCTTTGTGTAAATAAAAAAGCAGGAACGGTTTATCCGGATCCCGTTCGTCTTCGAGCCAGTCCAGCGTCATTTCAGTAATAATATCGGTCGTGTAACCGTCGATCTGGATTTCGCCTTCCCGCTTCGTGATAAAAACCGGATTGTAGTAACGCCCCTGGCCAGGCAATATCTTAAATTCATCAAATCCCTTTGGGTTGTTCCCAAAATGCAATTTCCCAAACATAGCCGTCTGATATCCATGATCATGGAAAAGCTGAGGGAATGTGACATTCGTCGTATCAAACGGGAATCGATTATCGATCTTGCCGTTGAGGTGACTGTGTTTTCCAGTGAGAATTACCGCTCGGGACGGCGCGCAAATGGAATTGGTTACACATGCATTATCAAAACGCATACCTTCCGTCGCAAGCCTGTCGATATGAGGGGTTTGGATCAAATGATTGGAATAGGCGCTTATCGCCTGGTAGGCATGATCATCCGACATCATGAAAATGATATTCGGACGTGCAAATTCGGATTCATTGTTCGGCCGGCAGGAAAAAAAAATCACGAAAAAAATCAAATACGAAAAAAATACATTCGGCAGTTTCATATGGTTTTGGGATTAGTATGTATTAACGCTGTAAAAGTACGTTTTACATCTGCTACTGTCAAGCGATAAACATTAAAGCGCGCAATATATGTATTCAGATAAAGCGCGCGTTCGTACCTTATGAATACCTATTGAAACTGCCGGACAATTTCTTCCCAATGCTTATCGGCATTCTTCAATAATTCCTCCTCATTTTTATTCCACTTCTTCAAGGTATTGGTTAGGTAAAAGTTATAAAAAAGATAAAGTCTGCCATGGATAATCTTGTAAGTCTTCGGATCGATCCTAACCTTTGATCCGCTCAGACCAATGGCATAAGCACACCAGCCACCGTATTGAGGCTCGTAAGCGACGGGGTTCTTCTTGAATATTTCCAGGTGTTCCTTACTGACAAAAAGGTATTTCGCACCACGGATTTCGGTCTGAAACTCTTCACTCCCCCGAACAGGACGCTTCATGGTAAAATACGAGACGGGATCATATCCCTGGATCGCCACATGGTTTTCAAGGTTGTACAAACCTGCGGGCAGATCCTGAGCATAAGCGCTCGGACATTTTATCAAAATCCATAGAAATGCAAAAAGTATTTTTACGGGATGATCAAAAGACTTCATATTAGACAAATCGGAAACTGTTGAAATTAGTCAAGTCCTTGACCCGACACTAGAATGAACTCAATATACGAGATTGCCCTTCGACAAAAATGTAAGGGCTTGGACACAAGGCATAAATTAAGAACCCGGATCCCATCCGGAAAGTAACGCGGGGTTGCCAACAAGAAGGGGCTGCAACGATAACTGCCACGAGCGGAAAACCCGCGATCATTATTTGAAACCGACCACTCCCGCAAGACAAGATGGATGGAATTATTCATCTCAACCCGGATTAAAAAGCGCTCCACGGCAGACGGCCAAATGTAAGCGGTGCCGGCCGGTTTTCTTTTGGAACGCGGAAGGGCCATGGATCAATGATGCTGAGATGCGCTGCACAGTCCCAAAACTGCTCATGATGATAATATTTGCCTGCTGATCGGCCTGTACCCGCACTCATTTCCTTTTCCAATACAGAGCATGTCTGAATTTCCATGATGGCTTAAGCAGAACAATCTGATTATTTCTTATTATCAATTTGCTATTATTCCTAATTTTGAATTGTCAACGGAATAGCATTTTTCATGTCAGTATTTCTCATTTTTTACAGATAAAGACTTATGGCAGACCGAGCGCTCAACAGTGTTGTAACCCACATTATGCAGGTTTCCCCTACAATGAAAATTATTCGGGTAAAACCCGATTCGTGGGAGTTACCCGATTTTACAGCCGGACAATTCATTTCACTTGGTCTTCCGGCCAGCGCACAGCGGGTCGCAGATTCGGAGCCGGAAGAAAAACAGTACAAAGAAGGTAAAATTATCCGGCGCATGTATTCGATTGCATCTTCATCCGTGCTTACTGAGTTTGTCGAATTTTATATCACTATTGTTCGGTCCGGAGCGCTCACGCCGAGAATTTTCAACCTCAAAGTCGGAGACCGGGTGGAGTTGGGAAAAAAAACGAGCGGTATGTTTACGCTGGATGAAGTGCCGGGCGGAAACAATATCGTTCTTGTCGCAACAGGTACGGGAGTAGCGCCATACATAAGTATGCTGAGATCCAATGCCCTGCAAAAGAGTAATGACAAGCTTGCCGTTATCCACGGAGCAGCCAATTCGTGGGACTTGGGGTATTCCTCGGAGTTGACGCTGATCGAAAGTATGTCCGACAAATTCAAATATATACCAACCATACTTTTGCCCGAGAACGAACCCGCCGGATGGCACGGCGAAACCAGGCTTGTCGAAGAGATCTGGAAAAATGGCGTCATGGAAGAAATTTGGGGGTTCAAGCCGACACCAAAAAATACACACATCTTTTTGTGCGGCAACCCGGGCATGACCTCGGCCATGGTCGAATTGCTAGGCAAAGAAGGGTTTATCGAACATGCGCGGAAGTCTCCCGGCCAGATCCATATTGAAAGCTGGTAGAAGGAAGACACCTCCTTATTGCACTCAACGATGTGAGCCAATAAATCTTACTCCATCTCGGCACCGTGAGTGAGGTATAATTGACGGATATGGCGCCGTTGCCATGTGTCTCGGGACCATCATACCTTCCGGTAAGGACCCGGGATATTCCCAAAAAACCAACGCGAGCCCCCTGTCGTCACTTAAATAGTTCAACTTTTATCTGACCTGATGAGCGCGTGCGACAACGACAAAGTGCCTTCTGCCACAATACCATCCGAATTTAATGTGATCATAAACACCCGACATCGGGAGTTCGATAAATCGGTCAAGCTTGTCGACTGACAGAATTTTTTCTGGGATCGCCGGTTTCCTTCACGGTAACAAAGCAGTTATTCCAAAAGCGGGACACAGATTAAAACCGGCCCATCAAATCGGCGTATTTCTCTGAGACGGAGCGTACCGATGAACTGTCCACTACAACTTGCAAAGCCCGGTCGAGTTTCGACTTCATTTTATCGTCCATCCAATTCAAGTTATTTGAAATTGAAGTATTGATCATTTCGGACATTCGCTCCATATCCTCCCGGTGATACGGCGTCATATCTTCCTGAATTTCCAATGTAACAAGCAGATAGTCGATGTACATTTCCCGGATGGAATTATCCCCGGATCGCATAGCCTTGTCGACGGGATCATCGGATGTTTGGATTTTATCTGCGAAATCGAGCATCAATTGCAAAAGGCCAAGCCCAAATAACTGAATATCAACTAACTCTCTGTGATGATACTGAGTTTTGTAACGAACATCCGTATAAATATATCTCCAGTTTTCATAGACCTGCAGATAATTCATCAACAACAGCGCCTTTTCATTAAGCGCCAGCGAATCTACATTCAAAAACGCCAAGTTCTCCCGGCTTATCAATCGGTCAAACAGCTTTCCGGACTTCTTGCTTCCTTTTCCGGGCAGCTTCCTGGGATCTTCCCATTTTATTCGCGACAGGGTATTATTCGCATTGATAAGATCTTCCGAATCCCAAATCTTTTCAGGACCGGGCATACCCATCTCCATATATTCGTCAATTGAAAGAGAAAAATCCTTTGGTGCCGGCTCGCAACCAAAAAGGCAAGTCAACATAAAAACAAGTCCTATAGATCTCCTTACGTGCATATTCATAAAAATTTCAATTTAGTTATCCGCCTGATCCGTATGAAATGTGTGAAAAGATATCCAAAAAGAAAACTTATCTTATAAGAAATCAATTTCCACCATAACAAAATCAACGCTCTACAATGCCGAACCTTCCGTTAAGCACTCGAATACCTGTAGAGGATGGTGATTATTCCCAACCAGTATATAATCTTTCCCATTGATGTGTATCAATTGCATCTCCTTCGCATCGTGTGGTGCATAAAACCCGGAGGCATTGATCGTTACGACATTAAAACTTCCTGTTCCATCCCCCTGAAGGAACAAACCATTCCCGGCATCGTGGCGAGGCAATTCTATTTCCGTTTGATAAATATTGCCGACGACAATCAGATCTTTATTCCCGTCATCGTTGAAATCCTTCACCAGGACACTGTTGATCGATGAAGCCTGTGCAAGAGGAGGAAGAGGTTTTACGCTAAATTTACGATCTCCAAGATTTTCGACATATGACGAGGCAAAAGTTTTTACCTGAAGATTTAACGCCTGGTCCATAGATGCTCCATAGATCTCCCGGATGCTGGATTTACTGAATTTTTCATATGTGTCAAACGTCTTTTTAAGCGAAGGTATCTGTTTAACAGCACGCGCTCTGCCGGTCAGAGGATAGGCCACACCGTTTTCCGTGTAGCCAAAGATAATATCATTGGAGCCGTTTAAATCAAAATCATAGCTGAAAACCTGGAACGGGTTTTCAACGGTCGCGCTGTACGAATAGTTCAATCCAAGGTTGCCAACAATGAAATCTTCATCTCCGTCTCCATCAATATCATCTGCTTTTATTGTGAAATACCATCCCTCACTGTCTTTCAATCCTTCCGGCACCGCCTTTCGGAATACCCCGTTATCTGTCTGGGTAAAGAGGGTAATTGGCATCCATTCACCGACCACGACCAGATCCGTCAGACCATCACCGTTATGGTCCGTCCAGTTTGCGGCTGTCACCAATCCCAGGCCATGCATACCGGAAGCTTTTTCATTGGTGACGTCAACATATCTCCCCTGCCTGTTTTCAAGAAGAAGGCTGCTGGCCGGATGGGGATACCGACCCGGAATCAATCTCCCCCCGATAAAAAGATCCAAATCTCCGTCGTTGTCAAAATCGTTGGGAACAACACATGAGCTGCTTATCCGTTTTTTGGGAAGACCTTTTACGGCCTTTGTAAAAATTCCATTACCATTGTTTGTATAGAGCCTATCCTCCAGCTCAATCGCCGATTCATCAAATTCATTGCCTCCGCTGGCTATGATCATGTCCCGGTCTCCGTCGTTGTCGACATCGATAAATTCTACGTCCGTATCTTCGGAAGCTTTATCCTGTACCCAGGCTCCTCGACCAACTTCATCAAACTTTCCGCTTTTATTTTGAATAAACAGCTTCCCCGGAATTCCCGCAGCCCCTCCGAGAAAAAAATCGTGCCTGTCATCTCCATTGATATCACCTACAGCCATGACCGGACCCGTATACGACATGCGATAGGGCAATAAAACTTCTTTTGAAAAATCGTCATACCTGTTCTCTCTGTGCGTGACATCGTCCAGCCCCAACGAGGCAGTCGCATCTTTGAATAGCGGTCGCACTTCAACAATACCGTTTTTCCCAGGAGATGGGGTTGCCCCATTTTGGTCTACCGTATAGATCTCATTGGCTTCCAGGTCTTGTAAAATCGATTCCGTATTATTCTGCCATTCGACCACGACTTTACGCACATGCTTTTCGGTTCCCACGCCAAAATGCGCTATTGACTCACTTTTGGATCTAAATCCCCTCGTATTGGTGAAATGATAAACCTGCCATAATTTATTTTCCCGATAGAGTGTTATTTTGGTACCATAAATACGCTGACCTTCAAGCGGATTCAGCTTAAAGCGAATGTAATTTCCCATTCCATTTTGCGATGCATTATTTTTATACAGGCTCGCAACCCCGTTCAAATTATTAACGATCACATCCAAATCGCCATCGCGATCAAAATCCGCATAGGCGGCGCCATTTGAGGTGGTGGGCAATTCCATCCCCCAATCGATGTTTTTGTTTGTAAACGTATAATCCCCGTTGTTTTTATACATGTAATTTGGCATTTTATCCATAGCGGCGAGATTGACAAAGTCAAATACATCGATCAGCTCCTTGGGATCGCGATTGTTCATTCTGGCAACTTGCCTGAGACTATCCAGTTTTTGCTCATAGATATCGGCGAGGTCACTATGGAGGTTATTTCTAATTACGCCGTTCGTAATGAAAATATCCTTCCAACCATCGTTATCAAAGTCCGCAAAAAGCGGCCCCCAGCTCCATCCGGTCCGGTCTACTCCGGCCAATCTGGCCAGTTCGCTGAAAGTTCCGTTACCATTATTTCTCTGCAAGGTATTTATCATATATTGATGATGAACTCCCCGCATTATATTGTTGAGGAATTCCTTTGTGTCGATATTTGTCATATGAGATTTAGCCATCTGCCTGTCTTCGTGCACCATATCGACAACCATAACATCCAAAAGGCCGTCATTATCGTAATCTGCCGCATCGCTTCCCATACTGAAATTTGTGATGTGCTTCGTAGCCTGCTTTATTTTATCCACAAATGTGCCGTCCGTATTATTGATATACAGATGATCGGGCACATCAAAATCATTCGATACGTAGATGTCCTGCCAGGAATCGTTATTGAAATCGCCGACTAATGCCGAAAGACCAAATCCGAAGTTTCTGATGTTGCTCTTATCCGTAATATCTATGAACTTCCCATTACCGGAATTTTTGTATAACCGATCGCTAAACTGAATTCCGGGCAGGTCTGCCTTGCTGATTTTGCCGCGCCTTCCCGGTATGCTCGGCGGTTGGTTGACGACGTAGAGATCGATCAAATGATCTTTGTCGAAATCACAAAAAGTGGCATGGGTAGAAAATCCCTTGTCTGCCACTCCGAAGGCATGGGCCTGCTCAGTGAAAGTCAAATCTCCGTTGTTAATATACAGTTGATTCGCGCTTAACTCGTTCTCAAGATATACGAATCGACACACATAAATATCCTGATCGCCGTCGTTATCAATATCCACGAATGTTACTGCGGTCGACCATTTGTCATCGGCCCCGATCCCTGCTTTCTCTGATATGTCCTCAAACCTGAAGTTTCCTTTATTCAGGTACAGTCTGTCGCTTGCCTGGTTGGCGGTAAAAAAGACATCCGGCAGGTCGTCGTTGTTCACGTCTCCAACGGCAACCCCTCCTCCCGAGACAAACTCTACGTTCAACAAATGGTTGTTTGCTCTGGTTTGCTCGACGTTATTCTCAAAATTCAGCCTGGAGTAGCCGGAAGGAATCCGCGAAAAAAGTGTGTCGCTGCTGCGGTTTATATCGAAGTTGTTGACACAGCCAATAAGTGAAAATAGAAGTAAGCCCCAGATTCTACTTATAAAAATGCGCATCTCAATCTATCTCCTTTTGTATGTATTGAATCTGATCAAAGAACAATTCCATGATTTGGCAATAATAACTCCGCATTCACAATAATCCAAGTTGCGCTGTGCTAAACGTTTTCCGGCATCTCAAACACATGTAAGCGATCCGGTTGCACCGATACGAAAAGAAGATGCCCGCGTACGGTGGGCAGATCTCCTTTCCGGGATACGATGCATGAAATAATGTCGACGCCGGAGGGTAAATCATACACCGCCCGATCCGAGAAAAATCGCAAATTACGCCCGGCCGGGCCATAAAAAACGGTTGCCTGAAAAGTCAGGTTTTCAGGCAACCGAATAAATATCAAACCATGTTTTTATCCCGGAAGGCTATGGGAAATTTGGTCCTCCCGTATCCCACCACAGACGGGTTCCAATCTCGTCCGGACCGCCAAGCTTCTCCGTCGCATCGGCAACACCGGCCGGATTGTTGTTGCGTTCTCCATCTACAAATGGCATTCTTCGCAAGAAATCATCATCCGGGATCACACCCCAATCCGAGTTGCTGTCGTTCTGATAGTTGAACGGCAGCTTTGGATAACCGGTCCTGCGGTGATCCACCCAAATTTCAATGGTGTTATGAACACTGGATATCCATTTCTGAGTCATAATCTTATCCAGTTTTACCTCATTCGAGGCTCCTTCGTCCCATTTAACCGTAACGTCCATTCTACTCACAAAATCATTGACATCACCGGTTTCCTTAGGATCGTCGTAGTCAATGGGTAATTTGGCATCGTCTGCCAGGTAAGCATCGACACCACCCGCGCCCCACTCTTCAAACGAAGCACGGACACCGGCTTCATAGTATTCCTGGGCAGTCATAGGGGTATTCCAGCCTCTAAGGGCGGCTTCTGCCAACGTAAACAGTATGTCGCTGGCAGTCAGCATGCGTCGCTCCGTAACACTTATAAAGCTTTCATCTATTGTCGAATAGGTGAGCCGGTCATCTTTTGCCACCAGGAATGCGCCGTTTCGAATGCCCTTGTACGGCCAGTCAGGATGATCGGGATACAATGTATCGTCCGTAGCCGGATCGAAGAAATTCTCAATTCTCGGATCTTCGTAACCAACCAATACGGATTCCATGGTCGCACTCATCCGGGTATCCCCCCAGTTGAAGCATATTCTGGCCGGTCGGAACGGACCTCCGTACAATGAAAGGAACCAGTTATCCGCATTTGCTTCGATCAATCCTCCATCATCACTGATCGCTTTTTCTGCCTGCTCTTTGGCCAGGGCCGGCTTAACTTTTGAAAGTCGCATGGCCAACATCAATCTCCAGCTATTGGCGACCTTGATCCACTGGTTCACATCTCCGCCGTAACTTGCATCGAAATTTTTCAGGCCGACATAATCCGTATTTGCCTTGAATACCGACAGTACCTGATCCAACTGCTGAAACCAGGTATTGTACAGGGTTTCTTCGCTGTCGTAGAAAATATCCTGTTCGGGCGAACCAAATTCAGAGTAAATGATCGGCCCGTGATAGGCAGACAATCTTGATGTACCGATGATTTGAATCAGATTGGCCCATTCAACAAAGACTACTGCTCCGTCCGCTTCGGCAATTTGCTTTACCTGCCGGGCCGGAGCCATGATGTTGTTGTAAATACGGTTCCAGTAGGTATTCCACCGAATGTAATACGTCGTATTGTTCACCCCACCTACAAAAGGTGTGGGAGTCGCCAGATGCCGAACAAAAGATTCATGTGCTAAATTGTGCTCGATCTGATCCCCAAATATATTATTGAGCATGGTAGGATAGAATGCTCCGACGTGGTTGAAATCAGCTTTCAAAGACTCGTCCGAAATCTGATACGGATGTGTGTTTGTATCCAGAAAATCATCCGTACAGGAGCTGAAAACAAACATAAACATCGCTGTAAATATAAATATGATCTTTTTCATAATCGCTTAAAATTAAAAGGTTACTTTAAGGTTAAAACCAAACGTCCTGGTAACTGGTAAATTGAAATTATCCAGCGATTCTGAATTCCTGGTAGTGTTCATAGCCAAATCAGGGTCAAACGGCGCGTCAATCTTCAGGAAGAACAAGTTTTGACCAACAAACGAAAGCGTGGTTGGGAAATTTCTCCTTGACCAACTGAAATTGTACGATAACGCAAACTGAGAAAGCCGCACGTTGGTTCGATCAAAAACATATGGTTCACCGATACCATTACGATCGCCAATAGCCCGGTACCATGTTTCAGGATCTACGGAGCTTACCGGGGTTCCGTCGCTTTCTTTTACCGCATCCACAGATACGCCACCTGCATCCCTTGCATCTGCAGTCCGCTGACTTACACCGGCGCCATCCAGCATGGATTCCGTCTGGCTGAAAGCAACACCGCCAAATTTACCCACGATAAGGAAATTCAATCCGAATTTGCCCATCTCGAAACTGTTATTCCATCCAAGAATATAGTCGGGATTCAGATTACCGGCATATTCATATTCGGCTGTGCGCAACGGTCTGTTATCATCGTCGAGCAAGATTCGGCCCTGCTCATCTCTTCGGAACTTGTATACGAAAACATCACCGATAGATCCTCCGGCTTCAAATCTGGATCTGTAACCTTCCGATTCCCCCGTATTGATCGGATTGGTAAGGTCGGGATGTGTTTCTTTTACCTCGTTTTCATTCCTCGAATAGTTAAATGATGTGGTCCAGTTAAACGTATTGGTCAATACCGGCGTAATGTCAAGCGTAATCTCCACACCTTTATTCGTAATTAAACCGGCATTCACAAAATATCTCGAAAATCCGGAACCCGACGGTGCCGGCAGTTCTATGAACTGATCACGGCTTTCGATGTTGTACCAGGTGAAATCGATTCCAAGCCGTTCATCCCAAAAACGCCAATTCGTACCGATCTCCGTACTATTTATTAATTCTGGCTTCAGATTGTCAAAAGGCTGTGTGGTATTTCGATCAATTGATCCGCCCGCATTAATGGTGTTTTGCGGGTTCACACGGTTAAATGGCACTTCATTCCCAACAGTAGTGCTCGATGCGCGCACCTTTGCAAAATTCACTAAACTACCCATGTCAAACGTCTCGCTAAGCACCCATGTCGCTCCGATCATCGGATAGAAGTAGGAATCGTTACCTGTTCCGGCCAGTGATGAGGCCCAGTCATTTCTTCCCGACAGATCTAGAAAAACCATATCCTTCCAACCGATAGCAGCATTGGCAAATAGCGCCTGCTTGATCAATCGGCTGTTTAACGTAGACAATACCTGGACATTTTGCAGCAGGTTCTGGAAATAGAACTCGTTGGGATAGATCAATCCGTTTTCAGCGCTTGAATTCACCCGAACACCATTGCCATAAGTCGTTTTCTGATAGCTTCCACCAGCCACCAGGTCCAAACTGAAATCTCCCCAATTTTCATTGTATCTCAATATGGCATCTCCATAGATCAATTCATCGGTATACTTCCGGTATTCCCATGAGCCGTTCGGATGGATGTTTGTGGAGTTTGAGGTAGCAGCGTGCTGTTGATCAAACGTTTTATTGGCATAATCGTAATTGCCTCGAACGGATAAGCTCAGCTTTTCGTTGAAATCATAGGTTAAATCCAGGCTTCCGATCACCCTTTTTGTATCATCCTCTCTTGGTTGCCTGTTAATACTCCAATATGGATTGGACTGGTGGTGATCCACGACAAACCAATTCTGCACGTACATATTTCTCCCTTCATCAAACATCTGATAGTTTTCCTTGAAATCCGAAAAGTCCCGCTCCCTGGGGAACATATACAATCCGGTGAGGGGATTTAAATAATATCCGGCAGGAGCCCTGTTCTCAGACTTCTCGGCAGCCAGCATCACGTTTGATGTGACAGTTAACTTATCATCAAACATCTTGGTTGACTGCTTAAAGGTAAAATTATTGCGCTGGTACTCATTGTTGGGAGTAATGCCCGTGGCCGTTACATTTCCATAGGAGAAATATGCCGTCGTTTTTTCTCCGCCTCCACTAATGGTTAAGGTGTTAATGTAATTGGTTCCTGTTTTGAACCAGTCATCTACATAACCGCTTTCATAATTTCCCGGAGTAGTTGACCAACTTTCTTTTGTTCCGCCCTCAGCTCCGTACTTGAATTGGAGTTCGGGTTTCTTCATCACATTTTCAAAGGTAATACCTGTGCTCAAGCTTAATTTGGCAGCACCTTTTTTTCCTTTCTTGGTCGTAATGAGTACAACGCCATTTGCACCCTGGCTGCCGTAAAGAGCCGCGGCATTCGAGCCCTTCAAAACGCTGATGCTCTCGATGTCATCCGGATTGATCTGTGACATACCGTCACCTCCGTCGGTGCCGTCCCACATACCGGGCTGATCCGTCTTATTATTTGCCATTGGAATACCATCGATTACAAACAATGGTTCGCTATCACCGGATAACGACTTATTACCTCTAAGTACGATCCTTGTAGAGCCGCCGGCCCCGGAACTGCTCTTTGCAATCTGAACGCCTGCGGCCCGGCCATTCAAGCTATTCAGGAAGTTTACATCTCTCGCCTCCATCAAAGCTTCACCGTCAACGGTCTGTTGCGCGTAGGAAAGGGATTTTTCTTCCCTCTGGATACCTAACGCAGTCACTACAATTTCCGACAATTGCGTAATGTCTTCGACCAAAGAAATATTAATTACCGTCTGGCTTCCGACAACAAGTTCTTCGGAAATATAACCTACCGAACTGAATACAAGCACCGATTCTTCATTCGGTACTTCGATACTAAAATTTCCGTCTATATCCGTTATGGTTCCGTTTGTGGTGCCTTTTTCCTGGATGTTTACTCCCGGCAGCCCGCTATTTTCACTGTCGCTGACTTTGCCGGTGATTTTAATTCCATCGATAATAATTTCAATTTTAGGAGCTTTTCTGGATTTGCCCTTTATTTTTTGAACAGTGATGTTGGAATTAACCTGCTTAAATTTAATCTGAGCTTTCTTGGATATCTCCAGTAAAACATCTCGGACAGTTATATTTTTCTCCGAATGATTGAGGCGTACATTCTTGTCAAGATCTTCACTGTTGTAAGAAAATCTGAAATCCGTATTTGTTTCAATGTAATTGAAGATATCTTCGATGCTCGCTTCAGTTAAATGAAGATCGATATAAACATCGTTTACCTTCTTTATTTCTTGAGCGTTTATATCCGCAGCAATTAAGCCATTAATCAAAATTAACTGCAGAATAAAACCTTTGATCGAATGCTTTGATAGCATAAGAATTTTTTCCAGTAGATTAAAATTCATAATTTTGGAAGTATTAATTAAACATTTATTTTTTAAGGATCATGGAAGAATTGCCGTTCTTCCAGACCTGGACGCACCGGTTTTCTGAAAACCGGTGTGTTTTTTAGGAAGTATTGTAAAACATCATAGTATTTAGTTTATTGTAACAATTTTATTTTTCATCTGATACTCAAAATCCATCGCAAAACTCAGATTTTCCAATACGTTCTGAAGATTTTCATTGTTGAATTTGCCGTTGAAATGCTTATCGAACCTCATTTTTGTATTCACGACAATTTCAACGCCATACCACAATTCAAGTCTTTCCTTGATCTCATTGAATGATGCATCCTTAAATATCAGTATGCCATCTTTCCAGGCCGTGGTTTCCTCCGGATCAAACTTTCCAATATCCAGATTTTCACCGGCTTCATTCATCAATGAAAATTCACCGGGATTTAATATGATGCCTTCGTCATCTCTGTACTCCGCGGTATTGATTATTACTTTACCTTTTAGCAGACTGACGTTAATTGCCTCTTGGGCATAGCCATTTATATTGAAGCTTGTTCCCAAAGCTTTCGCAAGCACATTCCGGCAATCAACGATGAACGGTCTGTTTACGTCTTTTACCACTTCAAAGTAGGCTTCTCCAGTCAGCTTTATGAATCTGTTCGAATCCGAAAAATTATCTATAAACTGCAAGGTACTGGCTGAGTTTAGCCATACGATCGAACCGTCGGGCAAAAATATTTTTGATTTTTCCCCGGAAGGATTTTGCTTGTGCACCCAGGAGGCCGGCTCTCGCATTTGATGGGCACCATTACTGCTGTAAATAAAAAAGTAAACGCTGGTAATCACAGCAACAAAAATGAGCGCACTGGCAGCAATTTTCGTGAAATACACAAAGTTAGTTCCTCTCCTTCCACCCGGCATTGCTTTCCCCGGAGTTTTGACAGACTGTTGCCACACTTTGTCCCGTATATCTTCCTGATTAATGATCTTGATGCGCTCATCGTCAAATGCGGACTGTTCCCACGCAGATCTTATTTGCTCCAGATCGCATTCGTCGAGCAGGGATTTTTCAATCCACTCCCTGATCTTTTTTTCATCATGCTCAGTTGCTTCTCCGGCAAGAAATCTGGCGATCACCGAGTACGACACTTTATTGGGCATTTCAATTTTTTTCCTTCTTCAATTATAAAAACACGAAAAAAACCGAATACTCTTAATCAACCTCAAAAAAAAATACCTTATGGCGGAAATTAAGTCCCGATCACTTCAAAAATCCTATACAACCTGAAACACCCGGTTCGGACCTTTTCCTGGCTATGCGCGGAAACATCGAATGTATGATTTAGGGGTTTCCCGACCGACGTACTGCCATTAAACATAGGTTTCTCCCCATCTATTTGGCGCGGAGACATTTCAGACAGTTATCCCGATATGGGATCAAAAGCAAAACCTATGGGTTAAAAAATTTTTTCAATAAAGATTGCACAGACAGCGACCGTCAATTGCTTATTTTTCTCATCGAAGTGATCCTAAACTTCCCTTCTTTATAGGACCGGATGGCTTTGTTCAGGCTCTTAAGCGCCAATCCCATATGTGCGTCAACCGTTTTCGGTGAAATATTTAATAACGTAGCGACATCCTTATATTTCAATCCATCTTCCCGGATGAGTCTGTAGATCATTTTCCTTTTCGGAGGAAGATTTTTTATGGTCTCTTTGATCATCTTAGAAAACTCGTTGTAAATAACTTCATCCTCAGGATTTTTGGTAACTTTCAACACAAAGTCCTCTTCGTTCTCGATCGACTCAAAGCCAATATACTTTCTGTTTCGCTCGAGATATCTTATGCATTCGTTCTTTACGGTGATAAACAAATACCCTTCGATATTATCTATTCTGGAAATTTTCTGACGGTTTTTGAATATTTTAATGAGGGCCTCCGAGACGACCTCTTCCGCAAAATGATGTTGTTTTACAAATAAGATTGCAAATTTTATAAACTTAGGATAGTATATATCAAAAAACTCGTTATAAGCAGATCTGCAACCTTCTTCGGCGATTTTTTTAAATAATCTGGCTGTTATAAGTTTATTAGACGGCATAAAATTGCGTGATTCGGTTTCAATGTCAAAAAAAATCTGGAGGAATTCAAATTATATTTATCGTTTCTAAGACAATTGGTAGTAGTTGTGATATCCCGGCACGGTCTGATGGGCAAAATCAACCTGTTTTATCCAATTTCGGAACGGGTTTTAGCTGATTTTAAGCTTCTTATCCACTGGGCATCATGCGCCGCACCAAATCGTAAAGTTTGTCTCATAACGCATTCGGCGCCCGGGTAATTTGTAAATGACAGGATTTGACGTAAATTTATTTGAGTATTCGGATGACTTCAAAATACAAATTAATTTTTTTGAATTAACGTAAGTCGAATTCGATAGCGATCTGCGATTCGAAAAACTTGTATTATTTAATAACAGGCAATAACATCATGATGAACACGATCAATCTTCAAAAAATGCTCTGCATTTTGGCTTTTTCTATCTTCGGCACTGTGGCGTCCGGCCAGCAACTTAAGGAGTTTACACATAATCCTGCAGATCATTCCATTGAGGAAGGAAGCACCCGGAACAAGTTTCAATTCAATGGGTACACCAACTACTGGCATGATATATACCGGAGCTGGCACCGCTACGGAAATCTATTTAAAATGTCTGTCCCAGATATTGAAAAAAATATTTTACAGAGCAAAGTCGATATCGCCGACGACATGGGCCTCCCCGGATTGATTCTACAGGAAGGGTTCATGAGTGGCTTGCTTTCCGACAGCTATCAGGAATTGGATGAACCTGATTCCGATGAAATTATCGGGGCCGTCTCCCAAAGCAATGTTTTGGTTTTTACCGATCCTTCATCAACTGCAGGGCAAATGCTTATTTCAAAGCTTTCCGACCAAATTCCGTTTCCCATAAAACTAAAAAGCCACCAGTATGGCTCAACCGAACTGGCCAGAGTTGATGCGTTTTATCTTGAAAATAACGGCAGAAAAATATTTGTGGTCAGTTCTCCCGATAAAGAAGCCGGAGATAAGCTCCGAATGCTCATTAGCGATACAAAGGAGATCACCGAAAAATATGATTTGCACAAGGGTTGGTTTGGAGCCGAGACATTACTTAAAAGTGTCACCTGTACGGAAGGCCATCCACTGGATGTAATCGGCAGGGGAATGAATGAAGGCAATACCTGGTTCGTATTCAGCGGATACATGGATTTTCTGGCCAAAGACGAATTGGAAAACTGGATGAAAATGGTCGATCTTCCCGTAGTAACCGATGCCGGTTTCTGGCCGGTATTCGGATGTAAAGATTATAAGGGCTTGCAGGTGCAAAGTATGTTTACCAAGGAATCCTGGATTAATTATGCCCGTGAAAAACAAGGTTATGTTTTTCGGCAGGTATGGGATACCCTGGCCGATCCTTACAAATACGATGGCTACCTGGCTGTTGAAGGGAATAAAATGCATATCGACAAGGAGGACGTTCCATTTATCCTCCGAACCGGCAGGTTGGATCAAGACGCATTGGCCAGCATGGTTTTATTCCTCGAAAAAGACCGGAAATTAACCCGGGAATCGATGTGGGAAGCAATAATGGCCCGGAGGGAAGTCGGCGTATTGGAAATGGGTAAAATGATGGGCCCCGCTTATTATCGCAACGCACTTCAATTGCTATTACTCGACCGGATTTTCCTTGAAGATTATTTCAGTGATAAAATCAATATCACCACGCGCATAGAGGACTACGATCTAGAGGTAACCATAGAAAATGGTCACGAAAGCCCCACAAGCGGAATCCTCTCGCTAAGACTTCCTTCCGGATTAAATGTGGCCGCAGACAAATCAGTGAACATGTCAATCCCTGCAAACAGCCGGCGGGTAGTTCATTTCCCACTATCTCCGACCGTCGAAGCCATGGATCGAACCAATCCTATTGCGATTCATTACGATTGGGACGGAGGGGAAAAAAGCACCCTGGCCATGATGGATCTGCCTCAGGCCATTTCGGTTCACCGTTTGCTATACGGGCATGCTCCCAGGGTTAAGTACCCCGTTACAATTCACAATTTCACCAAAAAATCCTCATTCCCCGTAAAACTTGAGGTCATTGATGAAAACGATAAGATCGTGTACAAGAAATCTCAAAGCTGCGAGCTGGCTCGAGGCAAGTTTAAGGATATGGATTTTGAATTGGAGGTACCTAAAGGAAGTTATCGGGCGAAAGTCTCCGCACTCGGCACGGAGTACATATCGCAACTGGGAGTCGGAGCTCCCGAAGGGAAACCGTACGTCTACGCAATTGACCTGAACAGCGATGGCGTGAATGAATACCGCATGGAAAATGACAGTGTACAAGTGACCTTGCTGGCGACCGGCGCAAGAGTGATCGAATATATTGTGAAAAGCCGCAATGACAACATACTTTTTAAACTATGGCCCAAAAAAGCCATTGACGACAAACGGCCTTTCAGGTACCGCGGATATTACCCCTACGGCGGATTTGAAGATTTCCTCGGCCAGGGCAGCATGGAAACACACCAGATCTATGACTGCGAAATCGAACAAAGTGACGGCGATTTTGTCCGGGTGAGGATGTGGACCGATTACTACGGGAACCGGCTTCAAAAAACTTTTACACTTTATGGCAATTCGCCACTGCTTGAGGTCCGGTTTGCGCTGACATTTAAAAACCCCGAAGCAAATGTACTGGGGCCGCAGCCTATTCTTGAAATCGGAAAGCGGCATTGGACGGAAGATGTGTTCACGGTTCCGGAATTAGACGGGTTGCACGAATACCGAATGAAACCGGAAAAATACTACGGAAGAGTGTTCTTCTTAAAAGAGGGGTGGAATGCTGGATACGACACAAAAGAAGACATAACCTTTGTAGGAGCCTTCCCCGTCGATCAGCCATTGTTCCTCCATATGTGGATGAATCATCCGAGAAACGGCGATGCCCACCATTATTATTCGGAATTCCAGCCCTGGACTCCGATCTATCAGAGGAGCACCATGTATTTCTCCTATTACATCTGGGGCGCCGGAGGTCCCTGGGAAAATGGGGTGAAATCGCTTAGGAAAAGGAATCTGATCACTTCCAGATAGATTTAAGGTAAAAGAACGAATTTCATAATATAAAACATATCTCAATGAAAACCCTGGCAAAAAAACTTTTCGGAATTAGTCTACTGTTTTCCATTTCAATCCTAAGCCATGCCGATAAGGGAAAGACCAAAGCGCTGGAAATTTCAAAGATAGAACTCGGCTATCCGTGCCCCGCGATTCCTTTTTATCATTTCATGGCAGAACTGGAATTACCCGAAGCATCGATCATCGAAGTAGAGGCGGCCGTAAATAATAAAGTATTGCGGTTCGTTGATCTTCACCGGTCGGATGAGCTTTCCGATATGAACAAACCCGCTTTGAGTCACCGCCCTCCATCGGGATACGGATTGTCCCAGGATGGCACCTTATATCATCATCCGCACCTGGTTGGTTGGGTAAAATGGGAACCCGGACAGGATTATGAGATCAGAATAACCGTGCGGATGAAGAAGAAAATCCACGCATCAAAGGATGATGTATTTTTATCCGCAACAAAAAAACTGAAAGCCCCGGAAGACGTCGACGTATTTGACAAAGCATGGAAAAACTATAAAGCGATCGTAGTCTCCGAGACAGCTGGTATTGACCGTCAGGGTGATCCGGTAGAAGTTCTTCTGCCCTTTTATCCCGATGAAGCGCAGCATCTGACCAGGGAAATACGGGTAGTTTCCGTAGATCCCGGAACGTATGAACTGACAGAAGTGCCCAGCCAGGTGTACGATATTAAAAAGTACCTCGAAGAAGACGATCTGGACCCCGACGAAAACGGCAAACCAACCAGGGAAATTCCGTTGTGGATGCCCACCGTAACAGCTCAGGTGGCTTTTTTGGCAGATGTACCGGCCAATACAAGTAAAGTCTACTTGATCTATTACAACAATGAACATGCGATGGCCAAACTGTATAAAACAGATCTGCACATACAGGGAGAAGCCCCCGGACTGAGCATCGACAACAACAGGTACTCCATATCCCTGCATCCGAATTCGGGTCATTTGGATCAAATTATTCTAAAGAAAAAACCGAATGTCCCTCTTTTTCACCGGATGGAAACAAATGGAGCGATTCACTGGAACCCGGGTATATATGCTCCGCCAAGACCCTGGACGCATACCGCTGACTGGAAACCTCCGCAACATGTGCATTACATCTCCGGCCCGGTAATTACGATGACAGAAGTTTGGGATAATCTCAGGGAAATTCCGGAAGTTGATGCTTCGGTGAGGTATGAATTTTATCCGGGCCTGCCCTATTTTATCAGCAGTACTTCCATGCGCATCAACGAAAGAATTGACTGCATTGCTTTGAGGAACGCTGAAATCGTTTTTAAACGCGAACAAATTACACATGCCGCCTGGTACGATGTGGTGCGCGATGAAATAGTCACCTATGACGTATCTAAAATGCCCGATCTGACGGATCTTTTAATGGAGGATGACGTCCCGTGGATCACTTTCTATAACGAAGAGACAGGAATCGGTTTTTGTGGCATACAGCTCAATTATGTGAATGCCGGTCTGGAATCGAGACCGCGGTTGTTAAATCCATTCATGTACATTACCGGCGGCCCCTGGATATATTGGGCCCGGGCGCTTTCACTTAGCTTTCTTTCTTCGAATATGCAACAAATGATCCCGGCCATGAAGGGCAATTTCTTCGCTGAGAAATGGGCATATATGCCATACGAAACTGCCCAAGGGGATCAACCCTATGCGCCGGTTCTACACTGGCAAAAACGTTTGACCAATCCTCTGAAGATACGCCTTGTCGAGGAAGTCGATGAGCGCGTTTCAAGAACGGTTCATGAAATTTTCATTGACGAGGGAAAAAGCGGCTGGGAAGGGCGTGAAACCGGACGGCATTGAAACAGGCACGACGATCGTTGAGCCTGCCGACAGGCAATTATGATCTCCCCGGATATGTTCCAAAACACTTGATCCCGGACGCCACCCGGCTTCGGGTTTTCCGTGACCACCAGAGCGGTCATCCTTTTCCTTGAAGCCCTGATAAAGGCCGGGCGCCTTTTGATACCGTTCCGGGATTCCGGAAGATCAGAGACGCCTGTGTTCGAGCTGGTGTCAAGTCAACGTTTAAATGACAGGTAAGGCGGCCGTAGATTTTGGGGTAGGTCAAGGCGCAAAAAATGCGCATAGCCGTAGCTACATAAGTCTTTTTGCAACACAGAGATGCCCCAAAAGATACCCCGGATTACACGTAGGTTTAGGCTTGACCTGACGCTAAATCCGGATAAAAATCCTTTTCCTGTACATCCAATAGCAAATGTACCAGAGGCAGAATAATACAATGGTACCGAGCGCCAATTTGGAACCGGTTTCGCCGGTCCAGCCAAAGATTGCGTTGGAAAAGGGAATTGCGATCTTTTGGATAAGATCCGCTCCTCCGACATGCGCAAACAGATAAATAAACAAAGGATTCATCCCTACGATCGCAAAAAACAATACGCTCTTCAGATACTTTTTTGTATCGATCAGCCAATAGCATAAGGCCAATGCCAAAAGGGCCCAGCCTCCACTGGCAAAGACAAAGGTGCTCGTTGAAATACGCTTGATCATGGGGGTAAAAGGGCTCAATCCATATCCGATGATCAGTCCGGCAATACCTGTAATCATAAGTATCCGGAGTTTTTCCCCATCTGACCGGTCGCTCATCAAAAGCTGCCCGGCCAACACGCCCCAGATCGTATGGGCTGCGGTTGGAATCGCATTAAACATGGCCCAATGTCCGCCATCCTCCTGACCGCTGATTAAAATGTTTAACCAGGCTCCAAAATTCTGTCCCGGTTCGAAAGCCTGATCAAAGCCCTGCAATGGGAAGAATCGATATAGAAGTTCTGTAATCAGCAGAAGTCCGGCCGAAAAGCCAATCTGAACGGAAGTGCTTTTTCTCATCACTAAATACGCCAATACATAAGTTACTCCTAATTGGGCGAGCACATTTTGAAACCGAAACACGATTTTCCCCGGATCGATACAGTACAATGCCCACCCTAAAACCAAAAGGAGAAAAGCTCTTTTGAAAACATGTTTTCGTATCTGACTTTCGGAATCGCCCTTTGCCGTCCTTCTGGAAAATGACAAGGGCATAGCCACACCCACAATAAACATAAAGAAAGGCTGTATCAAATCCCAAAAATGCAATCCCTCCCATTTTACGTGATGGAACTGCTGTCCGATCACATGAATTAGCGAACCTTCGAGCTCCCGGGAAGTCATGTAAGAGAAAAGGTGCGAAAACTCAGCGATCAGAAGAAACATGGTTAATCCTCTGTAAAAATCAAGCGAAAGTAATCTCCCGGATGTCTGTTTTCGTAGTTCGTTCATAATTTTCGACAAAAAAATAAATACAGTATTTAAAAAACATAAACCCAATCAGACTGTAAAACGGGCGGCCGCCATTCCAACTTTTTCCAATACTTTTATGCTGATTTCAATATACAACTTTCGAATCAGAATTTTAAATCCTTAACACAAAGACTATAATTTTATACTCCAATCCATCGAAAATCCAGAATAACAGGGAATATGAAACCTGAACAATGGCAGGCATTTAAAAAAGCAGCTCATTGATCGGCCGGTTTCAGCCGGATAACCTTGTCCGGATTATTCAGCACGACATAAACAGCGCCCTCGGGCCCGGTACACACATCGCGCACCCTGCCAAGGTTTTTAATGATGGTCTGCTCGTGAATCACCCGATCCCGCTCGATGTGCAAGAGCTTTACTTCTTCATACTTCAATGCGCCCACCATCAATTTATTATTCCACTTAGGGAACAGATCACCGCTATAAAAATCCAGACCGCATACCGCAATCGACGGTTTCCAATACAGATTTGGCTGCTCCAATCCGGCTTTCCGGGTATGTTCGGTGATGACCGTGCCGTTATAGTTTCGGCCATACGTGATCTCCGGCCATCCGTAGTTTTTCCTGCTCGAAATCAAATTAAGCTCGTCTCCGCCAAACGGGCCGTGCTCGGTTTCCCATAGTTCGCCGGTGTCCGGATGGATCGCGAGCCCCTGAGGATTCCGGTTTCCCAATGAAAATATACTTTTGATCGCCCCCGGCTGATCGACGAACGGATTGTCGGACGGAATATCTCCATTCGGTAAGATGCGGTGTATTTTCCCATTTGGTTTTGAAATATCCTGAGCATGCGAGCGGGCTCCCCGGTCTCCAATTCCGAAATACATAAAACCGGCTTTGTCAAACACGATGCGGCAACCATAGTGATGCCGCGTCGTACGGTACGTATCATGAGGCGCTTCAAATACGGTCTGTTCATTCATCCAGCGGTTACCCATAATTTGTCCCCTCACAATCTTTGTCATCGCCGGCGATCTATCATCATTTTTCCCTTCTTCTTTCAGTTCATGACTAAACGCCAGGTAGATCCATCCGTTATCCTCATAGTTCGGGTCGACAGCAAGGTCCATTAATCCTCCCTGACCTTCATTCAGCACTTCGGGAGTGCCTTCCAGGGCGGCTTCGACCAACTTTCCATCCTTTACGATGCGCACTCTTCCGGGGCGTTCCGTAATCAGCGCGGTAGAACCGGAGATGAAATCGATGCTCCACGGCACTTCCAACGATTCGGCGACCACCTCGATCTCGAGCTTATAATCCTGAGTTTCTATTGATCCGGGCATCGGAGGTCGCTCCGCTCCGGCTTTTTTCTCTTCTTCAAATAAAAAGGTAACAAGCGATTGAATCTCGTCGTCGGATAATGATTCGGCATAAGAAGGCATACCGAGATGAGGTATACCAAACTTTATATTCCGGAACATATAATTTCTCGCCCCGCCAAACTGCCAGATGCCATCTACCAGGCTTTGAGCATTTCCTCCCTGGAATTCCGGTCCGTGGCAATTGGCACAATACTTCCGGTAGTTTAAGAGCGCCCGGTGATCCGGTTTCACCGTCTGGGGAACGGCGATCGCTGAAATAAATGCAAATACAATGGTGAAAACAACTTGTCTCTTCATGAGTTAGAAATCCTGGCGGCCAAATTTTAAAATATCTAAACAAAATTTATCGCAAGTTGTTCGACGTTATTCCAGAATTACAGCTCGCCGTCATATCTCTTAATCTGAGAAATTCACGAAATTTCTCGCCCTCCGAACCGATAAACGTATCCCGGGTCCGGTAAAAAAGAAACTGCGCAAGGAAGAAGCTTCACTTGCGCAGAAATTCATGGAAGTAATGGAAAAGCCGTTATACAGGTTCGGTTACTTTTTCTTCCAGAGCCTTCAGTGCCAACTCTTCAAGCATTTGCGTGGTTAAAGACTTTGGTCGCTCGATCGGATATCCGAGCGCGCGATCCCAAATGATATTTGAGAGCACACCGATCGATCTTCCCATTCCGAAAAGTACCGTGTAGAAATCATATTCTTTTACTCCGTAATGCCACTGGATCACACCGGATTGCGCATCTACATTCGGCCACGGATTTTTGGCTTTGCCGTGTTCTTTCAAAATATCGGGCGCTACCTCATACAGCACATTTACATATTGAAAGATCGGGTCATCGGGCAAATGTTTCAGGCAAAAATCCCGTTGAGCGGTATACCGGGGGTCGGTCTTTCTCAACACTGCATGCCCATAACCGGGAATCACCTGACCGGAATTAAGCGTATCCCATACAAAATCTTTCATTTCATCTTGAGTCGGGATCTTATTATCCATTTTTTTCATTACACCCTGAATCCATCTCAAGACCATCTCATTGGCCAGCCCGTGCAGCGGACCTGCCAGACCATTGATCATGGATGAAATGGAATAATAGACATCGGATAATGCGCTGGCAACCAAATGGCCGGTATGAGCGCTCACGTTACCACTTTCATGGTCGCTGTGCAAAATAAAATACAACCTGGCCAAATCATCGTACGGCTTTTCGATGCCCATCATTCTGGCAAAATTTCCGCCCCAATCCAGCTTCGGATCGCCGGTGATGATATCTCCGTTCTTATATTTTTTTCGATAAATATATGTGGCTATCCTCGGAAGCTTTGCCAGGAGATTGAGCGAATCCTCAAACGTAGAATCCCAAAGATTCATTTTGTTCAGTTCGCCCTTTTTGTATTTCGGGGTAAAGATGGATTCTTTTTCCATGGAAACCACAGCGGCCGAAAACATGACCATCGGATGACATTCCGACAGATCATCAAGTACCTGGTACACGTAATCGGGCACATGACGGCGGTGCACAAACTCGTGGTGCACTTCTTTCACTTCCTTTTTGGTTGGGATATCACCTGTAAGCAATAAATAGAGAAACCCCTCGACATAGGGCATTTCCGCATTCGGGGGCTTGGGCAGTTTTTCCAATACTTCAGGTATGGTATATCCTCTGAACCTGATCCCTTCCAACGGATCAAGATAAGAGATGTCTGTCACAAGGCACTTTACGCCTCTCATCCCGCCCAGTGCCTGGGCGATTGTCACATCACTTATTTTTACATCACTGTAATCTTTGAGGAGCTTTTTTGTTCTGGGTCTCCACTCCTCAATTCTCTGCGCAAGATTCTTTTTTAATACGGACATGGCACCAAGATTTTAATGAACAACAGAAAACGAAGAAAGGCTAATATTGGCAAATAAAATATACGAAACAGGCTGGTAAAATCCTAATTATTCGCAAGTCAATTTAATCCGATTTCTATCTGATCTCTTTGAACAGATACCGTCCGGAAATGCACCTTTTGCGTGGAGATCAACTCAGGCAAGGGGGAGGTGTGGCTTCCCGCTCAAATCACAGCCCGGGCATCCGACCGACGATTTTTTGTGCGTTCCTCCCTCGCCATTTCGGTCGGGACAATCTCAACACAGAGGATTTTGTCTCTTGCAGAAATCACCTTATTTATCCCCTTAAAATTCCCGGAACGGACGTTGCAGGAATCTCGTAAACCACAATAGTTGAAAAAAACGGATCATACCATCTTTATGAGATCAGCTAAAGAAAAAACCAGTAATCGGCAACCGGTTTTTTATTCCATGTTTCCAGTTGTGTTTTGATGGCCTTTTTTTCTGCCGGGGTACTTACCACAATCATGATCTGGGGATGGTCTATGTTTTGAATCGCGGCACAGCTTTCAAGTAGGATCCCGTAGATATGTTTGCCGATTTTTTTGTGATTATTGCATACCCAATGAAAATGATCCTCATGATCAATAAGCAGCTTCGCCATGTCCTTGCCGTTTTTTCCAGCCCCCCACAGTATCAGCGGTCTTGAGAGATCCCTGTCCAGTTTGTAGAAGTTTTTAAGCTTCAATCCAAAATAGCGATTATCCCTGTAGCATTCCCAGGTCCGCGAAATGCGATTTGAGCGATCCCTCCAGTAATGCAGTATTTTGTTCAGTCCTACTATATTCAAGCCCTGCGCATAAATCCTGAAACACAAATCATAGTCTTCGGGATACGTCTCCGAATCGAATGCGCCCACGAGGTCAAAATCGTCTTTATGCATCATCCAACTGTGCGAAGGGATCACGCATTCCCGATAAATCTCTTCTTTGTGTTTCCCATTTTCGGCAACCTCATTCAGCCATTCTTCATACCTTCTGAATCCATTTCCGACCTCCCCATCATCGACAAAATGTTTTGTGCCTCCCGCAATTACACTCCCTTTTTTATGTTTTTTCCAGGCATCTACCATTACCTGCAGCTTATATGGCGGCATTTTATCATCCGAATCCATGCGATTGATCAGGGCGCCACGCACATGTTTGTAACCCTCCTGAAGGGTTGGAATGAGCGAATGCCGCTTACTGTCAAACACACTGATCCGGGAGTCTTTCTTTGAATAGCGGCTTAGAATTTCCGGCGTTTGATCCGTAGAATGGTCGTTTACGGCAATCAATTCCCAATACGGATAGGTTTGATCGAGGATCGAATCAAGACAGTCCGGAAGATAAGGGGCGGTGTCTTTTACAGCCATGATGATGGACACCAAAGGATCTTTCATGTTTTCTAATTAAAAGCCCGAAGGTATAATAAGTATGAATCAAAGGAAAACCTTATTTTACCGGAACGGTTTTATTTCATGCCATCCAGTTGCGCTTTCTTGTAAATTGCTTATCATCCAGAACCTCATTCAGCATGTTGGCATCTTCCACGACCTGGAAGTCAAACATTCCGACGCAGGCAAAGTCGGCCCCGTTTTGAAAAGCAAAATTAAATCCCCGGCGGGGGTGAATGGCACCTGCCGCAAGCACTTTAAAGGCGATCCACGGTTTGCCCAGACCGTTCATAAAATCTATGGTTTCCTGTGGTTTTCTGGCCCAATAATTATCGACATCATAATTGTCGATAACCATCTTTTCTTTGGGTTCATCGCCCCTCCATGACCAGTATGACGTATCGTGCAGGGTTTTCATATAGAAGTCGGTATCGATTCCCTGCGCTTCCAGTCCCTGAAAAGTGGCAAGCTCATGCCCGGCGATACCCGCAATCACCCCCTTGCTCCTCGAATATTCTACCACATTATTGATCAATTCAAACTTCCCTGTTCTCGCCCATTGATCGCCCAGGTTTCCGACAAGCATTGTGCCCATGGCACCGTTATCCACTGCCAGATCGACCGATGCCTTATAATCTTCTTCCTTCGGATGAATCGGAGCCAGCCACTGGATTTTTCCTCCAAGTTTCCAATGCTTGTGCAAAACACTTCTTTCCGCTTCGCCGGTGCCGATAGCGGTGGTGTTTATACCGCAAGCCTCGCACAACTTGAAAGTTTCAATGACTTTTTCAGTCGTAAAATACTTCTTAAGAAAGTTGGATACATATATGAGATCCCGGCTGTGGGCAAAGCCGCTGATCAAGTTTCCCCCACAAATCAATCTTCCGATATTTTGCCCTTTGATCACTCCCGAAGGTATTGGCTTTTTGAGTTCGGAAATGTCAAGCTGCCGGACGACTTTCGCAGTGGCCCCGGAATAGCTGTCCGAGTTCACCCGGTTCCTTAAATGCTTTTCCTCGTGGCTTCCCCATCCGTAATTCCTGGCAATGCTATAGACAAACCCTCCAAGAAATGGCACGGCAATCAGATTCTTAACCAGATTTCTGCGGTCGACAGCTTTTGGGTTCAAATAGTGATTTGCTTCCTTAGGCACATCGACCATATTTGTGATCCCGGCTTCCGGTTTCACTTTTGAAATGTTCTCCAAACCATAAAACCAGGTCCCCGGGATAAAAGCGAGAACGAGCAGCGTAAGTAATTCCACCAAATTTTTATTGACAATTAAATAATGACCTTCAACTCCGTAACCGATCGGATTTATCGAAAAGGGAGGGTTGGATATGTAAAATGTAAAAAGCAGCGCAGCCCCGGCAATGGAAGCAGCTTTTGTCGCAACACCCAAAAACAAAGCCAGGCCTATTATTATCAATCCGAAAATGATTGTATAATCCAAAAGGTATATCAGGAATTGGTTTGTCACAATGGCCTTGAAAATTCCCTCAAGCGGGCCGCTTGAGTTTAGCAGGTACGAAACCGAAGACCAATCTGGTGTAAATATCTTGGCAACGCCTTCGTATAGAAAGTGCCAGCCAATTGCCATTCGAAGAAAAGTAAACAGATATTTTTGAAACCCCGGAACGCTGTATGAACTCATGAAAATAAACTTTCGATAAAAATAGGTCATCGCCCCCAATTGAAACAATGACCTTAGTCAGGTAAGCAAACCATGCGTTGCGGACTACACTTTAAGCCGGATATTAAGCCTTTCCATCACGCCGGTTATATATATCATCAGATAAGCAAAAGCCAGGGATTTAACAATTCCGATAGCACCCGTTTTAAGCTCATCGGGCAACGATACCCCCGCAAGCGCTATGACCGGGTAATAAAAATATGGAACCAGGTAGCAGGTGAGGGTGCTTCTTCCGGCCGGTTTAATGAAATTGGCCCATGAAGTCTTGTTCAACAAATCGGAAACACCATACAGGACCATGAATGATGCCGTGCTTATTCCGATACAGATGGAAGTCCAGGATGGGGTAGCCCGGATTTTTGAAATTCCCCATTCCGGACGGGTTATCAGCGCATATAGAACAGATATCGCCCCAAAGCCTGCCAGCAGTCCTACAAAACTTCCGATCTGATTTCTTTTTCCGTATTTCATATAGAGCAAGGTCACCAGGATACCGCTCGCCACGGTAGCGTGATTGGAGGCGCTTACAACAAGGATAAAAGGAAGGCGTGCGCCGGCAACGGCTCCAAACTCCATAGCATTCATCAACTGAAAGACCAGGACAACGAGTATGAATGGTACGATTTTTTTTCCTAGGATCAGGAAAATTGTAGCGCATAAAAAATACGCCCAGCCGATTATACCAAGAATTCCCCACCAATGCGGTCTTAGCCATTCGGGGTCCTCGGGTGTACCGCCTTTGTAAATTATTCCCAGAAACACCAGAATCAGAATTCCGGCAAGTTGCAATCCCCTTTCGGGAATACGTTTAAAAGCTTTCTTATCCGGATAAATGTTCCAAATAAGGACGATTGAAAAGGCCATCAGCAGTTGCCATACAAATTTCGAAACCGGAAGCATTTCAACGTTGATGTTTTCCAGGTTAACCATAAAAAAGCCCATGGCAACCAGGGCAAAACTCCGCTTTACGATGTGCCGGAATATTTGCAATCCGGACGCACCTTTATTTCTGCGGGCCTGGATGGCAAAAGGAATGGATAGACCGACAATAAACAAAAAACCGGGGAATACCCAGTCGGACAATCCCATTCGATCTTCATCGGCTTTGGCATGCCCCAGCCATTCCGGAATATCGTACAAGGTCCAGAAATCATTGACAAAAATCATCATGAACATGGTAAGCGCTCTAAAAATGTCGATTGAAACAATTCTTTGATTTTGCATCGATAAAAATTGAAGGGAATGAAAAGGTCCGGCCATGCCCCACGACATGATCGGATGCTCGTTTTGCACTTAAAGTTTTGATTGATTCAAGGGTTTATCGAGGTCTTTTGACACTTTTCCTGCAAATTTTCCGCCGTGCTTATCTCGATGAACGACGGCCCGTGCGACGGGCCAAAGTTGCCGGCCAGCACCACTACGCGATCGTTCCTTTTAAGCTTGAAATTTTTCTGCAGGGATTTCAATGCATCGCATAAAAATGCCTCCGTAGTCACCTCTTTTTTGGAATAATTCACGCTGACGCCATAAGACAATGCCAGTTCGCGCATTACACCTTTATCATAACACTGGGCAAATATAATGTTTCGCCCGCGGTAAGCCGCCAAAGCGCGGATCGTCCGGCCTTTGTTCGTATCTGCAATAATGGCTTTGGCATTTAACTCGATGGAGGCCCTCACCGCCGAATTTGCCAGGAAGGCCGAAATCTCATTGTTTACGATAAGCAGGGGCGTTTCTTTTATCGATGGTGTGGAAGATTCGATCTCAACGGCAATATTCGACATCGTCTCTACGGCGCTTACCGGATAATCTCCATAGGCCGTCTCACCACTTAGCATAACGGCGTCCGTGCCGTCATAAACCGCATTCGCCACGTCGGAGATTTCTGCCCGCGTCGGCCTCGGATTGTGAATCATCGAATGCAACATCTGGGTCGCGGTAATCACCGGCTTTCTTCTGGCTATGCATTTATTAATGATCATTTTCTGAATAATCGGAATACGCTCCTGGGGGATCTCCACGGCCAGATCGCCGCGGGCAATCATGATTCCATAAACATGATCGAGGATTTCGTCGATGTTATCGACGCCATCCTGATTCTCGATCTTGGCAATGATTTTGATATCGCTCTCTCTTTCATCAAGTATCCTCTGGACGGCAATTGCATCTTTTTTATTTCGAACAAACGAATGAGCTATAAAATCCAAATCATGGTCGACGGCGAAATGAATATAATCAATGTCCTTTTGGCTCATCGTCGGAAGTTTTACGTGAACCGACGGGATGTTTACACTCTTCTTGCCACTGATCACGCCATTGTTGGTCGCTTCGCAGATCAGCCTGCTCTTGCTTTTCTCCACCACAATCAATTCGATCTCTCCGTCGTCGATCAGCACCCTGCTGCCAATAGGCACGTCCTTGACAAATCCTTTATAGTTGACATATACGCATTCTTCCGATGTAATTCCATCCGGATCACCTTTAATGGCAACTTTATCTCCAAAAGCAACGGGCACACGCTCACTGGCCTCGGTGGTCCTGATTTCCGGGCCTTTGGTATCCAGAAGAAGTGCAATTTGATCGGATACGGCCCGAACATTGTTTACCACCTTCAAGGTGTCTTCATGAGTTTGATGTGCGGTATTGAGTCTTACCACATCCATACCGGATATCATAAGGTCGCGAATAAGCTTTTTATCACAATTTCGGTCAGAAATTGTCGCAACAATTTTAGTCTTTTTAAACATGTACAATTAAGAATTAAAAGGCGAAATTATAAAGATTATTCGAAATAGCAGGTAGTCGTAAATTATCTCTTAATTAATTCGGCAAAATACGTGACCCGAAAATCGATTTAAAATGGGTCTGTGTGTATATATTGGGATAAATATGGATACCCGCAGAAACGAAGACCGGTTGAACTTTTGCGGGTGGTAAAATCCAAAATCGGCGCAGGATCAAACCGCCTGTGGAAGGACCGGCCCTTTGAACCGGGCCGATGAATAGATGAAGTATCGACTCACAAAAAAAGAAGCCCGGATCTTATAATTCACAGATCCGTCTCATCGACAGCGACTGGCATGCCGGAGGCATCTGTGAGGCATTTTGAGGCTTGCCCGTCGATGGAAATAAGCTTTAACTCATCGGCAATAATTCCGGATTCCTGTCTACTCCCGGGTCCGGATGTATTTCCGGATCGGTTTTTCCGGATAAAATGTATAATTCAGCACTCCAATTTTATATGTTTTGCAATAAATACTATATTCATTTTTTAAGAATTATTACCGGCCATGCAAAATATCAAATTCGTTCTACCCCTATTGTTCAGTATCGCGCTTTGTTTTGATTCATCTGCCCAGGTACGCGTCGGATTCACGGGAGGGGTCGTATTATCGTCGCTGGTGAGGGACAGCAATCTGGCATTGCATGACGGAAATCTCGGATTTATAATCGGCGCGAATGCGAAATACAATATGGGTGAACTCGGTTGGTACGTTCAGTCGGGGGTGGATTACACCACGGAAGGAGACCACGAGCAGCATCTCAGCTTTGTGAAGGTGCCAATTATTCTCGGACTGGATGCCTCTGAAGATGTGAGTCTTTTTGCCGCTTACAATCTCGCCTGGCAGGTCGGAAACCACAACAATGTCCGGGACTTTTATGAGCGGTTTGCCAATATGCTCGGCCTGGGCATGGAAATACATATCTCGGAGAGCTTTGCCATTGGTTCCCGGCTTAACTACGGCCTCTCCAACCTCGTGAGCGTACCTGCAGAGGCTAAAAATTTTAAAGTGAAGCCCTTCACCTTTGAAGTATTCACGACATTCAGGATTAATTAATTGTTTCGACCTATTACAGTACATATGCAAAACACTCAAAATTTGAACAGGACTTTTCCATATTTTCCATCTGTTTTTCAGTTTCTGATATTTTTTCTGGGCACTACAATTTCAAACGCCCAAATCATGTACCAAAACGTAACCTATAAGGATTTTGCGCTCGGCGCTTACGGAAGGGTCGGGATCAACTACTCATTTGATAACGGGGGATCGATCGGAAGGCGGTTAAACCTGAACAATATGGGAAGTATCGGAGGGCGATTGGAGGAGCAGGATTACCTGGAAATTGCGCCCTCGTTGAGATTTAAGCCTAAGGAAGGTGACAGTACTTTTATTTACGCGCAGGTAAGGCTGGCCGTTTATTCCCTGAACCTCACCGGAATTGGCAACTCTTCCACCGCCAGCCTGGGCGGACTGACATTTGCTATGCCTGAGATTTATGCAGAAGCCAGAAATATTAAAGGAAAAGACCTCAGTTTGTGGATCGGCGCAAGGCTGTACCGCGGGCCGGATGTTCACATTGCAGATCATTTCTTCTTTAACGACCATTCCGCTCCGGGTTTCGGGATAGAATTCGGAAAAACCAGATTGGCGGCCTTTTATGTAAGCTCGACCGATACGGCGGCAACCGTGCCTCCCTATTTTTATTTGAACATCAAAACAGGAACACCGAGCGCAGAGCTTCGCCAGCGCGCCATGACAGTTGTCGAACAGGATATAGATATCAACAAAGAAAATCAACTCACACTCTTGGGGGAATTTCACCGCATGGCGGATGCAAGTTCGGAACCGGAAATAGAGCCTTATGATTCTTTGCTGCAAGCTTCGTTTCCTTCGGATTATGGCTTTGTGCTGGGATTCAGACACAATTACAATTTTAGCAATATGCTGCCGGGTTCATTTAATCAATTTTCGCTCCGGTACGGTTCGGGGATCGCCAACGGCGGCGACGGAGGGTTATCCAGAACATGGTTGACTTTCGGTGCGCCGGATACCCTAAAGCAAAATTTCAGGGGAGCATATTCCTGGGCCCTGGTCGATCACTTTGTGTGGAACTTCGACAATAAAAACACGCTAAATGGCTACCTGATCATGACCCACAGCAAAGGGGCGGCCAATACCGACCATACTTCCAAAACCTATTTTGGAAGAGAAGTATTCAACAGAAAGCTGGATTTTACGGTTGGCGCACGACATGAGTATTATTTCAACGATTACTTTCATTTTCTTACCGAGCTGCACTATTCGCAACGGAAAGACGGCACAAATCCGCTTGCAAGCATGGTAAAGCTTTCGCTCGCCCCGATATTTGTGCCGACAGGCCAGCGCGATACGTGGGCAAGGCCTCACCTCCGTTTTGTTTTTTCGCTCGCGAGATACAACGACTATGCCATGGAGCAACTTTATTCGCCCTATCTTGAGTTTGTCGGTGCCAAGCGCTGGGGACATTATTTAGGCGTAAAAGCGGAATGGTGGATCTGGAATTGATCCCGGTTGTTGCGGATTTGAATATTTCAATTTTTAATATAATCTTCGGAATAGAAAAACTTTTTTCAATTTCACAGTAATTATGCTTTTATCACATCTTTCCGATTAGCTGATCGACATGAGCACGTGCAAAGGGGTTATATCTGCCGGGGATCGACTTACGGCGGAAGCCGGGGCTGAAATCCTCAGGGCTGGCGGTAATGCATTTGACGCTGCCATTGCGGCTACGTTTATGTCGTTCGGGGCGAGCTCTTCAATTACTTCGGCAGGCGGCGGCGGATTTCTCCTGGCGCATCACCGTAATGCGCACAATCTGGTCTACGATTTCTTCGTACAGACACCCAGAAAAAAACGGTCGGCGCACGAACTGGATTTTTATCCTGTAACTGTAGATTTTGGCGATAAAACGCAGGAATTTCATGTTGGATTGGGATCTATTTCAACCCCGGGAAATATTAAAGGTTTATTTGAAGCTCACCGCGACCTCGGGTCCGTGCCCATGACAGAAATTATGGCACCGGTCCTTGAGCGCATCAAAAATGGCATTACACTTCATAAACAGACCAAATACCAAATCGATATACTCACGCCCATTTTGATTTCCAGTGAGGAAGGCAGAAAAATTTATCAAAGGAAGGGGAAACCATTGCAGGTCGGAGACACTTACCATCTCCATCGGATGGCCGATACATTTGAATACCTGTCCAGGTCAGGGCCGAGGGAATTTTACGAAGGTGAAATTGCCCACAGCATTGCAAACAAGTGCAAAGAAAACGGAGGAAATCTGACGTATGACGATCTGATGAATTACGAGGTTGTAAAAAGAAGACCTTTATCAACCACCTATCGGACAACAAGGATACTCACAAATCCTCCTCCGAGCTCCGGAGGCCCGCTTATTGCTTTTTTATTAAAGCTCTTGGAAAGCATACCTTTCAGCAAAAATGATTACGGGAAATCAAAACACCTGCAGGCATTGGCAGATGCTATTAAACTTACGGGGGACGCCCGCGATCTGCGATTTGAACAGAACATTTTCAGGGATGACATCCTGGGTCATTTGTTTGAGCCGGCGTTTTTTGATGCCTTGAGACAAGCACTCCTCAGCTCGCTACACAAATCCGGAAATACGGCGCATGTCAGCGTAATTGACGCTCAGGGCAACATCGCGTCTACCACCACTTCCGTCGGAGAAGGCTGCGGCCATTTTATTCCGGGGACAAATATCATGCTCAACAACATGCTTGGGGAAGAAGACCTGAACAAGCGCGGATTCCATCTGTGGACAGAAAACCAACGGATGAGTTCGATGATGAGTCCAACCCTGGTATTACTGAAAAGCGGAGCTAAGATGGGTTTGGGTTCCGGAGGGTCAAACAGGATTCGATCCGCAATTACCCAGGCCATCATGAATTATGTCGATTTCAAATTGCCATTTGATGATGTCGTCAATAACCCAAGAATTCACCTTGAATATGATCATCTCGACATTGAGCCCGGATATAATCCCGATGAGCTGAATAAGATCGCTTTACCCGGCGGCATTCATAAATTTCTATGGAGTGAGAAAAACATGTATTTTGGAGGAGTTCATGCGGTTTTTATGGACGACAAGAACAATCCGGCCGGTGCCGGGGACCGCAGGAGGGCCGGATATGTGATAAACGTTTTTTAATTATATGAAACCGGCAGGACCGGAGCAAATTCAGGACGCACATGAGCATGATTATATTGCTCTGTGCGTCAGAAACTTAAAAAAATATAACGGATGAAATTCAGTAATCTAATCCTTTCAATACTTATCCCCCTTGTCTTCACATGCAGGCCCGTAAGCCAAAAGGAGACATCCAACCGTCTTGGATTCATTGCGGAAAATGCAATGGTTGTAAGCGCCCACCCCATTGCCTCTCAAATAGGAATTGAAACCATGAAAAATGGAGGGAATGCTATTGATGCGGCAGTCGCAGTTCATTTTGCCCTGGCCGTAGTCTATCCTGCCGCCGGAAATATCGGAGGTGGCGGATTCCTGATCTATCGCACAAACGGCGACGCGTATTACTCCCTGGATTACAGGGAAAAAGCTCCTGCCCTCGCGCATAGAAACATGTACCTGGACGATTCCGGAGCCGTAATTCCCGAAAGCAGCAGGTTTGGTCACAGCGCGGCCGGCGTTCCGGGTTCCGTTGACGGCATGTGGTCGGTGCACAAGAAATTTGGCACAAGGCCCTGGCAGGAGTTGCTTCAGCCATCAATCGATTTGGCAAGGGATGGTTATGTATTGACTGAAAATGAAGCGGATCACCTGAACAGGATCCGGGAATCGCTAAAGGAGTACAATACGATTCTACCGGAATTCCTGATAAGAGAGTCCTGGAAGGCAGGTGATTCCATCCATTACCTCGACTTGGCAAAAACGCTGGAGCGAATTAGCCGGTACGGGCGGTCAGGATTCTATAAGGGTGAAACGGCAAAGTTAATTGTGGAGGAAATGAAGCGCGGAAACGGGTTGATCTCTTTGGAAGACCTGAGGAATTACTCATCTGTCTGGAGAGCCCCAATTACTTTTAACTACAGAAATTATACGATCACCTCCATGGGGCCGCCTTCGAGCGGTGGTGTTGCAATAGGTCAGCTTTTCTCGACAATAGCGCATTTTCCCTTAAAAAAGTGGGGAATAAACGACATAAAAACCATTCACGCAATCGTCGAATCGGAAAAATTAGCCTATGCCGACAGAGCCAAATACCTTGGGGATCCCGATTTTGTTAAAATTCCCGTACATGAGCTGCTCGACAAAGGATATAACCGGGCCAGGGCGCATTCGATCAATCTGAAAAGTGCTACCGTTTCGGATCGGATTCAGGCAGGACAGTTTTACTCAGAGCCGGAAGAAACGACGCATTTTTCCATCGTCGATCAATTTGGAAATGCCGTATCGTCCACCACCACGCTCAACGGCGGATTTGGGAATCGTGTAGTTGTCGGCGGTGCCGGGTTTTTTCTCAATAATGAAATGGATGATTTCTCGGCAAAGCCCGGCGCGCCCAATATGTATGGCCTGACCGGCGGTGAGGCCAATGCAATCGAACCCAAAAAACGTATGCTCAGCTCCATGACGCCTACAATCGTTGAAAAAAACGGCCATCTTTTCATGGTCGTGGGAACCCCGGGTGGATCGACAATCATCACGTCCGTTTTCCAAACCATACTGAATGTCATTGAATTTGATCTGAACATGCAGGGAGCCGTTGACTTTCCCCGATTCCATCACCAGTGGAAACCGGATATCATACAGAGTGAAGCGGGCAGGTTCGACAGCACCATGGTCAAAGAACTAGAAGGCCTGGGGCATAAGCTGAGCACAAGGTCTGCCATAGGACGGGTCGATGCCATTCTCGTCCTGGATAACAACAAACTTGAAGGAGGCGCCGACCCAAGAGGAGACGATGCTGCAGCAGGGTTCTAGATCCTTTGTCAGATGACGGTCATACATCTGAGCCAGGGTACGAACGAATAAGGACATCCAAACAAAGCGAAACGATAAGCGAAGCATCCCTGATCTTCCATTTTATTGTGGAGATTAACGGTGAATGGAAGTCATTCCCGGCTTTTCCGGCAGGCAAGCTTTCCTGTAATCCGCGGGCCATCGATGCATTGGAATGCCGGTTCCGCAAATGTCACATGCGTTCTACCGAATCTTACGGCTTACGGTTTCCGTCTTCAAACTTAATATTGTATTTTTGCGGCCATTTAAAAAAACCTTGCTTCTTGATATGAACGTTGATTCAATGCGGAAAATTGACAGGTGGGCAGGCGTCCCGCTCTGTTTTGTGATGAGTATAATTATTTGGATCTCAACAAGAATCAGGTTCATTGAAAAGAGGAAACCCGACCTTTCCAGGGTCCTGTTCATCGAATTATCGGAAATGGGCAGCGCAATCATTGTAGATCCGGCAATGCGGAGATTGCGCGAAGCCGGAGGATCGGAATTGTATTTTGCCATATTCGAAGAAAACTATAAAAGCCTTGAAATTCTTCAGACGGTCTCCGAAGAAAACACCTTCAAAATGCGATCAAGCGGTCTTTTTGTGCTGGCAATTGATGTATTCAGGTTTATGATCTGGTGCAGAAGAAACAAGATAAACACCGTGATCGACCTCGAGCTTTTCTCCAGATTCACCGCTTTGCTTTGTGCGCTGAGCGGGGCCAGGTCCAGAGTCGGCTACGCATCTCATCACGATGAAGGACTGTATCGCGGCAACCTGATTAATTTCCCGGTTCGCTATAATCCGCACGTCCACGTATCCGTGAATTTTATGTCTTTGGTAAACACCACATTGGGGAAACACGACAATCCGTATGCCACGACTGCGGTAAAGCCCGAAGAACTAAAACTGGCCCGGGTAAATGTCGACGAGAACAAGATCGACGGGGTTAAACAAAAAATACATGACCTGTACCCCCGATGGAAAGGTGAGCGATTGGTATTGCTCAATGTCAATGCCTCGGATTTGCTCCCCCAGCGCCGTTGGCTCCCGGAGAATTTTGCCGCTGTCGCCCGACATCTTCTCGTCGAGTTTGACGATGTCTTACTTGTTGCTACCGGTGCTCCAAAAGAGCGCGAGTACGTAGGAAATGTGGTAGAAATGGTGGCTGCCGAACGATTCGTGAATTCGGCGGGCATATTCAAATTTGAAGAATTGGTTTCACTTTACAGCATCAGCGCTATGATGCTCACCAACGATTCTGGACCTGCGCACTTTGCGGCTGTCACCAATCTCAAGGTATTTGTGATCTTCGGCCCGGAGACACCTGCTTTGTACCTGCCATTGGGCAATGCCGAACCATTTTACCTGGGACTTCCGTGTTCTCCATGTGTAAGCGCCGCAAATCACCGTAAAACCTCCTGCACCACGCGACCGTGCATTACGGGAATTTCTCCGGAATGGATAAAAAGCCGGGTGACCGAATATCTGAAAACCGGCGGTTGACCTGGCCCGGATCAGAGGACGTGCTAAGAAATGGGATGAATTTCCAGGGTCAGTTCACTTTTAACAAATACTTGATCTCGATTTCCCTGTGCCTGGTCCTCCTGTTCAGGAAGGTGCCGTTTAACGTGGTAATCCTGAAATCCTCGAACGACTGAATTTCGTCAAAGCCAAGGCTCAATAACCTTATCTTTTCAATCCCTTGCCGATTTGTAAACACATATTTCCCTGAGACATCATCGCTTTCTGCCGTCTCGATATCCAATGATGGTACGATTCGTTTTTGTAAAAAACTAACCATTTCTTCCTGCATTCCGAGGGTGATCAGCTTTTGCTCGTCGAGATTATGCCGCTTCATGTAAAATGCGACTTCGCTTTCCGCCTGGTATTTAAGAAGTTGAGGATAAAAACTCCGATTGATATAATAATTGACGAGCAAAACGGAAATTGCCGGAATAAATATGAGCTTTTTGAATTTATGTGCGCGACAATTCATCAAATAGACAATGATAAACAGTCCGGTTAAAAATATCACATATATGTCGAACTCAGGGTATTGATTTGAAAAGGTTATATGAACTAAAACCACGGCAATCAGTAAAACGGCGCTCGACCAAATGTGAATATGAAAAAATACGGATCGGAATTTCCGGCTTTTTGCATGTCGAAGTGCGACATCAGCCACTAAAATTGAAAGGAATGGAAAAAGCGCATTCAGGTAATGCGGGAGTTGAAAGCTCGATAAACTGAAAATCACAAATAAAAATACGAATCCGAAAAACGTGTATGATTCCGAAAAATCTTCCCGCTTTATCAATCGCCTCCCCTTCGAATACAAGGCAAAATAAGCCAGGAAGGCCCACGGTAAGTACGCCCATAACAAGGTATGCAGAAAAAATGTCGGATCCCCGCTCCCTTTGATCGGTCCCGTATTTGTAAATCTGCCCCATTGGCTGTCCCATAGAAAAAACCTGATCCCGCTTACTCCGGTTTGCCCAAACAGTTCCTTTTCAGGATGCAGATCGAATTGAACATAATATCCATAGAGGGTCGGGAGAATAAAAACAAAGGTCAAAGCCACAACTGCCAGCCATTGCCAATTCAAAATCTCACTCCATTTTTTCTCGTAAATCATGGCCAGTCCCAAACCTGCCGCAACCGGCAGGATGGTAAATAATCCTTTGGTCATCAAAAGACAGCCAAGGCCGAGCGATCCGTATACCGACAAGTGGAACTTTCTCGATCTCAAATAGACCGCAAGATAATACAAAGCGAATATGGTCAAGCCGGTCAGGTACGGTTCGGCGCGCACGTCCGTGTTCGACGTTATTATGTGCTGAGAGGTCATCAGGAGCAAAGCCGCAAGATATCCGTGTTTCCCGGAATAAAATCTGGAACCAAACAGATAGGTATAATAGGCTCCCATCAACATAAACAGTACGGCCGGCAGTTTGTAAGAGAAGCTGCTCACTCCGAAAATTTTGAAGGATAGGGCAGTGATCCAAAACTGAAAATGCGGCTTGTCCAACCAATCCTGACCTTTGAGGAATAATTCAAGAAAATTTCCATTTTCATACATTTCCCTGGAAATTTCAGCATACACGGCGCCGTCAATCTCCATGGTTGTCACCATCATTCCGACAGCGTATACTACCAATGAAAACAGCATCGTAAATCGCCAGAGGAACTTACTATTTGTAATGGTTTTATTGAACATGAATCTAGGTTTTGGGCAAAAGTAAACACAAATACTTAAATGCATACATTCAAGCGGCCAAAAAGTGCCCCACATATTATACCGAGTAGTATTTTTTTATTGACATTATTTTATTATATTGATATACCAATCAGTATTAAACAATAGCAACATGAACAAAGCAAAAAGAACCAAACGGTATATTATTGAAAAAACTTCCGAATTATTCAATAAACAAGGTTTCAAAGGCACTTCACTTAGTGACTTGACCGTTGCCACCAAACTAACCAAAGGATCGATCTATGGAAATTTCAGCAGCAAGGAGGAAGTTGCCTTAGCCGCTTTCAACCACAACTATCAAAATCTTATAAAAAAGTTCTCGGCAAACCTGGCCAAGGCGCCTACTTCAAAGGCCAAACTGGCGACATTCCTGGATACCTACGAAGAGATTTATACCGAAATCATTTCTTCCGGAGGTTGTCCGATTCTGAATAATGCGGTGGATGCCGACGATACAAACTCGAAATTGAACAATTTGTCGGTAAAGGCTTTTTATGACTGGAATCAAACAATCCGGTTGATCATGAATGCCGGAAAATCCACCGGGGAGTTTTCCCGTGTCCTCAATTCCGAATATTACGCAGATTTATTTCTTTTAATCATCGAGGGAGGACTGGTACTTGCAAAATCTACCGGAGAAAAAAGATACTTCCGGCACGCCCTTCAACATTTGAGAATTATTGTTAGCGAAGTATTTTGAAACTCGAATCCAATGCAAGCAAAAAGGACGCTACCGGTCTCTTTTTCGAAATATCAAGTATGAAATAACGACAAACAGCAGGAGTCCGAATATCAGTGCAAGTATTGACCCGGGACTTATTTGTTCGATTGCATGCATGGCTCTTTACGTATCGGGAACACTTTTGGTTAAACAACCGCACAATTTCATGTGCAAAACCTGTGCTTCTTACAATTTTTCAACAACAATATTGTGATTGGTATAAATACAGATGTCAGCGGCTGTATGCAGGCTTTCTTTTACCATTTCTTCAGCCGAAAGATTTTTGGCGTGTTTTTTTAAAGATACGGCTGCGGCCCGGGCATACATACTCCCCGATCCGATCGCAGCAATATCGTTGTCCGGCTCCAGCACATCTCCCGTGCCGCTTAGAATCAATATTTCTTCTTTGTTTGCCACGATAAGCATCGCTTCCAATCTTCGAAGATATCTGTCCATCCGCCAGTCCTTGGCCAGCTCTATTGCTGCGCGCTTCATATTTGCTCCGTAGGAGTTTAGTTTTTCATCGAATCGCTCCAAAAGTGTAAATGCATCTGCCGTGCTGCCCGCAAATCCGGTTACAATTTTGCCGTCCTGAAGTTTTCTGATCTTTCGCACATTGCTTTTAGCCACTGTATTTCCCATAGTAGCCTGTCCATCGGCCCCAATTGCCACTTCACCATTGTGCTTTATCGCTATTACGGTTGTTGATTTTACTTTTGTCATATTAAATATTATTGTTTGAAAAACGGAAAAAGGCCGAACTCAAGCCAAGAACTCAGCCTTTTACAGGGCTTACGTATTTTACGGGATCAGATCAATATCCGTACCGGATCTTCCAATAGCCCCTTCAAAGTTTTCAAAAATGCTGCGCCAACTGCGCCGTCGACCGCTCGGTGGTCGCAGGACAAGGTCACCTTCATTACGTGGCCCGGAACCACCTGCCCATCTTTGACGACCGGAGCTTGCTTTATTCCACCGACCGCCAAAATACAAGCATCCGGCGGATTTATGATCGCCGTGAATTCTTCTATTCCAAACATGCCCAGGTTAGATATCGTAAACGTGCTTCCCTCCCAGTCTGCCGGCTGTAATTGCTTATTAGCTGCTTTCGTAGCTAATTCCTTTACTTCCGCAGAGATGTGAGCAAGCGATTTGTTATCCGCAAACCGAACGACAGGGACAAGCAAACCATCTTCAATAGCCACTGCGACACCTATATGAATGTGCTTGCTTAGACGCAACGTATCCCCCTGCCACGAAACATTTACTTTGGGATGAAGCCGAAGGGCCGCAGCGACAGCTTTCAGAACAATATCATTGAAGGAAATTTTAACCGGTGATACTTCATTCAGGCTTTTTCTGGCTTCCACTGCCTTATCCATATCGATATCCATGGTAAGGTAGAAATGGGGAGCGGTGAACTTGCTCTCGGAAAGCCTCCGGGCAATGGTTTTCCGCATTTGAGAAATCGAAATTTCTTCAAAGCTTTCTTCACCCACTACCTGCGGTAATTGAACCGCCGCTCCGGATCTGTCTTCAGCGGGCAAGCCCTCCGCCTCTTCAACTGCCGGCGTAAACGATTCAACATCCCTTTTAATTATTCTTCCTCCTTCTCCGGTCCCCCGGATTTTGCCGATATCATAGCCAAGCTCCTTTGCAAGTCGCTTGGCCAGCGGAGAGGCTTTAATTCTTCCGTTGGTCGATGTGGTTGACTGAGATGCGTTTTCTTCAACTTTTCGAGTTGTCGGGGCAGAGGAATCGGCCACAGGTTCCGGTTTTGGCTCAACGGATTTTTCCTTTGCCGCCTTGCTCTGCGCCCTGATCAGCGCCTGATAATCGGCTCCATCCTCTCCTATGACCGCTATAATTCCATCTATTGGAACAGATGCCCCGGCTTCTACTCCGACGTAAAGAAGCTTTCCGTCTTCGTACGCTTCAAGTTCCATCGTCGCTTTATCCGTCTCAACCTCGGCAATCACATCTCCTGATTTTACATCATCTCCTACTTTTTTCAACCAATTCGCGATTACTCCTTCTGTCATGGTATCGCTCATTTTTGGCATGGTAATCACGGATGCATTGATGCTGCCGGTGTCCGCGTCTTCTGCGCGGGCACCTTGTCCGTCTTCTTTCCCGGTTGCCTGATCCGTTCCGGGAAGCGGTTCGGTCTGAGCATTCAGAAGACCGCTTATGTCCTCTCCCTTTTCTCCAATGATAGCAATTACACCGTCTATCTTTACAGCTTCCTTCTCTTTTACTCCCAAATGAAGAATGGTTCCGTCTTCATATGATTCAAGTTCCATGGTTGCCTTATCGGTTTCAACTTCGGCCAAAACATCGCCCGATTTTACACTGTCGCCCACCTCAACGAGCCATGAGGCAATTACGCCTTCTTCCATGGTATCGCTCATCTTGGGCATTCTTATAATTTCTGCCATAAATTTTTGAATTAGGGCCTCAAAAATAGTTTTTAATAATGCTTTATCAAATATTTGAAAATAAAATTGATGCCGTAAAATACCGATATGTCCTATCGATCCATTTTAAATTTTGATCGGTAAAAGATTATATCGGGTATTATCTTAGTTAATAAATTGAAATGGATCATTTTTGTTTCCGAAATGTTTAATCAAATGCATCTAATGGGATCTCACGTATCAAATAAACAGTTGTTTCTTCAGCACGTCGGACAAACAAGTGCTTTTCCGATGAATGTTGAAATTGAAAGCGCGAATGGAATTTACCTCTATGCCCCTGACGGCAAGCGGTACATAGACCTTATATCCGGAATAGCCGTAAGTTCGCTTGGGCACAATCATCCTGAGGTCATCCGCGCCGTTAAAAACCAGGCTGAAAAACATATGCATATCATGGTATATGGTGAATTTATTCAAAGTCCGCAGGTTCAGTTGGCCAGAGCCATCAGCGATACCCTTCCTCCTCCCCTGAAATCCGTTTTCTTCGTAAACTCAGGGAGTGAAGCCATAGAGGGGGCGATGAAACTGGCCAAAAGATTTACCGGACGGCATAAAATAATTGCATGTGGCAATTCCTATCACGGATCTACTCACGGCGCCTTATCCCTGGGTTCACAAGAGACCTTCAGGCAAGCGTTTATACCCCTCGTCCCCGGGATCAGTCACATAAGGTTCGGCGACGAACGTGACCTGGAAATGATTACCTCCGATATCGCCGCAGTCATCATTGAATCTGTACAGGGAGAGGCGGGAGTACGCATTGCCTCCAGGCAATATTTTAAGAAGTTGAGGGACAAATGTTCGGATGCGGGCTGTTTATTCGTCCTGGATGAAATTCAAACAGGCTTTGGACGAACCGGCAAATTTTGGGGATTTCAGCACTATGATGTTGTACCGGACATCATTACATCCGCGAAAGGAATGGGGGGTGGAATGCCGATTGGAGCGTTTATCTCCTCAAAGGAAATTATGGAGGTCCTGCAGACCGACCCGGTCCTTGGGCACATAACGACCTTCGGAGGACATCCCGTTTGCTGTGCGGCGTCACTGGCAACGTTACGGGAACTCGAAACAAGTAAACTCTATGAAAGCGCCGGTGAAAAAGCGCGGCTTTTCAAAAAATACCTGCATCACCCAAAAATCCGGGAGATCCGCGATATCGGATTGATGATGGCGGTGCAATTTGACACCTTTGATCAGGTAAAGCATATCATTGATAAATCCCTGGATCTGGGGCTGATCACAGACTGGTTTTTGTTTTGCGACAATGCGATTCGCATAGCTCCTCCCCTTACTATTACCGGAGAAGAAATTAAAGAAGCATGCGATTTATTGCTGGAAGCGATTGACGGGTGTTGATGTATGCCCAAAGACCGCCGTGTTTCCCTTTGTCCCTTCCAATTGCACTTTAGGCGCAGGATACAATGCTTCGCCGGGCGAAATTCATTTTATTCCGGTCAACATTTTACACGGCAGAACTTTGTCGAAGTTTCGAACTTTTGACAAAGTAATTATCTATATTTGCGGCTTATTTTGAAATTGAGTTAGGGAGACATTGCAACAGCAGCACATGAAAGACTTTTTTGATGAAATGAAATGGAGAGGCATGATCCATGATATCATGCCGGGCACAGAAGCGCAACTTAAAAAGGAAATGACCACCGCCTATATCGGATTTGATCCGACGGCAGACTCACTGCATATTGGAAGCCTGGTTCAGATTATGATACTTGTCCATTTTCAGCAAGCCGGCCACAAACCGCTGGCGCTCGTTGGCGGAGCTACCGGCATGGTCGGAGACCCCTCCGGAAAATCTGACGAAAGAAACCTGCTTACAAAGGAAGTGCTCGAACATAACCTTGCCGGTGTAAAAGCGCAGCTCGAACAATTTCTTGATTTTGACTGCGGTGAAAACTCGGCGGAAATGGTAAACAACTATGATTGGTTCAAGGATTTTTCTTTCCTGGATTTTATACGTGATGTGGGAAAGCATATTACCGTCAATTACATGATGGCAAAGGATTCGGTAAAAACCAGATTGGAAACCGGACTTTCATTTACCGAATTTAGCTACCAGTTGGTTCAGGGATACGATTTTTACCATTTATACAAAAGTAAAAACTGTAAGCTTCAGCTCGGCGGATCGGATCAATGGGGAAATATTGTCACCGGAACCGAGCTGATACGGCGCATGGATAACGGGGAAGCTTATGCAATCACAACTCCATTGATTAAAAAAGCCGATGGCACCAAATTTGGTAAAACCGAAGGTGGTAATGTCTGGCTGGACAAAAAACGAACTTCTCCGTACAAATTTTACCAGTACTGGATCAACTCTTCGGACGAAGATGCCAAAAATTATATCCGGATCTTTACGTTAAAATCAAAGGAAGAAATCGAAGCCTTGGAGAAAGAACACGATCAGGCGCCAAATTTACGGTTGCTTCAGAAAGCGCTGGCAGAAGACATTACCGCCAGAGTGCACTCCAGAGAGGAACTCGATAAGGCGGTTCATGCCTCACATATCCTGTTTGGGAAAAAAGCCACCGATGAGATCAATAATATTGATGAAGAAACCTTACTTTCCGTATTTGAGGGTGTTCCCAAAATCCGGGTTGGAGCAAGTGCGTTTGATGCTACCGGCAATCCCGTAGATCTGCTTTCCGAAGTCACAGGAGGAGCGATATTTTCATCAAAAGGAGAAGCCAGAAGAATGATTCAGGGCGGCGGCGTTTCGATAAACAAAAGTAAAATCCAAAAACTTGATGCGTTACCCGAAATAAAAAAACTTCAGAACAAATATGTGCTGGTTCAGAAAGGGAAGAAGAACTACTATTTGATCGAAGTGCGCTAGAACCCGAATAGCATATTTTATAAAGGCCTGTATTTTTGCCCCTAGGCAATACCGGAATTCCTCGCCCCCAAGACTTTTAGAGCATCGGTTTGTTTAACCCGATTTATTGGGGATAAATCGGTGTTAAGTAAAATTAAAAACGACGTTTATGTCATTTCGAGGCCTAACTTTTTTTCAAAATGCACAAATTTGAATAACGTATTCTTGTGTATTTATTTGATTTACAGATTTTTATGAAAGCACGTCATCGGTAGGCTCCTACCTTGTCATCTCGCGGCTAATATAAGTGCAAATCAATTTAGACAAAATGAACGTAATTGGTAATACAAACCGGCTGAGTAAGAAAGTGATTGCAATGTCGATCGTTATTGATCATCCGACCTTTGCTGATATTGTTCATTAGTACCTCAGGAGAGATCTGGCATATTCGTGGCGGCCCGGTGTTGATTGAACCGGATTTCTCACAAGTTCGAAATGTTACTTTTTATTTAACACTGGAAAAAATATTTATGCGTGATTTTTCAAATCCCACAGAAATACCGATGGATCCCTCTTTTTCCCGGATCAACAATACGTACGACAACCTGCTAACCAAAGAACACTGCTTGATCTGTGTATAAGGCAGGTTAAATTTGAGAGCACTTCGCCGGACGCAGAATAATGTCCGTAATGTTCGATACCGTATCTTTATATGCTTCGAGATCTTTTATCGCTGCCCATCCCGGGCTTGTTCTGAACGTATCCCAACTCTTATCCCTTTCAGCCATATCTTCAAATGCCACCATATAGGTTAAATTAGGCATCAGTCGCCCGAAAATCGTTTCCCCAAAGAATACCGGTGTTAAACCCGTATCGCGGAAAATCTGTATTTCCCCGGCATTGTTAAACATGTCAATTTTTTTCTGTCCCTTCAGATAATTATGGCTTTCATAGATCCTAAGTTCCAGGATTCGGCTGTCTCCGATCGATTTTTTTGCAGGCTCCACTGTTGGCATTCCGGCAAAGGCACGCATCAATCCCTTTTCAACACGCAAATAAGCAGGATCGGAAATGGAAGACTCCAGGTATTCTTTGCCGGCCTTCACATAATTGCTATCATCCAGCAACTTCTGTCGATAAGTCATCATAGATTCCACATCATTGTGAGGTAGGAGCACGTATAAGGAGGGGTCGTTTGGTCCGTATAACACATTAAATACGCCCACATCCTGTATCCCGAGCCTGTTTAGCGCAGGAATTGCAGCTTCCTCGTAGTATTTTTCAACTCGCCGGTCGCTTCGGTTCGGCAACTTATATTGGATCCACTCCAGATATTGCCGGCTCTGCGCCCGGGGATCTTTTGCGTGTGTCACGGTTGCGAAAGGCGCCACAGCTAATGGCCCCATGCCCGCTAAAAAATCTCTTCGTTTCATCCGTTTATATTTTTTTAAATTACTGACACACAAAGCAATATAATCATGCTTGTACATGTCCTAAATTTGCTCCGGTCCTGCCGGCAGTTTCATTTTACACGTCTTGTTGTTTAACAATTAACCCAATTCTGTCGGACGATTAAAATGAACCTGTCCGGTTCCGCCCGAAAAACCTGCTGATCGGGGCAGGGAAGCCGGGTTGACCTTTGGCCTCTTCCCTTTGCGGATCAACGGGGAAAAAAGCCGAACATCTTCTTTTGAGGAGACCTGACAAAGTAAGGTTAAATATAATCAAGCGGTGATTGAATAAAAACCTTATTCCCGGAATGTTACCAAAGAGTCATCTTCTTCATTCAAACATCTACTCTGAGATTCCCTCTAAACCAAGTAAGAAAGCATATTGCAAAGCGACCTGCTCATACCGTTTAAATCTGCCGGAGGCGCCTCCATGCCCGGCCTCCATGTTCGTATACAGCAACAGCAAATTATTGTCTGTTTTGTATTCCCGCATCTTAGCGATCCATTTTGCCGGTTCCCAGTATTGAACCTGTGAGTCGAACAATCCCGTAGTAATCAACAGGTTGGTATATTCTTTTCTTTCTACGTTGTCGTAGGGGGAATAGGATTTCATATAATCGTAATACTCCTTGTTTTCCGGATTGCCCCATTCATCGTATTCATTGGTCGTCAGCGGTATGGTCGCGTCCGACATGGTCGACAACACGTCGACGAATGGAACGCCTGAAATGATCCCGTTAAACAAGGTTGGCTCATCATTCAGCACAGCGCCCATGAGCAATCCCCCGGCGCTGCCGCCGTAGGCATATATGTGCTCGGATGAGGTATAACCCTCTTCGATTAAAAACCTGGCACAATCAATAAAGTCATAGAATGAATTCTTCTTTTTCAATAACTTACCGTCTTCGTACCACTGCCTGCCGAGCATTTGACCACCGCGCACGTGAGCGATCGCAAAAGCTAATCCGCGATCCAGAAGGCTCAGCCTTACGGAGCTGAATTCCGGATCCTCGGTAATTCCGTAGGCTCCGTATCCGTACAACAAAAGAGGATGGTTTCCGTCTTTCTCAAATCCTTTTTTATATACCAGGGAAATTGGCACCAGCACACCATCTCTGGCTCTGGCGCACACGCGTTCCGTTGTATAATCTTCGGGATTATGACCACCTACGACCTCCTGCCGTTTCCTGAGCACTTTTTCCCGGGTTCTCATATTATAGTCAAAAGTCGAATTCGGAGTGGTCAGCGAGGTATATCCAAACCGGAGGTATTCGCTCGACAGCTCGGGATTGGTAGAAATGTACGCCGAATAGGCCGGTTCTTCAAAATCCAAATAGTGCTCCTCTCCACCGGACTGATCGATTATTCTCAGATCCGTATTTCCGTCTTTTCGTTCGTCAATTACCAGGAAGTCGTCAAAAACCTCGACCCCTTCCAGCAGTACGTCCGGGCGATGCGGGATCACCTCTTGCCAGTGACTTTTGGAAGTATTACTTTCCCGACATTCCATCAGCCGGAAATTCCTGGCCTCCCAATTTGTTTTGATATAGAACTTGTCCTTAAAATGATCAATGGAATACAGAAGGTCTTTCTCCCGCGGAATAAATTGGCGAAATGTTCCTTTGGGATCGTCTGCCGGAAGGATGTGATAATCCGACACCAGGGTGCTGGAATTGTAAATGATAATATATTCTCCAGATTTCGACCTGTAAACACCGATGTAAAATGAAGCATCTTTCTCGTGATAAACTTCTTCATCATCCTCGGCTTCATCTCCAAGCGTATGACGTTTGATTTTTTCGGAGAGCAACGTTACCTCGTTTTTTGAAGTATAAAATACGGTTTTGCTGTCATTGGCCCAGGCCACACCGCTTTGAGCATTTGGTATCCGGTCATCCAGGATCTCGCCGGTCTCAAGGTCTTTAAATCGGATGGCATAAATTCTTCGACTTAAGGTATCCTCGCTAAAAGCCATCCATCGATTATCCGGGCTTACGCTTATTCCCCCTACGATGTAATATTCATGACCCTTCGCCATGATATTTACATCCAGCATCACCTGTTCATCCGCATCGAGCGATTTATATTTTCTGCAATACACCGGGTATTCGCTTCCCGTTTCAAACCTGGTGTAATACCAATACCCGTTTTTGAAATAGGGAACACTTTCATCCTGCTGCTTTATCCTGCCCTTGATCTCCTCAAACAGTCTTTTCCGAAACTTTTTGGTGTGTCCCAATTCTTTTTCGAGGTACCTGTTTTCCGCATTCAAATAATCAAGCACCTGCCGTGTTTGTTTGTCCGGCTTTTGAGCATTCTTTTGCGCATCCGTTAATCGCATCCAGTAGTAATTGTCAATTCTCGTATCTCCATGGGCCGTCAACTTTTTTTCTACTTTTTTTGCTCTTGGAGGCACGGGACCTTGTCCATGTTTCTCATTCATATTGTTACAATTTGTAATCATTGGCGCTAAAAAAATGAGCGCCACCATCCATTTCAATTTTATCATGTCGCATTTCCGTTTTAATATATACCATTAATTGGTCATGGAATGGTTGGATTAAAAGTGTGTCATAACAGTTGTTTGATTTTCCCGGTCATCGATTTTCCGTATTGATACCCGATTTCAAAGATTTCACGTGCCCTGGAAAAATCAAATCCGCCATAGGCTTTCATGCCGTCCGGTTCTAAAAACAGGTCACAGAGTTCCTTTTTCGCAAAGGCGTTTACATTAATGGCCATAAGTAAGGATCTTTCCAGCAAGGATCTCATATTTCCGGGCTCATAATTTTCGGAAATCGGATTGCAGTTAGATCCGATGATGACGTCGCATTGACCGATCAGAGGCTCTACGGGCAGGTTATTCAATATGCCGCCATCGATATAACTATCCCCATTCAACTCGATGGGATCAAAAACGACCGGAACCGCACAAGAAGCCAAAACGGGCCGGATCAAGGGCCCTTCGTGAAAAAAAACACTTACGCCTTTTTTTACATTTGTAGCTGCAACGATAAGCGGAATCTGCAGCGCCTCGAAAGAATCGTGCTTAATATACTTTTTAAATACCTGGATTATGGTTTCGAGCTTCAGCAATCCGGACTTGCTCATGGCCGGGCGCACATATTTGATCAGCCTGGTTTCCCGGACAATCTCCATAATGCTTTCAGGTGTATATCCGCTGCAATAAAATAGGCCCGCTATTGCTCCGGCACTCGTTCCCGTGACCCTATGGATTTTGATGCCCGCTTCATCCAGGGCCTTAAGGATTCCGAGATGCACAATTCCCCTGGAACCGCCTCCCGAGAGTGCAATGCCCAACTTCTTCATTACAAAATCTCGCTTAAAGGAAACGTTCGGTCGAGCCGGACACCCTTATCCGTCATTTTCAAGGTGCAGCATTCATTTACCGGATCGTGCTCAAAGAAAACGATGTATTGATTTTCAGCCGCTTCCTTAAGAAACCTTGCCTTTTCTTCCATAGTTATCAAAGGCCTGGTATCGTATCCCATCACGTAGGGCAAAGGGATATGCCCGGTGGATGGCAAAAGATCCGCTGCAAAGACAATGGTATGATCCTTATACTTTATATGCGGGATCATCATCTTGTCCGTATGACCGTCTACATACAGGATATCAAATTGTTGAAAGGGGCTTGTATTGCCGGCATCTATCAATTTCAACTGACCGCTTTCTTTCATAGGTATCAGGTTTTCGAGGAGAAAGCTGGCCTTTTCGCGGGGATTCGGTTCGACAGCCCATTGCCAGTGGGCGTCATTACTCCAGTAAGTCGCATTGGGAAAAACGGTTTCGGCAATCCTTCTTTCCCGGTCTTTCCAGCAAACGCCACCGCCGCAATGGTCAAAATGCAAATGCGTCAGAAATACGTCCGTAATATCTTCATTTGAAAAACCGGCTTTTTTCAGGGAATCGTCCAGCGCGTAAGCGCCATGCCTGTAATAATATCTAAAAAATTTCTCATCCTGCTTGTCGCCCATGCCATTGTCAATTAAAATCAGCCGGTCCTTGTCTTCGATCAATAAACATCGCGCAGCCCAGGTGCACATATTGTTTTCGTCCGCCGGATTGGTTCGCTGCCAGATCGATTTTGGCACGACACCGAACATTGCCCCGCCATCGAGTTTAAAAAGTCCCGCATGAATACTATGAAGTTTCATTTCCGTTTCCGTAGTTAATGTGCAAATAAATTTTGATCATCAAAAAAAACCACCAAAGCTAATAAAGCAGTGGTGGCGAATGCTTTTATGGTTTTATCTCTAATTCCGCACAACTCCCATCGAACAGAATTTATGAATACGGTTTTCAATCATCTTATCGACCGGTAAGGTTGAAAGCTCTTTAATACTTTTTAAAATGGATGATTTGACTTCGTTTGATTGCCATTTCAGATCGGTATGCGCTCCGCCCAGGGGCTCCTTAATGATCCCGTCAACAAGTCCGAAGCCGGTCATGTCTTTTGCGGTGAGCTTCAGTGCCTCAGCGGCCTGTTCTTTATAGTCCCAGCTTCTCCACAATATGGACGAACAGGACTCCGGAGAAATCACCGAATACCAGGTATTTTCCAGCATAAATACCTTATCTCCGACACCTATGCCAATAGCACCTCCCGAAGCTCCTTCGCCGATAATTATGCAAATCACGGGAACCTTTAAAACGGACATTTCTTTCAAATTACGGGCGATCGCTTCGGCTTGTCCCCGGGATTCCGCTTCCAGACCGGGAAAGGCGCCGGGCGTGTCGATAAGCGTTACGATAGGTTTATTGAACTTTTCCGCCAGCTTAAAAAGTCGCAATGCTTTTCTGTAACCTTCCGGATTAGCCATTCCAAAATTACGTTCCTGACGCTGTTTGGTATTTCTGCCTTTTTGCTGACCGACAAACATTATGGTTTGACCGTCAACTGTTCCGAACCCACCGACCATCGCTTTATCATCCGCGACATTCCTGTCGCCATGCAGTTCGATGAAATCGTCGGTGATCTCATAAATATAATCCAGGGTATACGGCCGGTCCTGGTGCCGGGACAACTGAACCCGCTGCCAACGCGTGAGATTGCTGTAGGTTTCCTTTTTGAGGTTTTGAAGTTTTTCTTCAAGAGACTTAATGGCCTCTGTAACATCCACTCCGCTTTGTTGGGCCAGGGATTTCATTTCAGCTATTTTCTCGTCCAGTTCAACGATAGGTTTTTCAAAATCTAAAAGCATTGCTTCCATAATTTACAAAGCAAAAGTAAAACATTTATCATTTGGGGCAAGTATATTACCGGTTTTAGATTGTTAAACTATTTGACCGTATCGCGCGGTACATCTTCAATTTCGATGAAGCCGGTAAGACCGGAGCAAATTCAGGACACACACGAGCGCGATCATATTGCCCTGCGTGTCAGCAAGCTAAAAAAATATAAACGGATGAAAAACGGGACAAGTCCTGCCTGTGGTTGAGGGGTTGAAGGGGATTGAGGGAAGATTGAAAGATTGATGGGGGGTTGAAAAAGATTGATGGGAGGTTGAAAGATTGAAAAGGTGAAGAGGATTGGTGAAGGATCGAAAGATTGAAGAGGATTGATGGAAGATCGAAAGATGGAGGAAAGATTAAAAGGTGAAAAAGATTGATGGAAGATTGAGGGGGTTGATAAGCGCATGAGGAGATGGATGCGTGTTTCAATTCCATCGCGAGGCTACCTTGGGTAAGGCTACAATGACTTATGCTTTTACTCTGCCTTTATTGTAAAGCCAATTGACAATAGTTTATTTTACATCCTCAGGTACCAAAGCCACCTGATATTTGGCAGCTTCAGGCACTGGTTCAATATTACTTTTTACTCCGGGACGTGCATACCAGTAGACCGTAGGTGCATAATTCAAACGCGATTCTGTCCAGTGTGTCAACTCCATGTCAAAGTGAAGCTTCTTGCTAAAGGGGATACCGTCCAGAAGCCTGTAACGGGCATTAATCGTAAAACCTACACTTAGGTTTCCTGAACCATCAGGTTGCGTGACGAATGGCGTTGAAAAGGGGGCTCCCAGGCACCACGCGTACCCGTAGTAATCTTCTGAGCCCGTTCCAAAATGTGATGGAAAGGTATCATCATCGACAAAAATTTTCTCATCGCCTTCCCCCCACCATTGAGGGCTGATATCAAATAGGGTCAGCGCATCACCGACATACACCCCTTCGCCTTCAAGGGTGACATAGTTCAAATCACGGTCTGGTTTCGAGTTGATGTTGGTATATTGGCGCCAGGCTGCGCCGAAATGCATGCTGTGCTCGTTCCACTCCCAGTTAACCACAGACACTTCTCCCTGCTTAACATCAACTTCTTGTGTCCCTAAGTTATGTAGTTTTATCGTACTGGTCTTGGCAAATGGCATGATCCATCGACTGAGCATTACCCCGCTTTTATCGACAGCGCCGTACCAGTGCATTGAAGGACGTATCTGATAACCGGTACCAAAAAAATCACCGACAGGTGCCCAAACGGTTCGTTCCCCATCAAATGAAATTTCCAAAATTGTCGAACGTAACGCCTGGGGAAGGTTTTCTGCCTGAATCTTCAACGAAATTTGATTGATCGCACCACCTTTGGAAGCAGGTGTACTTAGTTCCAGCACTTCGGTTTCTTGCGGAAGGATTTTTCCATTCAGGCTTTTTACCGTTGAGCGAACATTGTTGGTCACATCAGCCGACAATAATTCCTCTCGGGTTGATTCGATGAGTTTCTTCGCCGCGTTAAGACGTTTGGGTGAGAGGGATTCAACATGAACTGTGCTTTCATAAAGTCGGTAGTTGATGTTGTAAAAGACCGCATCGCTGGGCCAGGCCGGTTCTCCTTCTATTAACTTCTTACCATCTTGTCTTTCATAGGTTACTTTAATTGATTTTTCAAAAGGAATGGGCAGATACAGATTACGTCCACGTTTCTCTTTGTCACTTTCCCTGGCCAGCTCCATGGATAACGGAGCAGTGGCAAAAAAATCACCCCCAATCAGGTTTTCAAGAGTTCCTGAGAATGTTGGGTTACTGTTATCATCAATATAAAACCTCAATGTTCCATTGAGCAGGTCAACATTGCTGGTTACACTCCAAAACCTAACAATTGCCCCAGGCCCATTGGTTTTTAGCATCACATGCTCATATCGACCGTTCTCCTTTTTTTCAACACTGACAAAATAGGAGCGATCGCCGTTAGCATGCCACCCTTCTTCAGGGCTAATTGTTCGCCTATCATAGCTCGAGGCTTGTAAATTTTTGTATGCTGGCATCGGCAATTTGGCGATGGCCTCCCTGGAAACCATTTCTTCCAAAAGGGATTTAAATGTTACTTTCGTCTCGGGTTGGCATGATGCCATGAGCATGAATGCCAACGCTACGAAGTTTGCCGTTTTTCTAATTATTCTTGAATATGCCATGTCCTTATGCCTATGTTTTAGTAGTTATTTAAAATTGAAGATATGCTCAATAATTTTGGTTAATCATAGCGGATTAAATATGCCTCAGGTCTTCTGTATAAAATCCTTATTACCCATTTCAATCCGAAAACTGCCCGCTTGTTTCCATGACTTCTTCCGTAAAGTTGTGGTCGTTCAATATGGATTTCTTTATCCCTTGGCCGTTCACTTTTGATACCAGAAGGTGGCCCATTTGATATGGACGGTTCGCGTGGTCCAACCCCATTTTTCCATTTGAAAATCAAGAGATGTGCTAAAAGGGATTCCATCTAGTATTCTCACTCTTGAATTTACGGTAACTCCGGGCCCCTTTAAGGTATTTGCATCTCCAATAGGTTGGGAAATAAATACATGATTGTACAATTCCGGATGCCCCCAAGCACAGCCGTAATAATCCTCGGTTCCTGTTCCAAAATGATCAGGAGATGTACTTCCATTGGATATTTTATCTATTTCAATCTCAGGAGTATTATTCCCCCATTGACCTCCTTCTGCGTTTTGGATAAATCCATCCAAAGATTGATCCTTCACCGTGAAAGATGAAATAAGCAGGAACAGCACCCCAATCAAGATCAACAAGTTATTCGTTGTTTTCATAATTATGTTGGTTTTCGATGCGAAATTCATCACCATAACAGTCCTCTTTTTAGTTTAGGTTTACAATTTGATGGTAGTAATCAAAAAAATCCAATAATAATTTATATTTAGCGCAATAAGATGTTTATTGCTGAGTGGAAGCAATATCGACAATAGTTTGAGATTTTATCGTTTAAAAAAATTTTTTTCGATTAAAAAGAAGTCAAGTCCGAGTTTATTTCGAATCATATTTTTCCCGGAGTACCGGATACGGATAATAAAAGCGTTTTCAATAGGTTCCGACACTCCTAAATTTAAAGATTAAGGCCATATTATTGCCTGTGCTTACGTTTGATTTTAATAATTAACATTTGGATCGTCTAAAATTTATTTTGTAATAATTTTGCAATATCTTTGAAGCCCAAATTTCCAAGTCCGGTTATGAATCATGCAAAAGCAGTCAATTTTCTGGCTCATTCACAGCGAGATGTTTCGATCAGGCATCAAAACATAGCACAAAGGATCAAAGACCTTATCGACCGACAAGAATGGCGCCTGATCGCAAAGGAATTGAAGTATCTATCCGATGCGGATAAAGAGTTATTACATTACGCTTTTTTTGACCTGTACGGATTTGATTATGAACTCAAAATCCGAAAGGAGATCGGGAGTTATTCCACCTTGAAGGAATACGGTTTGGTTTGAATTTCTTCAATCGTTTATCCATCCCTCGTTGTAATTATTAAAACCGGCATTACACGAATCACGCTCTATAAAATTCATGATTTTATTGATGCGAAAGAAATCTTTCGCAACTGGCTCCAGCGGAGTGATGTTTACCGTGGTAGTGAAAAACAGTGCCGGCCAATCAATTTACTCACAAGATTTTGTATACCCGGATTGTGACGATCTCTATTAGTGGATTTTGATTTCATATACTTATTTATTGTTGGCAGGGCCATACGGTTCAGCCTGTTTTAATTTAGATCCGGATTAAAAAAATACGAGCGTCCGACTGATTCCCTCCTGGCGAAGAGCTTATCCCTCACTCGTCCTCATTTGTAACGAGGATGCGATGGGAAAAAGATTTTGAAAACGGTGATAAATTGAGAAGAAAAATTGAAGTGTAAGCGCATAGTTGCAAACTATAGTATCCTTAAGTCCTCGATGCAAGCGATGTCCGGAATATGGAGATAAAAGAATAAAAAAATTATAAAATTACTCCTTTGCAGGATTGTATCACGTGCGAAGTACAACAACAGAGGGTGAGCCGAACACCCCTCGCCTCAGAAGCGGAACTTGGTTCCGAATCAAAGCAGGAGTAACTTAGCAGTCCGGAAAAGACACGGTAAAAATCGCGGAAATAACTTCCACTTCAGTGTTGAATTTTCGTCCTGGCAAAGAAATGTCCGATAACCCCGATTTTCGTTTGTCAAGTAGAAAGCTTACGGCAATTCGATCTCAATTAGAAGAGCAGCGGGTTTCGGTGTGAGTCGAAAACATTAAATACCAAAAGCGTAACAAGAAAATCCATTACAAAGGGCAAGCGATGCAAAAACGCACCAGTTTTGGGAGGTTTGCGACGGACAAAATCCGAATGGCAATCCTGACGAAACAATTCGGCGATCCGGTACGCAAGAAAGTAACTGATACTTATTGAGCTTCTGCCAAGCCACATAAAGATAGTACTCTTAAATTACCCACTGGAACAATAACGGAAAAACCGGACGATAATTAAAAAAACTCAAAATACTGCTTGTCCCCTGGTGGGCGATATATACTCAGGATCCATCACTAAGTTTGAATTAATGCTAAACCCTAAAGGCCCTATCTCAAAGCATCTACAGGATTTTGTATCGCAGCCTTGATCGCCTGATAAGCAATTGTAATAAGAGAAATTAAAAATAGGAGAATTATGGATACAATAAGTATCATCCAAATCGATTCTAAACGCAAAATTACTCAGCCAGTTTTTTGACCACATATATATCACCGGCATAGCAATGGTTCCGCCTATGGCTATCAGTTTTGTAAAATCTCTTGACAATAAAAGCACAATGGATATTATCTTTGCTCCCAACACTTTTCTGGTGCCGATTTCCTTAGATCGCTGCGTCACCATTAATGTCGATAATCCAAATAGACCAAGAAGCACAACTATAATGACCAACACAGAAAACACCGTAAAGACTTTTGAAACTGTTGATCAGCGTAATATTGCTTGCCAAAAAACTCATCAGAAAAAGAAATCAAATGGATCACCAACGAATATCCGTTTATAAAGGGCTTGGATCTTAGCAATGGTACTGGAAATTTGTTGACTACTCAGATGTATTGAATAGTAATTCCAGACGACAAATCTTGGATATAAATACAGGAAGGCATCATAACCCTGATCTTCATTTTCAAAATCCGGAATAGCCCCATTTATTCATTGTTATATCACACAAAATTATTTATAAAAAATACACCAAAAACTTTTATAAATTTCTCTATCAAAAATATCAATGAAAAAGGATTCTTCAGACAAAAATTGATCCCCAGACGTTTGATTTCATTAAATTGATATTTATTCTACTAATGTTTTTGTGGTTGTATTGTACAAAAATGTACTTTAACACCTCAAAATAATGAAATTCTGATAAAATAGTGAAACATCAAAAGGCAATAACTGTGCGATACTTTACTTGGTTAGTCGAAACAACATATTAGTTTTTAATAGTAATTAAAATTAAAATGGTAATATTGCTCCGGCATGACTTGTTTCACGAGCTAATTGGCATGATGAAATAAAGTGTTATAAATTCAATGTCATTATTGATAAAATAATAGAATAACCCACTTTTATTTAGGTAGATTAATCAATTTGAATATCACAAGAATGTCATTCAGATTGATGGATTAAATAGGAATATGTGACTAAGGATAATAAACATATCAAAGATTTGGTATTAAGAATTGTTTCCAAAAATGACCCTGGTGCACAAAGAGATTTTTTCATCTTATTTTACGACAGACTGGTCGCTTATGTGTTTACAGTCATCAAAATGATAGAACCAGCCAGGGATATAGTTTCCGATCTATTTTCAAAAATTTTTTCCAATCCCCAGCCATTGAAAGCGGTTCATAATGTAGAATCATACCTTTTTCGTTCGGCGAAAAACAGTGCATTAAATTTTTTGAATCTTAGCGCCAATAGACAGCGAATAACGGTGGAGGAAGAATCCCTTTATGAATTGGTGTGGGAGTATAAGAACCCTGAAAGCGAATTATTATATAACGAGCTAAGACAACAAGTGTCTGATGTGATAAACAGCTTCCCCGACCGACGCAAGCTCATCTATCATATGGTAGTAGATGAAGGCATGAAGTATCAGGAGGTGGCTGAACTTTTGGATATATCTGTAAGAACAGTCAATAATCAACTTACAAAGGCCGTTAAAACCCTTAGGACACACATAAGTTTATACCGGGACTAAAAAACTAAAATTCCCAGTAGGTAATTCCCTGTTTTTATCTGTCATACTTTTGAACAAAAACCAAGCAATGGCAGAAAAGGATATAAATGAATTAATAGCGAAATCATTGGCTGGAGAATTGAATCCTCAGGAACACTCACAACTTGAAGAATGGATTAATACCGATCCCAAAAATGAAGATGTATTCAATGAGTTTCATCAACTCAGAGGCAGGGGTAGCATTTATGTTCGAAGTAACACTACTTTAAATAATGCATTTGATGATCCCTCGCTTAATCCGAAAGAGCAATTCCATTCCCCCAAAAACCGTATGCGGACTATCAGCATATTCTGGAAAGTCGCTGCAGTTGTAGCCTTTGTAGCAATAAGCGTATTTGTATTACGACATTCTGCGTCAAAGTCAGAACAGGGCCGGAGTTCTTCTTTGACATCAGCTTCCAGAAGTATATCCACTCAGTCCGGGCAAAAAAAACAGGTAATCTTACCGGACAACACCATGGTCTGGCTCAATTCCAGCTCTCAGATCACCTATTCTGAAACAATTAATACCGGTAGTTCCCGGAGGATACAATTGAAGGGAGAGGCTTATTTTAATGTAAAGAGGGACCCCGGAAGGCCTTTTATCGTTTCAACTGAACATCTCAGTATCACCGCATTAGGCACAGCATTCAATGTCAATGCGTATCATTTGAACGATAAGGGTAAAGTAGTGCTGGAAGAGGGAAAGGTATTAGTAGAATTGATTGATACGGAAAAAAACCTGAACAGACTGACATTATTGCCCGGAGAATCGGCACTCGCCGAGATCAATTCAAAAGGGGTGCAAAAATTCAGAGAAGATGAGATTATTGATTTTAAATGGAAGGAAGGGATATTGTCTTTTAAACGGGCTACTGTAAAGGAAGTGGTTGAAACACTTGAACGATGGTATGGCGTAAGCATTGATCTCACTGGTCCATTTGTTAATGATTGGAAGTACACAGCGGAGTTTGACAATGAAAACTTAGAAAACGTACTCCACGCGATGAGTTATAGCCAGGACTTTACTTTCACTATTAAGAAGAAAAAGGTATTTATCACATTTTAAATAAGAAACACATGTTCAATACAAGTTAAGCACAAAAAAACTGGCAGCTACCAACTGCCAGTCAAAACAAAACTTTATGTAAAATTTTGTCTAACAAATATTTGTAAAATTATGAAAAACAAATTACTAAGCATAATAATTATGCTCTCAAGGTATTTTATTTATATTTCAGCAATTCACTTCATTAGCTTCACATTCTTATTTGCCGGCAATGGCGTTAGCCAGCCTGAGTCAAATGTGAATGTTTGGAAATGTTATCTGAGTGCAAATAAAAAGAACATTACTGTCCGGGAAGCCTTTGAATTTATTGAAAAAAACACTGAATACCGATTTGCTTACGACGAGACGATCACCGACAGGATTAATGTACGGGTTAATCTTTTTGGTACTAATAAGTCGGTTGCCGATTATCTTCTTGAAATATCAAAAAGGGCAAAGCTCCGGTTCAAGCAGGTAAACAAAGCGATTACTGTTAAAAAGATCGAAAAAGATGATATTTTCATCAACCCGATTGAGATAACAAGAGATGGAATAAATGTAACGGGTAAGGTGGTATCCGGTGAAGATAATGAAGGCTTACCAGGAGTAAATGTTATTGTAAAAGGAACTTCCCAGGGAACAGTTACGGATGTTGACGGGAACTATTCTTTAAAAGTCCCTGATCAAAATTCCATGCTCGTTTTTAGTTCAGTAGGGTATGTCCAGGAAGAAATTGTCATTGGAACGAAAACCAGCATAGATATTACTTTAATTCCGGACATCACGGCTCTGGAAGAAATAGTAGTCATCGGTTATGGGACGCAGAAAAAAGTCAGTTTAACCGGTTCTGTGGCAAATATTAAAGCAAAAGAACTGGAGGCTTTTCCTTCATCAAACCTGTCCGCGTTGTTGGCAGGACGCATGTCAGGAGTATACGTTTCAAGTAATACCGGGACGCCCGGGGTTTCATCCAGTGTGCAAATTCGCTCACAAGGAAGTTGGAATAAGAGTAATCCTGTTTTTGTAATTGATGGGATTGTACGTGATAAAAGAGTGTTTGATGCTCTTGATCCTATGGAAATACAAGATATAAGTGTGTTAAAAGATGCCGCATCTGCTGCAATTTATGGTTCTCGATCTGATGGTGGTGTAATCTTGGTGACTACCAAAACGGGTAATGCCGGAAGGCCTGAAATCACATTTAGTTCTTCGCTAAGCCTGGAAAAACCCACAAAACTCCCTGAAATGATGAGTGGGGTGGATATTGCAAACATGGGACGTTCTTATCTTGAGCCTACACATTGGGCCCGTTGGTCAGACCAAGAGATCGATTGGCTAAAAACAGTTAACGGAGGCTATGGGTACGATTATTTGGAGGAAGTATATCGTGACCCTACAACGAATCGCCACACTCTAAATGTTAGTGGAGGAAATGATAGAGTTACTTACTTCATCGGAGGGTCATATTATGGTCAAACGGGGTTTGTTGATAATTTGTCGTATAATAAATATAATGTAAGGGCCAGTATAACTGCCAATATCACGGATAATCTTACAGCCTATATTAACCTTTCTAATATTAACACTAAGCGAAATAAATTCTACTGGCAATATGATAACAATAGAGATGACCTTCCAAACCTTTGGTCAAAGATGTTAACCTGGCAATTTTATGAGCCTGTTTATTATCAGGGGAAACCGCCAAATACAGGATGGCTAGGTAATATTGGAGAATTAATTAGCAATAGGTCTGGTTATTGGAAAAAACGAGAGCATACCCAGGATGCCGTAATGGCCCTGGAGTATAAAGTGCCTTTTATAAAAGGGCTCTCATTAAAAGGGACATATAGTTATGAAAATTACAATTCTGAAAGAAAAACTTTTGCAAAAAAGCACGTTCTGTATGATATTATCAGACCAACAAGAGTATGGAAAGACGTAGTTTATACCGGAACCACCTCCTTAAGTAATGGTCCAAGTGAAGAATTTATTGAAATTTCGGATGATGCAGCCAGGAGCTACCAACTCAACTTTCAAGCATCCTACAAAAGAGCCTTTGGCAATCACAACATTGATGCTGTACTTGTCTATGAGCAATTTGAATCGTTTTATTCAAATATTTTAGGAAAAAGAAAAAACTTCCCAATATTGACAAAAGACCAGATTTTTGCAACAAATTCAGATAACATCAATTCTTCCTTGGCAGGTGATGAATTTGAGACAGGGAGGTTATCCTATATAGGTCGATTGAATTATGATTATAATTTAAAATACCTTTTATCCGTATCCTTAAGGTATGACGGGTCCATGAACTTTTCCCCTGATAATAGATGGGGCTTATTCCCATCCGTTTCGGGGGCATGGAGAATTTCCGAAGAGCCGTTCTTTAGCTCTTCCCTGGTTAATGATTTAAAAATAAGAGCTTCAGTTGGCTTACTAGGAAACGATGCTGTTGGGGGGTGGCAATGGCAGGAAAGATATAGCGCGACTCCAGGGTTTTATTTTGGTACAACGCCAGTTTCTCATAGTGGTATCACCTTCGGTGGAATTGTAAATGAAAATATTACATGGGAGAAGTCCATGACATATAATGCAGGATTTGATGCAAGCCTATTTAATAGCTTAAGGGTTACGGGGGATTATTGGTTTAAAAGCACCTATGATATTCTTGGTGGCAGGGTTCTTTCCCTCCCGACTACCTTCGGTGGCAATATGCCGGATGAAAATTACGGTGAAGTACATTCTAATGGATATGAATTGGAGCTTAGTTACGACAATTCGATTGGTAATAAAATCAATTATTATGTAAAGGGGAATTTTACCTATGCTACTAACGAGGTGATCAAAAAAGATGTCGCTACAAACATCCAGGATTGGCAGGATCCTATAGGAAGACCATTGGGTTATATTGTCGGCTACCGTGCGGAAGATATTATACGCACCCAGGCAGACCTGGATGCTATACCGGACGGTTGGACACTTTGGGGTAAAACACCGCAGATGGGAATGTTAAATTATCGAGATATTAGTGGTTCAGGGGGTGTCCCAGATGGTAAAATAGACAAATATGACCAGGATGTTTTGTGCGACTATAGTATCCCTCCGATTACCTATGGTTTTGTCTTTGGAGGTGATTGGAAAGGATTTAGCATTGAAGCATTCTTCCAAGGAGTAGCCGGAGCAAAGAAATATTATACCGGATCTTTGAAAGACCCTTATCCATGGACAAGAGTCTCTGCAATATGGAATGATTATTGGTCTCCTGATAATCCGAATGCTTCAATGCCATTACCTCATTTTGAGTGGTACGATCAACAGTTTTCAAATTCAACATTCTGGCTAAAAAAATCTGATTTCATCCGGTTGAGATATTTAAATATCGGATATACTCTGCCTGCAAAATTGATCAACAAGGCAGGTATTAATAGGGCGAAGGTATTTTTCTCGGGCACAAACCTGTTTTACTTGACCAATCAATTTAAAGCCTATGATCCGGAAATTAACAGTTTTAACTCTTATCCGAACATGAAAAACTTTAGTATTGGTTTAACGATCACGTTATAATTAACTGTAAATATGCATACAATGAAGTTCAAAATATATTTTATGGTAATATCTATTCTTTTTTTCAGCAGTTGTAATGACATTTTCGAAAAAGAGAATTTGCAAGCATACAATCCATCTGATATCTGGAATGATTATACTCAGGCTGAGGCATACGTCAATGATTTATACAATAATTTAATGCCAAATAGCTCATTTTATTCAGGACGCGAGTCTGACGAAGCTCCCGACTTTACAGGAACAGTTTATAATGATTTTTTGAAAGGGACTGCAACCATCGAATCTTACAACTATTGGCCTTATGCGATCATTAGGAAAATCAACTTTTTATTGGAAAGAGTAGATTCAGGAACACTTACAGATGATAAAATTGCACTATTAGAAGGGCAGGCACTTTTTTGGAGGGCTTTTGCTTATTTCGGTATGGTTAAAGCCTATGGTGGTGTTCCTCTTGTCCTTTCCACTCAATCTTCGGAAGAAGGAGATGATTTATTTGTACCGCGTAATAAAACATCCGAATGTATTGCACAAATTGTCAAAGATTTGGATGATGCGATAAGTAAACTGCCGGATTCATGGACCGAGAAAGATTATGGGCGTGTCAACAAAGGAATAGCTATGGCATTTAAAGGCAGGGTACTATTGTTTTATGCCAGCCCCCAGTTTAATCCTAATAATGATGCCGATCGCTGGATCGATGCTTACAATGCCAACAAATCGGCATTACAATTCCTGTCATCACAAGGTAAAGAATTGTATCCTGATTATGATAACATTTGGTATGATGAGGGTAATAGTGAATGCATAATGGTCCATCAATACTACTATCCTGACCATGTCCATAACGAAAATTTTGTCAGGCCGATCTGGGCAACGGCAAATGCCGTAGGGGGCGACAGGCCAACGCTTGAATTAGTAAATGCCTTCCCGATGAGAGATGGATCCGAATATGATCCCGAAACAATGGGGTATGATACTTTATGGAAAAATAGGGATGATCGATTTTATGCTACAATTGCATATAATGGAAGTAATTATGGGATTTCAGACCTTGAAGGGGACTACCTATGGTCATATGTCTGGCAGGATGGAGAATCCGTGCAAAGCGCTGAACAATATTACGGATCAGGTACAGGAAGTGTCAGCTATAACTTTACAGGTTTTTATCGAAAAAAAGCGATAGATAAAGATGTCAATTCACAAACAATTGCATTGTGTGATGTCGACTGGATTGAGATCCGTTTTACTGAGGTTTTAATGAATTTTGGAGAAGCTGCAAATGAAATAGGAAAACCAGAAGAAGCCTTGCAAGTTTTATATGATGTGAGAAAGCGTGCAGGAATAGAATCAGGTGATGGTCGGTTTGGATTAAAAGCTAATACGAAAGATGAAATTAGAGCTGTTTATGTTCGCGAAAGACAGGTCGAATTTGCTTTTGAAGGAAAAAGATGGGATGACATCCGTCGTTGGCGAAGATTTGATATCCTCAATAACCACTACCGCAGACACGGCCTTTTATTCTGGCTAAATCCGGGTGAACAAGGCCCTTCGGGAACTGATAATATCGATGAGATTTGGAATAAATTTACACCACAAGCTTTTGAGGTTGAAAAATCTAGCGGAGAATTCTTTAATCTTAACGACAACTACTATTTCTATGGAATACCCAAAGTTCATCTGGACCAAAATCCTAATCTTGAACAAACGCAAGGTTGGGATGGGGGAACATTTGACCCTTTGAAATAAGTATGATTGCCAATACGCTTTGATCACTAATTTAACTTAAAGAAGGAAGCATGAATGCTTCCTTCTTTAAGCAACAACTTCTACTCCCGGTTATACTCATTTCAACAATACAATTTGAATGTATGATCATTTAAGAAGACAGACTCATATTCAATGTTGAATAAGCTGACGTATTGAAAATACTTATTTGCAAATGAAGCACTGAGGTGTTGCCAATAACCGGCTATCGGCAGCAAAATGACTTTATACAACTTTGGGGAGAAGTGAATATCATTGTTTTCAAAAGGAAGCGGTTCAAAAAACGAGTATTCCAAAAATTCGAGAATTATAACATCAAATTCCTATTGGCAGACAAAATTTTGAGTGCGTTGTTAATCTAAAATTTAAACTATTATGATAAGATTACTTTTGTTTTTTATGATTGTTATTGACGGAGGGAAACTGTATGCTCAGGAAATACCACATCGTACCGATTGGTTTAAGGAAGCAGGATTTGGATTGTTTTTTCACTATCTGAACGGACTTCAAAACAATAAAGACAAGGTTAACAGTCAGGGAAAGCAAACCTCCTGGAACGAATGTGTTAACGAATTTAATACGGATACTTTTGCGTCGCAGGTGAATGAAACTGGCGCAAGATACATCATTTTTACGATGATGCAACAGCAAAAATATCTTTGTGCTCCAAATGAGACATATAACAGATTTACTGGCTATAAACCGGGGGAAGCTTGTTCAAAAAGAGATCTGGTTGAAGATTTATTCCAATCGTTAAAAAAATACGATATCAAACTTATTTTATACTGGACAGGAGATGGACCTTTCAAAGATAAAAAAGCAGCCGAAGGTCTAGAATATACTACTCAAACACCCGAGGAATTTGTTGAAAACTGGGCAGAAGTAGCTGCAGAATATGGTTTAAGATATAAAGAAAAAGTTGCCGGATGGTGGGTGGATGGTTGTTACTCCTTTTCCGGGTACTACGACAATAAATGGACAATCCTGGCTCGTGGACTTAGAAAAGGTTTTCAGGATCGCATCATTGCCTTAAATAATCCACAGGGAGGAAGAGCGCATTCGTCTACAGCAAACGATGATTATACTACTGGCGAACAGAACGATTTCATAGAAGTTCCGGTATGCAGATGGAGAGATGGAGCCCAGTTTCATATCCTTTCCTGGCTTGGTGAAAATTGGGCGAAACCAGGATTGAAATATGAAAAATCATATTTGCTTAATTATGTGGCAGATGTTATCGGGCATGAAGGGGTAGTATCAATTGATGTTGCATTGAACCGCGACGGTACTCTATGTGAAGAACAATTCCGTTTTTTGCAAGGATTCAAAAAAGATGTAGATAAAATTATAGAGAACAAGTATTGATGTAAGACTTACTTATTCAGTAGTCCTGAGCATACAAAAGTTAAAAAACAGTAAGCAGCGGCTAAGGTTTCAATGCCGAAGTGATAAATGAAACACTTTATCCTGCCAACATTGGAATTATCTCAGAAATGTTCAATGAGCGGTCTTTAGGCCATCAACTAGTCTAAATTCCGCGATTGAAACTTGGTCCTGAAAAAAAACATATCCTGGCAATTAGTAAAGATGGTGAGATATTTTGTGACTAAAGATACGATCAATGAATGTGTACCGAAGAATTATTTGTAAACTGTTTATACCCTTTTTTTTATTTTTAGTGATACCATGCACGTCCCAACCATTGAATAACTTAGCCGACTACAATGTAATATGGAACGCGCAAAGCAAAAACTCATGGGGCTCAATGCCAATTGGCAATGGTGGGACGATTTTTGGAAAGCCAGTTATTTGTTTGTCAGTTCCCCGGTTGATAGCCTGAGAGTGTTCAATATGTCTCGCGGATATCAGTTGCAACGGTATATAAATGCTCGCTGGGCTTCAAAATATGCTCACTCATTCTGAAAATGATGAGCTTATCCTTTTCCCTATTTGGCCAAATAACCGGGACGTTAATTTCAAAGTGAATGCCCCGAAAAACACTACAATAAGTGGTCAGTATCGAGATGGAAAAGTTATAAAATTGAAAGTGTCTCCTGAATCAAGAAAAAAAGACATACGAATAAATAATAATCTAAATAATCAGCAATGAAATATCTAAAACTATTTGTGATAATCTTTCTAACTGTTACTAGTATAACTTGTAATGGTCAGGTTATCCCTCCTCCACCATTATATCCTGTTCCAACGCAACAACAGCTTGATTGGCATGAACTTGAGCAGTATGCGTTTATCCATTTTACGACCAATACCTTTACCGGTAAAGAGTGGGGATTTGGTGATGAAGACCCGGATGTGTTTAATCCTTCAAAGTTAAATACCGACCAATGGGCACAAACAATTAAAGATGCGGGACTGAAGGGATTGGTGTTAACATGCAAACATCATGATGGTTTTTGCATATGGCCGAGCGAGTTTACGGAACATTCTGTAAAAAACAGTAAATGGAAAAATGGAGAAGGAGATGTTGTTCGGGCAGTTAGCGAATCGTGTAAAAAAGTAGGGTTAAAGTTTGGTATTTACCTCTCACCCTGGGATCGTAACCGGGCGGACTATGGCTCCCCTTCATGTGTAGAATATTATCGAAACCAACTAAAGGAATTGTTTACCAATTACGGACCGATATTTGAAATGTGGTTTGATGGTGCAAATGGAGGTGATGGTTACTATGGAGGGGCAAATGAAAAACGGAAAATAAAAGTCCCTGATTATTATGATTGGCCAACAACTATTGAAATGATTCGGAAAATGGAACCAAACATAATATTTTTCAGTGATGCAGGTCCGGATGTTCGTTGGTGCGGAAATGAAAGTGGGTACGTTGGTGACCCAAACTGGTGTCCGATAAATAATGATTCTATATACAGTGGAAAAAAAGATATTCTTAATTACTTAAATCACGGATATGAAACAGGCAGAAAGTGGATACCCGCAGAAGTGGATGTATCGATCCGCCCAGGTTGGTTTTTTCATGAATCGGAGAATTCGAAAGTAAAATCTTCCGAACGATTATTTGAAATATACCTCACTTCTGTAGGACGCGGAGCTAATCTTATCCTCAATATACCTCCAGATAAACGTGGGCTGCTTCATGAAAATGATGTAAAATCACTTATTGGTTGGAAGAAATTGATCGATCAGGCTTTTGCAAACAATCTGGCAGAAAATGCAAGTGCTTCAGCAGATAGTTACCGAGGAAATTCTCCGGACTACCAAGCCTCAAATCTTATTGATAGAAATAAAGATACTTATTGGGCTTCCGATGATCATATTTTGGATGGAAGCATTGAAATTGATCTCAAATCAGAGCAGCCAATAAAATACATTGTCCTTCAGGAGTATATCCGCTTAGGGCAGCGGATAAAAGCTTTTAATATTGAAGCTTATGTAAGTGGAGACTGGAAGCAGGTAGGTAATGGAACAACTATTGGTTATAAACGAATTGTAAAGATTGAGCCTGTTGAAGCGAAAAAAATCCGGATTAACCTGACTGATTCAAAAGCCTGTCCCGTTATTTCCAATATTGAAATATACTAAACCATCGAACTGACTTAAGCCAATTCAACTATTTTGCAATGAAAATTTCAATTGTACTTATATGGTTTTATGAATGGAACTATGGAAGAAAAAGTACGGCACACACGTAAGGTGGTTAAGCTTTGTGCTGAATATAAGTTAATGGTCAATTTTCACGATGGACCGGTACCTCCAAGTGGTGACGATAGAACATGGCCTAATCTGATAACAAAGGAATTTTGTCATTCGCAATCCGATGCATTACGATCCTATTTTCCCGAAACCATTGTAACAACAACGTTTGTAAACATGAGGGCTGGAGCAATTGATAATTGTGACGGCTGGTTCGATTTTGACAACTCAATTGAAAGAGTTCGGGTTTTTCAGGAAATTCCCGGAACAGTGGCGGCTGAAGTTGCAAAATTAATAGTGGTTTACAGTGGCATGAATATCATGCCCGATGCTCCGGAAGAGTATTTGAAGAAAAGTGACTTATTTGATTGCATTCGAAAAATGCCTTCGCGATTTGACAGTTTTAAAATCATTGATGGCAAAATAGGAGAGTTTATAGTGGTGGCCCGGCAAGCAGGAGATGACTGCTTTGCATATAAAAAAAGCATTAATTCAACCGGATTAATAATCAATAATGAAAAGAACAAGGCTTGGACAAGATAAACCATGGTTAGCATAACACTAATTTTAGTGTGGGGTTAAATCAAAGTTATAACCTCGCATTAAAGTGTGTATGGTAAAATTGAATCGTAAACTTTTAGACTAAATTATAAATGTTAAAATGATTGGGTTGTTATTTTTTAGTAAAACTTGTGTCGCTAATAAAAGTGGCAAGAGGGGGATTATAATAAATTTTTTTAAGCCTCTATTTATTGTTTTTTTGCTTTCAAGTGCAACTGTTTTGGTATCATGCAGTAGTAATCTTGATACTAAGATAACTGAAAAAGCAGTGGGAACTGGATATATTGACATAAAAGAAATCAATGGAAGATGGTGTTTTGTTGACTTGGACGGCTATCCTTTTTTTTCTATCGGCATTAACCATGTAACATACAAGGGAGATATAGACGCAAAAACAAAAAGAGACGAATATCAACAAAATCTTATTGAGCAGTATCCTGCTGATAACGGGATAAGTTTTTCATCGCCTAAATGGGCAGCCCATTCAAATAAGATAATGGATGATCTGAGAGTTAATACAATTGGGGGATGGAGTGAAATACCAAACTTTAGGGATGAAAAATATTATATAACAATACTATATGTATCATCATCAAGCTGGGCATTAAATCAAACACAAGATTTTTTTAGCGATTTGTTTATAAAAAACGCTGAAAACACGGCAAAAAGGGAGATTATGGACGGTGATTTCCTCGAAGATGAAAATTTAATAGGGCATTGTATTGACAATGAGGTAGACTGGTCAGGATTCGGCACAAAACGGCGTTCAATTGCAGTAAGATACCTTAATTTTCATAAAAATGCCTCAGGGAAAAAAGTAATTATTGAATATCTAAAGGAAAAACTTGAGATAATCGATAAGTTCAACGAGGTATTTGGTACTGATTTCGAAAATTGGGATGAGGCATATGAATATCAAAAATACCTAAAATTTAAACTAGGGTATAAAAAGCTTGAAGACGAGATTATTGAAATAATTGCAAATCAGTATTACATGGTATGTTCAGAGGCAATTAGGAAATATGACCCTAATCACCTGGTTATGGGAGACAGGCTCGTAAGTTTTCTTACTCCTAAGGGAGTTGTAAAGGCCGCTGGAAAGTATCTTGACGTTCTTACCGTAAATAATTATTATCTAAAATTTGGACTACAAAAGATATTGCCTGTGTTACAAGGAAATATGCGTACGGGGAACTGCCTTGAAAGTTTTTATGAAACATCTGGAAAACCAATACTTATAACAGAATTTGGATTCAGGGCCAGGACTAAAAACAATCCTTCAGACAAGCCGTGGATCTACCTTACATATAACAGTCAAGATAAAAGGGGCAAAAAAACATATGACTATATAATAAAACATATGGATACCGATTATATAGTTGGATATCATGTTTTTCAATGGTTTGATCAGCCTTCTAACGGAAGGTCAAGTCCTGCGGATGGGGAAAACAATAATTTTGGGATAGTAAATTTAAAAAATGACTTGTACTCCGATTATACTATGTGGTATAAAAAAGCAAATGAGGAAGTAAACAATATAATACAGGTTATTGAGTAATAAGATCAGGAAATACCTGAAACTCCTAACAATTTGTCCCCGCGTTATATTGGCAGAATTCTGCCAAACAAGAAATCAATATCAAATTGCCTGACTTTTTAAGGAGTAACTAGCTAAATCGCTTACCATAGCATTGAACCTGTTTTGTTCTAGGAATTGGCGGCAGACATTGTTGTTCACCACACTGACCTCTAGGGTGACGAGTGTATATTGAACCACCCGGAAAAAAGTCAATCCTTAATGTTCGAATTATCTTATTATCTAAATTCAAGGCTAAAAGTACAATCTATTTATACACTTCCTTCTATCAAATCATTAATTAATGAACCTCGAATTTATACTGTTCATAAATTGGTTTTCCTCTATTTGTAATTCCATTGACCTCAATTTTGTATAAACCTTCATCATCGGATGAATAAAATTCAATTGTCTTTTTTTCATTAAAATTGAGTTTCACATCGGCATCCCAATATAACGTAGTCCTGAAGTCCGGAATTCTCCCGAATTCATTTATTTGCATTGAATATTCAGGTGAGTAAAACTGTCTTGGATGTTGTAAAGCGTGATATACTTTCTCAACCAAATATACCGGTAACTCATGGTCGCTGATATTCTTCTCATATGAGATGAAGTTTATAATGCCATAATAATTTATACCTCCCGCGTGATATATGTTATTTACCAATTCTATCTTTTCGATTTTCAATGGATCATAATTCAGAACAATACCCATATCCATAATCGGAACTCCGTCTATCATAGCTAAGGCTTTTTCCGGCAGCATTCCATTCTCATTTATCATATAAAATCCAATATCGCTTTCAACTTTTTTAAGTTTAACATTTCTAACATATTCGATAAATAAATCCTCGATCGTCTCAAAACGAGTATAGTCTTCAAGTAAATATTCATGATCTGGCTTACCATAAAAATGGCGGTTACATTCTTTTGGCAACTGTTTCAATCCATTTATATTTGTAAAATTCTCATAGATATGAGAAAGTTGATTATTCAAATTTAAAGTTTCCAGGTAATCCCTTGATTCAACAGAAAATTCTATTCGGTCCTTATATCCAAAATTATAGTCGAGATCAAAAGGGGAATATAATTTTATCTGATCTGATCTTAATGTATCATTGATGGTAAAAAAATAAGCCTTTCCACTATTAATTCTAAAGGGCATCTCAAAATGGAAAATCCCATCTGAATTGATTGATGTAGAATTTATCAATGATGATTTCCCCGGTATATTCATATGTACCTTTGTTGGAATCTGATCCATACGACTTGTCAAGATCTTTCCGGATAAAAGAGGAGCATTAATTTCGGCGGGATAATCCAGTTCCTGTTCTGTGTCATCCAAGACATTATTCCAATCAAATCTTCTCCAACCATTAGTTAGCATAATTAAATCAATTTCCTCAAAGCGCGTTTCATTATTATAGTCAAAATATATCCAAGGTTCTTCAATTTTGCCCTTTAAATCGGAAATCAGTAATAGGTTTGAAATTATATTAGACTCATGTATAGTTTGTCCGCCGTATTTGAAAACAGACAATGACAACCTTGCCAGTGTGTCTCCATCTTCTGTATTGACGGGATTTATCGTTAATTCTATTTTCTCTCTTTTAGTGTATTCCGTTTTATCCAATTCAATGTTAACATATGTCATCTCTTTTGGGTATTTGAATATTAACCGTTCTACAACAGGAATTAAATCTTCATCCAATATTGTCACATGAGATATCCCGGGGAGTAAATCACCAGGTAGTAAATCAATTTGCTTTGTATTATTTATATCTATTTGTTCAATTCTCATTATGATCCCGCGCGTATGCACTACCAGGTATACCGTTTTATGAAATTTCTCAGTTCCGCTTAAATTGATTCTATATCCGGACGATTCGGCTCTTGAAACTCCTATTACCAATCCATCTTCTTTGGCTTCCGGTAATTCGTATAATTCGGTTTTGCCACGATTGGCAATATTCGCAAAATAAGATATCCCTTTTCTTGGAGTTAGTTTAAAAGCAGAATATCCCCTATCCGATGTTTCGAACCTGGTGACTATATGCTCCTCACTATCGGAGATAAAACCGGAAATAGCCAATCCTCTTCCGTTGTGGTCCGTCACCTTAACCGCAATTTTGCTTTCCTTATTAACCACCAAGTCCCCGCCCTCCGGGAAAAAATTAATTTTGGTTTTAGCTTCTTGCTCTGATTCACTTTCCGGGGGTAAGACTGCGGAAGGATTCAGGATAGTCACTTTGCTGTGAAATACCAGATCAGGATCAAAATTTTTCATCCAATTTGTAAAACCTCGAATGATATAGGACCCTGTAATTAAATCCCGAGAAACGAGAAATTGGCCACAACCAAATCCATTTTTCAATTGGACTCTCATTTTCTTAACAGATTGTCCTTTATCGTTTAACAATTCAATGTTCAACACTTTCGAGACCGACGATGGACAATGTAAGGCCGCATCGACACAGTAAAAGCTCATCCAAATAGTTTCTCCTGTCAAATAAAGATTACGGTCTGTATGGATAAATACTTTCTCGCTGTGGAAGTTTGTGATTTTTTTTTCAAAGTTATCTCTCAATCTTGATAGTGAAGAAGATGTATCTGATTCAAACAGTGGTGCGCCTTGCAAATGTTGCCAAAAAAATGACAATAAAAATAAAATCACCATCTCTGCTCTAATCATGCCAAAATTCTGGTTTCTGTGCACTACCGCCATTCTCTACACAATCAGAACAAATTAAGGTCGAAAGAACCACTCCGCTTGGATCCCCTCCGATATCCAAATACACAAAATCATAGAACAATTTACCTTCCCGAAGCTTATTGAATATATTTCTTGAATATGCACCTATATCATTTGATTTCAACACGGAATCCAAAGGGCATTTATATTGCTTCGACAACTCAGCCGGAACCTGATCCGGATCAACATATATCCTCTTTGTTGTTAATCCAGAAGCTGAAAAATATCCGAGCACAGGTCTTGAAGGATCGGATATATTCGAGATATTACTTTTAACGCTTGCCGGTTGCTTTTCAAACAATCCAACCAGGCCACCACTTGTCCTATTAAGTTTCTCCCAAAGCAAATATTCTTTTTCAGAAATACCGAACTGCTTAATCAACAGACTGTATTTTTCAGTAAACCGATCTTCCAGTCCCGTAGCAAAATGTATTTTGTGATTAGACAGAATATTTTGTTTTAAACCGGTAGTAGAAGTTATATTGATTCCCGCTATTTGCCTGCTTTTCCAGCAGACGTAGTTTAAGTTTTTTGTAGTATTCGCAATCAAGTCATTGCCGATATAATCATAGCTTATCGGCCAGCTTACTCCAATTTTCCAGGTCTCTTCCAACTCAAATCGATAGTATCTCGAATCTTCATTTGTTCCATGACTGTCAAGATAAAACTGCAATCCAATTACATCATTATTTATATCCGTGGTGCCTTTAATTGCCTTCTTAAAATAAACACTATCAATTTCGGAGGATGGTCTAATAGTTTCCCAAGATGATTGATAATTTTGCTCCTGGTAATAGATGCTTAACCTATATCGTTTACCGGCCAAGCCCTGAATTGAGGCGGTTTGATAAACACCTTCTCTTGTTTCCTGTAATAATTCTATAATACCACCGTCTTCTTCGATGCTAACCTGCGCTCCTGAAACGGGGGTATTCTTCTCATTTAAGCTGATGCCCTTGGATATTGTAACAATATAAGGTCCCGGTTGATCTGTGATGGTACCATCGACAACCAGTAAACTATTATCACTTTCAGGAATTTTTGGATTAAACGACTCAATACAACCGCATAATCCAAAAAATGCGAACATTACCATCACATATGGTTTTGACAATCTCATCTTATCTGAAAATGATAGGTTATAGTTGGTATTGCATTCTTAAATATAGAAAGTTTATATCCTTTAATTTCTTCGCCTTCATTCACAAAAAAAACCGAATATGCATTTGCTCTACTTGTTAAGTTATAAACCGAAAGTGACCATGAACCGTGGATTTTTTTATGAACCTTATGGTTTCCATCAATATTAATTGCCAGGTCTGTTCTAAAATAATCCGGTATTCTATATTTATTTCGGTCCGTAAAATATAGTACAGGCTGGCCCTTAAGTATATATTTAATCGCCGGAAAAGTTGCCGGTCTGCCTGTGCTGTAATAGCAGTTTAATGAAATATTGATTCTTCTGTTAAACTTATAATTAGATACTAACGTGAATGAATGAGGTTTATCATAATTGGATGGGTAGTATTTGCCAGCGTTAATTTGTTCATCCGGAAATTTACTGTTGGTTCGTATCAATGATCTTGCATATGAATAACTAAGCCATCCGCTTAACTTTCCTGATTTTTTCTTTATTAGAAATTCCAATCCATACGACCTGCCATCCGCATTGATTACATCAGTCTCCAACACCTCATTTAGTATGAGGTCCGCATCATCCTTATATTCAATTAAATTAAATATTCTTTTATAATATCCTTCGATTGACATTTCAAAGCTTGTTCCTAAAAATGTTTTGTAAATGCCAAAGGAATACTGATTCCCAATTTGAGGTTTAATTACCTGATTGCTCAATCTCCAGCTATCCATAGGTGATATTGCAATTGTATTTGACAGCACATGAATATATTGATTCATTCTATCAAACGAAGCCTTAACTGACAGGTCACTTCTAAATTTGTAGCGTCCTGAAAATCGTATTTCCGGTCCAAAATATGTTTTAATAATTTCATTAGCAGAAAAATATGTTGTGTCTACAACTGTCTCAATTTCCATTGGGGAATTAGGCATATAACTAAATGTATTGCCTGGCCCTAGTCTATTGAATATTGAAAGTCTGAAACCTGTATAAATGCTTAACTTTTCGTTTAAGTGAGCTTCACTGCCAACGAAAAGTGCCGATTCCAAACCATTTTCGTCTGAAAGAACGGCAGATTCTACTAGTGAGGAGCTGCCCAAGGGGGTTTTACTTCCAGGTTGCAAACTATAAAATGTCGATGAGAGGCCAAAAGTGAAATTAATCCTTTCTCTCGGAAAATAATTAAACTTCACCTTTAAAGAATAATCTGATATTTTGTATTTGAGATCAAAGGATGTCAAAGGATTACCATCACTTGAAAGACTATAATTATAGTTTGCTACAGACAAAGAAGAAACAGAATTGAGCCGGTTTGAATATATATGCCTCCATTTTAAAATTGCATTGCTATTGAAGTATTGGTATAATGAATCTGAATTTAATTTAAAAAGGTCTCTACTGTGATATCCCGAAAATGAAAGAATATTTTTATCGTTAATCTTGTGGTTAACCTTTCCTGTAAAATCTGAAAATTTTGCCGAACTCTTTCTCAACTGAGGATTATCCAGGACCGAAAGCATCCAATCGGAGTAGGTACTTCTGATGCCAACAATATAGCTGCTCGTGTTTTTTTTAATGGGCCCTTCTATTGTAATTTTTCCGGTTATCGGACTAATCCCACCGCTAATGCTGATTTTCTTATTATTCCCTTCTCTTAATCCCACATCAAAGACCGAAGAAATTCTTCCGCCAAAATGCGCGCCTATTCCACTTTTGTATAGATCTGCATCAGCGATAACTTCCGAATTGAAAACCGAAAAGAAACCGAATAAATGGTTTGTATAATAAACCGGAACGTCATCGAGCATAATAAGGTTCTGGTCCGAGCCACCACCCCGGACATTAAATCCCGAAGCGGCCTCTCCAACCGATTGTACCCCTGGCAACGTCAATGCAATTTTCAGAATATCTGCTTCCCCACCTATTGAGGGGATCTCCCTTATGTTTTTAATATTCAGATTGGCAAATCCTGTCTGCAGATTATCAATTGAATTTATTTCTCCCGATACAACTACTTCTTTAAGTGAAATCAAATCGCTTCTCAGCTCGATATTTAATATACCATCTCCAAACAGATCAATCTGTTTTACCAGGGGTTTCATTCCTGTCGAATTTATAATCATTTCATGCCGGCCTCTCGGCAAAACCAGTGTGTAGTACCCAAACTGATCCGTAATGGCTCCAACTAAGGGATTTTTTTTGAAGATTGATGCTCCAATAATAGGTTCGCCTGTTAAAATATCTCTTACATAACCTACTATAGTTGCCACATCACGTTCATATCGTTTGGTGATATCACCAATTTCAACTACGTCACGCTCAACACCCATACTCGGGTTTATCCCAAAATCATCATGGGAGTCAGCAACTGTATCATGCTTATTAGTAAACACCTGTTTATTTGTCTTTATTCCGAAAAATTCATCATCAAGGTATTTTTCAATTTTATATCGACCTGTAGCAATAATTGAAATTGAATCTTTCCGTAAAAAGTTAATTTTCGTCTTTTTGGTTATAAGAGATAGCATTTCCGATACACTAAGCCCGGGAATTTCAATATCAATGACGGTACTATCCAGATGCGGATCATAATAAAATTGCAAATTATATCTATCCTCCAGATCAGCTATTATGTTTCCAAAATACTGATCTCTGTACGAACCGGTAATGGTCATATGCTTTTGAGCCTCTAACTCAATTGGCATAATGAACGGCATTACCAAAAACAAAATAACGATCCTAATCATCTATTCTATCAAATGAATTTGATTCTTCGTAAGAATCAATTGCCAGCACCAAATCATTTTCTATCTTTTTTTTATTGAAATTGGTTTTCTTGGTTTTCAAAATATCCCGGATCTTTTCAGAATTTTTATAAGCGACCAGAAGATCTTTTTTGGACGCAATCCGGAATGTACCATATTCATTTTTAATATAGAAATGACTCTCAGGGACGAATTTTACTTTCGCCTCCTTTCCAGAAAAGTATATTTTCCGGTGCTTTTGCCTTTTAATGAACAAATTCGACTTTTGCCCGCAGTAAGCAAGTTGATAGAGGCCATCTTCCATAATGGCATCCGAATTAACATTAATAAATCTATAATCACCGATTGACAAGGACGATACCATACCAATATCTACAATAACATATTCTTCATTATCTTCAGATTCCAGCAATACCACTATTTGTTGATTAACCAGATCATATTGAATTTCTATATGATCGATTGAAACTCCGTCATACTCGATTGCTCCCTGCATTGGTGATAAATTTCTAAAAAACCTTTCATTTACATTATTCCGATAAATTAAATCATATCTCTTTCCTGAAATTATCTGTGCAACATTTGAGTTGGAATAACTCCCAAGGATACTGTTTTGCCTTTTCTCAAGAATGTGATGATTTGCCTCCCATGACTGACTAAATGAAGTTGTTACTTGGGAAATAGATATAATTATGATGATTAATCTTGTGAGCATTAAGTGGAGATATTTTAGTAGAGTCTACTAATATAAATCTAAAAATACATTAATTAACAGTTATGGGAGCTAAACTTAATGCTCTTGCACACCCATAAGGCGAGGCCAAAGATGCCCTTTTGATTTATCCGTCATGTCTGTTGCTTACTTTTATTAAAATCGAAATCGCTGTTTATTGTGTTACTTTGCTGTAAAATTCGGATGTATAGCTTAATTTTGAAAATATCATTTTTTGAGATCATCCAATATTGTGAAAGAGGACAAACAATGGGCAAATTTTTTGAAAGGCGATAAGAAAGCCTTGTCCTATATATTCCGAAATCACTATGAGGATCTTTATAATTATGGATTAAGGTTAACGCAATCTCATGAAATTGTCGATGATAGCATGCAAGATATGTTTTTGAAACTATGGAAAAACAGAAAAAACCTCGGCCAAGTTTCTTATGTAAAACCTTATCTAATCAAGACCATGAGAAGGCATGTGATTGCCAATCTAAGCTTCGGGTCTACTTTAAAACCTCTGAGTGAAATACCTGAGAGCCAATTTGAGATCGTTTATTCTTACGAAGATTTTCTAATCAACGAGGAACTTGATAATGAGACCAGAGACAGATTATTATTTCGGCTTAATAATTTGAGTAAAAAGCAAAAGGAAGCCATACATTTACGCTATTTCTTAGGGTTAGGATTTAGTGAGATCTCTGAAATAATGTCCATCAATATACAATCTGTTCGAAATCACATCAGTAAAGGATTGAAACAGATTAAAGAACTGAATCTTCTATTGTTGACAACAGGTATTTCTCAGATTTCGCTCTATTTGTCCCCAATAATTCGATAGTACCGATAACGAAATACTACAATTTACCTGTTCATTTCCCCTGGTTGCAGGTCATGTTTCATTCCAAAGTAAAAGATTTCAAAAAAATCCTGAAAAAGGAGTATAAAGGTAAATTTTCCCTGTCTAAATAATAAAAAGCGGTGCAAATGCGGGAAACAAAATTTTTTGGATCTGTAGAAGATATATTGTTGAGCGATGAATTTGAGCAATACATCAAAGGAGATTTAATGTATGTGGAGTTCTGGACCAATTTTGAAAATGCCAGTGAAGAAAATAAAAGTCTATTCGCAACGGCCAAGAAAATCCACAATATATTAATTAACCATAAGCGTGTAGTCTATTCCGAAGAGCAAAAAGATAGGAACGTAAAACGGTTAATGACCGTGATAAATGCCTTGGAGCAGCCAAAATCATACAATATATTTCATTTCAGCAATAATATTTATTACAAGATTGCATCCGCAGTGTTATTTATCATAACAATGACCGGGCTGATTTATCTCTACACAAAAACGGAGTTATTTAATGGATCGGTAAACGCCTTTCATGAAATTAGTGTTCCTTCCGGTGAGAAATCAACGGTTACCCTGTCGGACGGCACAAAAGTATGGCTCAACTCAGAAAGTAAGTTAAAGTATTATTCTAATTATGGTATAGACAAAAGGGAATTGTATTTAGTAGGAGAGGGATATTTTGATGTGGCTAAAAATGAAAATTTGGTTTTTGTTGTTCACACACAAAACATCAATATACAGGCGCTGGGAACCAAGTTCAATGTAAAAAGCTATCCTGATGATCCGACCATCGAAACTACCTTGATAGAGGGAAAGGTTTTAATAGAGGACAATTTGAAAGAGGGCCGATTCGAAAAGATTTATTTGGATCCTAGTGAAAAGATTACATTTAGAAAGAGTTTGAATCATTATGAAAGAAAAGAAGAACCGTCGGAGCGAAGCGAACCATTAAAAATTACGGAAAACCTTACCATAAAAAAGGTGGATGTTAAAAATGTAATCAGCTGGAAAGATTATTCATTAGTATTTGAAAATGAAACATTTCAAGAGATTGCTGTAAAGATGTCACGTTGGTTTAAGGTTGAAGTTCTCTTAGTCGGCGATGAATTGAAAGAACAGCGATATACAGGTAAGTTTATTAATGACGAATCGATAGAACAGGTGTTAGAAGTAATCAAAATTACTACGCCGATAGAGTATATATTTTATGGAAATAAAGTTGAAATAAAGCTAAAGGAAGGAGGTAAAATGAGGTAGACAAGTATCAATTAGAAAAAGGGGAATGCGCCAACACTCCCCAATTTTAATAGTCAAACACACATCAATCTGATGTGTATTTCAAACTAAAATGCAATACAAATATGAAAAAAAAACATGAGTTAAAGGCATGTTATATACCTTTAAATACCCGAAAAATTCTATTAACTATGAAGATTAGCTTTCTTTTTACAGTATTAATATTTTTCAATTTAAATGCCAGTGTCTTTTCCCAGAACGAGCAAATAAAAATAGATGTGAATTCCGGGACACTAAATGAAGTTCTATTATCAATAGAAGAACAAAGCAAGTTTAAAATTTTCTACAAGAACGGACAGATCGATATCCATCAACCAATTTCGATCTCATTAAAAAATCTGACAGTTGAGGAGATTTTAGATGTTGCTCTAGAAGGCAGTGGAATCAGTTATACCATTATTGAAAATGTTGTAGTGTTGTCTCCTGACGGGAATGCACAAAGCCCTAATCAGGAAAAGACAATAACGGGCAAAGTGATCTCTTTGGAAGATCAACAAGGCCTTCCCGGTGTAAATGTAGTGGTAAAAGGAACTCTCCTCGGAACAGTAACGGACGTGGAAGGAAATTACACGATTCAAATTGAAGATGGTGAAAGTATTCTTGTATTTAGTTCTGTCGGTTTTGTTACGGAAGAAGTTGTGGTGGAAAATAAAAGCGTTATTGACGTTTCGCTTTCACCTGATATTACAGCACTGAATGAGATCGTCGTAATCGGTTATGGAGTTCAACGGAAATCCGACCTCACCGGATCCGTGGCCAAGGTGAAATCAGAAGACATTGCAGCGGCTCCGGTTTCCAGAATTGACCAGGCATTGCGTGGAAAAGCTGCCGGTGTAAGAGTAGTATCGAACAATGGTTCCCCCGGAGCTGGGGCTTCCATTCGGATCCGCGGAGGGAACTCCATAACAGCTTCAAATGAGCCTCTTTATGTAATTGACGGATTTATTGGCGGAGGAGATTTGAATTCAATAAATCCGGCTGATATCGAGTCTATTGAGATCTTAAAAGATGCGAGCGCTACGGCAATTTACGGTGCAAGGGGAGCTAATGGGGTTATTCTTATTACCACAAAAAAAGGGTTGACAGGGAAACCTAAAATTAACGTAAATGCCTATTACGGCTCTCAGAGATTACCGCAAAAAATCGATATGCTAACGGGTCCCGAAAGGGCTGCTTATGCAGTAGAATCAGATGAATTTACCGGGGCGCCAATTACTTATCCAGACTTGTCCAAAGTAACTCATACGGACTGGCAGGATGCAGTTACCCAGATAGCGCCCATATCAAACGTACATTTATCCGTATCGGGGGGACAGGAGAAAACAGACTATTTCTTTTCAGCGAGCTACTTCAATCAGGAAGGGATCATTATAAACTCTGGCTTTGAGAGATTCCAAACCCGGTTAAATATCAATACAAAAATCAACAATTGGCTGTCGTTTGGAGCCAATCTAAATTTCAGCCGGTCAGACAGGGCCAATAGCACCGTTAACTTGTTCACCGTGTTAAAAGACGCAGCTACTTCGCTTCCCATCTACGATGAAAATGGAGATTATAATATCGTTAATCCATTGAGCGGACAACTTTTTGAAAACCCGGTAGCACAAGCCCGATTACAAAAAAATAACACCTACAAGACGCGTTTTCTCGGTAATTGGTATGCCAAGGCCTCTTTTAAGAATGGCCTGACGATCAAATCAACAATAGGGGCAGATATAAATAACAGCAAGCAAAATATCTACACTCCCGGATCATTGCCGAGAAGAATGGATCAGGAGCTTGGAGGATATGCAAAAATATCAACCTCATCAGGTATTAATTTACTAAATGAGAATACTGTGTCGTATGTGAAGGATGTTGGTAAACATAGCTTTAATCTCCTTGGCGGAGCTACTATTCAACATGCGGAAACAGAAAGCCTTTGGGCTTCAGCAGACGGATTCACAAATGATTTGTTGGAATACAATAAATTGAGCACCGGTGATCCGGAGCTCAGGTTAAGTGATTCTGGCTTTTCAGATTGGACGATGGTTTCATTTCTGGGAAGGGTGAATTATTCCTATAACGACAAATATTTGTTTACTGCTTCCGTCCGTCAGGATGGATCTTCAAGATTAGCAAAAAACCATAAATGGGCATTTTTCCCTTCGGCAGCAGCTGCCTGGCGCTTAGGTGAAGAAGATTTTATAAAAGATTTAGGCGTTTTCTACGATCTTAAACTAAGAGCCAGTTATGGAAAGACGGGGAATCAGGCTATTGGTATATATTCAACATTGCCAACACTTGGTGTAACCAAATTCTTCTTTAATGAAAATGAGTATGTGGGGTATCGACAAGGTAATCTGGCAAACGATGATTTGAAGTGGGAGACAACAGATCAATACTCTTTAGGTTTGGATGCGGCTTTGCTGGATGGCAAATTATCATTTGAAATAGATGCTTATTACAAAAAAACCAATGACCTGCTGCTTTCCGTTGAAATGCCGGGCACTACAGGGTATACGGGAAGGATTGATAACGTTGGATCCGTAGAAAATAAGGGGATTGAATTTATGCTTAATGCCGTGGTCATGGAGCTCAATGATTTCACATGGGATCTTTCATTCAATATTGCCGCTAACCGGAATAAAGTACTTGATCTTGGAACTGAGAAGGGATTTCGTGATGTCAGATCAGGTGCAAGGTTAATTGAAGGTGAATCTGCTGTCGTGTTTTACGGCGCAGTTTATGAAGGAACCTGGAAATCCCAGGAAGAAATTGATGCTTTGCCAGGATATATGGTTGGTGCCAAACCTGGTTACCCGAAATTCAAAGATGTAAATGAAAATGGCAAGTATGACGGCTTCGATGACTATGATATTATTGGATCTCCTGAAGCTAATTTCTTTGGCGGATTAAGTAGTAATTTTTCGTACAAAAATTTCGGACTTGATATTTACTTCAATTACAGCTATGGAAACGACATATTGAACACCATGTCTCCCAAATTCTTTTTCGGAGGTTTTGCATCAAATATTCATGCTGATGCCAGAAACCGCTGGACGGAAGACAACACTACTTCCGATATTCCGAGGGCAGGCTCGCACCCGATTGTCAATGTAAATACGCCGGCTTATTCTATTAGTGTGCACGATGGTTCTTTCCTGCGCTTGCAAACCTTGAGATTATCATATACACTGCCGACTAAGAATATTTCATGGCTTAGCAAAGCTTCAATTTATACCACCGGTGAGAACCTTTGGCTTTTGACAAACTATGACTATGGATTTGATCCGGAAGTTAATGCCGTGGATAATGACGGAATTAAAAAAGTTGCTAATGGATTCGATGGCTCATCCTACCCACAAAACCGCACTTTTATAATTGGAGTAAATGTTGAATTTTAAATCTTAGCATCATGAAAAGAATATTTTATTATATAATACTAAATTTAGTTGTTGTCTCTTGCTCCGATCTACTTGACGAAGAACCTCGAGACAGGATGGACCCAAACCAGTTTTATACATCGGATGCTGAAGCGATTGGTGGCGTTAATGGTGTATATAAATGGCTGAACAAGTTTTATGGTGGTGACTGGGGCTGGGATTACGGATACTGGTCACACCAGGGAACAGATATTTCCAGACCGACAGGTGGCCGTGAAGGCAGCTTCCCATTCCATGTTTACACCATGAGTGCTTCCAACGAAGCAAATCTAAGAGGTCATTGGCAAAACCTTTACAGGGCAGTTGGAGATGCCAATCAATTAATAGCAAGAGTTTCCGCTTCGGAAGGAATTTCCGCTGAGATTAAAACCAGAGTAATCGGAGAAGCCAAGTTTTTGCGCGGCTTGTATTATTATATGCTTACAAACTGGTGGGGGGATGTGCCTATGTGGCTCGATGAACTGAATATTGAGGAAGTTGGAGGTGCTATCCCAAGAACTCCTGCAGCTCAGGTAAGAGGTCAGATTGTGCTGGATTTGTTGGACGCCGAGCAAAGCTTACCCGCTTCTTATCCTGCAACTGATGTCGGACGTGCAACTAAATGGGCCGCAAAGATGTTGCTTGCAAAAGTCTATCTATGGCAAGGGGAGTGGTCAAAAGCAAAAGCGACTGCCGGCGAGATTATTCAGCAAAGTGGAGGACCACATGCACTTGTGCCTGTATACAAAGACATTTTTGGTGTTGCCAATGAGCACAATAGCGAAAGTGTATTTGAAGTTGATTACCAATTAGATATTAATAAAGCTATTCGCACATCTCGGTATATGCCTCGTACAAAGGATGAGCCAAGATCGCTTAATTTACCTACTGCCGGTTTTGGGTTACTGACCTCTACGGAAGAGTTCATTGCATCATTCGATCCGGATGATCAAAGAATTGAAATGTACAATTGGCACGGATGGGATGGAATTGAAACCAATTACCACTATGTTGCCAAAAACATGGATTGGGATTCTCCACGTGCTAATGGTGATTTAAATGCGATCATTTTTAGGTTGGCAGATGCTTACTTAATGTATGCCGAAGCAGAAAATGAATTAAATGGCCCAACTGCTGAGGCTTATGAGAAAATCAATGCAATTCGCGATCGTGCATTTGGAAATGATCCTGCGAAAAGATTATCTGGTTTATCAAAAGAAGAGTTTCGCACTGCCATTATGAATGAACGAAAATGGGAACTAAGTTTTGAATATCATCGCAGATGGGATTTGAACAGATGGGGAAAACTGGTAGAAGCGGTTCAGTCTATTGCAGCGACAAACCCTGACGGTGCTGCCAATGTGAAAGATCATCATATGCTATGTCCTGTTCCATCGCAGGAAATAGCCTTAAATGAAGCATTGTTGCCTAACAACCTTGGATACTGATTGAGTATAAACCCCGGGAGGAGCTTTAAAATCTTCTTCCGGGATTTCATTTTTTGAGATTACATGAAAGCGAAAAGGGTTCTCTATTTAATTTTAGCTTGTCTATTTCTGACTCCATCCATCAGTTGTTCGGTTGACCCGAATGCCGGAAAAGCTGTGCCCAATATTTTGTGGATTGTCAATGAAGATATGAGTCCTGAATTAGGATGTTATGGAAATGCGCTGGTTAAAACCCCAAACATTGATCGGCTTGCCTCAGAAGGCGCAATGTTTACCCGTGCTTATGCACCGTCACCTGTTTGTTCTTCCAGCCGCTCATCTTTGTTTACAGGTATGTATAACATACGAATTGGCGCACATCAACACCGAACCCCCAACAAAAAACCATTACCGGAAAAAGTAAAACCGGTTACCGAAAGGTTGGCAAATCATGGATACTATATCTGTAACCTTTCCGGCATGTTCAAAGATATTCAGGGAAACAGTAAAACCGACTTCAATTTTAAAGTCGAGCATGTATTTCCAGGATCAGATTGGAATTCTTGCCCGAAAGGAAGGCCTTTTTTCGCCTATGTCAATTTCAATGAACCAAAACCTTATTTGTGGGATGAATCGGAAAGATGGGCCAAAGAAAACGGAGCTTTGATTGACAGCTCGAAAGTCGAATTGCCCCCCTATTATCCCGGTACGCCAAAAACAAAGAAGTGGATGGCTCAATGCCTTCAAGGCATATCGCACATGGACAGTAAAGTAGGACGAGTGATTGAACAGCTTAAAAAGGATGGCTTTTACGACAACACGGTCATCGTTTATTTTTCGGATCACGGATCGGCAATGGTAAGGCACAAGCAATGGCTCTACGAAACCGGCACAAAAGTCCCACTGGTTATCAGGTATCCCGAAAAAATTAAACCGGGAACAGTTTCCGATGACCTGGTTAGCCTGATAGATATAACAGCATCCACATTAAAATTAGCAGGCATTGAAATTCCAGAGGAATTGGATGGATCCGCGATTCCAATGCTGGGAGGGAAAAAGAAGGAATACATTTTTACGTCCCGGGACCGGTGCGACGGCACGGAAGAACGCATAAGGGCAGTTACCGGAAAACGTTTTAAGCTGATCCGGAATTACAGAAATGACGTCGGTTATGTACAGAAAAACAGCTATTACATTGAAGCGAGGTTAAGGCCGATGCCGGAACTGCGCAGGTTGCAAAGAGAAGGCCAACTCAATGAAATTCAGTCTCAATGGTTTTCTTCTACAAAGGAGTATGAAGAATTTTATGACCTTGAAAATGATCCGTTTGAGACAGACAATCTGATTAATTCGGGAAAATATCAAAAGCAGATTGAGACACTGAGAAATGCATTGGATAACTGGATTGCAGAAACGGATGATAAAGGAAAGATTAAAGAAGATCCTGAAATAGCTCAAAGATCAAAAGCAAAGATGCGTGAACAATATTGGCATCTGATCGATCCTGAGGTCAGAAAAGATATGGACTAAAAATGATAACTAAACTATCATATAACAGATGAAACCGGTAGGACCGGAGCAAATTCAGGACACACACGAGCACGATTATATTGCTCTGTGCGTTAGCAACTTTAAAAAATATATACAGATGAAAAATACTTTTAATCCAATTTGCTTAAGAATGAACAAAGCCCTAATCGTTCTCTTTTCTGTCTTGTCTCTTTTAGCGTGTAACCAAAGAAGATCTGAGCAACCAAAGCCAAATATCATTCTTATAAATATCGATGACCTGGGATGGTGCGATGTTGGGTTTATGGGCTCGAAATTCTATGAAACTCCAGTACTTGATAAGTTAGCATCCAGTGGAATGATCTTTACAAATGCCTATGCAGCGGCATCCAACTGCGCCCCCAGTAGGGCTTGCCTGATGAGTGGGCAATGGACTCCAAGGCACGGGATCTACACTGTCGGTACATCAAAGCGAGGTAGAAGCAAGGATAGAAAACTGATTCCTGAAAAAAACAATACCATATTACCTGACAGTCAATACATACTTACGGAAGTACTTAAAGATGCCGGATATACAACCTGCCATGCAGGGAAATGGCACTTGAACGATGATCCCCGAACCCAGGGATTTGATGTAAACATAGGTGGATGTCACGCCGGCAATCCGGGGAGCTACTATCCTCCGTATAAATCGGTTCCCCTTGAAGCACCCTCAGAAGATTATTATCTTACCGACCTGATCATGGATAAAACTCTTGATTTTCTTAAATCCACCGGGGAAAATCCCTATTTCCTTTACTATTCCCCTTACGCGGTACATACTCCCATCCATCCGGTAAAAAGCCTGCTGCCTAAATATGAAGATAAACCGGCATGGAAAGGGCAGAATAATCCGAAATATGCGACAATGGTCGAGAATTTAGACACCCAGATAGGAAGAATGATCGGGTATCTGGAGAAATCCGGTAAACTTGAAAATACATTTATCCTTTTCATTTCGGATAATGGGGGCGTTTACAGAGTTACTAAACAACGTCCTCTCAGAGCCGGTAAAGGATCATACTATGAAGGAGGTATTCGCGAGCCAATGTTTGCATATTGGAAGGGAAAAATTGAAGCGGGAACCGAATCGGCCGAACCTGTGAGCAACCTGGACTTTTATCCTACAATACTGGAAGTTGCTGGGATCGAGAAGCCGGACAATAAAGTCCTTGATGGTCAATCAATTATTCCACTGTTAACCCAACAAGGAACCCTGGGTTTACGTCCGCTTTACTGGCATTTTCCAATTTACCTGGAGGGAGGAAATGCAGAGTCGCAAGATCCTGTTTTCCGGACACGGCCGGGTTCCGCCATACGATTGGGGGATTGGAAACTCATACAATATTTTGAGGGGAACGACATTGAGCTCTACAACCTGAAAAATGATCTAAGTGAAGAAAATAATTTGACCGATTCAAATCCTGAGAAGGTTGAACAGTTATTAAAAATGCTGATTGCCTGGAGAAAGGAAACAAATGCGCCGGTCCCGGTGCAATTGAACCCTGAGTACATACCTTGATCAGACTAAACTCAATGAATCCGAATGTTATGAGGCAATTTTGCTGGCTTATACTATGCTTAGTCCATCTGTTTTCCTGTTCAATTAAAAAACTTCCCGAACAAAACATTTCTAATGGAAGAGCGACGGTTTTTACTGAGCATGATAAACTTATAATTTCAACGGGTAAGGTAGAACGAACCTATCGACTTACTCCGTATGGATTTGCTACTGAATCATTTAGAAACATTAGTTCTGATACCGAATGGGTAAAAACAAATCCAGAAATACTTTGTGATTGGTCCGTTGATGGATATGCTCGAGGAAATCTGGTTACCTTGAGCTCTTTTGTTTCCGATGACGAAAAATTTACCGATACACACATCTGTGTTGAAGCAGAATTTGAATACCCAGAGAAACGCCTGATGTTAAAATACATGGTTTGGGCTTACCCGGAGGCAGAAGGTTTAAGAACCCAAATCCAGCTAAAAGCTTTGCCTGGGTTTGATTCTAAGAGAGAACGCTTTTCAACCGATATAACCGAAACGCTGAACTTTAAAGATGAGTTTTCCGAAAAAACGGCATTCGGTTATATGCAGGGTATAAAAACAAATATGGATAAAGACATCCTTACAGAAACTGAATTGAATGTTGATACAAAAACAGTGGATTGGGCAAACGGGCTCGTTCTTGCATCTGAAGAAAAGGGCATTGTTTTGGTGAAGGAATCAAACAAGTCGACAAGTCTAAAGAAAAAAGGTGATGTCGCTACCGGATCTTTTTTGCTTGATGAAAATATTATTCGGATATCTGGTGCGGGGATGTTTCCCAAAAACCTTAGGGAAGATAACTATTTATCGTGCTGGGCAAACTGGGCCATCTTGTATTCCGGTGATTTTGACAATGCTCTTCTTTCATTAAAAAAGTTTGACAGGAGAAGATTCCCCGTTCATCCGGACAGGGATATTTTCATGATGGCAAACACATGGGGGTCAGAGGATATGCGACCAGGATGCCTCTATGCAGCTCGCGAAGAGAATGTATTAAAAGAACTGGAAAGTGTTGCCGATTTAGGTATCGATATTCTTCAGATCGATGATGGTTGGCAAACTGCCGAATGGTTACCGGCTAAACATTCGAGAGATCATGAACACAAAGATGTTATTGGCGATTACGATGTGTATCCCGGTGGATGGGACAAAGTAAAGGAAAAAGCAAAAGAGCTCAATGTAAAATTAGGCTTATGGGCTGCATGGGTCGTACCGACAGAAAAACTCAAATGGAATTATGACAAAGGCGGTTTCAACGCATTTAAACTCGATTTTGCAAATCTGAATACCATAGAAAAAAGGGATGAACTGATGGGAAAAGCAAGAGAGCTCATCAAATATTCCAACTACAATACATGCGTAAATTGGGATGTTACTGAGATCCCTCCTCGCGCCGGTTACTTTTATGGGCGTGAATACGGGAACATTTACTTAGAAAACAGGAAGGTTACAACTGCGCGTCCGCCGGTTCAGTACATTCCTTCTAAAGTACTTAGGGATGCCTGGCTACTTTCTAAATATGTAAACCTTAACAAATTTCAGGTTACTGTTCAAAATATCGACATGACCAAAGACCCGACAAAGACAGATGCTCAACTGCATAACCATCCATATGTAGTAGCAATAGCTTTGATGTCAAGCCCAATTTTCTTTCAGGAAACTCACTATTACTCTGAAGAAGCAAGGAAAGAGATAAAACCACTTTTGTCGGTTTACAAAAAGCACAGGGAGGAAATGTATGCCGGCTATGTGTTTCCACTTGGAGATGTACCTGACAATAAAAGCTGGACAGGTTTTCAAAATCATAATCCGAAGACCCACTCAGGTTACTTAACCATTTTCAGGGAATTGAATAATAGCGACACTTCAAAGAAGCTTTCTCTAAAATTTCTGGGAAATAAAACGATCAGGCTTACGGACCTGACAACGGATCTGGATGAGGTCTTAATCTTGAAAGATGGTGAGGCTGGTTTTACTATTAAAAATCCGGCTGATTTTAAATACTTTAAATATGAAGTAGTGTTAAGTCAAAAGTAAAGTATCATTTCGAACGGAGTGAGCAATCTGGTTCAATCAACACCGGGCTACCACGAATAAGCCAGCTCTCCCCTGACGTACCGATGACGTGTTTTTATAATAATATGTAAATCAGATGAATACACAAGACTACGTCATTCAAATTTGTGCGTTTTATATAAAAAGTTAGGTCTCGAAATGACAAAAACAACGTTTTTAATTTTACTTAACACTAAATTGATTTGACTATGAAAGGAGCTCTTGTTGTATTGTTCTCGTTTGTCTTTCTGGGTTTAAACGCTCGTGAAAGTCATAAACCAAACATTATTTTCTTTTTAATCGATGACTTAGGTTGGAGTGATTTAGGGTGTTACGGCAGCAAATTTTATGAAACACCTCATATCGACAAGCTGGCCGGTGAAGGGATGAGCTTTACATCAGCTTATATGATGCCAACCTGTGCCCCGTCCAGAGCTTCATTAATGACCGGTGAATATCCTCCGCGGACAGGTATTTATGCAGTTGATGCATATGCCGGAACGCCTTTGAAAATGCAAAGAGTAAAAGGGATCGGATCAAAAAAATTCCTCTCTCCAAACGATATTACGATCGCAGAAGTTTTGAAAAATGCCGGATATATAAACGGTCACTTTGGCAAATGGCACTTAGGCAATGCCTCAGAAACCTATCCTCTTGCGCAAGGATTTGATGTAAATATCGGTGGTTGTGAAACCGGGGCTCCACGGAGTTTTTTTAGCCCTTACCTGAATGTGAAGCATATTGAGCCGCAAAAAGACGGGAAATATCTTCCTGATGTATTAACCGATGGAGCCTGTCGATTTATTGAGGAGAATAAGAACAATCCGTTCTTTCTTTATTTCCCGTTTTACCTGGTTCATGTTCCGCTTCATGCGAAAAAGGAATGGGCGGCTAAGTATGCCAAGAAAAAATCGGATGGAGAGCAAAGCATTCCTGCTTACGGAGCTATGGTTAGTTATATGGATTTATGTGTAGGACGTGTTTTGAAAAAGATTGAAGAACTTGATTTGAATGAAAACACCATTGTAATTTTTACCTCGGATAATGGCGGACAGATTGCAGCAACATCCAACGCTCCGTTAAAAGGCCAAAAAGGAAACCTTCATGAAGGTGGTATTCGCGTACCGCTAATTATAAAATGGCCTGGAAAAGTCAAAAAAGCAACCAAGAATGACACGCCTGTTTCTGTTGTGGATTTTTATCCGACTTTGGCAGAAATGGCCGGAGCAAATCTTCCAAAAGAAAAATTTATCGACGGCCTAAGCATCGTGCCTTTGTTAGCAGGAAAAGGAAAACTAAAACGAGAAGCCATCTTTTGGCATTTAACATCTTATAACGGGAACGGGCGCAGTAATTCACTGTTGTGGCAGCCACCTGGCGGCGCTATCCGAAAGGGAAGCTGGAAACTGATAGAAAACTTCGAGGATGGCTCTTTACAACTTTATAACTTAAAAAATGATCTTGGAGAAAAAGAAAATTTAAAGGATAAATATTCCAAAAAGACAAAAGAGCTTTTAAAAGAACTTAAAGCCTGGCAGAAAAAAACAAAAGCTCCCATCCCCAATGAAATAAATCCGCTATTTGAGGAAAGCTCAATATTGTGGATAGAAAAACAAAATATGAGAAATCAGAGCGAAGTCAAGAGACTTACTCTGATTAAATAACGCTATGTAATCGTGCCAAGTAAAAAGTAAAGTATCATTTCGAACGGGGTGAGAAATGACAAAAACGTCGTTTTATGATTAACTTAACAATAGATATGAATCCCAGAGACTCAAAGGCAAGCATCTTATTATTTTTAGCACTTGTCCCTTTTCTTCTTTCTGCTGAAATAGGAAAGGAGCAAGCCCCAAATATTATTTTCATTTTGGCGGATGATTTGGGATACTCCGATGTCGGATACATAAACCAAAAACCCAAAGTTCAAACTCCGAATATTGACGAGCTTGCAAAAAGCGGAATGATTTTTACCAACGCTTATACCGCATCCCCTGTTTGTTCTCCAACCAGGGCAAGCATTATGACGGGAAAATACCCGGCTACCTTGCAACTTACCTGTCATATTCCGGGCATTGGCATGCAACCTTATCTGGATAGAATGAACAAGAAGAAACAACTCATGGAGGCCGAGTTTGTTGATCGTTTGCCGCTTGAAGAAACAACTTTTGCCGAAGTTCTAAAAGAAAACGGTTATAAAACCGCATTTATGGGTAAATGGCATTTGGCAGGTGAAGGTTCTCAAAAAACAACTGACGGGGTTGTTGATGCCATGTTTCATCCTGATCGACAGGGTTTTGATATAAATATCGGTGGCTGTGCCTATGGACAGCCAGCCAGTTATTTCTCACCCTATAAAAATGCAACCATAGCGCATGGTGCTGAAAAGGAATATCTAACCGACAGGTTGGGAACCGAAGCCTGCAACTTCATAGAAAAAAACAGAAATAAACCTTTTTTGCTTTGTTTGTGGACATACACGGTACACACCCCATTAAGGGCTCCACAGGAAATTATTGAAAAATATAATGGGAATAAATACCTGGCGATGATTGATAAGTTGGATGAAAACGTAGGTAAGCTGCTGGAAAAAGTTAATGAGCTGGGATTAAAAGACAACACCTTAATTATCTTGTATTCTGATAATGGCGGACTGTTTGAAAATCCCCCTTTAAATAATCATAAAGGTTCATTATACGAAGGTGGAATTCGTGTTCCTTTAATTATGAGCTATCCGGGTAAAATATTGGCAGGCTCAACGTGTGATGTTCCGGTCACCAGCCCCGATTTTTTCCCAACAATATTGGAAACTGCAGGAATTCTTTCAAAGAAATATGAAAATCTGGAAGGTAAAAATCTATGGCCTTTACTATTTCAAAAAGATGGTTTTGAGGAACGCGCGATTTTTTGGCATTTCCCTCACCATAGAAATACAGAGAAGGCCATGGGAGCAGCCGTACGAGCAGGTAAGTGGAAATTGATCTGGGAATACGAATCCGACAAGTTAAGTTTATTCAATCTTGAAGAAGATGTTGGCGAAACAAAAAATTTGGCAAACATAAATCCTCAAAAGTTAAAAGGCTTGCATAAAAAACTAAAAACCTGGTTGATAAAAACCAATGCGGCCATGCCCCAACCAAATCCGAATTACAAGGAATCTAAAAATTAACTTAATATATGATGAAACCGGTATGACCGGAGCAAATTCAGGACACACACGAGCATGATTATATTGCTCCAGGTGTCAGCTAACTTAAAAAATATAAACAGATGAAACCGGTATGACCGGAGCAAATTCAAGACGCACACGAGCATGATTATATTGCTCCAGGTGTCAGCTAACTTAAAAAACATAAACAGATGAAAAAAACTATTGTAATTTTTTTGCTTTTGATTATTAGTTCTGCCTGCAACAAAGAACCTCAGGCTATTGTTAATCTTGTGCCAAAAGAACCGGCAAAATCAGCCAACTATTGGTGCACCTGGTACGCCCAAAATTATTGGGTGCAACGCGGAGGAGAAATAACTGCTTTGAATAAAATCACCAATCCTGCAGCTCGCGAGGAACTAAGCTATAATCACCTTTACAACAATGAAGAAGGGTGGGTAACCAACTATCTGCCAAGAGGACGGAGCGATTGGTATTTTCTTATTGACCACGGCTGGCAGACAAAAGATGCATCGGAACGAACCATTCCAGGAGCTAAGGCTTTCTTTTCTTTGCAAATTGACCCTCGTGATTTTCCGGAGTATGCGGATGCCGAACCTGAAGAAGCCCTTCGGCTTTTTAATGAAGAGGTAATCAGTCATGGGTGGCGCGGACTTGGCATCTGGACACGTGGTACAATTGATTCTGTTGCTGCCCACACAATGGTCGAATGGTCGAAATATGCCGGAATCGAATATTGGAAAATCGATGGGGGAGGCATCGAAAACTTCTGGAGTTTTAAGATCAAGGAAAAGATTTTTCCGGATTTAAAACTGGAGTATGTTACTCCTGCCGGAAACCTGAATCCGGATTGGGATGTGCCTGACAAAAAAGAATATCCTTCAACTTATGATATTGGCGGTCCAAAGCAAGAAGATATGTTGAGCGTGCTGCAAAACTCTGATGCTTTCCGCACCTATGACGCTTCTCCAATCTTAATGACGGTGACTACTTTGCGCCGTACTCATGATATTTTGAAACAAACACAAAACCAACCTAAATACCGGTCCATATTGAATATTCAGGATGATTGTAATGCTGCAGCAGGTTTGGGATGTTTGGTGGCAAGCAAGCGACATCCAAACTACATGGAGCGCACTTTGGAAGCGAAGGATCTTCATCATCAGCTTTCAGGGAAAAGACATATGCAAGGACGTATTAATGAAGCCGAACGTTTTGGAAGATGGTCGAGGATCGCGCCGGCATTCCCCGCAGGGGAAGGCTCTTACCTGGCCTCAGAGACTGAACTTATTGATTTTTATAAGTTCACTAAGCATGATACATGGAATAAAGCAACTTATGGTAAAAACGTGTACCAAAGTGCTCCGGCAATTATGGCACGTAACATGCCCCTCCCAAAGGTTGAATTTAATGGCGATGCTCCTTATGTGATGGCTTCGACTTATCCCAATGGCCCTGTTTGCGTTGCTACTGAAGGCCGTGTTAAACCGGAAGACCAATGGTATCATCCCAGAGCCACTGTCATCATTCAGGTGGAGGATGCCAGCCAGCTCATCGGAATTTTTGGGCACTATGAAAAACTGGTTGTCGAGTTTAGTGAATCAATTGATCGAGCAAAGAATATTTGGGCTCAGGATTTATTGGCTGAACAAGCTACTGATGTAAAAAACAAAGTAAAAGTTGAAGGAAATCGATTAATGATTCCAGGTGAACTCATTGATAAGATTGGAACATCAGCCGGAGACAAAGGGGATATTTCAGCTCCGGGTATGGTCTTGAAGTTGAAGTTTTAAATCCGGTAGTGTGTGATGAAAAAAATCTCATTGATCATTTTTTTGCCGCTTGTTTTCTTACTGACAATACATGGTAAAAAGTCAGAGCGGCCAAATATCATTTTTATCCTTGCCGATGATCTTGGCTATGGAGACATCGGTGCTTTTGGACAAAAAAAGATAAAAACCCCTGCATTAGACAAAATGGCCGAAGAAGGTTTGGTATTCACCCAGCATTACGCAGGAGGGCCTGTTTGCGGTCCATCGCGTGCTTGTTTAATGACAGGATTGCATCAGGGGCATGGCTACATTAAAGGAAATCCGGGAGGAATGGATGAGCGTGAAACCCTAAGGGAAAAAGATACAACCATAGCTGAATTACTTCAAAAATCCGGGTATGAAACAGCTTGTATTGGAAAATGGGGATTGGGAAAGCCTGGCAGTACCGGATATCCGCTTAATAAGGGATTTGATTATTTTGTGGGTTATGCTACCCATATAGCAGCTCATAATTATTATCCCGGGAGGCTTTGCAAAAATGAAGGTTTCCTCGAATTGGAAGCAGGAACTTACAGCCATGATGTATTCACTGAAGAAGCCATTGGTTTCATTGAGCGAGATCATCAAAAACCGTTCTTCCTGTACCTGGCATATACGATTCCTCATGGCCCATACAACCCTCCTGATATTATGCCTTATGAATCGGAAGAATGGCCTGACAAAGCAAAAAAATATGCGGCCATGGTCACGCGTATGGATCGGGACATTGGAAAAATTCTAAAACTTCTTGCAGATAAAGGATTGGATAAAAATACCCTGGTAATTTTCACCAGTGATAACGGGCCCCAATCGACTTATGAAAACGGGGAAAATGAAACGATGGTTTTTTTTGACAGCAATGGCCCGTTGTGCGGAATAAAACGCGACGTACTGGAGGGAGGAATAAGAGTTCCTTATGTTGCCTGGTGGCCACATCGGATTAAAGCCGGAATATGCGAAGCACCTACAGCCTTTCAGGATTTTATGCCTACTGCCTGTGAGTTGGCAAGTATAAAACCACTTGCTCATATTGATGGTCTTTCAATGGTTCCTCTGTTTTTTGATCAGGATGAAAATTTCACAGGACATGAAATGATGTATTGGGAATTTATACGGATGGGAGGCAAATCTCAGGGAAGTCGCCAGGGAGCGCTCGATGCAAAAAATAATATAAAGGCAGTGAGATACGGCACAAAAGGTGTAGTTCAACTTTACTTCCTGAATGAGGACATATCTGAAGCGAACAATTTGAGTCGTAAATTTCCTGAAATCGCAAAACAAATGAAAGATTATATGGATTCGGTAAGAACCGAAAGCAAATTGTGGCCTATTCCCGAGAGGGGGTGGATAGCTCCGGATATTCGGTGATATTAATTCAATAGATAGCTCCCCTAAGCGCTCGGTTTTGCCGGATTTTACGGCGGCATTGCCATTCGGGCATGTTTTCATCACAAATCATGTTCCATGTCATTGCTATGAATTAGTATTTCATCCGTTTGTATTTTGTAAGTTGCCGACAAACATAGAAATATAATCATGCCCGAGTGTGTCCAGAATTTGCTCCGGTCCTGCCGGTTTCAACGCTTATTTTTTAAAAACATCTTAACCTCCTCTTCACTGTAATTGCAATACTCCTTCAAAATGTCCTCTGCATGCTCGTTCAATAAAGGTGAAGGCTTATAGATCTGCTGTGGTGTCTCACTAAAAGAAACCGGGAATCCTGTTGTTTTAACATTTCCAACGACCGGGTGGCGGTATCCGATAATCATTTCATTGTGTTTGATTTGCGGATCTTCAACCATCTCATCAAATGAATTTACCTGAGAGCACCAAATGTCCTGTTCAAGCAAAATAGCCAACCACGCATCCGTTGTCCTGGTTTGAAAAACCCGATCAAAATCAAACCTAATCTCATCCCTGTTTTCCATGATGTTATTTGATGCGAACTCCTCTGAATTGTATTTCTCCAAACCGATTGCCTGTGCTACTTTTTGTACAGAATTCATACCGATTGCCAGGTAACTGTCTTTCGTGTTATACAAGCCGTATGGCGCCCCAATCCATGGATTGGGGATTCCGCTCTCGCTCCTTTCCGGATTCTGTCCATTGTGTAGATAGGCAGTAATCTCCTGAACATGAAAACCGACCACAGAATTTAATAAATTGGCCTCGATCTTCTGCCCTTTCCCCGTCTTCTCTCTTGAATAGATGGCAGCAAGTACTGATTGAACGATAAACAAACTCGTCAACAAGTCGGCCTGCCCAACCGCTGTAACCACAGGCATATCACCTTTTTTACCGTTTAATGCAGCGCCACCGGCGATAGATTGAGCCAATAAATCCTGTCCGGGCCTTTTTAAGTAGGGGCCAGACGCGCCATATCCCGAGCTTGAGCAGTATACCCAACTTTTGTTAACAATTCGCATTTCTTTATAACCGAGACCTAACCGATCCATTACGCCAGGGCGAAAGTTTTCAACCAAAATATCGGCTTTAGAAATAATCTCCTTTGCAATTCTTATCCCCTTGTCGTCTTTCAGATTTAACGCAATACTTCGTTTGTTTCGGTTGAAGCTGACAAATGATATGCTCTCGCCTTTTGGGTACAAATTCCCATAGGAATAGTGACGCATCCAATCTCCCTTTTCAGGCTCAACTTTTATAATATCAGCTCCCATGTCTCCAAGCATCTGAGTTGCCCAGGGCCCTTGAGCCAATTGTGAAAAATCGGCGACAATCAGTCCCGCTAACGGGCCATGTTTTTCCATCTTACCGGCTTTTGTTCTTAGAAATAAATGCTTCGATCGCCTGTTGAGCTTCAACAGTCAAAAAGAGTTGCTCTACGGTGCGACCTTCTTCATCAATACGTTCTTCAAAAGGCATATTGGTCAAGCTTAATTGAGTAAGTCGCTTCAACTGAGCTAAGGACTGAGTTGATCTTCGTGCCAGCTTCATCGCAAAAGCCCGAACTTCTTCGGTGAAATTTTCATTCTCAAAAACGCGATTAACGATCCCCCAATTATATAGCTCCAATGCAGCATATTGCCCACCTGTAAAAAGCATTTCTTTAGCGCGATTAATTCCCACCTTTTGGATCAGACGCTGCGTGCCTCCGCCCCCGGGAATCAGACTCAGATGTACTTCGGGCAATCCCAGTTTCGAGCGTTCGGATGCCAGAATCAGATCACAGGAAAGTGCAATTTCACACCCTCCTCCCAAAGCGAAACCATCGACCGCCGCAATCCATGGCTTGGGTGATTGCTCGATTAAATTATAAAGTTTTTTTCCATTTTCCTGAAATGCTTTGAATTCTTCAGGCGTTTGGATGGCGTATTCCTTAATGTCAGCCCCGGCCATAAAAGCTCGGCCTTTCCCCTTTATGACAGCCACTTTCACCTGTTCATTTAAATTGATTTCCTCGATACCCCCGATGATCTCAGTCATCATTTTACGGTTCATTGCATTGAGCCGTCCGGGGCGGTTGAACACCAAATATGCCAGATCGCTTTCAATTAAAATCTCAATATGCGTGTAACTACTCATGGTACTGAAGTGTGGATCGATACAATTCATTAAGTCGTCTGATCACGGTATCCGAAGGTTCATTTATGATCAGCCCTTTGTGCAACAGGCCGGCTCCTTGTTCCTGAAAACTGTTCCAACCCGGATGTTGCGGGCGGACGTAGGCCTTTTCCAATGCTTCCAATGTGTCTCTGAAAAAATTGTTGCAAAGTCGATTGCTTTGATCGCTTTTCCAGGCCCGCAGGCTTCCCGGCTGTCCGGCGTGCCGGATGTATGCCCCACCCTGATTCTCAGGATCCGCCACATATCTTACAAATTTGACAGCTTCCTTCACTGCTCTACAATTTTCAGAAACAGCCAATCCCACACCTCCAAGGATGGTGGAAATATCGTTTCGCGGATTTCCGGGACTATTTGAAAAGCGTAGCAGATTGGGGGCGTAACCTTCCCTTGCATAGTTGGAGTAGCCAAATAGAAAAGGGGAATAAATAATCTCATCCTCACGGCTCATTCGATCCAGAATTTGGATCGGATTCCAATTGATCGAATCCGGGTGCAGATATTCCAGATGATGTTTTAATTCTTCAATAGCAGTAATTCCTGTTTTTTCATCCACCTTAAAATCCCTAATAAAATCGCGCCCTCCACGCTGTGCGCAAAGCGTCAAAAAAGAACACCATAAATCCGTTGGACAAAGTGCCCAAGCTACATAAAGACCCTTTGGGACCTGATTGTAAAAGCCCCTCAGCTCATCCCAGGTTTTGGGTAAAGTGAGTTGCCGCTCAACGAATAAATCCGGACGGTATGCGGCAACCAACGCGGCTGCATCAATGGGCAATGCATAGAGCCGGTCCTTAAAAAAATAAGACTTGAAACCGGGCCCGACGGAATCTTTGGCATGTAGTTTCAATTCATCGGACGACAGATGCATCTTCAGATTGACCAACAGTTGATTTGCATGTGCCTGTCCCATATATGGGTGATCAATGGTGATCAGATCGTAGCGCTCGATCAAATCTTCTATGGGCATATCGCCAAACTCTTTGAGGGATCGCACATCCCATTTTATCTTAACATCCGCATGCACCTCGGCAAACATTTCGGAAAGTGCAATCAATGGCGCATAACCCCTGGGATGATCCCACGCTATTCCCCTCAGTTCAGTCATATGTTACTAATTTTTAGTGGTATTTTCGCCGACTGCTTTTCCGTTATTTTCCTCGTACATCCATGATCACCGTCTCAATGGCATATTTGCCTAATTTCAACTGCTTTATCCGCTGTGGATTTTCTTCAATGATGTTGGTTTGGTACATACCATCGGAATCGAAGTAGGAACTGATTTTTACATCCGTACCATTCCCTTCCCTATTGTAAAGTCTAACCACAACATCATCGGAATCTTCTGCTTTTTTGATGGCGGTTACGATCACATCATTTCCCTTTACTTTAAAAAAGCTTTCTTCTTCCGACAGGTTTGCTTTGGATGATTTGTCCGGGTTGTACACCACAAAAAGTGGTTCGTTGAACTGCTCGGCAATAAGCGTTCCGGACCGATCTCCGGCAGTTGTGGAGGTCAGTATGTGCGCATAAGAATGACTCCCCTCCTGTGAGTACAAATTGCCTTCCCAGTGGCAAGATTTCCGACTGGCAAGAAGTACGTGCTGAAGCACGGCCCTTTCATTCTCCTTTGTCGGGTCTATCCAATCCGCCGCCGCTACAGAAGAGCTCAGTGTAACAACCATCTCTTCGTCGGAAGCTGAAATCCAATCCATCAGGGCGCGCGGGTGTACGTCTTTACACAAAGGCGTATAACGCTCTCCGGCCGTTTTAATCTCGTCACGACCTACCTGAACCGAACCAAAAGGCACATCGTATGTAATGGTTGCATTTTCCATATTAACCGGGTAAGCGGTGCGGAACTCGCGATAGAGCTCTCCGTCCCAGTTGAGCAATTTGTTGTCAAATTGAATGCGCTTGAGTTCGTGGTAAACTGTAATATCTTGTTGTACAATGGCGTGAAGTACTTGCTGCCTGATTCGATAGGTAGTAAAGACACTGCCGTTTTCGATGATCTCTGCCTCTGGCTTGTGAATACTCACCTGATCGAAATCGTTCATAAAGGGTTGCTGAATATCGCCGAATTCTCCCGCTCCATTCCCAACCGACTCTAACGTAAATATCTCACCGGTTTTAAAGTCTTCGGTCGCAAATAAATCCTTCTTCAGTTCTTTATCATATACCTGCGCCAGCCCGCCTTCCGCAAAGGAAAGCCGGTAGTACGGGTTCTCGTAAGATGTGGCATTGACCAAAACATCAACCGCCTTAGCTCCGGGAGTTGAATGATGGAGGTAAAATGTTTTGTAACCCACGGATGGAACTTTTTCTGCGACGAAAGTCAGCTTCGCCCTGCTGATGGAGCCATCGTCATATGTCTTCAGCTCCGACAATTGCAGAGCCAAACTGCGCCCACCGGCATCTGTTATCGATAAGTCTTTAGCCGCTCCCTCGAGAAGGTCAACCTCTACGGTCACCGGGTCGGTCCGTTCCCAGGATAAGCTGTTAAAAACTACAATCGGTGTCCCGAGATCTTCCTTGATATCCACCCGGCTCGACAAAAAGGTCAGTGCCTTATCAAGCAATTGCTTGCCCTGCACCCTGGAGCTGACAAGCTTGGATTCGAACAATCCATCGGTAATGTCTCCATCGTGCCCTCCCCAACCATGATCGGGATATACTTTATCCTGCCAGGCCTGATCAAAGGCATCTTCAGGGTAAGGCATCTTCGATCTATCCAGTAGATAGGAAGCCGTGAAAAACTTTTCTGCGGCAGTTAACAGTTTTGAGGCTCCTCTACTTGCGCTCAGTGCAGTATGGTGCGCAGGTCCGTGAATATAAACCCATACATTTGGACGTTCACCGAGGATCGTATCAATCAAATCGACACTTTTGGCGGCAAGTGGCATAAACTCATCCACGGTCATCAATTCCATATCGGGCAAATAGATTTTTTTCTCCTTTTTATTGGAGTCTTTGATGTTTTTCTTTTCGTTCCAGGCATTGATGAATTCTGAATAATCGATGGCCGGAAGCATGTCCTGACTGGACAGCAATGGGGTGTAATGATCTTTTGTCTCGGAATAACGCCCCCACCAAACGACCTGTTCGGCTCCATATTTAAGTTGATTTCCGCGATCCTGAGACAAGTGCACCAGGTCCGTTCCATAGTGTCCCGGAGAATAGGTAAATACCGAGCTACCATCCGGGCTTGCCCAGTGAAAGAAGCTCTTTGCATGTCGACTTATGACCATATAATCCACACCTGCCTTTTTTAATATTTGCGGCATTTGAATTGTTTTACCGGGAACGTCTACATTCCAATAAACCTTCGAATCGTAACCGTCGAAGGTATTTTTAAGCCATCTTTTACCGACGTAAAGTTGACGAACCAAATCTTCTCCACTGTACATATCTTCATAGGGGCAATTGTAGGTGGCACCGATGGATAATAACTTTCTCTTAAGCAATTCACTGATTCTATCCTTCGCGTCCGGGTGCCTTTCCAGATATTCTCGCAGCATGAGCGCATCTTCCACATCAAAACCATAATCAGCCCGCTCGAATGCGTCTTTCAAAACGGGAGTAAGCAGCAGAGTGTCCCGCATGATGATGCATATTTCAGGACGATCTACCCAGGCAATATCCTGATGGCTGGAATTCATAATGGACACCTTGCTCCCGGCATACCCGGCATCAAAAAAATTGGAATAGGTTTGAAAATGTTTTGGCCGGTAAAATTTGCTAAACGTCATGGACCAGTCGCCGGATGCGTGCGAATGCACATGATAGACAAACGCTCCCACAACTTCGGATCGGTTTATCTCTTCAGAGGGGGGGTCGATTTTTAGTTCAAATACGTCCCCTTCAAAATAGATGGCAAAAAACTTTTTGGGGGCCGCAATCCTTGCAGAGGCTTTAGCCAATTCACTCTGCACCTTGAAAGTGATCTTTTTACTCTTTTTATTATCGCTGACAAGTTGAATTGTTTGTCCGGCCAAACGAAGCGGAGCATCTATGAGCAGCATATCGTTAAACTGACGAATGCGAAAAGAGACTTCTTGCGTAGCAGTCCTGGCAAGATGTGAAACCGCATCCGGCACCTTGAATATCATAAACCAGGAATTACTCCCTTTATGATGTCCATATACCGAAATCTTGGCTTGAGCGCCATTAGAAACAATGCTTTTGGATACCGTAAGCCTTAAAGCTCCTACACCGTCGCCATTGAGGTCTCTCCTTACCAGAAAGTACTCGATTTCTCCCCTACCGGGATTGTCAAGAATTTCCATCGAGCCATCTTCCCTGGCTTGAAAGGTAAGAAGAGGTCGATCGTTTACTTTAATATCATAAGGGAGGCGCTTATTGAGGTCGACGTTCGAATAAAAAAAGAACGTAACATCATCGCCTTCATGATCTTCCGCTATTTTTCCGGTCATGAATTCAAAACCACTTTTCCCGGTAGTAGCCCTGGCAATCATCGCATCCCTATGGTCATCCCGAAGAGATGGGTAGTCGTACTCGCCTCCACCCAACTTGTAGGCATAGCCTTCAGTATCCGCACTACATTGCCGGTAAAGCTTGAAATTCGTATTAATAGTGTGAATGTGGTTGTTGCCAGCTCCTTCATGCGCAAAGCTTTTGTACGTCAACAATAATGAAACCAACAGGAACAAACACCTCGTTGGATTAATTTGAAAATAGCCGAATGATGTCATGACGCTGATGATCGTTAATTGGTAGATTCTAATGTGAAACAAACAATGTTTGGAAATAAGGTGAAATGAAAGTCGAAATTGTCGCCACATACCCCGTTCAGGTAACCTTTTACATAGCCAGACAAATCAGGACTCCGAAGCCAACCAAATGGTATTATACAAGTACTTGGCAATTTCTGTTTCATACGGGTTCCGCAACGACGAGAATCGCATAATTTCTTTTTACAAATATACACAACTAAATCGTTTTAGTTGAGCAAAATAATGTTTTTTTATATTCAGACAACAATTTTTCATATCCCTGACGGAGCAAAGCGGAGATCATCCGAAAGAATTTTTGCCCATCACGAGTTGTAATGGATTTCCAGTGCATAATTCAGACTGAGGGTCAGGTTCCGTGTGTTTCTTTACGGGTTGTCTAAGACTCCGGAACGGGGCGTTCTTACTTGGATTTCTACCTTATCTCCTCTTTTCCAAACAGTACACAGCTTGGTGATTTGACCTCTTTATTCACACTGTTTTGCAATAGTCGCCCTGATGTCGGATTAATTTCGAACACCACAAGATTATTCGAATCCTGATTCGCACATACCAACCAGTTTCCTTCAGGGTCAATGTTCATATCCCGAGGGGTTTTTCCACCGGAAGGCACATATCCGCTCCATGACAATTTTTCACTCTTTTCATCAAATTGAAAAATCGTGATCCCGTTATACCCCCGGTTAGAGACATAGATGAACCTTCCGTTTGGATGTATTCTTATGGCTGCCCCGCTTGGGATTCCTTTGAATTCAAGCGGAAGAGTAGGAATTGACTCCAATGGCTCAAACCGTCCATCCAGTTTCTTGAAACTATAAATTTTCGCGTCCAATTCTGAGAAAACGAAAGCGTGATTCCCCGATGGACTTATCGCCATATGCCTGGGGCCGGAACCCGAATTAATTTGCATGTTTTTCTCCGGTTGTTCTTTGATCCGATCGTGTGAGAACCCGTAAGATTTCACCATATCTATTCCCAGGTCCACCACATAAAACCGGTCTTCATCATCCGGACAAATAAAATGAACATGAGGAGCCTCTTGGCGGACTTTATTTGGCCCGTTACCTTTATGAATTACATTGTGAATATAAGGACCGATTCGACCTTCTTCGGTAATGGGATAAATCAGTACATTACCCGACATGTATGAACCGACGATCAGGTGATGCCCTGATTTTGAAATCGTCAAATGACAAGCAAATGATCCGGGCAATTCATGTTTGTTGATAAATTCCAAATGTCTGCCGGCTCCGGACCTGTTTATCCCAAAAGAGGAAACCTTTGGTAACTCCTCAATGGGATTTTCTTCTAACGCGAATAAAAATCTGCCATTATTGGAAATTGCCAGATAACTGGGATTGGTTGCCTCGATGCAATCGAGGTACTTAATTTTGCCATTTGAGGTGTCCAATTCCAACACATAGATCCCCCGACCTTTTCCAACCAACTCCTCGGTAAGTTTTGTAGTATAGCAGCCAATGTAAAGCCTCATGGATCGGTATTGTTTAAATTACAATTTTCGTCGTACACCATATTCCGGACCATGACTATTGATCCCAGATTTAATCGTTTTCAGTTCTTCGGCTGACCAAACAGATCTGCCAGTGCCCGCTTTACCCCAATCTTCCTTTTCCCCCACAGGTTGATTCGCGCGATCCTTGAAGTTTTTATCGTGACCAAAATAATCTACCGAATGTATGAGTAAATGTGTCGCACCACATTGTTTGGCAAATTTGTAATGCTTTTCATTGAGCATGTGTCCGCATCGTCCGAAACCGATCTTGATCATTTTACACGATTGTTGTCTATGGTTTAAATCATTTTAACTGAGCCTCTGCCCCTGACTGTTGCTGCCATTTTTTCTTGGAGGTCGCGGATCATACTGAATGGTATTGTTCATATAACCTCCATCAATATACAAATCCGCTCCGTGTATGTATGAAGAAAGATTACTTGCTAAAAATGCAACAGCATTTGCTATATCTTCAACATCTCCGATATTTCCGGACGGAATCCAACTCTTAAATTTTTCTTCACCGAATTCCGAGATTTCCTCACGGTTCATTTCGGTATAAATAGCTCCCGGAGCTACTGAAACCACCCTGATGTTTTTGTCGACCAATTCTAGCGACAGACATTTGGTCAGCATTTTTAGCCCTGCCTTAGACGCGCAATAATGTACCAATCCCTTTCGAGGAACCACATCGTGAATAGAGGAAATGTTAACAATAACTCCACCTCCGGTGGCCTCCATTCTCCTTCCGGCATGTTGTGCACACAACCAAGGTCCCTTAAGGTTTATATCCATGACCATGTCCCACTCCTTTTCAGTCATATCCAGTACGTGACTGATGGTTTCGGCTCCTGCGTTATTCACAAGAATATCAATGCCTCCGGTCTTGCCATCCATAAACGCGAACATATCGGCCACATCCGAACTGCGGGCAACATTAGCGTAACACACCCATGCATGCACTCCGAACTCTGCTTTAATTTCCGAGGCCAGCAACGCTGCTTTTTCTTTACTCCGGTAGTAATTAATAACTACATCGGCACCACAAGCGGCCAATTTTCGACATATCCCGGCACCTATACCCTGACTCCCGCCGGTGACCAATGCTTTTTTTCCATTAAGATCTATTTCACTCATAAGTTATAATTTTACATGATCCCAAACTTATTAAATGCATCCACCGAACTCATCATTCCCTCAAGGGCTTTTTGTACCGGTTTTTCTCCGCAGGCTTTTTCAATAGCTCCTGCGAAAACATCGCTTTCGACTTCCTGAGGAACTACAAGACCCCCATCCCGATCTCCATAGATAATGTCTCCCGGGTTTACGCAAATGTTTCCGAGGGTATATTACGGTCCATCACTTTTCCACATATCACTTGTTTGCTAAGTTTGACGCATTAAATACATTTAACACTATTCCCTTCATTTCCTGACTTTCGCGGTCATTTAAACCATAGAATTCAAAATCATTTAAATGCGTATTCGACTTCTCCATGATTACTACCGCGCTTCCCGGTGTCATAGCAATGTTGTGCCATACATTTTTGGGTATGTTATACACGATTTCCGGCAACATTAATTCCACATGAAATATCGGTTTACCGCTTTCCATCTCAGCGGTAATTAATGCTACATTTCCTGTTTGTAACCAAAAAACTTCATCGGTATGCCTGTGTAAGTCAATCTTTTCGATATTGGCTATATCCTGCTCTTCGATATAATTGAGCTGAGCCACCTGCCAGCCTTCACTTATCAAAATGGGATGATACCCCTTACGTTTATTACTGTATTTTTCAATTAAACTCATCAATAACTCTAATTTTCCTCAGTCCACATTTTCTATATCTTCCAAGGTCTTGTTTTTCGTTTCAGGCACCACTTTCCACACAAAATCCGGAAAGCATTACACCTGCATAAACCCAAAAGGCCATACCTGGTCAGCCGCGCAACATAGGAAAGGTTTGGATGACCAAGGTAGATCCGGCAAACAGGCAAAATGTGCCTATGATCATTGGCGTTCCTCGAACTTTTGTCGGATATATTTCCGGTAAAAGAACCCAAACACCCGGATCCGGGGTCGCGGCAAAAATCATGATGTAAAACAAAAATGACAGGATCATTGGCGTTCCTGCCTGTTCGACATCCCGGTTGCCGTAAAACTGAAAATCGATAAGAAAAAGCGCCATGCTTAATCCAAAAAACCCGGCCATTAAAATTGGCCTTCTACCGAAACGATCGATTTGACATGGATAAAACAATACAGAACTTCCGCCGAAACTTTGATTTTAATTGAATTCATAATTTTGGTTCGTTTTGTTATACTAAATCGGTTTAGTTTAGCAATTTTACAGAAAACCAAACTCAAATCCAACAATTGTTTTTGAATTATGTGAATTGTCAGGTATTTCTCACCTCCATGCTTGGTCTTATCACCTCATGTAACTCCGTTTTGCCGCTCGGTTTATGCTCGATTTGTCCCATCAGCATATCGATTGAACGCTGAGCTATTTGTTCGACGGGTAATACTAAAGCGGTGACTTCCGGCCGAAAAATGGAAAACACTTCATGGTCACCAAAACTTGCAATTGAAACAGTGCCCGGATAGTCAACATGCATCTCTCTAATCCTGGCAATGCCGAACAAAGCCAGATACTGAGTTTCAAATACGATACCATCAACGTTTTGATTTAAAATTAGTTCCTCGACCGCCCTTCGGCAATCTGATTTAGCATTGCGGTGATCAACAATTTTTAAATTGTAGCCTTCTGTTGCCTTCGTTTCAATTGAATTTCTATAACCCTTCTGCCTATCCTTGATTGCCGTCAGGTCAAGGTTGAGCCCAACGTAGCCAATATTTTTTCTACCTGTTTCTCGCAAATATTTGACCAACTTTTGGGTGCCAAGGTAATTGTCGACAACGACATACGGCAAGTCCGCCTCAGGATAGTGCCGATCAAACAGCACGATAGGTAGTCCCCCCTGATAAATGGTCTTTATATCCTCGAGATTATGTTGAGTGGATGCAATTAAGATCCCGTCAACCTGTTGCGCTTCAAAGGTTAACAAAAGTTCCTTTTCCATGGCGGGATCTTCATGCGTAGTTCCAAGAAGCACCTGATATCCTAGTTTTGAAGTAATTTGCTCCATCGATTCGGCAATATGACTGTAGTAGGTATCAATTATTCGAGGGACAATCAAGGCAAGTGTCATGCTTCTACCCTTGGACAGATTTCTAGCCACCATATTAGGTCTAAACCTGAGTCTTTCAGCTACACTATAGATGAGTTTTTGTGTTTCCGGGTTGATTTTATGCATATCTCCCTTTCCATTAAGTACCATGGATACGGTGGTTTTGGAAAGATTCACCTCTTTGGCGATCATTTCAAGCGAAACTCTTTTCATATTGGTTTTAACATTTAGGTTATCTCTACTAAGCGAGAAGATCCGAATGAAGATAACCACCAAATTAACAGTAAAATTTATTAAACCCAGATGCTGGCAAGGGATTCTTTTAGACTTGATTACTTCCAAGTTACAACATGATCGTATTGTGGTTTAGGAAGCATATCATTTCGGTATTCGTTCGTTGGCCCTCGTGAATGAAATTCACAATACTGTAATCTTATGAAACCGGCAGGACCGGAGCAAACTCAAGACACCTATGAGCATGATCATATTTCTCTGTGTGTCGGCAACCTAAAAAAACATAAACGGATGAATAATTAGTCATCACGAGACCTAACCTTTTTGCAAAATGCACAAATTTGAATGACGTAGTCTTATGCATTTATCTGATTTACATATTATTATAAAAACACGTCATCGGTAGGCTCCTACCTTGTCATCTCGACGTCAGGAGAGATCTGGCTTATTAGCGGTAGTCCAGTATTGATTAAACCAGATTGCTCACTCCGTTCGAAATGATACTTTTTACTTAAGGGCTAGAATAAACGGGCTTTGATATCCTAAAAGTCTGTGGAATCGATTGGATTGTATTATGCATATTGAAAAGTTGTTGGTTAAAAAAAATGTCGTGCCCTAATTTACGTTATAATCTTTGCATTATCCCAATATTTCACTTGGTTTTCTATGTCTTCCATGGCAAAATACGGCCTTAGTTTTTCCCATATCCTTATGACTCCGAAAATTCGGTCGCTCTGTTACCCCAATAAAAAAGTTTTACACCTTCAATATACGATCCATCAATTGTTTTTTTTCATTGAATTCCCAATGCGAAACAGGTCTTTTTGCCAGGTGTACATTATGGTACCTTGCCTCGTCCGGATGCTGATCCGCATTGATCTGGTACCCCACCCACTTCGGCAATGATTCCAAAATCAAATTTGTCAATGCCGCTTTTTCAGCTTCAGTTCTGATATCGACTAATTCTATCTCGGCAATGCAAAGGGGATAATTTTCATCTAAAAATTCATCAATGTGCCATTCCAGGTTTCTTTCTTTCCATGTAAACCGATTTTCCGGGATTGTATATCTGTTTTTAACAATAGGGTAGCCTTCAAACAATTGAGGATGCTTGAACATATCCAGTGCCTGGTCAGAAGGAATGGGCCATTCATATTCTAAATTCACATTGTGTTGTCTGCTCCCTTTAATGGTTAGAAATCCCCGATTACCAGATCGTCGAATCCGCACAGATCGATCGGGATTAAGTGAAATGTAACGCTGTTCAATTTTTACGGCCCGGGCAGAGGTCTTCCAGCTTTCACCCCGCACTAAAAACCGCAACTCTATTTCCGAATGATGATCGAGCATTACATCTCTTCAATTTGCCAATGAATATTCTGATGATCCGGGAGGTTGTCGCATGAACCCTGGCCCCTTCTGGGTAAACCTTTGCAGGGTCTTATATTGCCTGATCAGCATGGCAGAGGATAATTCTTCTAATTCACGCTCCTTGTTACGGCTTCGTTGTATGACATCAGCCTGGTTTGGTCGCTCGGCGTTTTTTCGGTCATCTTTCAGCAAAGATCTCAGTGTTTTGGTTAATACGTAATGGTCATGCCAATTTCCCAAGCAATTATAGATGTGCTTAAAGTCCAGAACCTTAGGATACTTGAGCCTCTTAATGTTGCTCAGTAGAACAAGTAGTTCTTTAACAATCCGGATGCGCATCCGCAGTTTATGCAAATCGGGTTTGCTTGCATAATTTTGGGTCAGTTTTAGTATCTTACTGAGTTCATTATTAACTTTATCCGCAATGACTCCCTCTACGGTGCTTCTTGGCAGGTTCCTGATATGATTTTCCAGTGAGTAATTCAGACCGGCATATTGAACCAGGTCAAAGGCCTGCAATTCCACGCTCAGACGCTTCACATTTTCTTCGAGCATGTTCCTTAAAGGCAAAGAAATCGATTTGTTGTTGCCAATTCCAAGTTTTTGAACTAAATGGAGATTTAGCTGTGTTTCCCTGACTTTCCCTGCCGCTTTGAACAATTTCGAATACATCAGGTCATACTCTTTTTTCGTGAATTTTCCATTGCTGGCAAGCTCAATGAGCATGAAGAGGGTTCGAAGTCTTTTAATGGCCAATCTTAAATGGTGAATATGGGATGCTTTCTGCCTGTAAAGTATTCGGACATAATACTTCTCAAAAACATCTTTTTGGGTAAGATAGTAAGACAACGTGCCCTGATTATCCATTATATGTTTATATAGCGGTCACAGATCTTCAGTTTGCTGTAATGTCATAATTTACAAAAAAATTAGAGGTAAAACTCAGTTTTTTTTATCTGGAAATGAAATGCTTTTCAGGGGCATAGCTGTGTGCATTACCAATTGCATGGATTACTCCACCTTCACAGTTAATGTGTACTACAAAATGCACATTGGGCCCTTCTGCAGGCTGCTGATGATCCGGATCAAAACCTAATATTAACTAAATATTAACATTCCGACTTTTTATATAAGATATATTAATAATTAATTTTATATTAACCGTATATCCTAACGACATGGAAACGACAAAAACAAAATCCACCTTGAGAAAGAGACTAAAAGGATCCATTAAGGCCCTGCAATCTCAAAGAGACGAATTGAAGGAAAGAAGAAAAAAAATCGATAAAAAAGTAAAAGTAATCTCCTCTAAAAATGGCAAAAAGAAAAAAGCCAAGGACCTGAAAGGCGAATTAAAAAAGCTCCTTAAAAAAGAAAGCAAGCTAAAATCCAATCTGAAGGTACACAAAACAAAACTAGGTGAGCTGAAAGCAAGCAAATCTAAAGACCAAAAGAAAAAAAACTCCGCTAAAAAAGCGGTTAAAAAGAAGGCGAAGATTGATAAAAAAGAAGATATCCCAGTGTCAAAACCGGAAAAGATCGAAGCTGCCTCCGCGCAAACTCCGGATCCTACTCAAATCAGTATAAGTTTTAATGCCAGGGACGCTATTTCACTCCTAAGAAAAATCTCAGATCTGCATGCCCTGGGGCAATTTATCTCGAGAGAAACACGAGTAACCGTACAGGCGGCAGCAAAGTCAAGGAGAAATGCCATCATTAGGTCGGAGGGCTGGAAAGAAAATCGATGAAGGTCCGAACGTCCTTCTCCCGCCGGTGGATTCTACCGGGCAATGTCCTTCACAAGGAGGCACGGATTGGCCGTGCCGGCAGCCAGGATAGTGATTCTTTTTCTTAGGGAGAATTATTCTCAAAAACCTGACGCGCGCATACATTGAAAAGCAAATATCGGATAAAGTTCAGCTTTTGGTAGTTGAATCCGAGAAACTATAAGGGATTCTCCCATCCATAATCGATAAAATCCCAAGAGATTTCTTCACCGGCAATATGAATTTTGAGGAATCCCTCCTCACCGTGCCTTTTTCCTTTCCATGACGGACGACCTGCTACGGCACCTCCTGTGATGTATCTTGTCTTGCCCATCACATTTATATCCTCCAGCCAATGAAGATGGCCCTGCAGCACAAGTTTCAAATTATAGCCCTCAACTATTTTCATCAACCTGGCCTGGTTTCTCAATCCTTTATATCCTCCGGAATTTGAAGGTTTTGGATAGATCTGGGGAAACGTTGAAACCAATGGTATATGCAAGGTAATTACAAGGGGCGTATCAGGATAAATCTTTGCCAGATCCTCCTTTAGCCATAGCAACTGCTCCTCGCTTATACTCCCGATGTAACGTTTATTTTGCTCTTCTATGGAATTCAACACCACAAAATGCCATCCTTTATGATCAAATGAGTAATAGGTCCTACCAAAATACCGTTCATACATTCCATACTTATAATCCGGATGCAGTGAATCCTCTACACTTTCTTCATAGATTCCAAAAAGTTCGTGGTTGCCAATACAGTTATAGACCGGAACGTTAATTTTCTCAGATGCATTTTTGTAAAGCGTAAACAGAGCATCCGATCGCGACTTGTTCCCTCTCAGTACGTCATAAACCATATCTCCGCCGGTCAGCACAAAATCAATATCGAGGGTATTAACCGTATCGATAACCATTTCAAATGCTTCCAGTGACTCGGGCTTAAGATGGATATCGGTCAAAAAGGCAAACGAAAATCCTTCTTTTTCCGCATCCCGGACCTGATCGTTTGAAACTTTGCAAGTGGCAATAGTCGCTGCTAGGAGGCATAATAATACTAGTTTTTTCAAAGTATTCTTATTCATTTAACACCAGTTTTAACAGAACTGATTATGGAATCAGTGATTTACATGATGAATCTAATTCATGAAGTGATACTTTCACATGATCCGATAAAGGCCACTCAAACATATTTTTTTTATATGAAGTTTCGAAAAGTAATGTTGCCTTCTTCATAATTAAAACTTAACAATGCCCGCTTTGCAAAGCGTCTCAATAGTGTGATATTGAATCCAAAATCTCATGATCGTGAAACAATATCTGTATTTTTTTATGGCTGCCTGGTGCTGCATTGGTTGTCAACCGGGCAAAGGTCCTGACTGGATTATTTTCAGTCGGTTCGTTTAAAGCCTTTCCAATTATATTCAGTTTCTTTGTTGTCGGGATTTTAAAGCTGAAACAGAACGTTTGCTAAATCCAACGTATTATACACACCGCCATCATAAAAACTATCATCTTTGAAAACAAATGAGCTTTTTTGAAGTGAGGAAATGGCAATCACAAAAATGATCCCATAAGAAGATCAATTCCAAGTGCTCTTGTCGTAGGGGTCACGTCCTTTTAAGGAACCGGTCTTCCAATATATGTAACCTGCGTAGAAGGAAACTACTGCACAAAAAACCAAAAATAATACTTCAATGATCTCCATATTTAGCAATCATATTGTGAACCATGCAGTAAGATCGTAATTCATCTTCTTTTTCTAATGTTATACGAAAAATACAATCAAAAGGCGAATGAATTAACGGATCAACCCTAAATTCCGCAGAAAAAATACTAAAACGGTTATTGGCAAGATCGTCTGAAGGGCAAAGATTGCGATCATCGGTCATCTAAGTACCGGACAAAATTACTCTCATCCGAACGTGCAGTGGGGTATTTCCAAAACAGCACGGATCCGGATGGATGGTGCGTTGGCCGGTCGGGATTCTTCCCGGCACACTTCTTTAACGCTGATCCGTTCGCTCCCGATTAGCGTTCTGTCCGGCATAGCTTCCGTATCTCTTCCAGTACATGTGTAATCGCCGCCAGGCATTCACGTTGAAGCGTGCACGGCCTTATAGCAGGACCATGGCCGGGCTTCAATCCGGCGCGGCATGATCGTGTATTCCCGGATCATCACTCCTGATTTACCCAGTGTAGATAAAAATTGTTGTAAAATGTTTTTAGATATTTACCCGGATAATTAACCTGTCCGTCCCGCCCGGGTTATAGGGCGATTTAAGCAAGACGGTTACGTGAAGTGGAAAGTTGTGATAAAAACACTTGATATTTATCGGCTCATAGTAACATTTGTAATTTTTTTGGTTTAAAATCAAAAGCTTACATTACCAAAAATAAGTTGAAAAGAATTTGGCTCATAACGTTATTATACAGTAATTTTGTTTAAAAATATTTGCATATTATTTTCCTTCAGAGGAAACACCTTCGCAGATATTTCAAATTCACAGATGACTTCTTGGCTCGAAATAGCCTCTCTGTTTTTTTTAAGAGGTTTTTTCGCACTATATCATAAATCGGGGGATACGCATTGAGTAAACACAATTTCGATTCTGTCGGAATTGTGCGGGATATTTATGTGTGAAATTTTTTAGATATGAAGATAATTTTTTTAAAATCGACATTTGTTATTTTTTTCCTGTATGCTGGCGTTGCCTCTGCCCAACTCACCCTTTCGGACAGCCTGGTGCTTTACCTGCCCTTTAACGGGAATGCCGTTGATTCGAGCACTATCGGACATACCACCCATGTGAACGGCCCTGTTCCGGCCTCCGACCGCTTTGGAAACTCCAACAGCGCCTACCAGTTCGACGGGGTGGACGACAACATCGAGATTGCCGATGACCCTTCCCTGGATGTGGACTACCTCACCCTGTCCGTCTGGATCTATGTGGACAGCTATACAAATGACGCCCGGATCCTGTCCCGGGAACGGAGTACCGATCCCAAATACCTGTATTCCCTGCTGCTCAGCGGCACCGATGACAAATACCCACAATTCCGCCTGACCCTGGACGGCACCTATCTGAAAATGACCTCCGGCACCGCCGTTCCCCTGAATACCTGGACCCACCTGGCAGCAACCTACGACGGAAGCAAGATGAAGATCTACATCAATGGTGTACCGGACACCGAACAAACAGCCACCGGCCTGATCACAGGCACCGACTTTCCCCTGTATATGAGCAAGTCCGTGAGTTATACCCGTTTTTTTCACGGCCGGATCGACGAAGTGTATGCCTACAACCGCGCACTGACTTCTTCGGAGATCTCGGAGCTCTACACCCTGGGGGACCTGCCAGGGGTTCCCGGCAGTCTGAACACCTCGGTCATCTTTCCGCAGCACGTGCAGCTCACCTGGCAGGACAACGCTTCCAACGAAGACGGATTTGTTGTAGAACGGAACACCAACCGGGCCGGCTTCCAGTACCTGGACAGCCTGGCAGCCGACAGCACGAGCTACATCGATTCAACAACCCTTCTCGGCAATGAATACATCTACCGGCTGTCGGCATTTAATTCCGGCGGATCTTCGGGATACAGCAATTCCGATACCGTCGATGTAAGTGAGATCACTGTCAGGTACGAGATCGAAGATAATTTCATAATCCTTAGTGACGTGGGTTCGAATGGCGCTGTGGGAGTCGGATCCAGCCCGGTCAATAGCAACGGGCAGGCGGTCAAGGTCTTTGATTCCGGGGATGAGATCTCCTTTGGTTTTACCGTGCCCAACGCCGGCACCTACGACCTCGGGCTGTGGCTCCGGTGCGGCAGCGCCGCCGGGCCGGATGTCTTCTGGCCCGACGGTTATGAATTCAACATCCCGGGGATCGGTCCGATCGTCTTTGTGGGGGATACTTCGACGATCACGGGCCCGGAGTCGGCCTACGGAACCTCCTACTGGGGCCTGATGGAAGCCGGGAACATTTACTTCGATTCGGCCGGGACCTATGAGCTTCATATCCTAGCCCTGGGGTATTACCAGGTGGTCGATTACCTGGAGCTGACCTACCACGAGCCGGTGCCGGCCAATGCTCCGAAATACCTGTATGTATCGGCACTGGCCGACACCTCGGTCGGGCTGAGCTGGGTGGACGATTCGAATAATGAACAGGGATTCCTGCTGGAAAGGAGCCAGAGCGGGGGCGCTTACACACTGCTGGACAGCATCGGTGTGAACGTGACCTCGTATACGGACGCCACTGTGGCCATGGGGGTCAGCTATACCTACCGTCTGGCTTCCTTCAATACGGCGGGCAATTCCGGGTACGGCAATGAAAAATCCGTTACCCTGCACCTGCCCCTGGATCCGGACCTGTTGCTGGACCTCCCGTTTGCGGGCGGTTCGGCGGACCGGTCGAACTATGGGCAAACCGTTTCGGAGCAGGGAGGTATTTCCCGTACGGCGGACCGCTTTGGCGCTTCGGATTCGGCATATGCCTTCGATGCGGTGGACGATTACCTGGCGGTGGACTACAATCCGGGCCTGGACCTTTCGGAGCTCACGCTGGGGGCGTGGGTCTACCTGAACAGCTATAAGAACGACCAGCGGATCATCACAAAGGGCCTTCAGGAGGGCTCCCCGAACATCAGCTATGCCATGCTGGTGGAAGGGACGGGGGACAAGTATCTTCACCTGCGGATCGGGTTGACGGACCAGTTGGTGAAGTACCCGTCAAAATCGGAGCTTCCGCTGAATACCTGGGTATATGCTGCGGCCACCTATGACGGGGACTCGGCAAGGCTCTTCATCAACGGGGAGGTGGACACAGCCTATGCGGCGGTTCAGGGGACGATGCTGCATTTTTCGAACCCGGTGCTGGTGGGGGGCTCGCTTTTCTACGAGCGTCACTTTGACGGGAACATCGATGAGGTACAGATCTACGACCGGGCCCTGAGCAGGGCGGAGGTCCGTGCGATCTACGACCGGCAGTCCACGCAGGGGCCGCAGGCACCTTCGGACCTGGTGGCCGGGCTCACCCTGCCCAACCATGTGGAGCTCACCTGGACAGACAATTCGGATAACGAAGACGGGTTTATTATCGAACGGAATGAAAACGGGGCCGGGTTTGTCTGGCTGGACAGTGTGGCCTCGGATGTGGTCAGCTACCTGGATACCGGGACACAGGTCGGTTTAAGCTATGCGTACCGGCTATCTTCCTTCCATCAGTCGGGCAACTCACCGTACGAGCAGTTTGATTCGATCTATGTTTATTCGCTTCGCGATACCGTGCTTCAAAAAGAACGAGAGGCGCTGATCGCCCTGTACAACAACAACGACGGGGACAATTGGTCGCTCCCTGCGGGTATGGAATGGAAGGTAAACGGGGAGTTTACGGACGACATGAGCACCTGGGGTGGGATTACCCTGGATCCGGACGGTTATGTTACAGAGATTGTTTTTTTGTTCAGATATCTGCCCGGAGATCTTCCCCCGGAGATCGGCAACTTGTCAAACCTGAGAAAAATGTGGTTATGGTTTAGCCAGTTAACCAGCCTCCCCCCGGAGATCGGAAATCTATCTGGGCTGGATACCCTTCTTTTAATATCAAATCAAATGTTTGAAGTTCCGCCGGAAATAGGTAATCTGTCCAACCTGCGTCTATTAGACTTACATATGGATGGCAGTGATTCTATGAATTTACCCCCGGAGATCGGCAATTTAACCGGCCTGCTCGATTTAAGAATAGCAGGAGGCGGTCTGACAAGCCTGCCTGTCGAGATATTCAATTTATCCAATTTG
>JAKSDO010000100.1 GCA_022360055.1 Cytophagales bacterium | reverse complement strand
TGGAAAAATGAATTTATCGAATTTGATTTGATTAGCCTGGATAAGGCATTCTTTATACTGGAAAGATACTATAATGTTTCAATAGATGTCAACCGAAATGCAATACGTCATTGTATGGTGAGGTCAAGATATGAAAATGAAAATCTGGAAACAGTGTTGATTGGCCTCCAATTAATTTTTGAATTTGATTATGAATTTATCAATGACAACAAAATATTAATAAAAAACACCAGATGTTCCACCTAAACCACTGAGAATGATATAGAAAAAGTATACCTAACCTTAATTTACTGCGAGGCAGGAAATAAAAGTCCGAAAGCTGCGCCAACAGTTTCGGACCTACGTTCCCGATTTGCTGATCGGGAAATAATTAATTGTTAATAACAATAGCTCAAAATTATGAAGACAATTTTATTTAAGCAATTGATGTTTACATCAAGATATCTGTTTTATATTTTTCTTGTAAATGTGTCAGCAGCACAATTGTTGCTTGCTAACTATTCTACCGGTCAAAGTCTGGAAGAAATTCATATTTCTATTGATGCACAATCAGAGAAATTACATGATGTTTTTAAAAGCATTGAAAGTCAGACAAATTTCACATTTTCCTATTCCGATGAAATTGCAAGGTCAAAAGAACGCATTCATCTCAAGGTAAAAAAAGGAAACCTGAGAAATGTGCTGGTTAGTATCTCAGAACAATCTCAATTTAATTTCAAGCGGATTAACCGTAACATTTATGTGATTAAGCGTAAAAAGGGAGGGCCTTCGGAACCAGCAGTGGTTGAGCAACAGGCACCTGTTGTTACTGGTAAAATTATAGATGATTTGTCCAGAGAGCCTTTGCCTGGTGTTAGCATCTTGCTGGAAGGATCTTCTTCAGGCGCTATTTCTGATATTGAAGGAAACTATACCCTGGAAGTAGTTGATGAAGAAAGCGTGTTGATATTCTCTTATGTTGGATACGTTACAGAAAGGATTACTGTAGGTACCCAATCCGTTATCGATGTAAATTTGGTTCCCGATGTTACGCAGATGGAAGAAATTGTGGTGACCGCATTGGGTATCGAGCGAGAAAAGCAATCCTTGGGATATGCCACCCAGGAGTTGGAAGGCGAGATCATTAATGAAAGTAAGGTCTCAAATTTCACCGATGCTTTATCAGGCAAGGTAGCAGGTTTAGAAATCCGGACAAATGCTGGTGTTGGTAGTTCTTCAAGGGTAATCTTGAGGGGGGAATCCATCTTAAGTCAGAATGGAAACCAGCCTTTATTTATTGTTGATGGTGTGCCGATTAGTAACAATATCTTTAATACCTCCATGGCAGACTATGGTAATGATGCTGCTGATATTAATCCCGCAGATATCGAAAGTGTAAATGTGCTGAAAGGCCCTGCGGCAGCTGCGCTTTATGGATCGAGAGCTGCAAAAGGAGCAATCATCATCACTACAAAATCAGGCAAAGAATCTACTGGCCTTGGCATTTCTGTGAATTCTACGGTCACCTTTGAAGATATCCTGGTTATGCCAAAATTTCAAGATGAATTTGGTCAGGGATCCAGCGGACTTTTTGAAGGGTCAAACTTTGGATACCAGGGAAACATCGACCTATATCCCAATGGGGTGTTTGATGGTTATGATGAAAGTTGGGGACCAAGATTGAATATGGGACCAAACAGGGCTCAATTTGATTCTCCTACCACGGGAGGTATGAGAGGGGCGGATGTACATCTTACAAATCGAGGGGATATTATTCCTACTCCATGGGTATCAAACCCTGACAATGTCAATGATTTTTTCGAGCTGGGCCAGACATGGATCAACAACGTTGATTTAACAGGGTCCAATGATAAAGGCCATTTTAGATTGGGATATACCTTTTTTGACAGAAAAGGGGTCACTCCAAATAACAACTTGAACAGAAATACCATAGCGTTGAATACCAGCTATAATTTGACCGATAAATTCCGAGCAGATGTCAAGTTCAATTATGTGAAAACAAAGAGTACCAACCGACCTGATCAAGGTTATGGTCGAAATACTCCAATGTACTTCATACTATGGATGGGCAGACAGGTGAATATGAATAGTATGAGAGACTACTGGCAGCCTGGATTGGAAGGGATTCAGCAGTATCAGTACAACTATGGAGAAAATCATAACAATCCATTCTTTTATCAATTTGAAAACACAAGCTCACAGGAGAAGGATCGAATATTTGGGAATATTGCTTTGACCTATGATTTCAATGACAATTTCAGTCTGATGGTTCGGTCTGGAACTGACTGGTATTATGATCATCGTCCAATAAAACATGCAGTTAGCACTGTTGGAAAAGAAAATGGAAGATACGAGGTAGTGGATGTCAATTTCGAAGAGCGCAATACAGATTTCCTCTTTAAATATGATATGAAAAGTGAAGGCAAATTTGGATTGATCGCATCAGTTGGTGGAAATAGGATGGACCAAAAAGGCAGGAATGTCTCAACCGTCGCTCCAGAATTGAACTTTCCTGGAGTTTATAGCCTTTCAAACTATGCATCACCTTTAGAGGTGAATGAATACGTTTACGAGAAAAGAATCAATAGCTTGTTTGGCCTGATTCAGATGGACTGGAATAATGCTGTTTTCTTGGATGTTACTGGTAGGAATGACTGGTCATCCACATTGCCTGAGGAAAACAATTCATATTTCTATCCTTCAGTTTCGTCCAGTATACTTTTTGATCAACTATTTGAAATGCCAGATGCTATTGATATGGTTAAGCTTCGTGCAGGCGTCGCTCAGGTTGGTAATGACACTGGTCCATATAATTTGTTCAATACATTTAATTATGAGGCACCATGGGGATCGGTATTGGCAGTTTCTGAGTCAAGTGAATTGAAAAACCCTCAATTAAAGCCTGAATCTGTATCCACTTACGAATTGGGACTTGATTTAAGATTTTTCGAGCAGCGTCTTGGATTGGATTTCACATACTACTACATCAGTACAAAAGATCAGATCCTGCCAATCCCCATTACAGAAACCAGCGGGTATAATTCAAGAGTGATCAACGCTGGTGAAATTACCAATGAAGGAGTTGAAGTGATGCTGACCGCAACACCAATTGCTTTGGACAATGGCTTCCGGTGGGATATGACAATTAACTATGCCAGAAATGTTAACAAGGTAGTCGAATTATCTGATGATATTGATTCTTATGTGATTTCAAGCCCTGGTGAAGAAGCTACTGTAGAAGCAAGAGTTGGAGGCAGAATGGGAGATATGTACGGACCTGGATTTGAACGAGTTCAAGAAGGCCCAATGGCAGGTGAAATTATCATTGGAACCAATGGTTTGCCAATTAAGACAACAAACCCCATATATCTCGGCAACTACAATCCAGATTGGATTGGTGGTTTTCTTAACTCATTTTCATACAAAGGATTATACCTGAATGTACTTTTTGACACAAGACAGGGAGGCAAGTTTATTTCCAGATTTTATAATAAAGCAATGGGAGCCGGCCAACTTCAGGAGTCTGCCATTGAGCGTTCCTTGCGAGAGCCAGGCGCTGAATATGATGGTGATTACTATCATGCCGGAGCTGCACCAATTACAGATGAGTCCGGCAATATCACTGGATATCAGCAGAACTTGATCAGCACTGATGGTACCGCAAGTGAAGGTATTTATGGTACGAGTGCTAGAAATTATTATAAAAGGTATCATGACCATAATTCAGAGTCTCAACTGTTCGATGCTTCTTTTGTGAAGCTGAGAGAGGTGGCACTTGGATATACCTTACCTAACAAACTGCTTGGTAATTCAGGATTTAGAAATATCAGGGTGTCATTCGTAGGTAGGGATTTATACCTATGGACTGATAATCAGCATTTCGATCCTGAGACTGCTGTTGTCCCGACTGGCGGAGGACTAGCCCCGGGATTTGAAAATATGTCGCTTCCATCCACAAGGAGCTGGGGTTTCAACTTAAGTTTCAACTTCTAATTGCATTTCAACATGAAAAAGATATTTCGAAAATCAATAGCGTCGGTTTTCTCACTAATATTTGTCTTTAGTTCTTGTACTGACGATTTCGATGAGATCAATACCAACCCGAATGCACCTGATCAATTAACAAGTCCGGGTTTGCTTCTGCCAACAATCATTCGCGAATCGATGGACGACTACTATACAGGCTCATGGAGAAGAGGTAATGTGGTTGCCGATTATTTGGCCAATCAATTTGTGAGTGCATTTGATTGGACTCCTTCAGATGCTTCCGACTATTTTCTATGGGGATTCTATGGTCACATGCGGAATGTGAATACGATGTATGAAATCGCGGGAGAGCAAGAGAACCTAAATTATCAAGGTATTGCGCTGGTTTTAAGGGCATTTATGTTTCAGAATTTGACTGACATTTATGGCGAAATTCCATATTCGGAGGCGATACAGGCGAAAAACAATATCAATTTTCCTAAGTATGATACTCAGCAGGAAATATACCAGGGAATTATAAGTGATCTGGCTGCAGCAAATGATATGCTGTCTATGGATAACGGAGTAGTAACCGGAGATATCCTGTATAATGGGGATGTCCTCAAATGGAAAAAATTCGCTAATTCTCTTAGACTTAGGTGTTTATTGAGAATTTCTGGTGTGCAAGAAACCTCTCAGGATATCGCATCTATTTATTCAGACCCAACAAAGTATCCAATTTTTGGGAGCAATGATGATAATGCAACTCTACAATATTTGGATCAATTGGGTAATGAGTTCCCAAGGTATCGAGCTACCAACTATGGAAGTACTACAAGGGCTTCCGAACCAATGGTAGAAAGATTCAAAGCGACCAATGATCCTAGATTGTATGTGTTTGCTCAGGCCACACCAGCAACAATGGGAGGTAGTAATCCTGAATATCTTGGTGTTCCCAATGGGATAGCCAATGAGGATCAATATAATGGTGGTCAGGCAAATCAGTCTCAACCTGGTTTATTGTGGGCGTCCATTACATTTGATGCTGAAATGTCATCTCCTACTGCAGCCCAATCACTTTTGATGACTTATTCGGAATTGCAATTTATTCTAGCGGAGGCCGCTGAGCGAGGATGGATACCGGCCGATGCATCTGCATTCTACACAACGGGTATGGAAAGCAATTTTGCCTATTGGGCAAGCAGAATTCCTGACAAGTTTGTATTCCCAACAGCAGCTGATGTGATCCCAGATCCATCCTATTATCAGCAAGAACCCATTAATTATGATGGTACTCAACAGCAGAAGTTGGAAAAAATCTATTACCAGAAATGGATCGCGTTGTTTAACAATGGATTTGAAGCATGGTCTCACTGGAGAAGAACGGGTGTGCCGGAGATAATAGCTGGTCCTAATAGTCTTGGATTTGTGCCGGTGCGTCACCTTTACCCACTATCTGAGCAAAACCTGAATCGGGAAAACTACGATGTAGCTGTAAAGCGACAAGGACCTGATAATACGCAAACACGAGTGTGGTGGGACGTAGACTAATTCTAAACTTAAATTGTAAAATCAAATGAAAAATATATTTACAGCACTGTTGGTATTGACTATTGGAGGTCAGTGGGCCTTTGGTCAGGACCCAACGGTTTACCTTCCATTAGATCAAAACTTGAATGATTATTCCGGAAATGGACTAAATGCTACAGATGCAGGTAGTGCGGCAACTGCCTTTGTCAGTGATTCCGAACGAGGCATGGTTGCGTTTTTTGAAACTGCAGCACATGCACAATTACCGGTTGATCCAAAGCTGAATTTTGGTACTGGAGATTTTAGTGTGGCATTCTGGATCAAGATTGAAAATGCACCGGGAGGAGATCCCTCAATCCTGAGCAATAAAGATTGGGGAAGCGGAGGGAATCCCGGATTCCTAATTGCACTTGATGGTGCTGATGATCCCGCTAATGAGCACATGTGGACATCGAATTTTGCTGATGGCACAGGGCGTCTCGATTGGGATGCAGACGATAATGGAACTCCAAATCTTGTCGATGGTTCATGGCATTTTGTAACAGTTGTTTATGACCGGGATGCTACCATGAATGTATACTTCGATGGAGAGTTAAAACAAACAGATCCGGAGCTGGATTCTAAGGATCTAACCATGGCACCTGGTGATATATCTGCGGCTGGTTTGCCTATTACAATTATGCAGGACGGAACAGGAGCTTATGGAGATGATTTCGAAGCATTCGTTGATGAGATTTATATTTATGCTCGGGTGTTGGAAGCAGATGAAGTTACTAACCTGAAAAATTATGGCCTGAATCCAGCTCAGGATGTAGTAATGGGTGCGAATGTATATCTTCCATTCAATGGAAATTTGAACGACGAAAGTGGTAATGGACTTCATGCAACTGATGCTGGCTTAGAAGCAACCAAATTTGTTGATGATCCGGATCGCGGAATGGTAGCCCATTTCCCAATAGATGCACATGCCCAACTGCCTTTAGATCCTTCATTGGACATCAGTACCGGTGATTTTAGTGTTGGCTTTTGGATAAAAGTGGATGAAGCGCCGGAAAGTGATCCATCTATATTAAGTAATAAGGATTGGGGTAGTGGAGGAAATCCGGGGTTTCTCATTGCCCTGGACGGAGCCAATGATCCTGGTAATGAACATATGTGGACATCAAACATTGCTGATGGAACGGGCAGGATCGATTGGGATGCCGATGACAATGCAACGCCAAATCTGGTTGACGGTACCTGGCATTACGTTGTGGTAGCTTATGACCGCGATGCCACCATGAATGTTTATTTTGACGGGGAATTAAAACAGACCGATCCGGAATTAGATTCAAAAGACATGACCCTGGTACCTGGTGATATTGGTGCCGGCGATTTACCGATCACGATCATGCAGGATGGCACAGGTGCTTATAGTGCTGACTTTGAGGCATATATAGATGAAGTGAGGGTTTGGAATGGTAAGGTGCTGAGTGCAGGAGAAGTAGTTCAATCCATGAACGCTCAACCTGGTGTTGAAAAATCATATGCGGCGGATGTGTATTTGCCCTTGGACACTGATCTCAATGATGCCAGTGGAAATGGATTGAATGCAATAGATGCAGGAAGCGAAGCTACTGTTTTTGAAATGGATGCAGAACGGGGAGCAGTGGCGAGATTTCCTGTAGCTGCTCACGCTCAATTACCATTGGATCCGATGTTGAATTTTGGGACCGGTGATTTTAGTCTAGCATTCTGGATCAAGGTCGATAATGCTCCGGGAGGAGATCCTTCCATTATGAGCAACAAAGATTGGGGTAGCGGTGGAAATCCTGGTTTCTTGATAGCACTGGATGGTGCGGATGATCCGGCTAATGAGCATATGTGGACGTCGAATTTTGCTGATGGAACCGGAAGACTGGATTGGGATGCAGATGACAATGCCACACCAAATCTTGTGGATGGCAGCTGGCATTTTGTTGCGGTTACATATGACAGGGATGCCACAATGAATGTGTATTTTGATGGTGAATTGAAGCAAACTGATCCTGAGTTGGATTCAAAAGACCTGACAATGGCTCCGGGAGATATCAGCGCGGCTAATCTTCCCATTACCATAATGCAAGACGGTACCGGCGCATACAGCGATGATTTTGAAGCGTTGTTGGATGATGTAAGAGTGTGGGCGGGGACTGTTGTTTCTCCATTGGAGATCTACAATATGTACAAGTACAAAGAAGCGGCTCCGGCCAGCGATCTTAGCTTTGGAGCAGATGTATATCTCCCACTGGATGAAAACCTGAAAGATGAAAGTGGCAATGGTGTTGATGCAACGAATGCAGGTACTGAAGATGTGATTTTTGTTGAAGATCAACAGCGGGGTTTGGTGGCTGAATTTCCAACAGCGGCTCATGCCCAATTCCCTGACCACAGTTTATTGAACTTTGGAACAAATGATTTCAGCGTCTCTTTCTGGGTAAAAATAAGTGCTAATGTTCCTGTTGGTGGTGACCCTGTGATCCTGGGAAATAAAGACTGGGGAAGTGGAGGAAATCCCGGTTTTCAGATAGGTTTGGATGGGGCTGATGATCCGGCAGCGCACATGTGGACAGTGAATGTATCCGACGGCAGTGACAACGGCCGGATCGACTGGGATGCGGATGATAATTCAACACCAAATTTAAAGGATGGAAACTGGCATTTTGTGGCCGTTGCATTCGACAGGGACGCAACCATGAATGTTTATTTCGATGGAATTTTAAGGCAATCAGATCCTGAACAGGATTCCAAAGATCTCACCTTGCTTCCGGGAGATTTAAATGCAGCCAATTTACCATTAACCATCATGCAGGATGGAACAGGTGCATACGGTGATGATTTTGAAGCTCGTATTGACGATATCCGGATCTGGAATAACAAAGTTATTACGGCGGCAGAAGTAGCAGCGATATATAATCCTGATGACAAATCATATGAATCGATTGTATTCCTGCCGTTAAATAATAGCCTTTATGATTACAGTGGAAACAACATTCATGCAGTGGATAAAGGAAGTGAGGCAACTCGTTTTGTCAAAGATCCTGACCGGGGAGATGTTGCCATGTTCCCAGCAACTGCTCACGCACAATTTCCATTAGACCCTAAACTTGATTTCGGAACGAATGATTTTAGTACGGCATTTTGGATTCGAATAAACCCAAGTATTGATACACCAGGAGATCCGGTAATCCTTGGAAATAAAGATTGGGGAAGTGGGGGTAATCCAGGATTCCAGATTGGATTGGATGGCGCGGATGATCCTTCAGCTCATATGTGGACTGTAAATGTCGCAGATGGTACCGGAAGATTGGATTGGGATGCGGATGATAATCAAACCCCAAACCTTAAAGATGGCAATTGGCATTTTGTGGCAGTAGCTTTTGATCGCGATGCTACACTAAATGTGTACTTCGATGGAGAACTAAGACAAACAGATGAAGCCCAGGATTCAAAAGATCTAACGCTTGCTCCCGGAAGTTTGAGCGGGGCAGGATTGCCGCTGACAATCATGCAGGATGGTACTGGTGCTTACGGAGATGATTTTGCAGCATTGCTAGATAATATTCGTGTTTGGGATCGCGTCATAACCGATGATGAAGTTGCCGAGATGTATGCGAATGATGAAGGAACAGGAATTGGCGAAGGAGAAAGTGAAATTGTACTTGAAGTTGTTGACGACTTATTAAAAGATGAGGAACAGTATTTTATTACCTATCCAAATCCCTTAAGTAACGGAATCTCTACGATATCTTACTATCTAAGTAAAACTTCCAGAGTCAGGATCACTTTGTATGACGGTATGGGAAACTTAGTTAAGGAAGTGAGAAATGGGATAAGTCAGCAAGGGCATAATTCATTGCAGTGGGATATATCCGGCATTCCGGCAGGTTTATATATCTACAAGTTTGAATCTGCTGGATATAGCAAATCATTGCGCTTAATCCTTAATTAGTGAGGTGGTATATTAAACTATTAAACAGTAAAAAAATGGAATCAATAAGATTAATTATAAAAGGTCTTGTGTTGTTGATTTTTCTTTATGGTATATCCTCATGTGATGAAAAAGGAGATCCACAAGGGCCTATTAATTTAAATGATGAACAAACTGCATCAGTATCAATGAGAGGAAAATGGGGGCAGGCTTCCGATCCTGATTTGCCGTTTGGCACTACCGAAGGAGTGTTGGATGATTTAATATTAGAGTTTCGCATTACCGATGATTATTATCCAAGTGATTTTAGTGCAAGCGGAGCAGATTATTTTTTTAGTACAGGCAATGAGGGAAGCTGGAATTGGGAAGGAGATAAATTCGAAATTGTAACTCTTGCTAACGTAGTCCCAATTACGGTGATACAGGTAGTCAAGGAAGCTTCTGAAATCAGGGTTACATTTATATATGAAGGAGATGAAGGTGGCCGAACTTCCGGAACTGGTGAATACTCGGTTACACTGAAGAAAATAGCTCCCTAGATACACAGTCTTTTAAATAATTTATTCAGGAAGGCAATCTTGCCTTCCTGTTTCCAATACCGGCAACAAAGTGCGATGATTTAACATCACATTGGTTTAAGAGCCGGACAAATCAAGTTTTAATATGGAAAACAGGATAACGGTTGTGATATGGGCTATGACTATTGCTGTGATACAGTTTTCATGTGGTCGAATTACTGATGAAAATTTGGATCGGCAGGCAAAACATGTCATTGTAATTGGTATTGATGGAATGAGCCCGGATGGGATCTTAAATGCATCAACTCCGGTGTTGGATAAGCTCATGGACGAAGGATCTTATACCTTAAATGCCAGGGCAGTATTACCAACGAGCAGTAGTACAAATTGGAAAACGATGGTTTCCGGTGCAGGTCCGGAACAACACGGGGTTACCTCAAACGGTTGGGAGCGAGATACATATATTTTACCTCCGGCATCAAAAGGAGACGAAGATATTTTTCCCACAATATTTGGTGTGGCACATGCCAGTAATCCTGATTTGAAAATAAGCGCCATTTATCACTGGGGTGGGTTTGGCCGGTTAATAGAACGCAGTATACTGGATTATGATAAAAATGGTGAAAATGAAGATGTGACTACCCGGCTAGCGGTCAATTACATTACATCTGAAAAGCCGGATCTGTTATTCGTGCATTTAGATCATGTAGATCATGCCGGTCATCATGATGGGCACAAAACCGAGCCATATTATAGATCCGTTGAAAAAGCAGACAGCCTAATCGGAGAAATTGTTGAAGCAACAAAGAAAGCTGCTATTTATGATGAAACAATTTTTATTGTATCAGCCGATCATGGCGGTATAGGGTATGGTCATGGAGGAGAAACCTTAGATGAAGTAGAAATCCCATTCATCATTTCCGGAAAAAATATTAAAAAGGCTAACCTGATTAAGCATAATGTTTATCAATATGATAATGCTTCAACAGTAGCTTTTGTCTTAGGTATTGAGCAACCATACGCATGGATTGGTAAGCCCGTAAAAAGCGCATTTGCCGGATTCCCGGATCCACCATCATTCGGTAAACAAGCAGTTAAAATTGCCGCGCCGGTAATCATTCCTAAGGCCAACCTATATGAACCGGCGGGAGGCTTGTTTATTGATGAAAAGGCTGAGCTGAGAATTGAAGCTGCCGGGGATGTAGAGATAAGATATACCTTGGATGGCCGTGAACCAACTAAGGATTCAAAACTGTATGCAGGACCGGAACAATTATCCTCCACTACTGTAGTCCTGGCAAAATCTTTTGGTAAAAACAATGAAGTGAGTGAAACTGCCACTGGATATTTTAGGGTAGTGAAATCCGGGAATAATAATGGAGTGAATTTTAAATATTATGAAGGAGAGGGGTGGCATTTTTTACCGGTATTTGGAACACTTAAACCTATAATGCAAGGCAAGCGACATCAAATAAGGGTTGGCAATATAAACAATAGATCCAACCAATTCGCGATTAGATATAGCTCCTACTTAGAAATTGATAAAGATGGAGAATACACTTTTTTCATAACCTCGGATGATGGAAGCAAGCTTTACATCAACAATGAGTTAATCGTGGACAATGATGGTGGTCACGGAGCAATTCAACGGTCAGGAACTGTTGAATTAAAAAGCGGTATGGCCCTTTTGGAGATAGAGTATTTCAATGAAGCTGGTGGCTTTTGGTTGGATGCGTACTACAAAGGTCCTGGTATACCAAAGCAAATCATTCCCGAAGACAAATTATTCCTCTCAAAAAAATAATTAAAGTTGAGCAGCAATCGTATTCATAAACATAAACAGGCATTCATGCTAATTGTGTGCAGCCTCGCCTTAATCAGTGGGACTGCAGGTCCACTAAAAGCTCAGATTATCGGAGAGAAATTGCCTGCATGGGAGGAGGGCTATTTGGACATTCACCAAATAAATACAGGAAAGGGAGATTGTGCATTTTTTATTCTTCCCGACGGCACCACAATGATTTTTGATGCTGGTGAACTGAACCTGACTATTCCCAGGAATGTTGGTCCGAGAACAGCGAAGATAAAACCTGATCATAGTCGATCGCCTGGGGAATGGATGGTTCATTATCTTAAAATGCTAATGAAAGGCCTGCCTTCAGAATCTATCGATTATGCCATTATCTCTCACTTTCATGATGATCACATGGGGGAACCATCTGAATTGAGTAAAATTTCTAAAAATGGAGATTATAAGCTAACAGGCATAACCACCATCGGAGATCACATCAATATCAAGACCATCCTGGATCGGGGATGGCCGGAATATAACTATCCAGAACCGATTGAAAATGACATGGTCGATAACTATTTGAAGTTTACTGAATGGCATACACAAAATTCAGGAATGAAAGTTGACATGTTTGAAGCCGGGCGAAGTGATCAACTGGTATTGAGTAATAAACCCGCAAAGTTTCCTGATTTTGAGATTAGAAATGTTTCAGTAAATGGAGAAGTATGGACGGGAGTTCATACAAATACCAGAAATCATTTTCCATTGATCTCTGACTTGAAGAAAACTAATTCGGGATTACCGGGCGAAAATCCATGTAGCATTTCAATCCGGCTAAGCTATGGGAAATTTGATTATTTTACCGGTGGGGATATCCCGGGGGTACTTGACCCGGGAGAACCTTTCTGGAATGATATAGAAACTCCAGTTGCTAAAGCCGTAGGCCCCGTTGAGGTAAACGTAGTGAATCATCATGGGAACAGAGATTCACAAAATGAATTTTTTGTCAGAACACTGAGGCCCCAGGTACATATATTGCCAGTCTGGTCATCTGATCATCCAGGACCGGCAGTACTGAAGCGGTTATTGTCGACTCATTTATACCCAGGTGATCGTGAGCTTTTTGCTACAAACATGCTTGAAGCCAATTACCTGGTAATAGGAAGCCGTCTCAAGCAGTTAAAAAGTGACCAGGGGCATATACTGGTGAGAGTAAAACCAGGAGGAGAGGAATATCATGTCATTGTACTAGATGACTCAAATGATAAGTACCTTATCAAATCAGTTCATGGTCCGTATTTTTCCAGATAAGTGATCCAAAAGCTTTTCATATCATTTGCTGCTCTCCTTTTAAATGCGGGTTTTCAAAATGTGATTGAAGCAAAAGAAAACAAGGTATTAATTATTGGGATTGATGGTTGCAGACCAGATGCTTTAATTGAGGCATTTACACCTAATATAGACAAACTGATAGAAAATGGTGCTTTTACTCCCGTAGCAACAACACGCCCTACTACATCAAGTGGGCCAGGTTGGTCGAATATGCTTACCGGAGTCTGGCAAAATAAGCACGGCGTTGAAGACAATAGTTTTGCAAACTCAAATTTTAATTCATATCCGCATTTTTTTAACAGGCTAAAAGAGCATGATCCCTCATTAGTTTGTGCCTCCATAGTAAGGTGGGAACCGATACAATCTCAAATCAGTAAAAAAGCAGATATTGATTTTAACATTTCTGTCACCGACCTTGCGGGTAAAATTGTAATCCAAAGCCACAGACAACACGGACGATTTGCAAGTGTTGATATTTCAAATCAAGTAAGTGGAGTATATATTGTCAGCGTAAATTCCGTGTATGGGGCAGAAGCCAGGAAATTGATCAAGCAATAAGATGGGTAGAAGAGATGGGATAAGTTTCAAAGTGATCAATTGGAGTGTTAAAACTTTCCTGACAATGTTTGTTTGTAGTTCTATCCATTTTGAAACCTTCTCAAATGAAGAGCCAAATAGCATTAGGGAAATATGGCAGGAGGTTTACTTTTTTCATGATTTTGGAGACAAGGTGTATGCCGAAATTCTATTTAACAATTTATACCATACCAATATTGGCAACTACGATTGGTTTGTCGAAGGCAAAATAAAATACACAGTCAGGCAATGGTTTGAAGTAGAAGGTATGTTCCGGCGGGAATTCTATAAACTGGATTCCATCTGGACATTCGAATCGAGACCAATGATCCGGTTTTCAAGTAGTATGAATGCAGGAATTTGGAATATGAGAAACCGACATAGATTTGAATATAGAAAATTTGAATTTGGAGAAGAACAATTCAGGTACAGGTCAGATCTCAGGATTATGCCCGTCTGGGATTTTACCAGTCTAAACTTAAATCCTTACATACAGGAAGAGATATTTGTGAGCTTCAGTCGATTAAACCGGGTAAGAAGCTACATGGGGATTCAGGGTGCAAAGGGGAGATTTGAACCATTAATCTATCTCTTGGTACAATCCAGAAATTTCATTGACGTGTGGAGGCACGACTTGATTTTTGGAATAGGTTTAGGAATAGAATTATAAGCATAGAAACTTTTGACTTTAAACATCACAAACCAGATGCTATAAGATTGACAGTTTTATTGACCTGGATAATAAATCACTAAAGGAATAAATCATGCATACCATTGACTACATAATCATATGTGTTTATTTACTGCTCATCGTATTGGTTGGACTCTATTTACAAAAAAAGGCATCTGGTAGTATAGATTCTTTTTTCCTTGGCAACAGGAAACTTCCCTGGTGGGCTTTGGGAGCATCTGGTATGGCTTCCAATACTGATATTGGTGGAACCATGATTGGAGTCGCCTTAGTTTATGCACTGGGCACAGTCGGATTTTTCATTGAAATCAGGGGTGGTGTTGTACTCATTATGGCATTTTTTATGATTTACATGGGGAAATGGATACGAAGGTCCCAGGTGATGACAACCGCGGAATGGATGCACTTCAGGTTTGGGACCGGGAGACAGGGAGATGCAGCAAGGCTAATTAGCGCTGTTGCCAATCTTATATTCACGATCTCAATGATTAGCATATTTGCTATTGGCTCTGGAAAATTTGCTGGAGAATTTCTTGGGATTGATTGGAAAATTGCTGCGCTTGGTATGGCCACCCTGGCAATGATCTATACCGTTTCAAGCGGCTTGTACGGTGTGGTGTGGACAGATGTGTTCCAGGGAATTTTGATATTTCTTGCCATTCTTTATGTTACCTACCTTGCATTTACCACCGTTGACTTACCTGCACAATTTCAAACTTCCGTACCTCTACAGGATGGATCTTTTAAAACCATTGATGTCTCATTAGACGATTGGAGCAGGGCATTTCCTCCTGTCACCCTGGACCTGCCCGGTTCATACGCTATGTACAATTTATTTTTAATTGCGATCACATTCTACTTTTTTAAGATCACGGTTGAAGGGAGTAGTGGAGGAAGCGGATATATGGTGCAGCGGTACTACTCTGCGAAAAGCGACAAAGAAACAGGTTTGTTATCGTTGTTATGGACGTTGTTTTTAATGTTTAAATGGCCTTTGATTGTATCTTTTGCTGTGTTGGGAATATATTTCGGTATCCATAACGAAGTGATATCCGATCCTGAGTTAGTATTACCCATTGTAATCAATAACTTTCTGCCTGTAGGCATTAAAGGCATTTTAATTGCCGCCTTCATAGCTGCCGCCATGTCAACCTTTGATTCAACGGTAAATTCAGGAGCAGCTTTTTGGGTAAAGGATATTTATCAGGCGTACATAAATCCCGGAGCGTCTGAAAAAACATTAATAAAGCATTCGAGGGTATCTTCTATATTAGTTGTCGTTCTTGGATTACTTCTCAGTTTTACGGTTTCCAATATAAATGAGATATGGGGATGGGTTTCCATGGGCGTTAGTGCCGGGTTGTTGATTCCCCAGGTATTCAGGTGGTATTGGCACCGCTTTAATGGTTATGGGTATGCCATTGGTACCTTTACCGGTATATTAGCTGCCATACTCACCAAATTTGCCGGAGGAAACATCCCTGAGTATTATGCATTTATCATTTCTAGTTCGTGTTCGTTGGTTGGCTGCATTTTAGGTACCTACCTTACCCCTGAGACCGATCGAAAGGTATTGGAAAACTTTTATACAAAAACAAGGCCATTTGGAATGTGGAGAAAAGTAAAAGGAATTCTTCCCGAACACATCAGAAAACAAATAAGCAAAGAAAATAATCGCGATATCCTATCAACAGTAATTGCTGTAATATGGCAACTATCCTTATTTATGGGGGGGATCATGCTTGTGATGAAGAAATGGGACAACTTTGTTATTTACCTTGTAGTATTTGTTATCAGCTCTACATCGCTGTATTTTACCTGGTACAAACACCTGGGCAAAGAAGTGCAAATAACAAAGGAGGATGTTGAAGCTTAGATAGGAGAAGTTATTCACCTTAGAAAATCAATTATTAAACATGGATAAAGTAAGAATTAAAGATAAAATGCGGAGTGCATATTCTCCGCAGCAGTGGTTATTAGTTCAGATAGAAAGGATTCAGGCACTTCGTTTTGAGCAATCAATTCCAATTGAAAACTGGGAAATCAAGGAGGCTATTTATCATGGGCCAGGCAACTATGAATGGCTTTCAGAAGATTGGAGTGCCTATAGAAATAGCGAAGTTTGGGGAGGCGAAAACCATACTGCCTTTTTTCGATGCGTGTTGCAAATCCCTGAGCAGTTTGATGGAAAATATGGTGTACTCAGATTAAAGCCAGGCGGTGAAGGATTATTGCGGATAAATGAAAAACCATTTGCCGGGCTGGATTCCAAGCATACTACAATTTTTCTGGATGAAAAGCTCAAATCCGGAAGTACTTATAGATTGCAAATTGAGCAAACCGTAAATGAAATGGAAGTACCTGTCAATTTACATCGATTTGAACTGACAGAATTAGCTGTTTTAAACAGAGAAGTTGAAAATGCCTATTATGATTTCAGATGCCTGTATGATATTGTGGCTACCAACCAGGCAGCATCTGATGTTGTGCAATTTCTTTTCAATGAATTAAAAAAAGCAGTGGCGCTTGTTGATTTCGAGTCCGGTTCAGATAATTTCCGTGAAAGCCTTAAAGAAGCCGTTAGCTACCTTAAACAGCATGTGTATGAAAGCGGAAGATATAAAATTGAAGGCCGGTTGAATATGATTGGCCACAGTCACCTTGATCTGGTATATCAATGGGACTACAAAGAATTTCAGCGCAAAATAGGACGAACCCATTCGACCACACTGAATGTAATGCGTGAATTTCCGGAATATCTTTTCTGCCAAAGCCAGTTAAAACTTTACGAAGATTTAAAAGAATTGTATCCCGAAATCTATGAAGGCATTAAGCAGAAAGTTAAGGATAACCGATGGGAAGTAATTGGCGGAATGTATGTTGAACCGGATTGTAATTTAATTTCAGGTGAATCATTTATTAGGCAGCTTTATCATGGGCATAAGATTGCTAAGGATGAATTTGGCACTGCCTCAAGCGTTTGCTGGCTTCCTGATGTATTTGGCATTTCATGGTTTATACCTCAAATTCTGAAAAGGACAGGATATAAATACCTGATTACAAATAAGCCGGTGATTTGGAATGATACAAATGAAATGCCTGCCAATTCCTTCTGGTGGGAGGGGCCTGACGGTTCAAAAATATTCGTTCATTTGCCGGCAACCCACTTTGGAGCAAAGATAGATGCCGATATCATGCTGACAAACTGGAATGAATACAAGCAGAAAATTGCGTGTAGCGAAGCAATATACAATTACGGCTATGCGGATGGGCGAGGGGGACCGAACAGAGCGGATATACTTAAAGGTATGCGATATAAGCATACACCGGGTGTACCCGAATCAGCATTCACGCATGGCCAGGAAGCGTTTGAAAGAATGGAGCAAAAAACCACAAAACTTTCTGTGCTCAAGAATGAATTATACCTCGAAACTCATCGTGGTACCTACACCACACAAGCCAGGCTCAAGAAAAACAACAGGAAAGCGGAGGTTCTATACAAAAATGCAGAATTGGCTTCAGTCTTTGCATATTTGTCTGGTGACCAGGGTGGCAACGGGACATTAGTTCAGGGATGGAAATTAATATTAAAGAATCAATTTCATGATATCTTACCGGGATCGCATGTCAATCAGGCATATCACGATGCCATGAAGGAATACAAGAAAGTATTTCAAGTTGGCAAGGATACGCTCGAATCTTCAATTGATTTTATACTTGATAAAGACCAGGTGGAATCCAATACAGACGATTCAATTGTATTGGCCATATTTAATTTTCAGCCTTGGGAAAGGAATAACTACGTAGAAGTAAAAATAAAAATACCATTTGCCGGTCCTTTTAAAATCTTAGATCCATCTGGAAATGAACTGGAATACCAAATCATTCATCAAAATAATAGAGTATTTGAATTATTGGTATATGCGCAAAAAATACCATCGGTTGGTTATTCTACCATTAAAATAATAAAGGGAACTCCTGCTGAAAAGCAACCCAATGAAGTTGACGAAGGAAAAATAGAAAACAGTTTCTACCGGTTACAATTTGATGAAGAAGGAGATATTGCTGAGTTATACGATAAAACTAATGAACGGTACATTGTTGAGCAGGGATCAAAAGCAAATGAATTTCAACTGTTTGAAGATGTGCCCGGGAAATATGCAGCCTGGGATATCGTGCCAATGTATAAAGAAAATGAATTTGATATTTCAGGTGTCGAAAGCTCAAGAATTATCGAGCATGGACCTGCCCGAATTGTAATCAGACAGGAACGGTCATTCGGAAAATCCAGCATATGCCAAAACATAATACTTTATAACCATTCACCACAAATAGATTTTGAAACAGAGATTGATTGGCAGGAAAGAGACCGATTATTAAAAGTTGCCTTTCCGGTAGCAATAAATGCCATGCAGGCAACTTATGATATTTCATATGGATATATTGAAAGGCCTACGCATCAAAACACCACATGGGATGCGGCTAAATTTGAGGTATGCGGTCATATGTGGGCCGATCTGTCGGAGGGTGATTACGGAGTAAGTATCCTCAACGATTGCAAATATGGATATGATATTCTTGAAAATGTAATCCGTCTTACGCTTCTCAAAGGACCACGGTATCCTGATCCCAAAGCAGATTTAGGAAAACATGCTTTTACCTATTCGCTCTGCCCTCACAAAGGAGGATGGAGAGAAGCTCAAATACCCAGGAGGAGCTGGGAGTTGAATGATAAGCTCCTGCCAATAGCGCTAAACAGTGGCAATAATTTGCCATCATCAGGAAATTCATTCATGAATATCGATAAAGATCATGTTCTCCTTTCTGCAGTAAAAAGGTCAGAAGACGGCAAGGGAGTAATTATTAGGCTATATGAAGATCAGAATAGAAGAGGGATAGTAAATATCACATTTATGCATGATATAATCCGGGCTTTTGAATGCGATCCTTTCGAAAAAGAGATTGAAGAAGTTGAATTAGTTGGAGGAGATTTGCAATTCTCCATCAAACCATTTGAGGTTAGAACATTTAAATTAATTTTTTGAACAATCCTCAACACGAATTGATCTTGAAACGAAAAGTGTGACTGGAGCAGCAGAAATATATTTGGGGTGGCTGTAGGTACTTCCACCGGTTAATGATTTTTGATAAAGCGCTTTCAGCAGAAGAGATAAATGAATTTTATGTTATTTAAAGAGGACTAAAATTAAACTAATACTATGAGAACTACTATTATTCTTTTAACGGCAATTTTTGCATTTTCATGTGGAAGTAAATCGATACAAAAGGAAGTTAAACAAGAAAAAGCTACACAAATTAAACTTGCTGCTTATAACGTGGAATACAGCAAAAATGCATCGGCCAGCGAAATTGGGGAAGCTCTAAAAAGCTATGGCTTTGACGTGGTTTGTTTTTCTGAAGCCCCGGGAGGAGACTGGACAAAAGAGGTTGGTTCTGCAATGGGTTTAAACCATGTTGTTGTGGGAAAATACTCAACTGCTGGCCACGAAGACAAATATAAGACCATTGCCAGTCGTACTCCGTTGTACGATTTCGAAGAGGTTTTAATGGCAGATACACTTCATACAGCAACGCGGGCTAAAACCAAAATAGGCAATACGGAATTTGTTGTTTATTCGGTTCATTTTCCGTTTGGATGGAGAGACCAGGCTCATATTGACGAGACCACCAATAAAGTGCAAACCTTCGTGAACTACCTAAAAGAAAAACAACATACAGAACTGGCTATTGTTGCAGGTGACTTCAATTTTATTCCAATAAATGCAGATAGCCAGAATGCTTACCATAAAATGTTTATTGATATTGGTTTGGATGTAAGTTGGAAAGAATTGGGTATTGACTGTACAACAAGAAACACCCACAACGCACTAAAACCTGAAGACAACGGAAACGGAGAAGTAATTGACCATATAATGTATAACCCGGCAAAAATTCGAGCTGTTGATGGAGAAATCCTGGAAATGGAAAAACATCTTTCAGACCATAAGCCGGTGTGGGCATTGCTCGAACTGAGGTAACGAGGCGTTTAGATAGTGTTTTAATGAGTGGAAAATCAACAAGGGTGCCGAACGTCAACTGACGGATTCAGGGGTCTTGTTAAATTTACGAATGGTGGCAAAGCATGGAATTTTTCAATGTTTACCAGACATATATGAAACACCAATAAAGCAAAGCGTTAAATCATGCATACCATTGATTATACTATCATATGTGTTTTTTATCGCTGATTGCATTTGCGGGACTCTATTTACAAAAGAAAGCATCTGCTCATTTGTTTTTTAAATGCGGAAAAAAATAAACCTAAAACCCAATAATTATGAAACCATTTGTATTGATTGTTTTATGCCTGGGGCTGGCGAATGTTGGCTTTTCACAGGAGAAGTACAAAGCTGACTGGAAGGAATTAAACAAAAGGCCGGTGCCAGCATGGTTTACAGATGCCAAATTTGGAATTTTTATCCATTGGGGTCCATATTCAGTTCCGGCCTGGTCGCCTAAAGGGACTTATTCCGAGTGGTATCAGCACCAGTTGGAACATATACCCGAGTCGAGGGAGCATCACAACAGGGTCTACGGCGAAAACTTTAGCTACTACAAATTTGGGGAAATGTTTACAGCTGACTTGTACGATGCAAAAGGGTGGGCAGAGTTGTTTAAAAAATCAGGTGCAAAATATGTGGTGCCTACTTCAAAACACCACGACGGCTATTGTTTGTGGCCCGGTAAAGAAGCCAACTACATCAGCGATGCGGGAGATCCGCTTCAATACCGCCGATATGCTCAGCATCGATGTGAGCAACAAATTATTCATCGATTATCAGAAGTACCTGGTGGAGAGTGTGATCTTTACGATCAATGATTCGGGATTGTGACCGAGCAAAGTAAAACTCTGGAAAACATGACCGGTAAAAAACACACCGCCGAAAAATGGCTCGACATCACGATCAAAGCGCTCCGGGAGTCCTTAATCAAGGAAGGTGTGGGAGGCTCGGGCGAACTGAAAGGAAGCATCCGGGGCAAAGTAAATGCCCGGGGCATCGATGATGTCCGCTCCATCGAATTGTACTATCGTTTCTACGGCAAATTTATCGACATGGGTGTCGGACGGAAGGCCCGGGACGGTGGATTTGGCAAACGCACGGCCAAGGAGTGGTACAGCTCCGTGATCGGTCGGCGGGTCTATGAATTATCCTCTATCATGATCAATGTGTACGGAGCCGAGGCGGTTGCCAGGATCATGGAGTCACTGCCCGGGAAAGTGGAGATTGAGATGTAGTATCCATTACTTCAAATCCGTATCATTTCTTTAAAGAATACCCAACCCTGGGTATTGAACTAGATATAGAATATTGCAAACTTAAAGTTAGAAACGGAACTTAGTTCCGCACCAAAGCCAGAAGAGGTTTCCTGCCTGGAAACGACATAAATGTCGCGGAAGTTACTTCCGCTTCAGGGGAAGGCGGCCTGTTCCGGGTTTATTGTAAGGTTCATAATAGGAAGCGGATATATTTTTCGAATAAACCGGATGGTAAACGAATTCAAACAACGCCCCGTCACGAATCAGTTTAAATGTCTTATTTCCGAAATAAGATTTTGCCAATAGCAAGTGACCGCGATAGCTATCAATGGTACTTTTGCTGTAGCGTTTTAACTTGAGAATCTTAACAAAATCTGTAATTACATCCATAAGGACAAATATATTTGAGAACAGATGAGACTACAGCTAACACCGTAAATCGGATAGTGAAAACAAATGTTTTGACGATATTTGTTTTTGCAATAAGTTCCCCACAATTAGAAACCAGTTTCCGTAATTTGTAAAATACATATTGGAAATTTACAATTTATGTAAACTTTTAGTATATTTATCGTATGAAAATTATAGATACATCAACAGGTGAAAAACATTCGGTAGATATATTGCCTGTTGAAATGGATGAATTTAAAACTTTAAGAAAAGACAGGTACTTTTTTGACTGGAAAATTGAGAAGAATCAAGAGGTATATAAATTGCAGACTAAAGGTTCAAGTGATATTTTAGGACTTGTCTCCATTGAAAGAATTCCTCAAGAATGGAGAATACATATCAGGCTTTTAACAGTTTCAAAAGAAAACAAAGGGAATGAGAAAAAATATGATAAAATTGCAGAAAACTTAATTGCATTTGTTGCAAAAATTGCAATTCGTGAATTTGGAGAACTAGCATGCGTTTCTCTTAGACCTAAAAGCCAAATCGCCCAGCACTATATTGATAAATACAACATGAATATAACAGGCATGACTTTGAGCATAGAAGTTCCTGAGATTATTGACTTAATAAATTTATACGACAATGAGTGAAAATAAAAAAAATATTATGGATACGGAGTACGGTATAGATTCAAGATATAAATCAAATAAGGAGCGTGAATCAGAAGCTACAACTTTAATGGAAGCCCGTTTAAGAAAGATGAAAAACCTTTCAAAAGACCAAATTACCAAGGCTAAATTGTTGCAATTGAAACTGAAAATGGAGGAATATATTAAGCATCCGGTTTATGATAATCATAATCATTTTTCAGATTTTTTAAAATTATATGTAGATTCAATATACTCAAAGAGAAGTACTTTTGCGAAAGATATTGATGTTGCTCCCGTAAGTTTGAGTCAAGTAATAAATAACCATAGAGAACCTAAAGAAGAATTTATTATGAAATTGATGATACATTCTGAGAAAGTATATAAGAATGTTTGTGTGTTTCATAAGAAAACTTGGTATCAGGTTTATTTTCACGAGAAGATTTGTGATACAATGTCAAATCAAGAACAATGGCGACCTGAAATAGAAAAGCATGTTCGGATAAGTGAAGCAATTTAAGGAATAACTGTGGGTAGTCGAGTAGATGGTTCAACCAACGGTAACTGATTGAGTGCATCTCTCCCACCACCAAGCGTTCGGGCCTCGTACTTGGCGGTTCATTGAATCTCGGGTTTGAATTTAGAGTAATAATCCAAGAGACTCTCGTAACCTTTTCTTCTTAGGCGCGACATGGTAATTGTTGTTCCGAGGATGGGACTTTGAGGGGCTGGACTTCGGCAGCATGTGGTACCTCATCCGACCTGATGGCCTCCATATGTAGTTCCTGTTTGTCAGTACAGACACCACAGGCTGGCTTACTTCAGCGCATGGATCACTCCAAACCACCTTGCCGCTTGCTTCGCTTCCGGGCACAGCCTGTCCCGATCAAAATCGGGAACGCCAGCGCGTATGGGACTTTCACCCTTTGGAACACTCAATTTCATGAGCTATATTCACCGTTCGAGGCGCACACAATGTGTCATTTCTGAAATCATAGAGAATGAATCCAATTACAATACTTGTCTTGCTATTTAGCACGATCTGCTGCACTTCATGTAATCAGGCCCACCAAACTGTGCAGATCGACAAAATGAAGCTGGACAACTTATTCACAGAACTTGAAGAATATAATTTGGGAATGGGCAGTCTTGCTATTTCCAAAAACCATCAAATTTCATATCAAAATGCTTTTGGGTATGCTCAAATGAGTGATAGTATTCAATCTGCCAAAGAAACTTATTATCGAATTGGATCAGTGACTAAAATTTTTACTGCTGTTCTTATCTTTCAACTCATCGAGGAAGGACAATTGAACCTTGATGACCGTATAAATACATATTTTCCTGAAGTCCTTAATGCACAACTGATAAGTGTAGAGAATCTATTGAATCACTCCAGTGGGTTGAGCAATTATTCAGATGAACCCGATTTCCAAAAATGGAAATATGAAGCAAAGTCAAGGAAAGAGCTTCTGGATATAGTTACAAATACCAGATCTACTTTTGAGCCTGGTAGTCAGCATGAATATTCTAACTCTAATTTTTTATTACTCAGTCTTATTCTGGAGAAGGTTTCCGGCAAGTCTTATCAAAGACTTCTAAATGACAGAATTCTTTCACAAGTAGGTCTGACAAAAACCTATTATGAGACTGCTGCTGACACGGTTTCCCGGAAAAGTAGATCTTACAAATACAACAATGGAAGTTGGGATATACAGAGAGAGGATGTAGCGGAGAATCATTTAGGTGCAGGGGTAATTGTGTCAACTCCTTCAGATTTATTAAAGTTTATAGATGCTCTATTTTCCTTCAAATTGATCGAAGAGGAAAGTCTAAAGAAAATGATTTCCACTAATCAGGATTATGGATCGGGAGTTTTTAAGTTTCAATTTGAATCTGACATTGCTTACGGTCACGAGGGGAGAATAAATGAATACTATACCACTCTAATTCATTTTCCAAATAGCAAACTATCGATAGCATATTGTACCAATGGAATTGGATATCCAAGAAATGACATCATTAAGGCAGTCGTCCACATTTTGAGTGATCAGAACTACGCATTACCCAATTTTAGCGGAATTAGATCAAGTGAAGAAGCTCTAACTGAGTTTACTGGAAACTATGCTTCCGGCACTATGCCTATTGAAGTTAGATGTGAAATTGAAAACGGAAGGTTAATTGTAGAAACTCAAGGATCCCCCTTTGAAACAATTAGGATAAGTAAGAATTACTTCGCTAATTATCAATTTGGATACTTTTTTGAGTTTCTGCCTGATAAGGGAGCTTTGCTGATTAAAGAAACCGATAATGTTTATGTCTTAAAGAAATGAACAACACACAATGTATATACAAAATAGGCGTGATGGTAGTGAATTCAAGGGATGTAACCCGCTTCAAAATCGTAACGGTTTGATAAGTTTGAAGCACGCAATCGCCTACTTTGCATATACTCAACGTTGTGTGCCATATAAAACAGCGATACTGCAAACATTAAAATTAGAAAATGGGATATGATGTGATATTGATAATGTTCGTAATAGCGATTGTGATTTTCTTGATTGGATTTCTGATTTTAAGAAAAAAGCAACCTGATAAGAATCACTT
>JAKSDO010000029.1 GCA_022360055.1 Cytophagales bacterium | reverse complement strand
TTCGCAAGCCGGCCGACCATGCTATCGATGAAATTTGCCCTGAACAGCTTGCCTGGGATATCGGTTTCATTTCTCAATACTATAATCATATGTTTGAAGAAGGTTTTCCGATTTCAGCTCCAGAAGTTTCCGGATAAATTTAAAATTCAACGTGGCGTTGTGGGCAGGTTTTAATCTTACGAATTCGGAACCGGCAAAAATAGCTATGCTGTTTTCGGACTTGAACACACTGAGCAACCGATAAGGTAAAATCCAGCCAAAGGTCTCAAGTTTTGACCTGAATCTCAGGATGATGCCGTTTTCTCTTAATTCGATGTTACAGAAATTCGCGTTGTTGTCCCGTGTGATGAGTTGGAAAAGTTCATCGCTCGCTTCAAGAATCACGTAACGCTGGGAGCCGTTCCCTTTCAACCGAAATCGCTTGATCATTGAAAACGGTTTTCCGACGGTTTCTCGTATTTCCCGACGAAGTTCCTTCGTATTGTATGAAATATTCCTGATCATCCGGCCAAGTGTTTCTCTTTAAACCGGACGATTAATTAAAATGTTTATCGCTCTCATGCCCGCACCTATGAAATGAGGCGCAGATTTTGCAACTCGATAAATGCAATAGAGGGGTTCATCTCGTTCCATTCGTACCGCTAATCACAGAAACAGATGTGTTGAGTTGCTTGGCCAAATCCGTTTTCTGAGTGCCGCTATTTTTTTACCGAATGAGATCATACAAATGCAAACCTTAAAAAGCCAATAAAAGCCTTGTTTTACATGATTATACAAATATACAAACCTAAAAAGTGAAAATAAAATCAATTATATTCGGGCTTTCCGGTATGAAGCCGGTTAATCCGGATTATTCATCTCAATCTGTCAAAATTCCAGAGCCATTTTTGAGCGTTTTATGCTTCATCGGCCCGGAGGGCGAAAAATTCCATGAACTTTCCGGATTAAATCTTTGACGGATTGACGACCACATATTTTATCGACTTATTGTGCGCACCGGTTCGGTGGGAATAGGTCATATGCAGGTTCCCTTTTTGATCTTCGATCAGGGAGGGATAGGAGAAGCTTCCGGCTCCCCGGGGGACGTCTTCTATCCGGACCTTTCGACTCCAGGTTTCCCCCTCGTCATCGGACAAATACAGGCTTAAGCGATACCTGCCATCGGTTATATCGTTGCCCAGGAAAGCCCAGGTGCCGTCCTGCAATTTTAGCAGCTCGACACTGGCCGTATTGGGGATATCTGTTTTTTCAGAAGCGCTCCAGGATTCCCCCCTGTCCGTGGAGATGCTCCTGTGAACCCTTGCCGGAGGATCCCCGCTATCCCTCATCAGCGCTATAATGTCGCCGTTCTCTCTTTGGGCCAGGGCCGGTTGTATCGGTCCGCGCCCGACCATCGGTAAGCCCGCTCTCCAGCTTTCGCCGTCGTCGTCCGAAATTGCCGTGATCGACATATTGAGCCCATCCGAATAAAGAGGAAGAATTATGCGGCCGCTCTCCAGGATCAATGGCTTTATCCTGGTCATCCAGCCAATGCTGCGTTTCAGTTGATCTTTGCTGGCTTCGATGATCATGTCATCGTAAAGCGGAGCGTATTCCGCCCAACCGGCATGATTTTCCGGCAGATCTTTGAATTTCGATGCTACTTCTTCTGCAAAAGCATCATCGGGCTTCAACAGAATGTTGTCCTGCCAATCCCAGTCCGGGGAGCCGCCGGAATCGTAGTCGGTCGAGGTTCTGAATTTCAGGATCGAATTTTCCCATCTGTTGGCCTGTACGGCAATCCACACCAGAAAGAGCTTGTTTGCCTTGTTCAGAAACAACACCGGATTGCAATCGGGCAACCCTTTTGTGTCTGCCATTAAAAACGGTTTGGTCCAGGAACCCTGTTTCAATCGCGCTCCCATGATCCGTACATCGTCGGCCTTTCGTTCTCCGCTTCCCTGGAACCATGCAGCCAGCAGGTCGCCGTTCGGAAGCAATACCAGACTGCTGCCATGCACATGCTCGCTTTGTTCCGGAAAGATCAATTCCTTTGTTTCAATATATTTCGGTTCCGGACCTTTTTGAGCTTTCGAAACGAAGCATGTACAAAGGAACGAAAGTATAAGGAGTGTGTATTTAAGTTTCATAGCGGTATGTTATTTAGTCATAGAATAAGGAATCGATCCGGCCCGGACCGCCCGGTTTTTATTTGGTTCGGGGCCCATAACAAAAGTCAGTTTTCCCCCCTGCATTATTTCATGATGGTCGATCCACGAGCGATTGAACTCCTCTCCGTTTAAGGTGGCGGATTGAATATACCTGTTCGCGGATGAATTGTTTACGGTAGAGACGGTGAAATTCTTGTCGCCCGGAAGCATTATGGAAACCTCCTCCAAAACCGGGGATCCGATGGCGTATTGTGTCTGGCCGGGGGTTACCGGATAGAATCCCATGGCGCTGAGGGCATACCAGGAAGAAAGCGAGCCCATGTCCTCATTCCCGCATATGCCGCCGGCCCCCGTGCGGTAAAGCTGCTCCGTAATCCGGCGCGTTTTTTCCTGGGTCAGCCAGGGCCTTCGGGCGTAATTGTAAAGGTAAGCGACGTGATGGGAGGGTTGGTTTCCATGAACATACTGCCCGATCGTCCCGACAACACCGACATACTTTGGGGAGCTTATCGTAGGTGTCATATCAAAAAAATCATTGAGCCTTCCGGTGAATTGCTCATTGCCGCCAAGCAGCGCAATCAAACCGACCGGATCGTGCTGAACCGACCATAAATATTGCCAGGCATTCGATTCGGTATAGTGCCGGTTGGGCCTTCTTCCCACCAGCAAGGGATCAAAGTACCTGTAATAGGAATGTTCGCCCGATGTGATTATTTCCTGTTCACGATCCCCGATTTCCGGCAACCAGGATCCGTCAGCTTTTTTGGGCCGGAAGAATTGAGTTTCCTCATCAAACACATTTTTATAGTTGTGCGCCCTTTTCATAAATAGTTCGTAGTCGTCTTCTTTCCCCAATGCCCTGGCCATTTGAGCAATGCACCAGTCGTTGTATGCCAGCTCCAGTGTGTTCGGCGCGGATTCGGTGACCCTGTCGCAGGGGGCATACCCGAGCGCGATGTAATCGAGCAACCCGGACCGCCCGTCTGATTTTGGCAACGGAGCGGGAGGGAGCTGAAGCGCCTTTTTTTTCATGGCCCGATATATGAATTCGACATCGTAATCGCGGAAGCCTTTCACATAGGCGTCTACGATCAGGGGGACCAGGTGGTCGCCGACCATGCCCTGGCCAAACTCATTCCGGAAGTGCTGCGCCGGCAGCCAGCCATAAGCTTTTGTCTTGGCAACGATGGACCGGATCATGTCATTTACGTGATCCGGCTGGATGATTGTGAGCAAAGGATGTTCCGATCGATACGTATCCCAACATGAAAAGGAGGGATAAAAGTCTCCGCCATCTACGGTATGTATGTTTCCGTCCATGCCGAAATACCGGCCGTCCGCATCCTGTGAAATCTGTTGCGCCAGAAGACTGTGATAGATCGAAGTATAGAAAATTTGTTTTTTATCCTCGGATGCATCTTTTACGCGCAATTTGGAAAGCTCACGGTTCCAGACGTCCCTGGCATCGGATCTCACCCGCTCAAAATCCCAGTGATTGAGCTCTGCCAGAAGATTTTTTTGAGCGCCCTCAACGGATACGTAGGAAATCCCTACTTTTACCAGGATCTCCTCCCGGTCCGATGTGTTGTAGATCAAAAAAGCCCCGATCTTGCGGCCGATCTCTTCGTTTTTATAGGGGAATAAGCTTGCTCCGGATTCCGGCGTATAATAACCCGCGTCAAACGTACCGTAGTATTTAAAGGGTTTACTGAATTGAGCGTAGAAATATACCTTTACACCCTGGCCGCTTTTGATCCCTGTCACCACCGAATCGTTTAATATGGTGATTTTCGAAAGATCCTCCTCAACGGTACCTCCGATAGAATGTCCCAAGTCCACAATGATCGGCGCCTTATGCGACTGTGGAAAGGTATACCTGTGAAAACCGACGCGTCGGGTGGCAGTCAGCTCCGCTTCGATGCCATAATCATCGAGCCATACGGAATAATAGCCCGGACGGGCAACTTCATTTTCATGAGAGAACCCGGAGCGGTAACCTGTTTCGGGTTTATCTTTTGACCCTGGGACCACTTTTATTTCATCGGAAACGGTCGGCATAATCAATACGTCGCCGCAGGCCGTATATCCGACCCCGCTTAGATGAGTATGGCTAAATCCCATGATGGTATTTTCCTTGTAGGCATATCCGGAGCTGAATGTCCAGCCGTCCGTACCGTTATCCGGGCTGAGCTGAACCATGGCGTAAGGCCGTGTGGCGCCCGGGTACGTATGTCCGAAAAAGTCGGTGCCGATCATCGGATCCACATAATCGACCGGCTGAAGATTTCCGGTGGATTTCCGATTGCAGGAACCGGCCAAAAAAGACAGTGCGAGGGAGAATAATAAAAAGTATATAAACCTCATTTTAAGTCATTTATATCGTTTTAAATAATGTATTACTTCTCTTCAAAAAGAAGGTTTGTCAACTTTTGATATTGGGAGAAGTCCGAGATTAGAAAATGCGCGCCGGCCTTCACCAGCCGGGATCTTTTTTCAACATCCATCCCATACCTTCGGATTTCATTACTCGTAATGCCGGTTGCTATGCCGTCGAATCTTCTGCAGGCTCTGATCTCAACCGGACCGTCTCCGAAAACGGCCAATTCATTTCCTTTCAGCTTGTTTTCACGGATGATTTTTTCCATGATCATTTTTTTGGAAAATTTGGTCACATCCCGCATAGCTCCATAGATCCCGCCGTCAAACATATCGGCATAGCCGAGCAGGGAAGCCTCATTGATCACATCTTCCACATCCGTGCCGCTCGCCAGGTACATGGTTACACCTCGTTTCTTCAATTCCGTTAGAAATTTAAAAGCGCCTTTCAGCATAAAATCAAATACGTCCAGTTCGCCCGCTTTCAATTTGCGCAACCGCTTATTCACCATCTCCATCAGCGCCTCATTATATATTCTCTTGTATTCGAACTTGTCGAGTATTTCATGCTTTGGAACGTAGCCGAATTCATCGACCATTTTTACCAGGCCTTCCATCTGGAATATGGTCTGAATACCGGTGGTTTTATTTATATACTCTTTGACCTGTTTGACGACTTCGTTGTAACCGGCCTGATCCACGCTGTTGTATTTGTTTCCGAGAATGGCTTTGATCATTACCGGCTCCATGATTTCCTCCCATCCCTGTCGGAGTGTGCTGATCGTACCGTCGTGGTCAAATACGGCGTGTTTGATGTCGCCAAGTTGATTCATTGCAGTGAGATCACACAGTTCTATTTCCGTGTCGGGCAGATAAGATGCGCCCCGAATATTTTCTGCCAGGTCGGCCTGGTAGACAAAGTTCGGGTCCCTGCTGATTTCCAGGATTTCTTCGGCATTGGCCGTACCTGTGGTAAAAAGTTTCTGAACGGTGACTGCAGAGGCATAATTCCCGAACGCTGCTGATTCCGAAGGCGATAATCCTGCGGCCAGGCACAGCGCCACAGCGCTGATCCCCGTATCGCCGGCGCCCACCGTATCCAGTTTCGAGGTCAATTGGATGCCGGGGATTTCATGTATTCCTTCTTCGTCAAAAACAAGGACGCCCCGGGATCCGCAAGTGACGATGACCGGTTTTCCGGTGCGCGAAAATTCCAGGGTGCCGTACTTTTTGATGTCCGAGTAGGGGATGCTTTCGCTGGGATTTACACTCTCCCCGCACAGGGCCGCTATTTCGATATCATTGGTCTTTCTGTAGATATTTTTGAATTGATCATTGTAATGTCTTGAGTCGACGATTATGATCTTATCATCATACGCTTTAAAGATTTTATTGGCCTCATCTATAAAGAATCGATTGCGGAGGCTCCCCGGCACCTGCTGATTAAATATCATGACATCGCATTCCGTCAATGCTTCCCGGATATTGGCAAGGATCTGCTTGTCCGTCGCTTCGGACCGTACATTGTACACCCCAAAGTCGTTTCTGGGATCTTCAATATCTCCGCGATACTTTTTCAGGTAGGTATACGTATTGAAATTTTCCTTTTGAATGACCAGCGAGGAAGTGTCCGCATGCAGTCCCTTGAGCTGGGCGGTCAATTCCCTGCCATAAATATCATCGCCAACTACCGCTATGGCTTCGATTTTTGCGGGATGCAACGCCGAAAGATTGGCGACAATATTTGCTGCGCCGCCGGGAGAATAATAATGCGAACCAACGGATTCGGCCTGCAGTCCTGTCTCGATAGACACTTCCGATCCCCTGGAATCCATAATCCAGTAAGCATCCACACAGAAATCACCGTACACGGCAATTTTGGATGACTTTATTTTTTTCAGAATTTCTTTTACGCGTAGTTGATCCATTTATTAGCTGGGTTTTTAATATTATTCGTCGATCAGTTCACAAATAATGTGATAAGCGAGCTCGTGTACTTCCTGGCTGTGATTGGTTTGATCGGAATTTGCGCACAGGCAAATATCGGATAAGCGTTCCAGCGGACTGTCCGGCCGTCCGGTAAAGCCGATGACGGTCATTCCCTTGATCCTGGCGGTGTCTGCCGCTTTGATGACATTTTCGGAAGTGCCGCTTGTCGAGAACGCCCAAAGTATATCGCCCGGTTTGCCGAGCGCTTCGACCTGCCTTGAAAAGATATGTTCGTAAGAAAAGTCATTTCCGATGCATGTGGTCAGAGCGGGGTCGGTCGACAAGGCCACCGCCGGAAGCGGTCGCCTTACTTTACGGAATTTACCCACAAACTCACCCGCAATATGCTGACAATCCGCCATTGAGCCCCCGTTTCCACAGAGGTAAATCCGGCCTCCGGAACGAAACGTTTCGGCGATAAGCCGAGCTATTTCCAATACTTTATCCGTACTGTGGGCGGCAAAATACCGAATTGCCCTGTCGTGACCTTCGATGGCCTTAAGTACCCTTTCCTTCACACTTCTAAGCGTTTAATTTCTCCGTCACATATTTATAGAAAAGCGGAAACGTCTGCTTCTGATTTCCTTCCACATAATACCCCTTGCCTCCGTATGCTTCCGGAACACGGACGACAATACTTTTTTGATCCCGGAAGTAATAGCCTGTTTGAGACTCGTTTGTGATATGTGCCGGGTTAAACGGTCGAATATCGAAATCCGCAGTGATGATTTGCCTGGGGACTTTGCCAATATTCCCGGTCATGGAAGCTGCCTTCAGAAAAACTTCGGGGCCGGTAACCGCGCTTCCGATATTGAAGACCATGCCGCCTGCCGCAAGCTTTTCGATTTCATGTGTATAGATCAGAAAATCCCTGCCCGAGCAACCGCCCTTGGCCGATCCGTCAAAAGAGGGATGCTGATCCGTGACATCCGTGCCGATGCCCGCGTGCACCGTAAAAGGAATATTTTTCTTGTGGCAGGCGGCCAGCACGCTTTTGTCGGGATACAGAAAGCTGTCGGGCGATCCTGCCTTCCAGATAACACGGAACACTTCCTGCCGGAACTCCTCATCCATAATCATTTTGCCAAGGGATTCACCGAGGCCCAGGTGATACCTGTTGCCGATATTCATGGCGGTATTGATGTAGGCAAACTCGTAGGCCATTCCGAATTGACCTTTTTCAAGCGCCTGAGGCACATATTCGCTGGTTTGACCGATCATGGCCAACTCAAAGTCGTGGATGGAGGTCGCCATGTTTCCGGCAACGCACGTCACCAGATCCTTTTCAACAAGGTCTGCGAGCAGAAGCCCTAACCCGTTTTTGATCAGATGGGCTCCCGAAAAGAGTATAACCGGTAAATTATCTTTTCTGGACCGCACAAGATGGCCGGCCAGTAATTTTAGGTTTTCATCGACTTCAGGCGCAACATCGAACCGGAACTCGCCGATGTTCATCGGATCTACCAGATCTTCAAGCTGTACCTTGTTTTCCCTGGCGCTGATCGGATATGTCCGGATCTTATTCGGATCGAAAGTTTGGTATCTCCCGTGATACTCCATGGATTCAATATTTTATGATTTGGTATCCTTAGATTTCAACAAATATAGTATTTGGACAAGTCAAAAAAAGTTTCTTAAATAATACCCATTATGCCGGTATTAAGGCCATATGAATTGAAAAATTAATTGATATCGGCCGAGACGACTTTCCCCGGCCGGTCCAGAGAGCGCCGTTCCCCAGGGTTCCTGCCCTGAAAAGATCCCGTCTTGAACATGAATGTCTTGACATAAACAGCATACTTAAAAATCTTCAAATATGAGCAGTAAAGATATCGAATAATCCAGGGGATCAAAGCAATAATTTGAGTAGTCCGGGCGAAGCGCTCGAACAAGGGAGTTCGCGTGTGACGGCCGCCCAGTGCGCTTATTGCACCGGGAAATTAAAATAGGTGTCCGGGAAGGGTTCATTCCGCAATGTGAAGTGCCACCATTCTTCGTTTAAGGGTTTGAATCCATGTGCGATCATAACCTTCCGGAGCAACATCCGGTTTGCTTTTTGAACTTCCGTAATTTCATTGCTTGATGGCCAGGACAAGGGGCTGAAAAAATCCCAGGACGTGCCCATATCCAGTTCTTTCCCGGCATCGGGGCCGTCGTGGTATACGATCGTGAGGTCCACGGTACTCCCTCTCGAATGTCCTGATTTTTCGCTGATGTACCCCTGGTCAAACAAAGAGTCCTTATCCACTTGCGGGTAATATTCGGATTTCATCCGAGTATCCGGAAGGTCATGAGCCCATCGCACAAAATGATCAACGGCTTGCTGGGGTCTGTAAGCATCGTATACTTTTAGCCCCAGGCCCTTTTTATTAAGTTCCTGTTGGATCTCTCGCAAGGCAAAGGCGGCTTCCCGGGTGATAATGCATCGGCCGGATTTGTATCCGTCGATGGTATCCCCAACGAAATTTTCCGGTGAAAAATATCTGATTTCCAGCTTAACGCCGGGTGCAACATCATCGAGATAAACAAACCCGGAAGGCAGTCCGGCTTTGCCATCACATGAAAATTGGAGGACAAAAGCCAGATAAGCGACGGATGCCCATGAAATTGCGGACATGGGCATGCAACGCCTTGAGGATATTGCCGGGCTCATCGATGACATATAAAAAAGTCCGGACATTTTGCCTGAACCGTAATTTCAATCATCTTTGAGCAATCTACCGGGCCAGCTTTACGATCTGCGAAACCGGGATCATATTGGCCATTGAAATGACTTCGCTCTCGCTATAACCCTGAACATTAAGCGTTATAAGTGTATGGTTTGCCGGAATCTGCACCGAATAGGAGGTGATTCCTTCCGAGCCGGATTCTTTTTGAAGCAGGGATTTGTAGCCGTCTACCTTGATCCGCTTTTGATCCTGGTCGCCCTGGGTCATAATGGCAGGCAGAGCCAGCATTGCGTTCAGACCGGCCATGAGCGGGGAATCCCCGATAATATCAATACCGGCGTTTTTCTCTCCCTGGCCATAGTTCCGGTCGACAAATAATCCCGCGAACCCCAGGTTGGTGCCGACGACATTGTCTTCCCCTTCAATGAAATTCATGCCCATCAGATCGGTTGGAAGAATTTTGAGAATTTCTCTTCCGACAGCCTGGTCTATTTGCTGCAGCGCCTGTTCCAGGGCAAACCGCGCATCGTCGAGGCTTCCCGAGTTGTAGGACGATCTGGCTTCGCCAAGCTTGGAACTTAAATCCTGAGCCCTTGATTGAAAAGCGGCAACCAGGATAATACTTAAAGCGGTTGTGATGATTCGAGTTCTCATTTTTCTCCTAATTCTTTTTTAATGGGTTCGATATCAAAATTTTCTGCGGCGGCCATCATTTCTCCTTCGGAAGAATAGTTTCTTCCGTTTAACACAAAAATGGAGGATTGACCAAACGGCACGCTCAAGGTATAGCCCGACGAATTGTCGTACTCCAACACGGACCGGTACCCTTTGAACGTGGTCTGTTTATAATTTTGGTCGGTGCTGGAGGTGGAATAAGCGCCACTCGCCAACATCATATTTGCTGCGCTTAGCAAGGCGGAGTTATTGCCGACGCTCAGTCTTAATTCTTTGTTTCCTCCCTGATAGACTCTTTCGAGGGTCAGACCGACAAACCCATAGCTCATGGAAGTTACCTTGTCCTTGTTTTCGACATAATTGAGGCCGTCGACGGTTTTGGGGAGCTCTTCCAGGATGTTATGACCTATTTCCATTTCTATCCCGAGCATGGCCTGCCTTACGGAAAACCTTGCGGTTCCGTAATTTTGAACATTAAACGCCTGTTCCGCATCATCGATATTTTTCAGGACATCCGGGGGTTCGACCACCAAGCCGCCACCGGTTGTATTGGCCGTGTTTGACCCCGGGGTACTGCCGGGATTGGAGGTATTCCCGGGATTATTCGGGTTGTCATTATCCTCTCCAAATACGGCATCGTCAAGAACTTCGTCCGTCTTCTTAAGGATTTTTTGCTCCGTTTGCTTTTTAAGCTTTTTGAGTAAACCCTGGGAAAGCGCCGGTGTGCTCATAATTGCGATCAAAAGCAATGAGCAAAGTAGCATAATGCAGTTTCTCATAACAATTGCTGATTTAGTGTTAGTCTGGTTTAATTATAGTAAATCTTATAAAATTAACATTAGTTTTTATTGCAAAAAAGCCGGCGGCGCACATTTTAGCGACCGCTCCCCGGAACAATGGTTTCCGGGGTCCGGTGTATTTTATAAAATGCAGCTTATCAGGCCGTTATGTATCAGTGCGTATTGAGATTATTTTTGTCCTTCCACCATTCGTAAATCGAAATGTTCATGATGAGCAAAAGCATCATGTAAACGCTGTCTTCTACCGGAATGGTAAAGATCCTGACAGATAAGTTTTCCGAATCGTTATACCATACGATTTCATCCGGGATAAAGCTGCCGGTCAGGATGCCGTTCACCAGTAAAAACGGGATAAATGATACCGCATAGCCGATGTAAAATCTTCCCAGGTAGGCCGGCTTGACGAAAACAAGGAGAAAGAGTAAAAAACTGGCAGTGAAAATAAAGGTAAATCCGGTGTACCAGTTTAGTCTGTATACGATCCCCAGGATATAGAGAATCGTGATGATGACGTAGGTCAGCGGATAACTGAACCTGTTTAAGATGTCCTTCTTAATGAAGTAGTTCATGGCCTCGTAAATAAATATGCAGGCGTAGGGGATCGTAATGAAAAAGAGCCATTCTTCCAGGGGTAGATTTATAATATTGACTCCGGTCAGGTACGTCGGATTAAATCCCCAGATCCCCATTTTAGTAAAGATCATGTCCCAGATAATAAATACCGCTCCGGTGATCGAAATGCCCAGAAAAATCCCTTTCCACCTGGAAATGAAATATACTCTGGGTTCAAAGCTTCTGATAAACGGGATGGATATTGTGAAAACGTTGATGAGTAAATAGTAATACTTCTCCATTAAAAATGATCCGGATATTTCTTTAGTACTTATAACCGATCAGGGATCGGGTTGTTTGTGAATTTTTATGTTTGCGCATACTTTCCGAAATACCGAGGCTTTTCCAGGGTCCGGCAATTAAATCCGTATTCCTTTCCCAAATCAAACAAATACAGGTACTTTTGCAGTTTAGTAAGTAAAGAAGTGTGCTTACACAAGAGAATACAATCTTTAAAACCAGGCTTTTAACCTGGCGAAACAAAAGATCAAATGAGCAAAAAAGGAAGAGTATTGGTGGCAATGAGCGGGGGCATAGACAGCTCCCTGGCGGCGGTCTTGCTCCATGAACAAGGGTATGAAGTGATCGGCATGACAATGAAGACCTGGGATTACGCATCTTCCGGGGCTTCTAAAAAAGAAACGGGATGCTGCAGCCTGGATTCCATCAACGATGCGAGAAACATTGCTGTAAACCTGGGTTTTCCCCATTATATACTGGATATCCGAAGCGAATTCGGCGATTATGTGATCGATTATTTTACCGACGAGTACATTGCCGGAAGGACACCCAACCCCTGCGTCCTGTGCAATACCCATATCAAGTGGGATGCCTTACTCCGGCGTGCGGATAAGCTGGGGTGCGAATATATCGCTACCGGGCACTATGCCCGGTTACGATTTGAAGGCGGAAGGTATATTATATCCAAAGGAGTAGATCAAAGTAAGGATCAATCGTACGCGCTCTGGGGTGTTTCGCAGCAAAGTCTGAGCAGAACGATTTTTCCGCTTGGAAACCTTACAAAAAAAGAGATATATGGAATGGCCAAAGAACGCGGATTCATGGAATTGGTAACTAAATCCGAATCTTATGAGATTTGTTTCGTGCCGGACAATGATTACAGGGGCTTTTTGAAGAGGCGGGTGCCAAATCTTGAAGCGCAGGTAAAAGGAGGGGAGTTTGTGCTGGAAGACGGTACCGTAGTAGGTGCGCATGAAGGGTATCCATTCTACACCATCGGTCAAAGAAAAGGCTTGGGAATAGCTTTAGGATACCCTACATATGTAATTGAAATTCAGAAAGATAAGAACAGGATTGTGCTTGGATCATTTGATGAGCTGGCAAGGAACGGCATGTATGTGAACAAGCTGATCATGGGCAAATATGAGTCGTTGACCGGCAAGATGGATACCATTACCAAGGTGCGGTACAACGATCCCGGGCATCCCGCTGTAATTGAGCAAACCGGGGATACGATGAAGGTATTTTTCGGAAATGGGGTCAACGCCATTGCTCCCGGGCAGGCTGCTGTTTTTTATGAAGGGGAAGACGTCGTCGGAGGAGGATGGATCATGTCGAGTTTTAATCAGGACCATGGCGAAAATTAGCGATTATCTTCTGACGCTTCTTTTGGGGCTGCTGCTTTCCGGATGTTCGGAAACAAAAGATGGGATGCCGGATACTTCCGGGACGAATTATTTTCCGTTGAATGTCGGTGAATACCGGGTGTACAAAGTCGATGGGGTTCGATATTATTCCGTAAATGACAGCGCTTCTTTTTCTTATTTCCTGAAAGAAAGCGTCGTCGACACGTTCACCAACCTTGAACACGGGAAATCGTACAAAATTCTTCGGAAAAAAAAGATGCAGGAAAATGATCCCTGGACGAACGATTCGCTTTGGACGGCCAGAAAAGATCTTCAAACGGCCGTTATGGTGGAGAACAACGTTCCCATCGTCAAATTGTCTTTTCCGATGAAAGACAGTCTTTCCTGGGACGGGAACAAATTAAACGACAAGTTTGCGAAAGCGTTTACAGCGATACGCGTTGAGCGGCCCTACCCGGGTAAATACATGGAATTTGAAAATTCATCGACCGTGATTCATGAGTATCTTCCCGATTTTATAGTAAATTGGATTTCCAAAAAGGAAATATTTGCGGAAAATGTCGGCATGGTTTATAAAGAAAATGTTATTCTTATTTATAATCAGGATGCAATCGGCGCCGAAATCATTGAATCCGGAATAAGATATTATATGCAGATCGTGGAATATGGCAAGGAATAGGATACTGATATTATGCTTTCTGTTGATCTATGCAATGCCTTCCAAAAGCGCTGTAAACCGTTACATTGTCTTTTTCACCGATAAAGAGGACAACGGATACTCCATAAACAGGCCTCATGAATTTTTGTCCGAAAGAGCGTTGCAGCGAAGAACAAAGCAAAACATCGTGATCGCTTTCAACGACCTCCCGGTTTCCGGTAAGTACGTTCAATGGCTGCAAAGTGATCCGGCGCTTTCCGTTTTTTTTCAGACCAAATGGTTGAACGGGGTGTTGGTCGAGATGGATGAATCAAAAACCGAAGAGGTCAGATCTTACTCCTATGTTAAGGATGTGCAATTGGTTGCCCACGGTAGGCTGGACTCGGGGTCATCCGGAGGCAGAACGAAAAAAATGCTAAACAAAGAAATTGCCCGGTATGAGGCCGCGGAATCTTTGGAACAAAATATGTTTATCGGAGCAGATGTAATGCATCAAATGGATTATCGGGGTAAAAATATACTGATCGCTGTTTTTGATTCGGGTTTTGACCTTGTAGACGGATCATCCTATTTCTCCCATTTATTCGACAATGATCAGCTCGTCGCTGCCAGGGATTTCATTCGCGGATCCGATAATGTATTTCAATATGATGTGCACGGGTCGAAAGTACTGTCGTGCATTTCCGGCTATAAAGAAGGAGTATACTCCGGCACTGCTCCGGCATCGGATATTGTCTTATGTGTGACGGAAGATGTCCGGTCGGAATACAGCATTGAGGAGTATAACTGGATTTTTGCCGCCGAATATGCCGACAGCATCGGGGTGGATGTAATCAATTCTTCCGTGGGGTATTCCTATTTTGATGACGATCGCATGGATTATTCCTACGAAGATCTGGATGGCAGGACGGCGGTAATTTCGAGGGCTGCTGCCATTGCCTCATCCAAAGGCATGCTGGTCGTATGCAGCAATGGCAATGAAGGAAACAATTTTTGGAAGTATTTAAATGCTCCTGCGGATGCGGATTCGATCATTTCCGTCGGGGCGGCGACGTACGATCTGGAGAAAGCGAACTTCAGCTCCTTTGGCCCGACGAGCGACGGCCGGATCAAGCCCGACGTCAGCGCGTTGGGAGCCCGGGTAAAAATTGCTTTGGGCGAGGAGATCATTTACGCGAACGGCACCTCCTTTTCGGCGCCAATGGTGGCCGGCCTGGCTGCCGGATTATGGCAGGCATATCCGCAGTTGACAAATCAGGAGTTGATCCAGTACATCCGAATGACTTCCCACCAGGCCGATGCGCCCGATACGTTACTTGGTTACGGGATACCTAATTTCATCCGGGCTTATAATAAAATAAAGATGAACGAAAGCGACGTCATTGAGAAGTTTGTCGTATTTCCCAATCCGGTAACCAACAAACGGATCATCTATTTTTATACGGATTCTTTGGTAGAAAACAGCGCCGCCAGTCTTAATTTCTATAATCTCAAAGGCAGCTATATAAGAACGGAAGTATTGAGCGTCACACAAGGAGTGGACCTTATTGAATTGGATGTGTCCTTTTTGAGGCCCGGCTCGTATATTCTCACATATGTCCAAGGATCCAAAAAGAAGAAATCAAAATTAGTTGTATTATAAATTTTTTTTTATGTCCCTGATTGCCCCGTCAATATTAAACTCAGATTTTTTACATCTTGGAAGTTCGATTCACATGATCAATGAAAGCGATGCCGACTGGATTCACCTCGATGTTATGGATGGCTCATTCGTCCCAAACATTTCTTTTGGTCTTCCGATTGTGGAAGCGGCCAAGGAAATCACAGAAAAACCCTTGGACGTGCACCTGATGATCGTAAATCCGGAAAAGTATATCGAAGGTTTTAGAAAAGCCGGCGCCGACCTGATAAATGTGCATTACGAAGCCTGCAAAGACAAAGATCTGATCGCAATATTAAAGGAAATCAGGAAGAGCGGAGCCCGGCCGGCCATTGCGCTCAATCCCGATACGCCCGTTCAAGAAATATTTGAATTTTGCGCGTATGTCGATATGGTGCTGATCATGTCCGTTTTTCCGGGATTTGGCGGTCAAAAATTCATAGAAGCAACCTATGACCGGGTAAAGGAATTGAAAAAATTCCTGAATGAAAATCAGCTTGAAACTTTGATACAGGTTGACGGCGGCGTTTCGCATCACAACATTGCGAAATTAAAATCCTGCGGTGTTGATGTGATGGTGGTCGGAAGTGTAATTTTTAATGGTGAAAACTCAATAGATACGATATCTGAACTTAAATCTCTGGTCAACTAGAGATCGCATTTCATGAGATTTCTCCTTCTTTTTTTTCTGATCTTTATCGCCGGAAGCAAAACGGTTGTTTGCCAGCAAAGCCGTCTCTTATTGTCCGGCAACATATACGATGCAAAAAACAGGCCCGTGCCCGATGTTTCAATCGTTGTAGACGGGACAAATTCCGGAACAATATCGGACAGTCGCGGAGCATTCAATATTGAGATCAAGGAAGGGGACAAGGGCAGAAATCTGATATTCCGCCATTTACAATATAAGGACAAGATCGTTCCGGTTTCAACCATCGAAGATTTTGATAGTTTTAAGGTAATCCTTGAAGATACGCTTCGGGTGCTCGATCAGGTAAGGGTTACCGGAATTGAGGAATCCGGTCAAAATGCGAGCACCTTTCATCTCGATCCGATCAACGCTCAATTTATGCCGGCACCGTTTCAGGATATAAGCAACATGCTTATTACGCTTCCCGGGGTGTCGAGCAACAATGAGCTTTCGACCGGTTATACCGTAAGAGGAGGAAACTTTGATGAGAATCTCGTCTATGTCAATAACATTCCGGTCTACCGTCCGCAAATCATCACAGCCGGCCAGCAGGAAGGATTAAGTTTTATAAATATCGACTTGACCGGGGGCATCGAGTTTTCATCCGGAGGATGGGAATCCAAATACGGAGATGGGTTGGCTTCCGCCCTGAATATCAATTACAAGAACCCGGAAAAAACCGGAGGATCGGTGAATATCGGGTTGCTTGGCGGTTCCGCCCACATAGAAGGGATAACAAATAATCGACGGATCAGTTACTTGGTGGGAACCCGGCATAAATCTTCGACGTATTTGCTCAACACGTTGGAGACAAAAGGAGAATATCGGCCGAAATTTACCGATATCCAGGGCTATGTGAATTTTGACATCTCCAATAAGGGAGCACCTGGTAATACGGAAATCGGCGCGCTCTTTTCATACGCCCAGAACAGGTATCTGGTGCGGCCCACAAGCAGGGAGACAACCTTTGGAACGTTCGACAACCAGCTTAGACTGTTTATGGCCTTTGAAGGACAGGAGCGGCTGACCTATGACACCTGGCAAAGCGGGCTACGATTAAGCCACCGGTTCTCGAGCCGCTGGAAAAGTCATTTGATCCTGTCCGGTGTTTATTCCAGAGAACGGGAATACTATGATATAGAAAGCGGGTATCTCTTGTGTACGGTCGATAATAATCCGGGGTCCGCCGGATTTAATGAATGTATGACCAATATAGGAATCGGGACAAACTATTTTTCGGGCCGGAATCTTCTGAATGCAAAATTGCTGAATATCGAATCCCGCAATGAGCTTATCCTCGACGACGCGAATATCCTGGAGTTCGGGGTAGGTTACGGTTTTCACGACTTTGAAGACCGGCTTAACGAATATGGGTTTATAGATTCGGCCGATTACGTTACGATTTCCAATGCGGTGAAATCCGAATCGGACCTCAGCTATTCCAGAGTGCATGCCTATTTGCAAAACCATACGGAACTGAATTCCCGGCATACGTTGACTTACGGGCTGAGAGCGTTGTTTCAAACCTCCGGCGACGAAGTGCTGATAAGTCCGAGAATCCAGTACGCCTGGAATCCGGTGAGGCTTCGGCATACCGTATTCCGGGCGTCGGCAGGTATGTACCAGCAGGCGCCGTTTTACCGCGAATTCAGAAACGCCGATGGAGCGATTAACCATAATCTCAAGGCCCAAAAATCCCTGCACGGAATCGTCGGGATGGACGTGAATTTCTCCAGGTGGGGGAGGCCTTTCAAATTTATTGCAGAGGTTTACTACAAATATTTATGGGATGTGAATCCTTATGATATCGAAAACGTACGAATCAGGTATTTTGCCGATAACATGGCAAAGGCGTATGCCGCCGGCATCGATTTCAGGTTGAGCGGCGAATTTATCCCCGGGGATGAGTCCTGGTTTAGTTTAGGTGTTTTGTCGACCGGGGAAGACCTGGAGACCGATCGCAGGGGTTATATCCCCAGGCCGTCGGATCAGCGATTGAATGCCGCCATATTTTTTCAGGATCACCTCCCGAACCTTCCGACATTCCGGGTGTATCTTCGATTGTTGTACTCGACAGGTCTTCCATTTTCTCCCCCGCAAAATCCCGAATTCAGAAATTCGTTCAGAGGCAGTGAATATCAACGAATTGATATCGGATTCTCAAAATTGATCCGGTTTGGAATTGGGAAAGAAAAGACGTTATTTGAATCGCTATGGATAAGTGCGGAGGTCCTGAACCTAACGGGCAACCAAAACACAATATCGTATTATTGGGTCACCGATGTATCCGGCAATTATTATGCCGTGCCGAATTCGCTGTCTCAAAGATTCCTCAATATCCGGGCTAATTTAAAATTTTAGCAATCAATTATTTCTAATTACTACTCAAAATTTTATTAAGAATCCATTAATTATTGATTTTTACTATATTAGCAAGCTAAAATTAAATTAATAATTATAAAAATGAAAAATTAAGGAACTATGGTGAGAAAATTAACAACTGGTATGTTGGCTTTGGGAGTGTTATTAACCATTGCATCGACGCAGTCCTATGCCCAGGACGAAGTGACCGATGCCGACATTAAGAATTTTGCAATTATTGAACTTGCGAAAAACAGTATTACCGAAGGCATCAGCCCCATGGTAAACGGCATGATTGAAAAACAGGAGGGAATGACCGGCCAACGATTTCAGGAATTGCAAAAATCAAAAGGAGAAGGTGCAGAAGAGTGGGAGCAAAAGTTTCTGGAAGTAGTGAACAAACAAATTGACAAAAAGAAGAAAGCGGCTACGGATGTGGTGAAATTGTTGGCTGCGAATGCCATGGGCGCTGCAAAGTACAAAGCTACAAAGGCTGCAATTTCTGCAGATGCGGACAAAAAATCCAAATTCCAGGCATATCTTGATGCCATGAAGTAAGAGCGGTTTCCAATAATCATAAAGGCCTGGCGAAAACCGGGCCTTTTTAATTTCTGCGCGCGTTACATCCTGAAGCTTGCAGGGCGCAGACTTACGATTGCGAATGGGAGACTACGGTGCGGTTTCAGGAACGTTATAGCTTTTTAATCTTTTGATTTGCATCCAGCCCTTCCAGGATCTCGATATTTATGCCGTCCGACAAGCCGGTTTTGATTTCGGTTTTCCTGTACTCCTGTTCGCCCGCTACGACATCTACAAAGATTTTATCCGCATCGAAATAAATATCGCTTTCCTTTATCGCCAGGACGCTATCGCGCCGATCAAGTACGATATCGGCGTTGGCACTGTATCCCGCCCTCAGGAATAGATCGCTTTTCAGGTTTACCGCCGCCTTTATTTCAAACTGAATGGCCCCGTCCTCTTCGATTCCCTTGGGAGAGATATACTCCAGTTCGGCCCGGATTTTTTCCTCCTGGAGCGCTCCGATCTTCAGGTCCAGCATCATCCCTTCATGGATTTTTCCAACTTCGGATTCGTCCACTTTTCCCTCAAAAATAATATCTTTCATATTTGCTACCGTTGCGATGGTCGTCCCCTCGTTGAAGGTGTTTGATTCAATTACAAAAGACCCTTCTTTTACCGGCACGTCGATAACCATGCCTTCTGCAGTAGATCGGACCACATTCGACACGGTTCCGGTATTTTTCGACGCACCTTCTTTTATGAGCTCGAGGTTGTTCTCTGCCGCTTCGACTTCTTGCTGGCGCAATTGATACTCGAGTTTGTGCCGGTTGTATTCAAGCTCCGAAATAACGTTTTCGGCGTACAGTTGGTTTTGTCGTTCCATTTCGGTATGGGCATTTTTAAAATTGATCAGGGCCGCCTTTAGCCTCATCTCGGCATTATTCAGCATAACCACATCGGGAATAATCTTGATCTTTGCGATGATATCGTTATTTCCAACGATATCTCCGGCTTCGACATACAGTGTTTCCACAACCCCCGATACCTGGCTTTTGAGATCGATCTCTTTGCGCGGTGTTATGGAGCCGGTCGCAACCGTTTTGCTTACAATATCTGCGTAAAAAGGCGAGGCGCTTTCAAATACCTCATCCGGCCTGATCGACTTTTTAATTAGAACATATCCGACAGCTATAAAACTTGCGACAAAAACTAATGCGACTAAACTACCTATTACTTTTTTCATGAATACTAACTTATATGCTTCCCGTGTTTATACAAAATTATTCCGCGTGCAATGCTTCGACCGGATTTATCCTGGCGGCTTTGGACGCCGGAAATAATCCGGCCAGGGCCCCGCAGACCACCAATACCAGGAGCGACATACACGCTGTCCTGAGGTTTACCTCCGGCCTGGAGAACATTCCCGTCTCAATTTCAAAGGCTTCCAGGCCATATGAAATTCCGCTCAACAGAAGTACGCCGCTCAGCAGGCCAAAATAACCGGCCGCAAGGGTAATGAAAACCGATTCCTGAATTACCAGGCCGATAATGGAAAATGGCGTCGCCCCCAGAGATTTCCGGATCCCGATTTCTTTTGTTCGCTCTTTTACGGTGATGAGCATGATGTTGCTCACACCGATAACCCCGGCGAGCAACGTGCCGACCCCTACGATCCAGGTAAAGATATCGATTCCGTTAAATAGCCTGTTGATCCTGTCCCAGTCTTCCTGTACATTATTGGATCCCAGCGCGTTAATATCGCGGGGGTGGATGTTGTGCTTGTCCATCAACACTTTTCGGATTTTTTGCTCTGCTGCCGCGACCGATTTTCCCGGCTTTGCCGTGAAAGCAAACCATCCGACATGGCTGCCGTAGCTAAATGCCTGCTGAAATGTTGTAAACGGGGTATAGATGCTCTGCTCGTCTCTTTCTGCCTGATCGCCTTTGCGCGGTGATCTGAACACTCCAACGACCTGAAAATACACCCCGTTGGCAATGATGTATTCGCCAACCGGGTCTTCATCGTCCCGGAACAGCACCCTTCGTACATAATCTCCGATTACTGCGTTTTTCCGCCGGTGTTTGATGTCCAATTTGTTGAGATGTCTTCCCTGAACAATGCGGACAACTTGAATATGTCGTATTTCCGGGTAGTCGCCGTAAATTCTGAAGGCTCCGGACCGGTCGGCCCGGACTACGTTATTGCCGGGGAGCTGACGGCTATTCCTCGGGACCAGGTATTCCAGTTCCCCGACCGTGTTTAGCAACAGATCCCGGTCTTCATTGCGGAATTCCACATATCTGCCCGGCTGAAGGCCATTGTAGGGCATGGTGGTCCTTCCCCTCCATATAAACCCGCTGTTTGTCGCCCAGCCTCCGAATTCTTCATGAACCCCATTTTCCAGTCCGTTGCCGGACCCCATGAGGATCATCAGCATAAATATACCCCAGAAAACGCCGAACATCGTCAAAAAGGTACGAAGCTTGTTCTTCTTAATGGTATCAAATATTTCCACCCACTTATCTCTGTCAAACATTCGCTTTACTCGTCTCTTAGTGCTACAATAGGATCTACTCCGGCCGCCTTCCTTGCGGGAAAGTAGCCGGCCGCGGCTCCGGAAACAACCAGCAGCACCGTGGCCATAACCGCGGTGAAAAGATCAATTTCGGGATCTTTGAAATAAGGGGCGTTAACATCGAACGCGACCAAAGCCCATTTTGCAAATTCGATCACTGCAATTCCCGCGATCAGACCAATGTAACCCGCAACCAGTGTGATCAGGATAGACTCCTGGAGAAATAAGCCAATGATGGAACCGGGTGGGGCTCCGATGGCCTTGCGCACCCCGATTTCACGGGTCCGGTCTTTGATGACGATGTACATGATGTTGCTTACGCCGACAATTCCCGCAATGATCGTAAATAATCCGATGACCCATAAGAATGCTTTTACGCCCAAAAACAGATTTTTGAATTTCCGGAAGTTTTCCAAATTGTTTCCGATATAAATTGCCCGTTGGTCCTTCGGGTCGAAACGGTATTTTTCCGAAAGCATTTCCCGCGTCTGATCTGCCATGGCAATACTTTCTTTAACCGAGGCATCTCCGACCGTATACATAATTGTGTGCACCGTATTTTTTGCATTGTAAGCTACCTGGGCGGTGCTTAATGGGATCAGGATATTCTTCATTTCTCCTTCTTCGCCCTGATCTTTGTAAACGCCTACGACCCGGTATTGCACCCCGCTTATATCGATCCATTTTCCAATAGGATTTGCTCCCTTATCAAAGAGACCTTCAACGACTTTGGTGCCAATGACTGCCACCTTTCTGCGCGACTGCAAATCGAGCCTGTTTATATATCTCCCCAGTACGGGTGTTTGATTTTCGATATACATCATATCGGGGCTTACGCCGCGGACATTGAACGAAGCGTATTTGTGCCGATATCGAACGGTAAAGTCTCCCCGGCAATGAAATCTTGCCGTCGCATGCTCCACGCCTTTTATCTTATTTTTAATGTCCCGATAATCTTCCGATTTCAGGCTCCACCGCCGGCCGGGCTGCAAACCTTTGTATGGGAGACTTGTCTGTCCTGCAGAAATCCGGATGCTGTTGATGGCGTCGTTCCTGAAATCATATTCGACTCCGCGCTGCAGGCCGGTTCCCACACCGAGAAGAATAATAAGTATAAAGATCCCCCATGCGACGCTGAATGCCGTAAGAAAAGTTCTGAGCTTATTTTTCCGTATGGTAAAGAGGATCTCCTGCCACTTGTCGATGTCAAACATAGATCGTACCGTTAAGATGCATTGGCCATTGCTTTTTGTATGATCCGGCCATCCTTGAGAAAGATCATTCTGTCCGTAAGCTCGGAGATTTCATTTTCGTGCGTCACAATTACAACGGTAATCCCCTTTCTGTTTACCTCCTTGAAAATATCCATCACTTCCATGGTTGTTTTGGAGTCCAGGGCCCCGGTAGGTTCGTCGGCAAGAATTACCTTCGGATCGGAAATCAGGGACCGCGCTATGGCCACCCGCTGTTTTTGACCTCCGGACATTTCAGACGGCATGTGGTGCGCCCAATCTTTTAATCCGACCATATCCAGGTATTCAAGCGCCTTCATATTCCTTTTCTTGCGGCCTACCTTTTGATAGTAAAGAGGCAGGGCCACATTTTCCATAGCGTTTTTAAACGAAAGCAAATTGAAGGATTGAAATACAAAACCGATAAATTGATTCCGGTAGTAAGCAGCTTTTCGCTCGGAAAGGTTCTTTATCAACGTATTATTGAGGCTGTATGTACCGGAATCGTACTTATCCAGTATTCCCAGGATGTTGAGCATCGTCGATTTCCCGGAACCTGAAGACCCCATGATGGATACCAGTTCGCCCTTCTCGATCTCCAGATTTACATCTTTCAATACCTGTAAAGAGTGACCCCCCGCCTCGTATGATTTGGTGATTTTATGTAGATATATCATTGATTTGCAAAAACACTCAAATAACGCTCTTTGCTGAGCTCATATTGATTGACTATTTAAAAAGTAAACGTGTTTCCTATATTTTTTTGGATTGATATACTCAAAGATCAAAAAAAGCGTGTTTTATTTAGAGCTTAAACTCCATTCTGGTATTAAATACGAATATTTGGGGGGATTGTACTATATTTTTGATAATTGCAGCTATATTTTCGGAATATGATTTTAATTTTGATGTTTAAAAAATTGATATTTTGACGAGATCGCTCATATATCAAATTGTTGTAACAGGTGTGTTAAGTTTGTGTTCGGCTCTTGCATCGGGCCAGGCTTTCAATCCTTACCAGCACGCTTATCAGGGTTGGAATGGCGAAAATATAAAAAAAGCCAGTCCGATCAGGGCCTTCCTGAACAAGTTTTCATTGAATGCCTCCCTGGGATACGGCAGAACTTTTTACAGCCACGAGGTGAATTCGGATGTGCTGGAGACCCCTCAAAAACTGATCATGCTGGGTGAATATACGCTGTCCGGCACAAGCCTGGAGTATACAGGCGTCGTGGATTGGCTAAATGCCCCTGCAATTGTCGAAGGCACCGAAACGATCGGTCCCGATACGGAAAATCGCATTTTGTATGTTGACAGTGCATCGATAAGATATGGAGGAAGCGGTTTTAATCTGCCGGTAAATCTAAGCCTTCATCTGGATATCGACCGGTTCAGGATCGGAGGGGGCATCGTGTATGAAATGCACCGGATAAAGCAGCTAAACCCAAAAGAGCAGGGGACGCATCCCTATATCCCGAATTTTAACAGCACTTTTATGTTCAGGTATTTTTTTACGGCAGGAGCGAAAGTTTATCATGTAAAAGGCTGGGATTACAATATCGATTTTCAAATTGGAAAAGTTAAATACGGAAAGCAATACGATAAGGCTTCCCTGCGGAACGGGATCTATTTCAATATAGGTTTGCCGTTTGAGTACGAGCTGTCCGAATATTTTTGGATTGTCGTAAGGCCTTCGTTTGATATCAAGAATTATTCCGTAACACTTTCCGGAACCAACAATGAGTCGACCAGTTTCCAGCACAATCAACCTGCGTTTTATTTAAATTTTGGTGTCCGGATGAAGCTGCCTGAGATCCGGCGATGTCCGGTAAAATCGTGCCGGACACAATTGAAGCACGTCCATGGAAGCCGCGAATTCAGAGGTCAGCCGTTCTACAAAGAGCAAAACCCGAAAATCGGTGAATTGTATCGCGAATTGGAGCAATATAAGCGGAAAAAGAGAAGCAAACATTAGCGTGGATTGTGAATTAATTTATTGGTTTTCAAACCGTTAGGTGGTCGGTCCGCTTTTTAGTTTTGTTTCTGGCCCGAAAATTGATTCTTAGCATCATTGTATCATAATTTTTAGTTAACTTGCGCCGAATTTTTAGGAGCTGAAAACATATCTATGATAGAAGGATCGGGAGAAAATATAATTCCTATAAATATTGAAGATGAAATGAGGGGGGCCTACATCGACTATTCGATGTCGGTAATTATTTCCAGGGCCCTTCCGGACGTCAGAGACGGCCTCAAGCCGGTTCATCGAAGGGTATTGTACGGGATGCTGGAATTGGGTGTCAGTTATAACAGGCCTTATAAGAAATCCGCAAGGATCGTAGGGGAGGTGCTTGGTAAATATCACCCTCACGGCGATTCCTCTGTTTATGATACCATGGTAAGAATGGCGCAGGAATGGTCTTTAAGATATCCTCTGGTAGACGGGCAGGGCAACTTCGGTTCGATCGACGGCGACTCTCCGGCCGCAATGCGGTACACGGAAGCGCGGCTCAAAAGAATATCCGAGGAAATGCTCAATGACATAAACAAGGATACGGTTGATTTTCAACCCAATTTTGATGATTCGCTCAACGAACCTACGGTTCTGCCGTCTGCGCTACCAAACCTGATGCTGAACGGCGCATCGGGTATTGCCGTCGGTATGGCCACAAATATGCCTCCGCACAATTTAAATGAAATCGTGAATGGGATCCATGCGTATATCGATAATAACGACATCGATGTCAAGGAATTGATGAAATATATTACCGCCCCTGATTTTCCTACCGGAGGGATCATTTATGGGTATCAGGGCGTAATTAATGCGTTCGAAACGGGAAGGGGCAGAGTGGTGATCCGCGCAAAGGCCCATTTCGATCAAACCAGGACCGGAAAGGAACAGATCATAGTTACCGAGATTCCATACATGGTAAACAAGGCATCGATGATCGAAAAAACGGCTGCCCTGATCAATGAAAAGAAGATTGAAGGCATTTCCGACATTCGGGACGAATCGGACCGTCACGGATTACGGGTCGTTTATGATCTCAAGAAAGATGCTATTCCAAATATCGTATTAAACAATCTATTTAAATATACCCAGCTACAGTCCTCATTCGGCGTAAATAATGTTGCCCTGGTCAAGGGGCGTCCGCATACGCTTAACTTAAAGGACCTGATCAGGCATTTTGTCGATCACCGGCACGATGTTGTGGTGAGGAGGACGGAATTTGAGCTGAAGGAAGCTGAAAAAAGAGCGCATATTCTTAAAGGCTACCTGATCGCCCTGGACAACCTCGATGAAGTGATCTCGTTGATACGCAATTCCAAGGATCCCGACGATGCCCGGGACGGGTTGATAAACAAATTCGAACTGACCGAGATTCAGGCCAGAGCGATCCTGGATATGAGGCTTCAGCGATTGACCGGACTTGAAAGAGAAAAGATAGAAAAGGAATATGCCGAGATTCTCGAGCTCATCGAAAAGCTCAAAGAAATTCTTGAAAAAGAGGGGCTTAGAATGGGCATCATAAAGGATGAGTTGAGCCTGATCAAAGAGCGGTACGGAGACGAACGGCGCACGGAGATCGTTCACAGCGCCGACGATATTAATATTGAAGATATTATCCCCGACGAGGAAATGGTAATTACCATCTCTCACCAGGGATACATAAAAAGGACGCCGCTGGCCGAATACCGGATACAGGGCCGGGGAGGCGTTGGCAGCAGAGGTGCGGTATCCAAAGACGATGATTTCACGGATCATTTGTTTGTTGCAAATACACACAATCCGTTATTGATTTTTACGAACTACGGCAAAGTGTATTGGAAAAAGGTCTATGAAGTTCCCGAGGGCGGTAAAACATCCAAAGGACGGGCCCTTCAAAATCTGATCAGCATCGAATCCGGGGATTCCGTAAGAGCCGTAATCAATGTAAAGAGCTTGCAGGACGAGGACTACATCAACAACAATTATATTGTTATGTGTACCGAAAAAGGTACGATTAAGAAGACATCGCTGGAAGCTTATTCGCGTCCAAGGCAAAATGGTATAAATGCGATAACGATTAATGAAGGAGACCGTTTGTTGCAAGTTAAATTGACGAACGGGAACAATCATATCGTAATTGCGGTCGAATCCGGCCGGGCAATTCACTTTCACGAATCCCTCGTGCGGGCCATGGGCCGGACGGCGGCAGGTGTAAAAGGTATTTATATCGATGAGACCACGGATGACAAGGTAATCGGTATGGTTTGTATTGAGCGCGATGATGCCGATCTGCTTGTCGTCTCCCAAAAAGGATTTGGGAAACGCTCCAAGGTTTCGGAATACCGGATTACCAATCGCGGAGGGAAGGGAGTCAAGACCATGAACATTACGGATAAGACCGGTCACCTCGTCGCAATAAAGGAAGTACTCGATTCGGATGACCTCATGATTATCAATAAGTCCGGAATTACCATACGAATGGAAGTAAAGGATCTCAGGGTAATGGGAAGAGCGACCCAGGGAGTGAAACTGATACGACTGAATGATAATGATGAGATTTCTTCTGTTGAGGTGATTCATAAAATTGAGGATTCCGGTGAAAATAATGAAACTGAATCCGGGGAATCCGGCAAAAAAGACGAACAAACTGATGAATCCGAAGGGTAATATTTATTAATTTTACCCTCTGTAAAATAGGAAAAGGATTTTTGAACTCAATTTTTATACAAATGAAAAAGTTAATTTTTGCCCTAATAACTCTTGGTATTGGTACTTTTGCCTATGGCCAGTATACGCCAAAGGGAAAGGTTTCCAAAGCCGAAACGGCGTTTAACCAAAATAAACTTGATATCGCTAAAGCAGAAGTGGACAAAGCTTTTGAAGTAAATGCTAAAGGAAAAGTTACCGGTTCTGCAAAAAACTGGTACACACGAGGTAGAATTTATAAAGCCATCTATCTTGATGACAGCACCGATTTCAAAGATCTGGCTCCAAAGGAGGAGGCGCTAGAAACTGCCATGGAAGCTTTCAGCAAGGTGAAAGAAATGGAAAAGCAAACTTCTACGTATGTGATCTTTACCGATCAGGAAGTAAGTCAGCTTTATGGAATGATCGTGAACGAAGGCGCGGAAAAATATAATGATAACGACTTCAAAGGAGCCTACAACGATTTTATGACCGCCCTGGTGGTCTCCCCGGGTGATACAACCGCGTTATTATACGGGGGCGTATCGGCGCAACAAGCTGAAATGTATGATGAAGCCCTGGGCGCATTTCAGCAACTTGTGGACAACGGCGATGCGAATCTCGATACGTATAAAACCATGATTTATCTGTACAGAACCGAAAAAGAGGATATGGAGCGTGTGCTGAAGGTCGTAAATCAAGGTTTGGAAAAATTTCCCAGTAATAAGGAGCTGACGCAGGAAAAGATTACATCACTCATAATTATGGAACGCGTTGACGAGGCAAAGTCCGAATTGGAAGGGGCGATTGCAGCGGAGCCAACAAATTCTCTGTACTATTATTTTCTCGGTTATTTGTACGATGTTCAGAAAGATCCCGATAAATCCATCGAAAACTACAGTAAGGCCGTTGAGCTAAATCCCGAATACTATGAGGCCAACTATAATTTGGCGGTGGTATATTACGAAAAAGCACGATCGGTATTAAGCGAACTGAACAATCTTTCGTTAGAGGAGTACCGAAAGCAGGAATCCGCATATATGGAAAAGGCCGCCGTTCATTTTAAGGAAGCGCTCCCATATTTTGAAAAAGCCGTTGAAATCAAGCCGGATGAAGATGTTCAACTTCTTGAAACGTTGCAAGGCGTATATCTGAGGCTGCACATGAACGATAAAGCAGAAGCTTTGGATGGTAAAATAAAAGCGCTTTCGGGTCAGTAGAACTACTGATTTCCCCGTCAAAAAAGAGGCCGTCTCAATAGGTCAAAGCAGGACATTTTGTTCCCGCCCCGCGCAAACGGAGCACTTTTGAGACAGTCTCTTTTTTATTATCCGGAATTTCTTATTTGGAAAAAAGGCCGGTTAGCCCGTGTTTTGCTGTTTTTACTCCTTTTAAAACAGCGTCGTAGCCCGTTTTAAATGTTTGAATTCCCGCATTTTTGCCCGCCTTCAATATTCCTTCAACAACTTTTGCCGAAGATTTTACAACCAGGGTTTTTAATAAGCCGGAAGCTTCAATAAAAGAATTTGACTTAATATCATTGATCGTCCTGACTTCGGGGAAGCAGTAGTTCTTAGTGAGCACACCGACCCGCAAGGTCAAAAAGGCATTGACCGTTCCTTCCAGAATAGACTCCGTTATGATATGTGTGGCATTTCCTACTACCGGAATATGCTTTCCCGGACTTTTTAGCATGGCGTTTACGATCGGCTGAATTTGTTGCGACAGATCAATTTGTTCGATGCCGCTGGCGGCCATAGCGTTGATGGCGACATTTGTATAAAGCTGCTGAAGATTACGCAGCGACGGCCGTTGCCAGTAAACGTGTGAAACCTTCCATATTAAGCGGGCCTGGGCTGCCAGGACCGTAAATGCGTCGAGCTTTCCATTCTGGGATATCGCCGTAGAAATAAAGACGGCCGACGCGGATTCAAAAATGATCTTATCGGCCTTTTCCTTCAGTTTCTCATCGATAATCCTTAGGCCCTCCGCATCGTGAGGATCAAGTCTGTGTTCGCGGCATACCGGATGTTTGGCAAGCCTTTTTTTAAATTCAACCAGATATTTATCCAGATCGGTATCGCTGTCCGGAAAAGGCAACGGAGCCGGAAGTTTTACCAGCAGTACAAATGGAGAAATCGCCAAAGCCAACAATACAACCCCCAGAAATGCCGTCCCTACAATTGCAAGAAGCGGATGCACCGTATATAAATTGTTGTAGAACGAGACGAGCTGATTTATAAGAATTAACAGAAATAAAATCAGAAGAAAGAGCCCGGCGGAGTAAAGGATTTTTTTCAACATGATTGCCGATTTAAATAGTTATACGTAATTGCCCGATAAATGGATTCCGCTAAAATAACGACTTAAATCCCCAAACCCTTACACCGGGTAAATTACACGTAAACTTCATATTTCTCACATGGTTATTTGCCCAAAAGTGCTTTACTTGCTGCTAAAGTTTTTTAACATTTAATCTTATGAAATTCAACCACTCATTTTTTGGTATTTACTTGCTCGCTTTTCTGTTGACTTTTTCGTGCAGGGAAGGTGAAAAAAAAGAAAAAGATACGTTTAGCAGTCCGAAAACGCTGTTTGCAGAATATGTCTCGGTGCATACGGCCGGATACGTATCAAAGAAGTCGGAAATAACCGTCAAGCTGACCAAGCCGGTACAAACTGCCGAGCCGGGAAAGGAAATCGGGGAAAAGCTATTTTCGTTCGAACCGGCCCTGAAGGGCAAAACCGTATGGGAAGACCACCGGACAATTGTTTTCAAACCTGCGACCGAGCTTGCAAACGGACAGCGATACAAAACCGTTTTTCTTATCGACAAACTGGTGGAAGTGCCGACAGACCGCAGCAGGTTCAAGTTTACATTCGAATGTATCCCGCAATCGTTCCACATCAAATTCGACGGGATTTCGGTCTATGACGCAAATGACCTGAAGCGTGTAAAGCTGACCGGGAAAATTCAGACGGCCGACCAGATCACCCGCGAACAGGCCGGTCAATTGCTCAGAGCGGAGCAGGCCGGCAAGGCCATGAAAATAACTTATGAATATGGTTTGGGCCGGAATCTGTATGGATTTGTGATCGAAAATATCGCCAGGGGCGAAAATGAACATAACGTGACGGTCTCCTGGAACGGAGATGCAATCGGCGCGGACATGTCCGGTAAAAAGGAATATGCTATACCTGCGCTCGATGAATTTAAAGTAACATCGGTAAACATTATCCAAACCGGAGATAAGTATATATCGGTGAAATTTTCCGATCCGATCGATCCCCGCCAGAATTTGAGGGGCCTGGTCACCATGTCGATGGGCACGGCTCCTAGGGTGGTGACAAACCTTAACGAGTTAAAAGTGTACGCCACGGGCAAACTTGCAGGAAAGGTGACGTTGACCGTCGACAGATCGATCAAGAACACCGCCGGATATGCCCTGAAAGATGATTTTGAAACGGATTTGCAATTTTCTCAGAACAAACCCGAAGTTAAGATCACGGCCAACAAGGGGGTGATCATGCCAAGTTCCGAAGGTTTGATCGTTCCTTTTGAAGCCGTAAGCCTCAGCGCGGTCGATTTAACAATTATTAGAATTTTCGAGAATAACGTATTGCAATACTTGCAGGTAAATGATCCCGGGGGAAGCTACCAGTTGCAGCGCGTGGGCCGGCCGATTGTCAGGAAAACCATTCCATTGGCGATGATGGGAGCAACCAACCTGAGCGAATGGAACAGGTTTAGTATTGACCTCGCCGAATATGTGGATGTGGAACCCGGCGCATTTTACCAGGTCAGGCTGGATTTCAGGAAATCGCACAGCCTGTATTTTTGCAGTGCAGAGCAGGATGGGATGGAGGAAACGTTCCCGGAACAGGACCGGGAAGAGGAGCTGGATTGGAGCGGATACGACGATGATTATTACTATTATTACGATTGGGAGCAACGCGACAATCCCTGTCATGAATCCTATTATGCTCGAAGAAGGGGCAATGCCCGGAAAATAATCTTCGCCTCGGATATCGGTATTCTGGCGAAAAAGGCCGAAAAGGGGAACCTGCATGTGTTTACAACAAACCTGATCTCGGCCCTGCCCATGCAGGGCGCGCAAATCGATGTTTACGATTATCAACAGCAACTCATCACCTCGGGTATTACGGATGGCGATGGCAAGCTGGAAATTGAAGTAAAACGCAAGCCTTATGCCCTGATCGCCAAAAAGAATAGTCAGTTCGGATACCTGAAACTGGATGAAGAATCATCGCTTTCCTTGAGCAATTTCAATGTTTCGGGACATACCGTTCAAAAGGGAATCAAAGGATTTATTTATGGGGAAAGGGGCGTGTGGCGACCATCCGATACGCTTCACCTGTCGTTCCTCCTGGAGGATGCCCAAAACCGGTTGCCGGAAGCGCAGCCTGTAATTCTGGAATTATTCAATCCCCTGGGGCAATTGCACAGCCGCTCCGTTCAATCCGGCGCATCAAAAGGCCTGTACACATTTCACCTTCAAACGCCCGAAGATGCGCTCACCGGAAACTGGCTCGCAAAAGTGAAAGTTGGCGGAGCCGCATTCACAAAGCAGGTCAAAATTGAAACGGTTAAGCCCAACAGACTGAAGGTGGAACTGAAGTTTGACGAAGACAAGCTGTACGCAGATCAGGGCACGCAATATGGAAATCTGAAGGTCAGGTGGCTGCACGGAGCGGTGGCAAAGAACCTGAAAGCGAGTTATGAGGTGCTGCTCGTTCCGACGAAGACCTCTTTCAAAGGCTATGAAGACGTCACTTTTGACGATCCGTCCAAGGAATTCAGGCCGGAGAACGAACCCGTCTTCGAAGGAAGGTTAGACGAACAGGGAATTGCCCGGATACCGTTCAGGCTGCAAACGACGGACGAAGCCCCGGGCATGATGAAGGCTGTTTTTAAAGGTAAGGTTTTCGAGGAAGGCGGAGATTTTAGCATTGACAATACGGCGATCCAATATGTACCGTACAATAGTTTTGCCGGTATAAAAGTGCCGGAGGGAAATCGCTGGGGGGCGCTGCCCAGGGATAAATCGCACCATGTGAGGATCGTATCCCTTGATTCCAGGGGCAATCCGGTAGACCGGAAGCTCGAGGTGGGTCTGTACAGAATGCAATGGCGCTGGTGGTGGGATAACTCCTGGGAAAACAGAAGCAACTACACGAGCAGCTACTATTCCGATCACATTAAGACGACTGAGGTCCGTACCGAAAATGGCGAGGGAACCTATGTGCTGAACGTCGAAAGATGGGGGCGCTACCTGATTCGGGTGAAGGATCCGGTTTCCGGACATGCTGCCGGAAAAATTGTTTACATGAGCTGGACCGGCAACGATAAGATAGGAGCGCTGGGCGGGGTAACCATGCTCGATTTCAACGTGGAGCGTGAAAGCCTGAAGGTCGGCGAGTTTGTCCGGCTGAATATACCGAGCAGTGAAGGAGGAAGAGCGCTCATCAGCCTTGAAACGGGAAGCAGGGTTTTGCAGACGTTCTGGGTAGATACCGAAACGGAAAATACGACGGTAGAATTTGAAGCGACTCCGGATATGGCGCCGAATGTTTACGCCCATGTCACTATGCTTCAGCCCCATGCGCAAACCGGCAATGACCTTCCGATCCGGATGTACGGGGTTCAGTCGGTCGAGGTGGCCGATCCGGAAACGCAATTAAAGCCGGTCATCTCGATGCCGGATGAATTAAGGTCCGAGCAGAGCTTTTCACTGGAGGTCAGCGAAGCCCATAAGAGGCCAATGACCTATACCATTGCCATTGTAGAGGACGGCTTGCTCGATCTCACGAAATTCCAAACCCCCGAACCGTGGAAATCATTTTATGCACGCGAAGCCTTGGGCATTAAAACATGGGACATTTTTGATGATGTGATGGGGGCCTACGGAGGTGAACTTGAGAAGCTGATGGCTGTCGGGGGCGATGATGAGGTCGGGGCTCCGGAAGCGGATAAAGCCAACAGGTTTAAACCGGTTGTATTGTTCAAAGGACCTTTCCATGTCAAGGCAGGCGAGCGAAAAGCGCATAAGTTCCAACTGCCCCAATATATCGGGAGCGTAAGGGCGATGGTCGTTGCGGGATATGACGGCGCTTACGGATCGAGTGAAAAAACCGTTCCTGTCAAACAACCGCTGATGATCCTGGCTACCTTGCCGAGAGTTGCCGGGCCGTCGGAGCAAATAGCGCTTCCGGTAAACGTATTTGCCATGGACGAGCATATCAGGGATGTGAAACTGAGCGTCGAGACCTCCGGCAGGCTCGAAATAGCGGGCGCTTCTTCGAAAACAATAACTTTCTCAGAGCCGGGCGACCGGATGGCTTATTTTGATCTGAAAGCCACACCTGCGCTGGGCCTTGGTAAAGTGCGTATGAAAGCGATATCGGGAAGCTTCGAGGCAAATTACGATGTGGAGTTGCAGGTGCGGGCAAGCAACCCGGAAATGAGCCAGGTTGAAGAAAAAGTGCTTGCCGGCGGCAACACCTGGGATCTGAAGTATAACCCGCTCGGACTCATCGGAACAAACGAAGGGATGATCGAAATCTCAAGCCTTCCACCGCTAAACCTTGAGCAGCGTATGAAGTATCTGATTCGATATCCTCACGGATGTATTGAGCAGACGACCTCTTCGGTATTTGCGCAGTTATATCTTGACGAATTGGTGGATGTGGATGAAAAACGCAGCGGAGAGATCCAGCGGAATATAAATGCCGCCATTGAACGGCTCAGGTCGTTCCAGTTGGCTGACGGCGGCTTTTCGTACTGGCCCGGAAACAGCCAGCCCAACCTCTGGGGGACAAATTACGCCGGGCATTTCCTGGTGGAGGCAAAAAAACAGGGATACCATGTGCCGGAGGATATCATGTCGAAATGGGTGGCCTACCAGCAGGAGCAGGCCAACAACTGGAACGCCATATTATACAGGGATAACCATACACAGGCTTACCGGCTTTATACCCTGGCTATTTCCGGATCTCCATCGCTCGGAGCCATGAACAGGCTTAAAGGCCGGGCCGACATTTCTCCGGTTTCCAAATGGATGCTTGCCTCGGCATATGCCATTGCGGGCTACGAAGACGCGGCCCTTGGAATTATAGAAGGACTCACAACAGACGTTAAGGAATACCGCGAGCTTGGCGGGACCTACGGATCGACCCAACGCGATCAGGCCATGATACTGGAGACGCTTACAAGGCTAAACAGACCGACCGACGCTTTCGAAATGATCAAAAAGATTGCCGATAAAATGGGCAACACAAATCACTGGATGAGTACACAGACCACGGCGTATTGTCTCATCGGTATTGCAGAGTTCGCCAAAAACGTTCCTCCGGGCGATGGTGTGAACGTCGGTGTAAATATAGCCGGCAATGCGTTCCGGGTCGACGGTGACCGGTACCTCAACCAGGTTACCTTGATCGAGCCGGACGACAAAAGTGAGATCCGGGTTGAAAATAATGGCGACAATCCATTGTTTATCAGGCTGATAAGAACAGGAGTGCCACTGGAAGGCACGGAAGAGGTCAGCGAAGCCAACATCAAAATGGAAGTGGCATACAAAGATATGCAGGGGAGTCGAATCCATATTGACGAGCTGAAGCAGGGAACGGATTTTATCGCCGAAGTGACCATCACAAATCCGGGATTGCGGGGCGATTATGAAGAACTGGCCATAACACAAATATTCCCTTCGGGCTGGGAGATCCTGAACAATCGCCTCGACGATACCGACCAATACCAGGAAGGTTACAAACCCGAATATCTGGATATCCGCGACGACCGGGTGCTCACCTACTTTGATCTGAGCAAAAATACCAAAGCGACATTTAGGGTGTTCCTGAACGCGAGTTACCGGGGCGAATACTACATGCCCGCTGTTTCGGTTGAAGCAATGTATGACAACAGCATCGCGAGCAATACCAAAGGGAAATGGGTAAAAGTGGTGAAATAGCCCGCATTTATTATAAGTTATATCTAATTGATTATTAATGAATTAAAATTAATTGTTTCATGCAATAAGTCAAGACAAGGCCAAAGGACTGCCCGACCGGATTGTCGGCACATAAAATTTGCGGTCGATGAAACCGGCAGGACCGGAGCAAATTCGGGACACACACGAGCACGATTGTATTTCTCAGTGGGTCTGGCAATTTAAAAAAGTATAAACGGGTGAAAAAAAAGCTGAAAGGAATTACCGTTGGATCTTTTATAATCATCCTGGCCGGGTTGCTCATCCCATTGCCGGACCCCCTGTTCGACAATCCGTATGCCACCACCCTTGAAAGCAGGGGAGGGCATCTCCTGGGGGCGCGAATTGCAAGGGACGGGCAGTGGCGGTTTCCTCCGTCGGATTCGCTGCCGGACAACTACACGGCCTGCCTGCTTGAATTCGAAGATAAATATTTCTTCCGGCATCCCGGCTTCAACCCGGTGTCGATTTTCAGAGCCATCGGACAGAATCTGAGCGCCGGGAAAGTAGTAAGCGGGGGCAGCACCATTACGATGCAGGTGGCGAGAATGGCCCTGGGAAACAGGCGGCGAACTGTTCCCCGGAAATTTCTTGAATTGCTGCTCGCTTTGCGCATTGAGCTCAAATACTCCAAACGGGAGATTTTGAGGCTTTATGCCGATAATGCGCCTTTTGGCGGAAATGTTGTAGGTATTTCTGCCGCGGCCTGGAGATATTACGGGCGGTCAATGTACGAACTTTCCTGGGCCGAATCCGCCAACCTGGCGGTTTTGCCGAACGCGCCGGGGCTTGTATTTCCGGGAACCAACGACAGAGCGCTCTTATCCAAAAGAAATCGTATCCTCTCCGGCCTTCTCAAAAACGGGGTCATCGACTCGACCACTTATCGACTCTCAATTGCCGAACCGTTGCCCGGGAAGCCCAAACCCCTTCCGATGATCGCCCAACACCTGCTGGACAGATCCATCGGGGACGGGCACGGGGGAACAAGAGTGAGATCTACTGTTGATTACAATCTTCAAAATACTGTAAATGGGATTGTCGACGATTATCATAAGTTTTTTAGCTTCAAACAAATTCACAACGCGGCCGCAATAGTCGCAAATATAAAGACGGGTGAAGTTGAAGTTTATGTCGGAAATGCCGGCTCGTTGAAGTCGGCCGACCACGGCCAGCAGGTCGATATAATCAACAGGCGCCGCAGTCCCGGAAGCTTGCTGAAACCGCTGCTCTATGCGCTCAGCATTGACAAAAGCATCATTACGCCATGGCAGTTGCTCGAGGATATACCTGTTTATTACCAAGGGTTTGCCCCTCAGAATTTTGATAAGAAGTTTAAGGGCGCCGTGCCGGCAAACCTTGCGCTTCGCAGCTCGCTCAATGTCCCGTTTGTCAGCTTGCTTCGGGATTACGGCTATGAGCAGTTTCACTACGATCTGAAAAAAATGGGAATTGCCAGCCTGGACAAGCCGGCCGGGCATTACGGATTGTCCGTCATCTTGGGCGGGGCGGAAGTAACTTTGTGGGAGATGGCCGGGTTGTACGCAAGTACGGCAAGGACACTTCAAACCTACCACCGGAGCAAGGGCGCGAAACGGTATGACCTGCACGACTTTCGACCGCTTTCTTACAGAAGCGACAGGAAGGTGCGTGATGAGGAAAGATCTTCGGACAGCCCGGTCAGTGCTTCAGCCATCTGGCATATGCTAAAAGCGATGCAGGAGCTCAGAAGGCCTGATGCCGAGTCGAACTGGCAGCAATTCGGGAACAGTCAGGCCATTGCCTGGAAAACGGGCACGAGCTATGGACATAAAGACGCCTGGGCGATCGGACTTAATTCAAAACATGTGGTAGGTGTCTGGCTGGGCAATGCGGACGGGGAGGGGAGGCCCGACCTCACCGGCATCCTGGCTGCGGCACCGTTAATGTTTCGCATTTTCGAGGTATTGGACGGCAACGGCCATTTTCCGTTGCCGGTTGCCGACGTTGGGATGCTGCGGATTTGCAAGCTGAGCGGAAATACGGCCGGAGCATATTGTACGGAGACCGAGGTCCTGCCTGTGAGCACGTCTGCGAAACAAACGCCCAAATGCAGGCACCACAAACTTGTGCACCTCGATCAATCGAAGAAGTATCAGGTCAATTCGAAATGTTACCGTGTTGAAAAAATGGTTGAAATGCCCTGGTTTATATTGCCGCCGGCCCAAGCCCGGTATTACAAGCAGTTTAATACGGATTATGCCGAACCGCCGGAGTTCCTGCCGGGTTGTACTCCCGAAGGAGAATTCATCGAAATGATCTATCCCAGGAAATTCACGAGGGTATATGTTCCGGTCGAAATCGATGGAAAGCCCGGCAGAGTTGTATTTGAAGCTGCGCACAGAAATACGGCAACGAAGGTATTCTGGTACCTGGATCGTGAATTCCTCGGAGAAACCACGAGAAACCACCAAATGGGCATTTATCCGTCAGTCGGAAATCATGTGTTGAACCTGGTGGATGAGCAGGGGAGAGAGCTCAACGTTTCGTTTGAAGCCGTGAATAAGCGCGTTGCAAATTGAGCCGGTGAAGGGATCAAGGAAGCAATGGAGCAATGAATTAATGAAGCAATGGAGGAATGAATCAATGGAGGAAAGGACATACCTTTTCCACTTATTCCGAAATCTTTTTATCCGTTTTTACCCACCCGGTGCCGTCTTGCTCATACCAGCTTCCGTGCTCGTCCTGTCGGTATAGATTTCCATCTTCATCGACGTAGAGGTGGTGGGGAGCGGCCTTTCGGTCCCTGAGAATAACCGGTTTCATCGGATCGTTTTTTCTGGCCGTTTCTGTGATCACGATTCCCTCTACCCGGTTGTTGTATATGTTTTGCAGATCAATTGGTTTTTCTTCCACCACATCATGGTCGATCGCCACCTTTTGTCCGGCAAAGTAATATTGATTATAGGCCATCTGGCTCCACATCCCATAGCCGCCGTAGAAGCCGCCATATCCCAGGCCCCAGCCGTAAGGATAACCGCCGAATCCCATTCCAAACATCGGACCTCCCATTCCGGCCCCGGCATAAAAACTCACATGACCTCCTCCGGACGCCTTCTTTTGCTTAGCTCCATATCCATAGGTATTTGGCCTGGGGATGTATTTATTCCCGAACCAGGACTTGTATCGATAACCGGTCCCATAGTAGACCACTCCACGATAAAGAAATGCGCCCAAATATCCCGGGGTATATCCCATGTAAACAACCTGATCGTCGTAGTCATAAATATTTACATATTTCATGTTGAATACCGGGCAGCTCGGTGGGATCTTATGCACTTCCTTTGGAAAATGATCGGTGACCGACCAGGGACCTTCCGGGTGGTCGGCGCTAAACCAGACGGCCTGATCAACGGCGTAATATTTGTTGTCGGCAGACATAATAACACTTCCGCCGGTATTAACGGCATATTTTAATGATGTTCCCGGAATCGGCTCGAATTGCGGTACGCCGTCGTATTCCAGGATCATTTTTGTTTTGAAGCGATCTACTATAGCCGTTTGCGGAATGCCGTTGTTCAATGCTGCGGCGATCGCTTCGGGGGTTCCCTGTATGCTGAGTTTCACATGGGCCAGGGGAGAGGTCGACGGTATTTCCTTAAAAATTTCCGGCATATCTCCGGGCGCCACAAATATCCATGGGCCTCTTGAGAGGTTTTTGGTTTTGTACCACCGGCCGGAGACGAGGATAAAATAGTTGTCCGAATAGGAGTCAAAGATGATTTCATCGTTGGAGTTGGTAATGCCAAACAGGTGCTCATAGATCTGCTTTATTTCCGGTTCGCCCTCTGTTTGGATGAGCTCGGCAGGTTCCCAGGTAACGATGAGCTTTGGCGGTTTACTGTCCGAAATAGTTGCTTTTGACGGGTTCAGCTCCCGGGCTTTGTTTGCCAGTACCTGTACTTGACCGGGAGGGGTTTCGATCGGCGCCCAGGGGCCGGCAGGGTTGGAGCTTGTGTACCACCAGCTTCCACTGTTGGGGTAGTAATGCCGGTCGCTGCTGCTTCTTACAATGAAATGTGGGGAGTTCACCACAAATTGATACAATTCCGAACCGCTGATATTTTCTAAGACCGGCTCGCCGTCAATATAGACAAGGATTGTTGGCTCTGTGGCGTAGTAGATCTTCGGCGGGTTGCTCTTGAGCTCCTCATTGAGTTCATTATTTATGTTTATGACTTCCACTTCGCTGTAAAAATCCTGCAGATTGCTGTTGAAATGCCAGAACTGCGCCTGTTCTTCGATAAGATTTTGCAAATATTCAATGTTTTCGGCGTTGGCATTCGGGAAACTGGCATGGACAAGCTCGATATTAGTGAAGTAAACCTCGTTATCTTTGACATTCGTCTGCACAAGACATCTGAACCACATGGCGCCGAATACCGGAAGATGTTTTTTGTCATAAATACTGAAAGCGGCTCTGGCATTTAGGACATTATTATTGAATCCTTCGGGTTCGGGAGCATAAATTGTGAATACTACATTTTCAGCCTCAATCTGTTTCGGCCAGAAAGGCCCGGTTTGCCGGGCGATGCTACTTTCGGATAGAAGTAATGTCAGAAGGAATATCGATGACCATTTGACCATAGTTATGCAGTGTGATAGTGGAGGTCAAACATATAACAATTTTGCGAGTAATTGTTTAGCGGGACGGTCAAATATTCCGAAAGTTCGGAGGGCGCGGGAATATACCTGGGCTGAATGAACGAATTGAGAATAGTTATTTTTTCTTCATGATCCATGCGGAAGGCTCTTTTTGCCTTACACTGGAAAGAAGCTCGTTCGCCTTATTTTTACCCTCAATGTTTTCAATTCCCACAAAAAAATAACCGTTTGATCCCTGAAACTTGTCCACTTCATCCAATCCGCGGTTTTTCCATTCAATTATCAACTGATTGGCATTCTCTTCGTTCTTAAAGCTACCCAAAACCAGGCTGTAGAGATCTGTGCTGCTAATCTTGGACTTTGAAGCATCTTCGATGGTTTTAACCGCTTTATCCGATGTATTGCCTCCTGTTTCATAAGCCCCCGGGGTATCTGAATTGCCCGGAACAACGTTGCTTTCCGGATTTGCAGGTCGGGCCGATGGTGATGATGCGTTAGCTTGTCGCTGGCGGTCACCATCGAATATATTGTACTCTTGAAAACGTGCAACATATGCATTTATCTGATCGTACTTGAAATAATAAAGAGCAGCCAGGGCCAACAATACGATTGGAATAATGAACCACAAGGCGGTAACCAGCGGATTCCTTTTCTCGAGCTTTTTATGGTATTTTTCTTTACGCCTATAGTATTCTTGCACATTTTCATCCGCATCAGACAGGAACGGATTGTAATGTAGCGTCTTATTGACCGGTTCTTTTTTTGCTGGCCCCTTTTGCACCGGTGGTTTCTTTTTACGGACGGGTTCAGACCGTCTTGAGTTTTGCGTTAATCTGAAATCATCATTCCGCTGACTATCAATTTGTTGCGATGTGTCCGCATAATTTTCTAATGAGTCGGTTTCATGCTTTGGGCCGGAATGCTCATGAATGTCGATAGGTTCCGGCACCCTGCCTTCAAAAGTCGCGGCGGCACCGGACGCATCTTCATTTCTATCAATGGCTAATGTACCGTCTTCCTGTTTAACGAGTGTACCGATTCCTTCGAAAAGATAAGATTTTTTGTATTCCAGAATGTTTCTTATTTTTTGAACATATTTGTCGAGCGTGCTTCTGGCCTCCTCTTCGGAAAGCGTTTGCTGTTTTTGTATTTCTCGAATTATTTTTCCGTCATCAAACGTCAAAAGATCATTGAAATCAAGCCTGTTTGTTGCTTCCGAATAGAAAAAGGCTCCAAACTCCGGGATAAACACCTTTTTATCCCTTTGGTACACTGCTTGTATGGATTGACCAATCATGGTATTTAATATTTTTTGGTTGAACATTTTAATTTGGTTGATAATAGCTAGCAGCCGGATTATGAAATTAATTAAGTGTAAAATATTAAATTGACCTATATCGTATACAAGCTAACGACGTAAGAAAGCGGGACTTTTTGAAGCCGGGACCCAGCACCATTTTTTAATTTTAACTAATTAGTAATCAAATGGTTAAATAGGTTCTCCTCAAGGAGTTTGATTGATTGGAAGACTTTTCAGCCCGTTTTATGCTTTGCAAATAATCCGCAAGACTTCATCCTTTTCAGGCTCCGCATCATCGTAAATACGCCAACCAGAACCAATGGAATACTTAAAGTTTGTCCCATGTTCAAGCTTAGGTTCTCTTCAAATGGAACTTGGTTTTCTTTCAAAAATTCAATCAAGAATCTCTGGGCAAATATCGATGCTATCCCTACTCCAAAGATGAATCCGCTGTTTCTGTAGAATTTTCCTGACTTCCAAATCAAGTATAATGCAATGCTTACGATTAAATAAAATATAGCTTCATAAAGTTGTGATGGGTGTCTTGGAATTTGATCTACCCTTGCAAATATAAAGGCCCACGGAAGGTTTGAAGGAATTCCGATTATTTCGGAATTCATTAAGTTACCCAGTCTAATGAATCCTCCTAATGCAGCTCCGGCTATGGTTAATCTGTCCAAAAGCCATAAATAGCCTTTCTTAAACTTTCTATTATAAAAGTAAAGAGCGAGCAAAGCTCCTAAAATTCCTCCATGACTTGCAAGGCCTGCCAGACCAGTAAATTGAAAAGTCGGTTTGATCCTGACAGGGAGAATTTCAATTGGATTATCCAGGTAATAAATCGGGTCGTAAAATAAAATATGACCAAAACGCGCGCCAAGGATTGCTCCCAACATTATATAAGCCGTGAGTTTGTCGAGTTCAATAGTTGGAATGTCTTCTGATTTGTAAACATTATGCATGATTTTATAACCCAGGAGGATTCCTAAAACCCAACAGACTCCATACCATCTCAAGAACTCAAATCCATGAAATATTCTGGGTTCTATATCCCAAAAAATATATAAAATCATCCGCCCTGACAGAAAACTGTTATGACAATGAACATGACTATGTTGAAGAGTACCCTTTGTAGTTTGGTTTTATTGGTATTTTCCGGATTCTCAATAATTGACAAGATTTCTTTTGATTCTATGTGCCGCATAGCATTCAAAAGCTTTAGTTGTTTCCAAGCCGGTTTAAGATCGTTTAGCTGCATGCGACTTATTGTTAAATTTCTTTGTTAATCGGGATTTTAATCGATTCAAGCGGGTAGCAACGTTAGTTTGAGACATTTTTAGAATTTCAGCGATTTCTTTGTTTCGGTAACCTTCCAGATATAGAACTATAATCGCTTTGTCAATATCCTTTAATGATTGAATGATAATGTAAAGAAGCTCAACATTATCATCAGCTTTTGCAGTGCAAATATCCTGATGAGGTGTATCAAGTGGCTCGATGGAGATCGATTTCTTATCTCCTCGTTTTTTAGTAAGAATCGTATTAAGACTTACCCGATAAATCCAGGTGCTGATTTCAGATTCTCCGCGAAATGTGTCAAATGATTTCCAAAGTTGAAGAATGATGTCTTGAAAAGCATCTTTCCGGTCTTCGCTATTCGCATAATAAACTTTGCAGAGGCTTCTGATCGTGCCTTTATTATTGTCTATGATTTGAATAAAATGACGCTTTTCAAATTTCATTTTAGGCTACCGCTTTTATTGTATTAGTAGCAAAATCTGAGGAATTATCACAGATAGATGAAATTTTTTAATAGCTATTGAATTAAATCGGTTCCGTATCAACTACCTCGCGTCCTGTCCATTCTTCAAAGAGTTTCTTGGTTTTATCATAGGAGGGCTTGCTGGCATCCGCATCTACAAGGTTGCCGTCGGGATCAACCATTATAAACCTGGGTATTCCCTGGATCATGTAGAGATCCATTATTTCGGCCTTACTACCTCCTTGAGAAAGAATCTGGATACCAGTCAGCTCCTTTTCTCTTACATATTTATGCCATGTTTCTTTCTCATTATCAACTGAAACACTTATAAAAGCTATTTCATCTCCAAAATCTTTTTCCAGTTCTTTTAGCTTTGGTATTTCCCGAATGCATGGGCGACACCATGTTGCCCAAACATCTATATACACATATTTTCCTTTAAAATCGCTAAGACTTACCTGCTTGCCAGTGGTATCAGGATAACTAAAGGCAGGTGCGGGCATACCCGGAGACAATTTTTCAAGGTGGTTAATTTGGCTCGCAATGTAATTGATTATGAGCGTGTCTGTTACTACCTCCCGGATACGCCCCGTATAATTTTGTTTGAAAGATTCAATCAATTGCAGACCTATATTGCGCAGAAATGCATTGTAAAATGCATTACAATAAATGTAACTTTTAATCTCCGGGTTGGGAATAATGCTGTCTGCCAGGTCCAGCATCAGGTTGAAAGATATTTTATTATAATCTTCCTTTGCTTTTTCCTGATCACCCTTATTGGCTTCCAGCAATGCATCAAAATTAATACTGTCTCTCACCATCTCCTTGAAATGGTCTTCCAGCATGGATTTATAAAAAAGGGAATTAAGCAATTCAGCATTATCAAACACCATTAATTTATCAAACCGACTGCTGTATGCTTTAAGTGTATTGGGCCTTTCTTTTCCGGCGTAATCAAATTTTTGTTCGGCATAAGATTCCCAGCAATACATTTTATGATAAGCTATATTATTACGGAGCATCGCAACAAATTCCTGGTCTGCATCCTTCAAGCGATCAACATTAGTTTTCATTAGCTGGCTGATGGAATCCAAAAAAGCAATAAATTCACCCGGCTCTTTATTCATATCATTGTAGGCATTGAAACTCAGGGTCAGGTTATTGTTGTATACCTCATTCTCCTCAGCACCATCTCCATCGAAGGTTGTAGAATCCATTTCACCTTCCGCATTCATATAAATATTCATGGTGGTTTTCCAGCCGGTTTTCAGTACAACCCGGCTTTGCCTGGTTCTGAATTCTTTCAATGAATTTACCGGTAAGGTAGTTGTGAATTGTCCAACCGAATCTAAAGGGATCCATAAATTTTCCGGGCCTTCCCAGGTATAAGTCTTATAATAAGTAATTTTCAGGCTGTCCGCTTCAACCCCCTTTACAGATCCGGATAAAATGGTTTCCGGGTTTCCTGATTGTTGGCAACGGAAAAACATCATATTGATCAGCAGGATGGAGATGGATAAATGCAGGATTTTTTGCATGATTTCTTTTAGAGTGTAAACGGCATAAACATGTGCATATTACTATTTTAGACACCGATTCAGGACAACTGACTGCGAATTACTGCATAAGTTCTAGATCCTCATTTAATTTTTATTTAAACTTCAATTAGGAATAAAATAATAATTCACTATATTTACTTCAATTAGGAATAATAATAAGTAATCGGTGGTCAAACTTTGCCCGATAGAGGAATTGGTATTAACGCTGGTAGCTGTAGGGGAAAGGAAAAGCTAACGCAATAGGCATTACCGGTCAATTGGCTGAGCTTACTGACATTCCATAAGTTTAGGGGAGGTGTTAGTGGCGCTCAAAAAACTTGAGCGAAAGGGGGTAGGGGGTGGTCATCTCCCGCTTTGGTTCTACCACCGTCAAAAGAAAGAGCAAAAGGGAGCGCTTATATACTAGTTGCAAAAATCTATACAATTGTCATTGAAACAAAGCGACTATGGGACACCGATTGGGGAGGCTGTATTGAGCAAATTTTAGAATATTCATACAACAAAAAATGAAAAAAAACAGGCTGGGAGAATTTCAGGAACTTGTACTGATGACAGTGATCGTACTGCAGGAGGATGCCTATGGAGTGGAAATACAACGCAACCTGGAAGAAAGACTGAACGAGCGTCTGAGTGTAGGGGCCATCCAAACTGCCCTGAAAAGGATGGTCGAAAAAGGATTCTTAACCTCTGAGTTCGGAGAGGCTACTCAAAAGCGAGGGGGCAAACGTAAGCGTATTTATCAGGCCACCCCCTATGCTCATCGGGTGCTTCGTGAAATGAAAGATATCAGATCAAGCCTGTGGCAAGCTATGCCTGAATTGGGTTTAAGCAATACCTGATGACTGAAATGGATAAACATACCACCCCACCTAAATGGCCGGCAAAATTCCTTCGGTTTTTGCTCAAAGATGAATACCTGGAAGAGATCGAAGGAGATATGGAGGAACGGTATCGGGATAACCTGGAACTGTTTTCTGCTAAAAAAGCCAGGCGATTATATGCCTGGGATACGTTAAAATTATTACGTCCTACGCTGATGAGGGGACTGAAAAGAGAGTACAGATTAAATCATACGGCTATGTTCAAAAACAATCTCACCATTGCCCTGAGAAATCTTCGGAAGCATAGGAGCTTTGCGGCTATCAATATTGCCGGATTGACCCTGGGAATCATCGGTGCTATCCTGATTTTTACCCTGGTTAAGTATCATTTAAGTTTTGATACATTCCATTCAAAAGCGGAGAGGATTTACCGCGTCACTACTGAATTTCACCGGAAAGAAATAAGTAGAGAAGCTAATGTTCCACAACCCATGGGGAAAGCCCTTCGTGATGACTATACCTTTGCTGAAAAAATAGCAATGGTATACAGTCAATCGGATTGGCTGGTCTCTGTTCCCTCTGCTGAAGGCAATAATAAATTTGAACAAGATATTGCTTTTGCAGAACCCGAATTTTTTGATATCCTGGATTTTCCTTTGATACAAGGGGATAAAAATACCATCTTGACCGAACCCAATACGGCAATCGTTACCGAGCGGATTGCGAAAAAATTTTTCGGAGATCAAAACCCGATGAATCAAATGATCCGCCTACAAAATAAGTGGGATTTCAGAATTACCGGAATTCTGCAAGATTTGCCGATCAACACCGATCGCCGGGACGAAATTTATTTATCCTATAGCAATCTGAAAGATTATAACGCATGGCTGGCCGGCAATAGTAGCTGGCCGGGGCTGTCAGGAGGTATGCATTGTTTTGTGCTGCTAAAACCTAGTGTCTTGCCTTCCGAGGTAAATAGAGCTTTTCCCGAGCTGTCTAAAAAATATTACAATGAACGGAATGCAGAAATATATCAGTTTAAGCTTCAGCCTATTTCGGATATTCACTTCAATCCTGATTTTGGAGGCTATCTAGCCAAGAAAAACCTTTGGGCTTTGTCCCTAATCGGCCTTTTTCTGATCATTACGGCTTGCGTGAATTTTATTAACCTGGCCACTGCCCAGGCACTTCACCGAGCTAAGGAGATTGGTGTGCGGAAGGTACTGGGAGGTAAACGAGTGCAGCTCTTCTGGCAGTTTATAGCCGAAACAGCGTTGATCTCAATGTTGGCACTGGTATTAGCTTATGTTCTGGCTCAGTTAGCACTGCCCTATCTAAATCAGCTCTTAGATATTGAGCTTCGGGTCAATATCTTTCAGGATGTTTACCTGCTTACCTTTCTGCCCATCCTGCTGCTGGTCGTGATCCTACTTTCCGGCTCCTATCCCGGTTTAATTATGGCGGGCTTTCGGCCAACTACAGCCTTGAAAGGTAAACTATACCAAAAACACGTAGGCGGTTTCTCGTTAAGACGAGGGTTGGTAGTTACCCAGTTCGCAATTTCGCAGTTGCTTATTATTGGTACTATTGTGATCGCGAGCCAGATGCGTTACTCCCGGCAAGCGGATATGGGTTTCACGAAAGATGCTATCGTGATGCTTCCGGTAGCTGAAAGGGAAAAATCAACCATAAGCGCATTTAACTCGGAGATTTCCCGGATAGCAAACGTAGAAAAAATAGCCTTTTGCAGTCGTGCCCCGGCATCCCGAGGGTGGGCCAGTGTGACCGTGCGTTTCGCTTCACGTACAGAAGACGAAGACTTCGATATTACTGTTAAAGCAGGTGACGATCAGTATGTTTCCACCTTCGACTTACAACTCGTAGCCGGCCGAAATTTGCATCCTTCGGATACAGTTCGTGAATTTCTGGTCAATGAGACAGCAGTGAAAAAGTTTGGCGAGCAATCCCCTCAGGATGTAATCGGAAAAAAAATGCAGATAGGTCTCAACAACAGTGAAGGAATTATCGTGGGAGTGGTGAAGGATTTTCATAATAACTCTTTCCACGAGACCATTGATCCACTTTGTATTACCACCTCAAACAAATGGTATACCGAATGTGCCGTAAAAGTTAATCCGGCCAATCTACAGCCCACCTTATCAGCTCTCGAAACGAGTTGGAAGGAAGTTTTCCCAAACCATATCTTTGAATACAATTTCCTGGATGAGCAGATTGCCCGGTTTTACGAAATGGACAACATGATCTTCCGGCTAATCCAGATTTTTGCCAGCATAGCTATTATTATCGGTTGTCTTGGATTATACGGATTAGTATTATTTATGGCAGCTCAGAAAACCAAAGAAGTAGGTGTGCGGAAAGTATTGGGAGCCAGCTTACAAAGTATACTATGGCTGTTTGGCCAAGAATTTACCCGCCTGTTGATCCTGGCATTCATAATAGCAGCTCCATTAGCCTGGTGGGTGATGCAGAACTGGCTGGAGAACTTCACTTATCGGATAGAAATTGGAGCTGGGATTTTTGCCCTAGCCATAGCAGCTACCTTCCTGGTAGCGATGCTCACCGTCAGCTTCCAGTCCATCAAAGCAGCGCTGACCAACCCAGTAGATTCCCTCAGAAATGAATAACTGATACGTCCGCATTAAATATTCTTCTTTGGTCAAATGTTGTTTCATCCAGTCATCCATACCTATATCCCGTCTTTCCAGAACATGGGGAGGGTAACGGGGAGGGTAACATTGTGTTACAGATCAGGCCAAAGCACTGGAAAAGAGCCAAAAGAAAACAGTTCGTTCAAAGCGAAAATAATCTGATTCTGATTTCACAAATTTGAATCGGAGCATATGCGAATTAATGGCAAGGCAGGATTGAAAGATTTTTGGGAGTTTGCCTAAGTGAAGTAGTGATAACAACTGAGAAAAAGCCGATGGGATAGATATGATCAACTCTATTTAACATAATGTAAATTATATAACAAATTGCTTAAAGAAGGGATTTAACAAAAATGTGTTAAAAAACTGATTTAAGTCATGTTAGATAAAAATAGCCTGCCTGCATTGGGTTACAAGGCCCGAGTAAACGTCACTGGAATTGTAGACGTCTTTCCGGTTTTCAAAAAATCCAAAAAGGTAGTGAAATATTCTGAGTATAAAAAGCGGCTCGAAACGCTTGAATTATCCGTATCAAATCTACAGGCAACAAAAAACAATCTCGAAGAAAAATTAAGTGATGTTACCTGGAACGAAAAAAGTACGATTTTACACAAAATCGATATTTACAATGAGCAACTCATTGAAGAAAGCGCCGAAATCCAAACCTTACTTAAGAACATTGAATCACTTGGTTCTGAGCTCGGTTACCGTCACGACCGCAAAAACGCGGCCTCCGGGTATGTCTTGAACGGCCGTTCGGCAAGAAAGATCAAGTTTCAAATCAATTGGCTGTATTGGAAAACCCGGGATGTCGAAGCCAAGATCAGAGCCATGCACGGCGGAAAGATCCCCAGGGAAAAACGCAAGGATCTGCCCAAACTTCTATGGTACACGTTCACATTGCCGGATAAAATCGACCGCTCAAAATACGATCCTCAAAAAGACGATATGCCCGTTTCAAAGCAATTTTCCCGCTTTATGGAAACGCTTCGCGAATATCACGGTGTAAACCACTACGTCATCGTGGCCGAACGGCAAAGCGGAATGAAACTGAGCGAACGGGACAAAAAGAACGGAAAACAACCTACCAATAAAATACACTTTCATGCAATCATATTACAAGAATCCTCTAAAAGGCTCGATATACGAGGCGTTAACGCGCTTTGGCTGTGGCATTTGGCCAAGCTCAATTATCAAACATTTTCGAAATCGAAAATTAAAGATCAGCAAAACAAGCTCCGGGCTAAACTTCCCCGTGTTACTCGTGACAAAATGCGAAACAATACCTTTATGGATCAACTTTTTAATCCTTATGAGTATTTTGATTCTAGCAAATACGACGATCGAATTTACACGGAAAGAGTCAAGCTAATTGATTCATGTATGTTTAATCCGGTGGATTGTAAGGCCATAAAGAGTATTAGGCAGCTTCAATCCTATATGACCAAATACGTTACCAAAGGCGTATTTAAAAAGGACAACGATGATAAGGACAAGGACCAGGACGGCAATTCGATCAACGATTACAAAATCTACTGCCGTGTTTATCGATCTTCCAAGAAAATCGGCGGTTTAACCTTTTTCAAGGACATTACCCATGATTCGGGTTTGTTTAACTGCCTTGAGTACATGGTTGAAAAGTTCACGTATGGAGCCAAAAAGGGCCTCAAAAAGATATTTGAAACCTATATCCATGTCATTGCCGGGGAACCTCCTTTCACGATATACCACTATCGATTATCCGAGCGCAAAAAGTGGCTCAGAATGTTCTACTCGCTACGGCGTGCCTATGTAGAAATCGTTAGAAATCAATTTATAAGTAAGAAATCATTAATCATTAAAACTCAAGGACTATGTATGTAGATTCAAGAATTTATATCAAAGGTTCGGCCATCATCCGGGCCGTATTTAAGAATAACGATAATTCAAAACCTGTTGCCTGGTATCGATGTTACAACCGGAATTTGAAAAAGGTTATCGAGCTTTTTTTGGATCACCCGAATTTTTACTATGCCAAAATTTACGACTACAACAAGAAAACAAAAAAAGTTGGTTTTCAACGTGGTTGGTTTAATCGGGAAAGGTATGAGATTCCATAAAGTTGATTATACTTTTACTATTCTAAAGGTGTTGATGCTAGATATTGCTTCCAAAAGGAATAGCCTTTCTTAGTAAATGCCATATAGTATTTATCTGTACTTGCATCATGAGTTCTTTTAATAATATCTTCAGTAATGAACTTTTCTACAACAAGTTCATTAATGTTTTCAGGTATAGACTTAGATTTGCTAACGGAAAGGCCGATTGATGGAAAATATTTGAACAAATCTGTGCTGATAAATTCGCTATGATACTTTGATCTAAATTCTCCCTCTTCTTTATAATCATAATCAAATTGACTTTGTTCTTCAACTTTGCTTATGGCTGCCGCATCAATATTGTTTTTTATGTTACCAACAGACTCAAACAAAGATCGAATATCAGTTTTTATTCTAATAATTTCATTCTCATGTTGGCCATAAAGATTATTTAAATCCAAAAGGTTTCTGTGGTTGTTTTTGGCGGAGTCCAATTCCGCTTCCATTTTGACGATAGTAATTTTATTATTTATATCCTTTTCTTTCAGGTCAAACGCATTTTTACGACGTTTTCCAATTGCCCAATTGATTAATTTATCAATACCAAACATTATATAT
>JAKSDO010000119.1 GCA_022360055.1 Cytophagales bacterium | reverse complement strand
TGGCTTTACAGGCCGGAAAACACGTATATGTTGAAAAGCCGTGCAGTCACAATCCACAGGAAGGGGAGTTGCTGGTTGAAGCAGCGAAAAAATATGGCAAGGTGGTACAGATGGGTAATCAGCGCAGGTCCTGGCCAAATGTAGTAGAGGGGATTAATGCGTTAAAGAGTGGCGCTATTGGAAGAGTCTATTTTGGCAAAGGATGGTATTCCAATAATCGACCATCCATAGGAATCGGAAAAAAGGCTTTGGTTCCGGAATGGCTCCATTGGGAGCTATGGCAGGGACCTGCGCCAAGAGTGGATTACAAGGATAATATTGTTCATTACAACTGGCACTGGTTTTGGCACTGGGGGACCGGAGAAGCTTTGAATAATGGAACTCATATGATCGATTTGTTACGCTGGGGAATGGATGTGGATTTTCCTGTTCGCGCCAGCTCAAGCGGAGGCAGGTACAGGTATAAGGATGATTGGGAAACTCCGGATACCCAGGTAATCAATTTGGATTTTGAAGAAGGGGTCTCGATGTCCTGGGAAGGGAGGAGTTGTAATGGTAAAAATATTGAAGACAGTGCCGTTGGCGTGATGTTTTACGGAGAGCGTGGAAGTATGCTCATACCTGGAGGAAACAGCTATACGATTTTTGATCTTGACAGCAATGTGGTCAAGTATGTAAAAGATGAAAAGAAGATAGATCCGAGGGATCCGGCCAATCCGGCAGAACAGCTCGATGCCTTGCATATCAGGAATATGTTTGATGGGATCAGGGAAGGAAAACAGCTCTGTGCAGATATCGATTCCGGGCATAAAAGCACCCTGCTTGTTCAGTTGGGAAATATTGCCCAACGCGTAGGACGATCATTAAAAATTGACTCTGAGAATGGGCATATTCTGAACGATAAAAACGCGGGCAAATACTGGTCCAGGGAATATGAAAAAGGTTGGGAAATGAAAATATAAATTGCTTGTCAAATTATCGGTAGCAAGTAACGCTATGCATGGGTACCTTTAGCTTATGAATACCTCATTAACCTTTGATGAAAAATACCAGGCAATAGTCAGAAAAGATTCTGACTTTGAAGGAATATTTGTTGCCGCTGTGAAAACTACCGGAATTTTTTGCCGACCGGTTTGTACTGCCAGGAAGCCAAAACCCGAAAATGTTGAGTTTTACAATTCTCCGGAAGAAGCTCTAATAAACGGTTATCGTCCGTGTAAGGTATGTAAACCACTGGAGCATGAAAATGAAACCCCGGATTACATAAAAGAATTAATTCACGAACTCAATGATAATCCGTTCTTAAGGCTAAAAGATTATGACCTGGTTAAGCGCGGACTTGAGCCAAATCAGGTTAGAAGGTGGTTTAAAAAGCATCACGGCATCACTTTTCAGGCTTATCAACGCATGTTGCGCATCAACTGTGCTTTCACAAAAATTTTAAAAGGTACAAGCGTTACGGAAGTTGCTTTTGAGAGTGGTTATGAATCTTTGAGCGGGTTTAATGACGGATATATTTCTATATTTGGCAAGGCTCCTACCGAAAGCAAGGGCAGGACAATTATTAACATCGATCGGTTCACCACACCGCTTGGGCCGATGTTTGCCTGTGCCACGCAACGTGGTATTTGTCTGCTTGAATTTACCCATCGCAAAATGCTTGAGAATGAATTCAAAGAATTAACCGGAAAACTAAATGCCGTAATTCTGCCCGGAAAAAATCGACACATCGATCAATTGAAGGAAGAGCTCGCGGAGTATTACGCCGGGAGTCGGAAGTATTTTGAAGTTCCACTGCATATGATTGGGTCGGCGTTCCAGATATCCGTATGGGAAGCCTTATTAAAAATTCCGTTTGGAGAGACCAGATCATACAAGCAGCAGTCCATTGCACTCAACAATCCAAAAGGGGTCCGGGCGATTGCTTCGGCAAATGGGTTTAATAAAATCGCCATAGTTGTGCCATGCCATCGCGTCATTGGGTCCGATGGCAGTCTTACCGGATATGCCGGCGGATTAGAGCGTAAGAAGTGGCTTCTTGATCATGAGAGGAAGCATTCGGGAAAAACTGTTCAAGGAAAAATAGAATTTTAATCTTTTTCAAAATTTAACCCGGACACAAGACGTCCGGAAAAGCCCGAGGGCATTGATTTTAAATGCTGGCAGGAATTAAATCTCGCTGTACACAATCATATTCGTTAAATCGAAAAATTAATTTTACCCCAGACTTCGATGGCTATGGTCATCAAAACGATTCGATTTTTGGCGTATCACAGTCACGTTCATAGTTTGGATGCCTGTGATTGGTATTCCTGTTATTCTCTATAATGTCTTAATTTTCCAATTTTATCAATTCTTTGGCGTGTAGTTTTGCAACTGTCAATCAATTTTATACTTATGAAAAAAACAATTTCCTGGGTTGAAATACCCGCAACTGATTTCGAAAGAGCTGTAAGGTTTTACAACAATGTATTTGAAATGCAATTGGAGTCACTTGATTTCGGGCATGAAAAAATGGCCTGTTTCCCAAATGACGAAGGGGCAATTTCGTGGGCTCCGGGATTTAAACCATCCAAAGACGGGGTGTTGCTCAGCTTGAATACGGGAGATCTGCTGGATGAAATTCTCAACAGGATTCCAAAAAACGGAGGCCGTGTGATTCAGTCAAAAACAAAAATCGAAGCGGAGGGGAGAGGCTATTTTGCCACATTTATTGACTCCGAAGGAAACAGGATGGGTCTTTACGGAGATTCATGATTGCTTCCAAGAACGTTTAAACTTCTTGTTCTTTTATCCGTGATTCATCAATTTTGAATCACGGATCTAAGAAATCCGGATTTATCTATGGGATACAGTATTATTGAGCCATCTGCATTTTTGACTCCTTTCATCAAGCAATACTGGGTAATGGATGGCAACCTAAAAGACGGAGCCAGTCATATGCAACGAATTGTTCCGAGCGGTTTTTTGGAGTGGACCTTTTACCTGGGAGATCCACCGGCTTATTTGCGCGATGGAAAAGAAGAACGCAGTTTTGCCATGATCAGTGGTCAGCAGTATGGGTTTTATGATATTTCCGTCACGGGGCATCTGGAGCTTTTTTCGATCATGTTTACCCCATTTGGTGCCAGATATTTATTCAATTTTCCCATTTCGGAATTTAGCGATCAGAGCATTCCGGCTGAACTGATTTACAAAAGCCTTAATGATGAAGTTGCATCCGGGCTATTTGAAGCTAAAACGCCGGAAGAAAAAAGAAAGGTGGTTGAAAAATCTTTTTTAAAGATCCTGAATAGAACTACCTTTGGGAATCTTGAAAGGGTGATCTTTATTTTTCATCGTATCAATGAATCAAAGGGCAATGTGGATATTACAAAACTGGCATCACACGCTTGCTGGAGCAGAAAACAATTCGAGCGGAACTTTTATGATCACGTGGGCATTACGCCAAAAAAGTATTTGCGCATCGTCAGGTTTCAACATGCGCTTCATGTCAAGGAACTCCGCCCGGATATAAGTCTTACCCAACTGGCTGTCACATGTAATTACTACGATCAATCGCATATGATCAATGATTTCCGGTATTTGGCAGGTATTTCTCCAAAAGAATACTTTGCAGCCTGTACACCCTATTCCGATTATTTCAATTAGCCATAAAGACGGAAATTTTTCAATACATTCCACTATTCATGAATTTCGAATATCTTTGCAGTTTATTTGTAAAAAGGAATGAAAAAGGCAATTTTTTCCATAATTCTCATTTTTCAGAGCATTTATCTTTTTGCGCAGCTCATCCCGGCCCAAAATTCGGCAAAGGAATTAAAGGACCTCAGAGTGAAATCAAGTTCTACATATTATGTAGGCGACATCGACGGAGAAGAGCGATTGATTTTCCGGAAGGAATTTGACAACTCAGGAAAATTGTTGAAGAAATATCAGCTCTCACTCTGGGATGCCGTTTCATATCAACATACGACCACTTATTCATATAATGATAAGGGGTTATTGGATGAAGAGCAGTCTATTCAGGAATTTTTGGAACTGTACGAAAGAGATAAAAATTACCTGAGCATTTTTGGCGACAAGCCTCTGAAGGAAAAAAAGCGCTATCATTACAACGATCAAGGATTACTAAATAGGATGTTGATTTATTCATTTGAAGAAAATGGTCCGGATTCCAAAACCTCCGCAAACCAGACGGTTGTTTATCAATACGAAAATGGTTTATTGGCTTTTGAAGAAAGCGCTTCTTCTGATAAGAGGTTTTTCAATAAGAATTATTTGATCGAGTACAGTTATGATTCTGCCAATAATCTGGTTCAAAAATCTATGGCATACGGAGTGGATAAAGAGATGCAACGAGATTACATTTTTCGTTACAATGAAAAGAATCTGTTAATCGAAGAGCAGGTGGTCGATGCCTCAATTCCTCATAACAATGATCATCTTAGATACGAATATAACGATCATGATCAACTCGAAAGAAAGTATATATTTGACAAGGACGAGAAAGACTTTGTGCTCGAGACCACTTACAGTTACGACAAAAATGGCAATACGATTTCGGGGGACAGAGAAGTGAAGTTTGAATATTATGAAAATGATTTGATTAAATCGGAATCCTGGACCGATCCCACCACTGATCAGAAATTTACCTTCATTACAAAATACGACTACTTTTAACATATTAGGTAAGAATTGTAAGTAAATACATTCCGGGATTGCCCGATTAAAATTTCATCATTTCAAAAATTATTGTTGTAATTTACTGTTCAATAAACAACAGCATCGAGACCATGCAGATCAACCTAAAAAATAAGAACGTCATCGTTACCGGAGCAAGTAGAGGTATAGGAAAGAGCATTGCTGAATTATTAGTTTCATGCGGGGCAAATGTAGCACTTCAATATATCCGGAATAAAAACCGCGCCGAAAAAGTGAAAAAACAGCTTGGTCCAAAAGCTGTGCTATATCAATGCGATTTTTCAGACGGACTGGAAGTCGGAAGTTTTTTCAATAAAGTAGAAAAGGATTTTAAAAGAATTGATGTGCTGATAAATAATGCCGGTATAGCCATCAATTCGGATCCCGATAAAGACGACATTGCCTGGGTGGATGATTGGTTACAAACCATGGACGTCAATCTCAATTCGGTTGCTTTGTTGTGTAAAAAAGCGATAGCCCATTTCAGGAAGTCGTCCGGAGGAATTATAATCAATATTTCCTCACGCGCAGCCTTTCGTGGCGACACCAGGGACTATATGGCGTATGCTGCCTCGAAAGCCGGGGTTGTCGGCCTTACACGATCCATTGCAAGAGCTTATGGTAAGGAAGGCATAAAAGCATTTTTGGTTGCGCCGGGCTTTGTGCGAACTGGCATGGCGCAGGATTTTATTGACGAATACGGCGAGGATTACGCTCTGGAGAACATCGCACTTGATCGTATGACAGAACCGGAGGATGTTGCACAATTCGTCGCATTTCTGGCAAGTGGCCTGGCCAACCATGCAACCGGTGGCACATTTGATATAAATGCCGGTAGTTACATGCATTGACGTTTTCTTAACGGAATAGCCGCGCTTATCCAACAGCTACAGCGTCTGCAACCGGATGCCGACAAATATTGTGCGCGGACGAGCCGGACCATACACAAAATTTGAATCTCTGTATCGCCCAATATCAAAATCGCTCTGATAAGCGTTGAATATGTTTTTTACACCACCGAAAAACTGTATCCCCTGTTTTATAGCACGCACGGGTATCTCATAGCTTATTTTTAATCCCTGATCAAAAAAGGTTTTGGAATTTACTATCCGGTCGTCAGGCACACCCGGGGCACCCCCGAAATGCGGTACCAGCATTTTTCCCGTGTAAGTTCCGTTTAATGACACGGTAAATCGGTCATTTGGATTAACATCCAGTGTATAATATCCATATTCTTGTGGAGTCCTTAAGTATTCTGTAGTCCCTTCCAATTCCGAAGACCACTGTACCGGCTCGTCGTAATAACTCTTTTGAAAGGTAAAGCCAAGATCCAGCTCCAAATAATTATTGTAGTTCGTTCTCCCTTCAATTGTCAGGCCTTGTACGGTCGATCCGCTGCCATTTTGCTTTAATAGAATCATATTTCCCTGATCATCCAAGCCATTATCTTCAAGAATAAAGGCATCTTCAAGTCTTGTATGAAAGACATCTAATGTAAATCCGTAAATGTATTTTTCCGAGGGCCGATCGTAACTAAAAGATAAGGAATAACTTTCAGACGTCTCTTCTTTCAGCTCCGGGTCCAAACGAATAATCGAGACTCCACCGCCTGCAAAAGCGATGTGCAGATCTGCATCAAAAGCCTGTGGTGCTCTGTAACCCGTGGAGTAACTCGCTCTTAACTGGGTAAAATCAAAGAGATTGTAAAGCAGGCTCATTCGCGGATTTAAGATCGGACGGTTCACCATATTATGTCTGTCCAAACGCAAGCCGGCAAGAAGTGTGAATTTAGTGCTGATCTTCCAATTGTTCTGGATGAAAAAACCAAGTTGATTTGTCTCCTGATCAATCAGATACTTGTAGAGCGGAATTTCATCGTTAACGTAATCAAACAGATATTCCGCTCCAAGGGTAATCGTGTGGAATCGCGGCAAGTAATTGTATTGAAACCCACCCATTATGGTCTGGCCCAGTGTGTTTCCATATGCGTCGGCCTGATCGATCCCGGTGTAATGTTTCCTTTTCGTATTCTGCCCGGACAGGTAGATGCTGGCGGAGCTTTTGATGCCGGGCATTGAAGTTTTAAAATTCAATCCACCCATTAGAATATTGTGATCCCTTTCCTCGGATTGATCTGATTTGTGGGCAGGCTCTTCTATTTTATTTCCACCTCTTCGATATTCGTTAATTCCATTAACATTGAAAGCAAGTGTTGAATACTTGCCAACTTTATAGAAGGTATTTAGTCCGAAATTTAAACCCTCCAGCTTGGGTAGTTCCGAGAACCCATCCCCATTTGCATCATAAGGTTCGCGATCATTTCTGCTTATTTGCAAGGTGATACCGGCTTTATCAAAAACTTTGGAAAGCGAGGCATTGAGATTGCTTTCATATGATTGATGGTCGATTACCCCTCCGTATGCATTAATATTCAGGTAGTCCCGGGTGGGTTCTTTTGTAATGACATTTACCGTGCCGGCAATTGCGCTGCTTCCGTAAAGAGCGGAACCTCCGCCACGAACTACCTCGATGCGCTCAACCAAATTCGTTGGCATCATTTCCAAACCATATAGCCCCATTAACGGACTAAATATTGGTCGGCTGTCGATCAAGATCATGGAATATGCACCGCCCAATCCGTTCATCCGCAGTTGAGAATATCCGCAGGTCTGACAATCCGTCTCCATACGCAGGCCTGCCTGAAAGTTTAATCCTTCCGCAAGTGTATTTGCCTGAACGGTTTCCAGTGACTTTTGATCTATTATACCTACGACAACTGCCGCTTCACTTCGCTTCTGTTCGGTACGCGAGCCTGAGATTACGACCTCTTCCAGTTGCTCAAACGATCTTTCCATCGCGATATTGAGATCCGCTTCCAGACGTCCGTTTATATTTATTTGCTTTTCAATTGATTGAAAACCGATACAAGAGAAAACAATACTTTGGAGACCATTAGGGATATCGCTTATTTCAAAGAATCCATTTTCATCGGTGAAAGTTCCTATATTATACCCTTTCACTCCTACATTAACATAGGGCAATGGGCCTTCTTTGCCGGTAACTTTTCCTCGGATTATCCCCTGAGAGAAAGCCTGGAGATAGAAAACATGTAAAATAATTATTGTAAAACAGCGTCGATACATATCAAAAAAATTAGCCCCCACAAATATAATTATTAGATAAGCAAAAATACAAATTTAGATTAGACTAAAATATTGATTTTGTGATTCTAATTTTCAATTTGGAGTTCACCTGAAATATTTAGTGAGTTTTTGATCGCTGAACCGGTCAGTCCAGTGTGGTGAGAATTTCCGGTTTTCCGCCCGTTACAAGAACAGTATGTTCGAATTGGGCCACATCGCTTTTATTATGAGTGGTGAGATTCCATTCATTTTCCGTTTCAATTGCCCTGACGGCACAGGTCGAAATATAAGGTTCCCATGCAATGACCATTCCCTCTTCAAGTATCAATGTTTCTTCGGGATCATAGTAGTTAACTATATTTTCAGGGAATGCATGAAGTTGGGTCCCCACTCCATGGCTGCACAGATTTTTAATTACGGTAAAATCATCCTCCCGTGCAATTTCCTCAATGATCTTGGATATCCTATTTACACAGATTCCGGCTACGGACATGCTAACTGCTTTTAACGTAGCTCGTTTGGCGCACTCCAACAGTTTGTTGGTTTCATGATTTGAATCGCCCAATATGACGGTGTACGCGACATCGCTGTAATATCCTTTGTGTTCGGCGGAAACATCGATATTTACTCGATCTCCACACTTCAATACACTTTTGTTAGGAATGCCATGGGCTATAATTTCATTCACACTAATGCATGTATTTCCCGGAAAACCCATTTTCCTGGGAGCTGAGTTTGCCTTGAACAGTTTCAGGAATTTTCCGGCTGTCTGGTCGAGTTGAAAAGTGGTAATTCCAGGTTTGAGCACATTGATCATTTCAAGCAGAACCCTGGCAACGATTCTACCCGACTTTCTCAAACCTTCAATGTCTTTTTCGCTATGCTTTAAAAACTTATTCTGAATCAAATGAATGAAATAGGCTAAATTAATGAATAATTGATGGCCCGTAACCACTCCCACATTAAAGACAAAATGGAGTAAAAAATGTTTTTATTCATTTGACTTTGTTTTCGGAAGCCGGCCGGATTTTCTCAGCGCTTCATGAATAATCCATTCAATCTGCCCGTTTGAGCTTCGAAATTCATCTGCTGCCCACTTCTCAACGGATTTCAAAATTTCAGGATCCATCCTCAACACAAAGGGCTTCTTTTTTGCCATCCTTAATATCGATCGTATTTGTCAATCTTTTGAAGGAGAACAGCATTTCCTCCCTGGCCCGCTGCTAACGATATTGGCTTCCAGCCTTGTTGACACACTTCATTAAGTCGTTTTTCAAAAGTTTTGGTAGATTCAATTATTTTTTGGCTCAAAATTTTATATTCTTCCATTGTTTTACTGATGTAAAGTTCCCGTGTTAATGACCGGCTGGGCATCGCGGTCTCCGCAGAGCACAACCATTAAATTGCTCACCATGGTGGCTTTCTTTTCTTCATCCATATCGATGATGCCCTGGGTTGATAATTGCTCCAGGGCGTTTTCAACCATTCCGACAGCGCCTTCCACAATTTTAAATCTTGCCGCAACAATTGCCGTAGCTTGCTGTCGTCGCAGCATGGCCTGAGCAATTTCAGGCGCATAGGCCAAGTATCCGATCCTGGCCTCCATAACATGGATTCCTGCAATATTCAATCGCTCTTCCAATTCTTTTTCCAACGCTTCGTTTACTTCATTCATGCCGGAACGGAGTGTGACCTCCTTCTGATGATCATCAAAATTGTCGTAGGGATACGAACCGGCAAGCTTTCTAACAGCCGCATCTGTCTGAACTTTTACAAATTGCGCATAGTCATCTACTTCAAATGCTGCGCGATAGGTCTCTTCCACCCTCCAAACCAGGATCACACTGATCAGGATCGGATTTCCAACCTTATCATTCACTTTTACACGCTCACTGTCAAAATTTCGGGCCCTCAAGGAGATGCTTTTTTTAACATAGAACGGATTGGTCCAGAAAAATCCGTTCTTCTTTACGGTTCCCCTATATGCTCCGAATAAAACCATCACTTTAGAATGGTTCGGGTAAACAATATAGAAGCCCGACATAAGCACGAGAAAAATAAAAATCAGGATCAGTGCCCATGGATTTTTCATCCCGATCAGGCCAAACAAAGCAGTTCCCAGTATAAGTAGCTCAACTATTGCTATAGGGTAGCCGCTTATAGGTTTCAATAAAGTTTCTTTCTTCATGGTCAGTGTATTTAATATGATATCATTTTGATATCATATTAATAAAGACGCAATTGTTCCGTCACGGGTTACACTTTTCTTGAAAAGAGTGTGGAGCAAACTTTATGAGAATATGTTATAGACTATGAGCGAACATAAGTATGCCAATCCGGTCATATAAAACAATTGAAGGATCGGCCATTTCCAGCTATTGGTTTCTTTTTTCACTACGGCCAGCGTGCTCATACACTGCATCGCAAAGGCATAAAAAACAAGAAGGGAAAAGGCTACTGCCGGGGTATACATGGCTTGACCGGTGTCCGGATTGATTTCAGCGGCCATCCTGCTTTTAATTGTCGATTCTTCCTCGGATCCTATGCTGTAGATTGTAGCCATGGTTCCGACAAATACTTCACGCGCCGCAAATGAGGTCACCAGGGCGATACCGATCTTCCAGTCGTAGCCCAATGGTTTTATCGCAGGCTCCAGGGCCTTTCCAAATATTCCGGCAAAAGAATTTTCCAGCTTGAACGCATCGACTTTAGCTTCAAAATCTTTTTCATCGATATTGCCGTCCTTCAAAGATGCCGATACATAGCTTTCGGCATTTTCCACTTTATCCCCTGGGCCATAGGAGGCAGCCACCCAGAGAATGATGGAAATCGCCAGGATTATCTTACCGGCTTCCAGGGCAAATGTCGATGATTTTTCGTAGATGGTAATTCCCACGTTCTTCCACCTGGGCAATTTATAAAGCGGCAGTTCCATGATAAAGTACCCTTTCTCTTTGGCTTTAACTACCAGGTTCACAATCGACGCCGAGATGATTGACATGACAAATCCAAGGATATACAGTCCCATCAATGCCAACGCCTGTATATTTAAAAAACCCAGGAGGTAATCTTCCGGAACGACCAGCGCAATTAAGATCGTATAAACCGGAAGCCTTGCCGAACAGCTCATTAACGGCGTTACAAAAATTGTAATCAGCCTTTCTTTCCAGTTTCCGATGGTACGCGTAGCTAGGATAGCCGGAATGGCGCAGGCGACCCCGGAGATCAGGGGAACGATACTTTTACCATTTAGACCAAACCTTCTCATAATTTTATCTGTGAGGAAAACGACCCGGGACATATAGCCGGTCTCCTCTAGAACTGAAATGAAGGCGAACAATATTGCGATTTGCGGAATAAATATTATCACGCCTCCTATTCCCGGGATTACGCCTTCGGTGATCAGGTTTGTCAAAACTCCTGCAGACAGGATGGATTTGAGAAAGACACTGATCTCCGAAAATGAATAGTCAATGAATTCCATAGGCGCTTGTGCCCAGGCAAAAACAGCCTGAAACATCAAAAACAAAATGCCCAGAAAAATCACATATCCGAAAATCCTGTGCGTGAATATCTTATCGAGTTTTTCAGTCAGGTTTCTATTCTTTTGAAGATTATATACAACGGCCTCGTGAATTACCTTATCAATGATTTCGTACCTTTTCAGGATTTCTTTTGACTGAGAAAGCTCGGGATTGAATTTCTTTTTCCGGATCAAATCCTTAATAAGTTTTCGCTCCTCATCGGAAATACCCGGGAAATTTTCATATTGAATTAACAGTATGCGGGCAATGAAATCTTTTTCAATAGAGAAATTCTTCTTTATTTCTTCTTCGATCCCGTTTTCGAAATCCGAAGAGTTAAAAATTGGGGTTGGCCTTGAAATGATATTCTTGGAAATTGCTTTTTTTAGAAGCTCTACTCCTTGACCGGTTCGCGCATTTAATGAAATCGTGGAAGTAGAAAAGGACTTGCCGATTTGAGTAGGGCTTACCCGTTGACCGCGATTAGTTGCTACATCCAGCATGTTCAGTACCAGAATCGTAGGGATTCCCAGATCGGTTACCTGGGTAAAGAGCAGCAGGTTTCTTTTAATGTTGGAAGCATCAATGATCACGATGGCGAGGTCCGGATGCTCGGGATTATTCTTATCGAGCAGCGTATTGAAAACGACGTACTCATCAAGCGACCTCGGATACAAACTATAAGAACCTGGTAAATCAACGATTTTAAGCTTTTCTCCATTATTAAGGCTGCAAATCCCCGTCTTTTTTTCTACCGTAACTCCCGGAAAATTCCCGACTTTTTGATTTAAACCGGTAAGTTGATTAAAAAGAGAGGATTTCCCCGAATTTGGATTTCCAAGAAGCGCAACATTTCTAATTCGTTCCATGCCCATAATTATTCGATCAATATTGCCGATGCCTCGGATGTTCTAAGCGTTAAATTATATCCTGCGACATAATAAGATATAGGATCACCCAACGGAGCCGCAAAATTCATTTTAATGGTACTGCCCGGGAGGCAACCCATTTCCATGAGCTTCAATGAAATTACATTGTCAGAAAATCCTTTGATAATACCAGATTCCCCCGGATTCAGATCCGCAACACTTCTTTTACCCATTCAGCTTATTTAGAATGATTTTAAAGTGCGCAAGTTACACCTATAGTTGTAAATAGTCAAAATTTGAAACCAAACACTTTTTGTTTAACTTTTATCTAAATTTATTAAACAAAATGCAACGATTCGCTCCTCATTTATTACACTTCATCCCTCGGAATTAACTGCTCGATGCAATAGTTGGTGCCATGCGAAAGCAATAGTTGTTCATACAATGAAATTTTAATCAAATCTTTAGTACAATGAAAAATTTTAATGAACAATTCAACAGAATTACAAAAATGATGCTGTCGGTGTTTGCGATAGCGGTTTTATTATTTGTATCCGGTTGCGATGACGATGATGACATGATGCCAGGACAGCTCCCAACGGAAAATATTATGGAGATCGTGGATAAAACAGCTTCCGTATCCACGTTAAAAGCGGCCATTGATGCTGCCGGACTGCGTGCGACATTATCCGGCGCCGGACCATTCACCGTATTTGCCCCGACAAACAGTGCTTTTGACGATGTAGATGCCGATGTCTTATCGTATTTATTGGGAACTCCCGATGAACTGACAAAAGTCCTGACCTATCACGTCGTAAGCGGTAACATTAAATCCGGCGATCTGTCCAACGGCGACGTGGAAACACTGAATAACGGAGAAAAGGTTTCCATTGATGTTTCAAACGGAGTAAAGGTGAATGATGCCATGGTCACAACAGCCGATGTAGAAGCTACGAATGGAGTGATACATGTTATAGACAAAGTACTTATCCCGGAAAACCTTGATCTAAGCGGTCAACCAAAGTCAATTGCCGAGCTGGCGGCCGGTACGGAGTCATTATCTTCATTGGTTGCCATTTTGTCGCTTCCCGGTTTGAGCGATATATTGGCGGCAGCGGCGGACGACAACGCACAACTCACTGTATTTGCTCCAACCAATGATGCGTTTGCAGCGGTTCTGAATGCATTGGGTATTTCCAATATCGATGAAATTCCAGAAAGTGTTTTGTTGGACATTGTGAAGTATCATATCATAGGCGCTGTTGCAAAGAGTACCGATTTACAATCTACTACTTATGAAACCCTGAATGGAGAATCCGTAACGGTAGATCTCAGCAGTGGCGTGATGGTAGACGGGGCCAATGTAGCCGTAGCGGATATACTTGCTACCAACGGAGTTGTGCATGTTGTCGATGCGGTTTTATTGCCTTCATTATACAAAAGCGCCCTCGGTACGATCGTTGAGGTTCCGCTGTTCCGAAAGAGTTATTCGATCCTCACGGAAGCTTTGGTCAAAGCCGAATTGGTTGAAACATTGCTTGGCAGCGGACCATTTACGGTATTTGCCCCGGATAACGATGCATTTGAAGCCGCCGGTATTACGTCCCTGGAAGGATTGACAAAAGAAGATTTAACACCGATTCTTCTTTATCACGTGCTTGGAGCAAAAGTCTTATCCTCAGGATTGCCACAGGATGGCATAGTTACGACGATTAGCAATGCAAAATTCTTCCTTAGTCTTGGAGAAATGGTTTATATCAACGGTTCCAGCATGATCACCGGAGTAGATATTGAAAAGTCAAACGGCGTGATTCATACCATAAACAGAACCTTAATTCCTCCGACTCAGACCATAGTTGAAATTGCAGTTGCGCTTTCTTCCGCATCGGAAAATGCTGAATTTACAACGCTGGTTGCATTATTAACCGATCCGGCGCAGAAAGATGTTTTAGATGCCATATCCGATGAAAACGGGAACTTTACAGTATTCGCTCCTACCGATGCAGCATTCGAAGAAATCGCTGCAGTTGCAGGATCATTATCTGCAGAACAAATTACAAAGGTTTTAACATATCACGTGTTGGGGGCGCGGGTTTATTCGACCGACTTGTCTGACGGAGCAGAACCTGCTACGGTAAACGGAGAAACATTAAAAGTTAATATCAATGACGGCTCCGTGACAATTTCGGATAAAGATATGAACAATACGGATGCTACGGTGGTTCAAGTAAACGTTAATGGAATAAATGGAGTAATCCATGTAATTGATAAAGTACTCATTCCTACGCTATAGGTTGTTGGGTTGTTTGTTTGGTAGGTTTAGCCCGGTCTTATCGGATCGGGCTAATTTTTTATTCAAACATAAGACTCTTTTCTGTGTTTAATACATCGTACTGCACTTGAGAATTACTATTTAAAACTCATGAACGTACTGATTGCAAACAATGATCACAACAAGACCAAAAGGCTTGCGGAACTCCTTTATCAGATCGATAAGAAAATAAATATCGTCTATAATCCGGCCACCACGTCAGAGGTAATCGATCTTTTATCGGAAAACAACACTGAAATTGATCTTGCGATCTTATCGATTCAGAATACAAATGGCTCTGTAAAAGACCTGATCAATTTACACGCCATCACAAATCCGTTAATATTCACCTCGGATTCAAAAGAAGATGCGTATGAGGCATGGAAAGCAAACTGCGTGGATTTTGTGTTGGAACCGCTGGATTTTTCAGGTATTGCACAGGCAATTAGTAAGGCAAAGGAGAAAATTGAGCTCAACGAGCAGAAAAAATATAACTTTAAAAAAAGATTCATAATTAAGTTTGGAGATAAAATCCAATATAAAACCGTCGATGATATTTCCTATATCTATGCCGAGGGGAAGATGGCCTATATCATGACAAGACCAACAAATCGAAAGTACATTATTGAATACACACTTGATGAACTGGAAAAAACACTACTAGATCCGGTCAATTTTTATAGGATAAACAGGAAGTTTATAGTAAATATTGATGCGATCGAAGAAGCAAGACAATACGTCAACAGCCGGTTGAAACTCATCCTGAATCCGGCAACGGATTTTGATATGGTCGTGAGCAGGGAGAAAGTTCATGACTTTAAAAGATGGCTCAACCTTTAAAAAGTGCAATTTAACCCGGATGATGCATCTCTATTCGTCAAAATTCCGGAGTCCTCTTTGTATGGCATTGATTTTAACCCGATTTATTCCCGATAAATCATTTTCAAAAGAATAATAGATCTGCAAAAGACGGAATCATCATCCAATATGCATCGGGATAACCCCGATCATTACTTTTATTGATTCCTCAGATTTGAGCAACAAAAAAATGCGTGCTCTCATCAAAAGGTTCCTTGTTTGCGCATAAAAATAATGACCGGCCCTTCGGGCGAGAGATTCCATGAATTGTTCGGATTAAGCAGATCGCTTGAATTCTTTATATCTTCTCACGATTGCTATTGTAAAACCGATCATTAAAACGATTGTACCAATCCATAAAACATTGATAAAGGGCATTTCGATCGCTTTCATAATGATATAATCGCGCTGTGAAGTTGCCGTTGTCAATTCAAACTTTCCCTCTTGTGGAAGAATGTTGGTAAACGAAATCTTAATTCCCAACTCTTCTTCGGTTACCGGAATATTGCCGATCATTTTATCCTTGATGATGAAGACCGGTTTTAGTTCGTAAACCTGTTCTTTTGTCCGGACTTCTATTACCGCTTCTGCAGCAACGTCTTCCATTCCGAGTTCTACACCTTCCACTTCATCCAGTTTTTGTATGCTTTTTATAACGGCAACAAAATCATTGACAAAAAAACGCTCTCCAATGGCTACCAGGTTGGTGAGGGGATCACTCCATTCGGTGTTGGATTCCGGATCCGGAATGGAGGAAATATGTGTGTATAGATCTTTTGTAAACAGTCTTCGGATATCCGGAGAAACAATCAGACCCATATTTGGATTTACCTGTGCTCTTGGATAAAGAGTAAAAGCCATTTCTCCTTCTTTTTTATACTCGACCTCAAAGTAGGTGTTTTCGGGAAGAATGGTCAGCGTATCACCCCGACCGAAGACTGTTTCTCCTTTATACATATAATCCGCTGTTGCAACAACCGTGTGCTCGTCCAATGTTTTTCTCACTATTTTTTTGGATGGGAACCCGGGAATACCTTCCAATTCGATCCGCTGGCCTTTATAAGTCAGCTCATATTCGTTCATGACTCTCGGCTCATTTACAAAAAGCAGCACATTCTCCTGGTTCATTTCATCGGACATATCTTTCGAAAACAACATTCCCGAAGTATTCAGGGATATTACTTTAGAATATCCGGCCGAGAACAGTATTCCGAGCAGCATCATGGCAATCCCAATATGTGCCACGGATCCGCCCGCCAGTTTGAAACTTTGTTTCTGCAATAGCCTGATCAGAATCGTGCTGTTTGCCACAAGCGAATAGACCCCGGCCGTAAGAAGCAGGATGAAGGCGATCTTATTGATCCCGGCCGTAAGAAAAATTACGGTCGATAGCGCTAAACTGATGAGCACGGGAATGGCAAGCTCATTCCAAAGCTTTGATTTATCCATATTTTTCCAAAAGAAAAATTGCCCCGTTCCCGAGAATATGGCAATTAAGATGGCTCCCCAGATCTGGAATTTTGAATAAAAAATGGCCTGATCCGGAGGCGGAGCCATGTTGGAGCTGATTCCAAATTGTTCGAGAATAGCATTATAAACAGGAATGGAGGTACCGGCTAAGACCTGGAACCCCATCAAACCGAGCACTGTCGCTCCCATAAATATCCAGAACTCCCTGGAATACGTCGAAACCTCTTTATCCGATGTCGGGATTTCTTTCCATCGTACTGCAGAAAGCACGATGGCCACAACGGTAAAGGCCAATAAATAGATAAGAAGCTGGCCGGATAGGCCGAGATCCGTAAACGAATGCACGGATGCATTGCCCAGGATACCGGACCTTGTCAGAAAGGTAGCATAGAGAATCAATATAAACGTCGTAATGACCAGAATAATAGACGTTTTAAGCGCCGTATGGTTCTTCTTGAATATGATCATGGTATGGATGCTGGCTACCTGTATAATCCAGGGCACGTAAACGGCATTTTCCACAGGGTCCCAACTCCAATATCCGCCAAAGCTCAGCGTTTCGTAGGCCCAATACGCACCCATCAACTGCCCGAGGGCCATTAATGCCGTAGAAAATATTGCCCAGGGCAGGGCGGGTTTTATCCATCCCATATATTCCCTTTTCCACAATCCGGCAATCACATATGCAAAAGGTATAAGCGTTGTGGCATATCCCAAAAATAATGTCGGCGGATGAATGACCATCCAATAATTCTGGAGGAGGGGGTTTAACCCCGTACCATCGGACGGCACGAAATCAGGATTCATCTCAAAGATCGGATCCACGATGACCTCTCTCAGGAGTACAAATGGAGAACTGCCTATTTTTACATCGAATACCGAGATTCCCAGGATCATAGACGCCAGGAATGCCTGAACCAGGGCAAATATGACCATAATGGGGGCTTCCCACTTTTTGTTTGTCAAAACCAGAATGATCCCAAGCACGCAATTCCAAAAGATCCATAACAAAAAACTGCCCTCCTGGCCTTCCCAAAAGCAGGAGATCATATAATGTACAGGCAAATACTTGGAGGCATGAGAATAAGCGTAATGATACTCAAACAGGTTATTATATATGATGAGAAATAAAACCAGGATAATTCCGCATACTAAAATACTGTGCAAAAAGAAGAGCACCCGGCCATTGACTGCCCATTCCTTTTGCTTAAGCGCATCGGGGGCAGATGTTGATTTGAAATAAGAAAAAGCGGAAGCCAGTGAAAGAACAAAAGATAATATGACAAATAAATGCCCGAGATTTCCAATAAAAAGATTGATCATAGCTTTAATTTACGGCACGAACCTGTAATGACTCCTCTTCATATTTTGACGGACATTTCAACAATATCTGGTTGGCATAAAATACATCATCTTTATATTGACCAATTACCACTACCTGCTCGGATTGTTTAAGATCCGGCGGCATGGGTTTGTTGTAAAATACCTTATTGGTTTGCTGATTGTTATCGATCATCAAAAACGTAACGGTAAGTTTGTCATCGCTTGGTTCAACGCCAACAATTTCACCATGTTTGTTTTTCTTTAACTGACCGACCACATGTACCTTTTTGTTACTTCCCGACTCAAAAAGCGCTTTCGCCTCATTAAAAGTAACGTAGGTGCTTGCATCTCCGGCTGTGGATATGATCACGAAAATTGCAATAGCAATTACAACTATTCCAATAATGTGCGATTTCTTCATTTGTAAACAATTTCAATTAAAACGATACAACTACTTAAAAGTTTATGAATCTTTCGGGGATTTTAAACTTTCTATTTCTCTTTCAATTTTGGATAATTTTCTGTCCGTATTTACGGCAAACAAGATCAGACCAGTAAAAACAATCGCCACGACAAGTACAACGACGTAAATTTTACCGTCCGAACGAAATGTGTCTGCCATTTCGATATGCTGTCCTTCAGGGTTTTGCGCCATCAAAACCGACGCAAATACGCATAAATTCAATATTGCCGATACAATTATCAATAGTATATATCTTTTCATCTGTTTAAAATTTGCAGAAACCTCACCATGTGCCGTGGATCATCATGATCTTGTATATCTCAATAATTATCTCAGGCATGGCCTGTTTCATCCGTTTATATTTTTTCAGGTTGCTGGCACGCAGAGAAATATAGTCATGCCCGTGTGTGTCCTGAATTTGCTCCGGTCCTACCGGTTTTATATTATTCATTTGAATGATGCTCATCCACAATCATTTGTATACTTTTTGTCCGGATCCTTAACGAGGCAAACCAAACACCCAGAAGTGTCCATCCAACAATTGCCGGATAAAAAACTTTGCGCAAATTATTGTCCAGATCGTACGCGCTAAATCCCGGATTTCCTCCACTTCCGGGATGCAGCGAATCCGTGAGCCGCGGCAAGATAAAGATCAAAGGGATTGCGGCGGCAAATGCAAAAATATTATACACAGCACTGATCCTGCCCTTTTGGTACTCGTCTTCAATAGAAGCGCGCAAAACGAAATAAGCCAGGTAGATAAGCAAGGCGATGGTCGTAGCGTTGAGTTTCGGGTCATTCACCCACCAGTCTCCCCAGGTAAATTTTGCCCAGACAGCCCCGGTAGCCACTCCTAACAATCCGAAGACGATCCCTACGGTCGCAAATTCACTGGCCTTGACGTCTGCCTTCATACTGGAAGATTTCAGGTATTTTATAGAATAAATGACTGAAACGATCAATAATATAAACATGGCAAACCATAAGGCGACATGAAAAAACAGGTTTCTAATAGTTTCATTCAGAATAGATAATGCCGGTACCTCCATGAGAAACCCATATATGACCACATAGTAAAGGATCATGACGCCGAGTAGCTTCCACCAATGATTTGAGAGGAACTGCATTTATAGAATTTTAACCGGTTAAACTTAATTTGATCTCCAAAGATACGGAAACAATAATATCGATGTCGAAATTGCTATAATTATTATAGCTGAAAGTGTCGTTATTTCATCCAGGCTAGCGCTTCGATCCAGTCCGTCAATTGCATTTTTTGAAATTTTGATCAACAATAAAAGCATGGGAATTATTAAGGGAAAACCCAAAACAGCCATGAGTGTTCCGCTGTTTGAAGCTTTGGAGGCGATGCTGGAAATCATGGTAAAAGATGTGGAAAAACCGATCGATCCTAAAATCAGGGTTAAACAAAACAAGCCGATATCATCCACAGGATTTCCGAGCAGGGCGATGTATATAAGAAATCCTCCAAACACAAGAAAAAGCATTAAGAGGCAATTGAACAGTATTTTTGAAATTATAATGGATTGAGGATTTGTAATCGTATAATAATATAATAACCGCTCTTTGCTTTCCTGGATGAAGCTTTTCGCAATTGAATTGGTAGCTACGAACAGCATGATCATCCAGAACAATACGTTCCAGGTGGTAGCGCTGACCTGAACTCTTCCCAGGCTAAATGTGATATACCCGAGAAATATCGAGCTTAACAGATAGAGCATCATACCGCTTATGGCATATTTCATCCTCCATTCGATAAGGATTTCTTTTTTAACCAAGTTCCAGATTTCTTGCGTCATGGTGCAAAGGGCAAATGTAAGTTTAAATAAAAAATAAATAATGCAATTACAGGCGAATTATAACCAAATGTTTAATTTTGCACCCAAAATTTGGGTGATCTATCTAAGTAATTTGAGTAAGATTTTAGTTACAGGAGCTGCAGGATTTATTGGTTTTCATCTATCGAGACGATTGCTGAACGAAGGATGGAATGTTACAGGTTTGGACAATATCAATGATTACTATGATGTTGGCCTAAAAAATGCCCGGCTGGAAATTTTACAGGAGATCGATCATTTTAATTTTCATAAAGCGTCTCTTGAAGATCGCGATAAAATATCTGAGATATTTTCAAAAGAAAAGCCCCAATATGTTGTGAATTTGGCTGCGCAGGCCGGAGTGAGGTATTCACTCACAAATCCTCATGCGTATACGAGCAGCAATATAGAGGGATTTTTGAAT
>JAKSDO010000103.1 GCA_022360055.1 Cytophagales bacterium | reverse complement strand
GGTTATAATTTTTAAGAAATTAAAATCTATCTTTTCTCAATCCGGAAAGATAGATTTTTACTGTCCTTTCACCTCGATGCCATACCAATTGACAAATTCATCGGGATGTCGTCTTAAAACCTTTCAATCGTGGGTCGGACATTATAGAAAAACACAGCCAGGATCCACAGAACCGACATTAACTTCTTATAATTTCACCACTTAACGATAACGGATCAGTCCTAAAATCTGAGGGGGGTAAAAAAGTTTCTCAATAAAACATGGCATTATCCACAGAAAAGCTGATCGATCCGTGATAACCCATTTCACAAAAACCGGGCTAATTGATTCCGATAAAAGAAAGAACAGCAATTGAGATCCAGAAAATCCATTGAAAGAGTTTAAACAGGGCTCCCCGGATATTCGACACCAAAGCGATCAGAATCTGCACAACCGCAAATCCTGCATAGTGCATTCCGATGACCAATACGGCATCGGCCGATCCCCTGAGAACCAATGGATCCTTTACAGAAAAAAACAATAAAATGATCGATGATAAAATCATAAAAACAGACATGTAGTGAAACAAACTCTGCATCACTCTTTTTGGAATCTCATCGAGATTCGAGTCCAGCACGGGTTTCAAAAAATCTTTTGCCCCCATCGAAAAATGTCCGATGGTTGCGAATGCCGCTAAAACTCCGGCTGTAAGTAAAAAATAGTTCATTATCTAATCCGGGTTAAAAAGTTAGCTCTATTTCTTCAGGTGTCCGGTTAAAATTCAATTGTAGAAAAGCGGTCGATAAAATATCGGCAGCGCCTCAATTCAACTGGGATATAACGGTTTGGATTTCAATTATTTTCCCTCCTGAAATTTTTATGAGTTCCGCCACCCGCATTTTCTTATGATCTGCCGTGTTCACTCCCTCATATACTATTGCCGAATGTTCCGGGTCAAATACGGAGGCAATCAATTTCACATCTTTCCAGGGAGCCGGGTTATGCCGGAGGAAACTTACAAAGTCATTTCGATTACGGAAAGCAAAAAAACCGCTTTCGATCACCAGATCTTCCGATAAACAACTTTCCATTTCCCTGAAATCCGCCGGTTCCTGCCAGGAATTAAAATACTTCAACACCAATTCTTCCGAATTCATAGTAAATATTTTCAATAATTGTGATACATATTTTGCTCTCGGTGGCTCATTGACCGCGCGCATCAAAAGCGCAAACCAATGAGCCTGACACCTTCGGCACTTTTGCCCGGATACCCATCGGAGAATTCCAGGAATTTCCCTCGACCGGGCAGACGGGCCGGCCTTGCATGTCAAGCCCGGGCCGGCCACAAAAACCAAACGAATTTAGCGCTTATTTCAGCGAATGAAGCGCAACCCGATTTCCTTCGGTATCCATAATATGGGCAATAAATCCGTGCTCACCAATTGAAGTTTTAGGAAACACCACCTGGCCGCCATTGGATTCTACCCTGCCCAATTCAACTTCCAGTTCATCGCAACTAAAATAAACGGTGGTACCGGTTGCCGAGGGTTCATAACCTTCGGATCTCATCAGAGCTCCGGCAGAAAACGGAGCATCCTGATGCCATGGAAAGGCTACCATTTCCGAATCGTTTCCCATGGGCGGCATTTCCATCATTTCTACCCCCAACAGATTTTCGTAGAACTTTCTTGCGCGGGACATGTCTTTTACCGGGATTTCAAACCAGTTTACTGCATTTACATTTTTCATAGTTAGTTAAGTTATTGATAAAACGATATATACAAATGTACGCCAGGATGACATCAGAGATAATGGGCATAATTGACATATTTAGGGTGTGAATGTGACATTTTAAACCTGTAATATTTTTAGTTTTATAGAATGTTTAAATATTTACAGGGTACTAAGTCAATTCCAATGAAAAAAATCGCAGTTGTAATTCCAAAAGGCGAGCTGGTGCTCAGTAGTGTTGTAGGACCATTTAAAATATTTAATGCGGTAAATCAACATCTCATCGAATCCGGTAAACGCAAAGATCCCTATTATGACGTAAAGCTTGTCGGACCGTGTATTGAAAATAACCTGTACGATGATATTTTCACCATTAGGTGTCATGAAAAGCTGGGGGATTCCCACAGTACCGATTTGGTGATCATTCCGTCTATAAAGGGCGATATGCAGAAAGGTCTGGAACTAAATCTTGATGTCATTGACTGGATAAAAGATCAGTATAAAAAAGGTGCTGAACTGGCAAGTTTTTGCATGGGGGCTTTCATTCTCGCCTCAACGGGATTGGTCGATAACAGGAAATGCAGCACCCACTGGATGGCCGCTGATCTATTTAAAACGATGTTTCCGGATGTAAATCTTGTGGCCGAGAAAATAGTGACCGAGGAAAACGGAATTTATACGAGCGGAGGGGCATATTCATTCCTCAACCTCGTGCTGCACCTTGTGGAGAAATTTACTGGAAGAGAAACCGCAATATGGGCGTCCAAAGTTTTCGAAATAGAGATCGATCGCGTTACGCAATCTCACTTTACCATATTCAATACCCAAAAAATTCACGGAGATGAAACGATCTTAAAAGCTCAGGAATATATCGAATCCCATTACGACAATAAGCTCAGCGTTGAAAGCCTGGCGGACTATTTTGCTCTGAGCAGGAGAAATTTTATTCGCAAGTTCAAAAAAGCCACTCAAAATTCACCATCGGAATACATACAGCGTGTAAAGATGGAAGCGGCTAAAAAGCATTTTGAAATGTCGTCCGGTAATGTGAGCGAAGTCATGTATACGGTTGGATACAACGATATGAAAAGCTTTAGAAAAGTATTTAAAAAAATAACCGGCCTCACCCCAAACGGCTACCGGACGAAATACGGAAAGGTTGCCGCTGTAGCGTAATACCTTTTTGAAAAACCATTCTTATTTCTGTCGTATAAATATTAGCTTTGCGCCTCGATTAAATTTTTGACTATATATGAAAGCATATGTATTCCCGGGACAAGGGGCCCAATTCCCAGGTATGGGGAAAGAATTATACGAAAATTTTGAAAAGGCCAGGATCCTATTCGAATCGGCAAATAATATATTGGGATTCAGAATTACGGACATCATGTTCGAAGGAACGGCCGAGGAACTCAAACAAACTAAAGTAACTCAGCCGGCTATATTCCTGCATTCTGTCATACTCGCTTTAAACACAGAGGATTTCAAACCGGATATGGTGGCCGGTCATTCTCTGGGCGAATTCTCGGCGCTTGTAGCAAATCGCGCACTTTCGTTTGAAGATGGTTTAACGCTTGTGGCTGCCCGTGCAAATGCCATGCAAAAGGCATGCGAGGCGAATCCTTCCACAATGGCCGCAATCCTGGGGCTGGACGATCAGGTTGTTGAAGACATTTGCACGGGCATCGATGAAGTTGTTGTACCGGCAAACTACAATTGCCCCGGACAATTGGTAATTTCCGGATCGAACAAAGGGATTGAAATCGCCTGCGGGAAGATGAAAGATGCCGGAGCCAAAAGGGCATTGCCTCTGCCTGTAGGAGGTGCGTTCCACTCGCCGTTGATGGAGCCTGCCCGAAAGGAATTGGAAGAAGCCATTGTCCGGACAAAATTTGAAACTCCCGTTTGCCCGGTATATCAGAATGCCACGGCGCTTCCGGCCTCGGATATTTCAGTGATCAAGGAAAATCTGGTGGCCCAATTGACTGCTCCTGTCAAATGGACTCAATCCGTGCAAAAAATGGTTGCTGACGGCGGTACGGAGTTTATAGAATCAGGCCCCGGGAAAGTACTGCAGGGGTTGGTGAAGAAAATTCATCGAGAAGCCGAGGTCAGGAGTATATAGAAGTTTTTAATATGCTTATATCACCGGGTTATTCAAATCAACCCGATTCACATCAAAACCTGTAGCCTTCCCGCAAAGCGGGAGCCCGGTTTATCGCTCGGATTCTCCTCTTCCGGCATACGGAGTGCGATAGAAATCGAAAACTCCTGATTTGGCAAGCGGGCAAAGCAGGAATATGAATACGAAATGTTGAAGGTACAACCCGTCGACATTTCGTATTTTTCAGTTGGTATTTTTCGTCTCCGGTCTTCCGATTTTTTCTTCTCATCTTTTCAATTGCAAATTGATTTCCGCATTTTAGTCCAAAGTTTTGCCTGGAAGCTATGTTAGGAATCGTCTTTATAATTGCCATTCTACTTTTTGTGATCGCCTATCGGTTTTACGGAAGGTTTCTGAATCGTCACTTTGAAATAAATGATGGCCGCAAAACCCCGAGCCACACGGATTACGATGGGGTAGATAAAGTGCCAACCAAGACCGCTGTGCTATTGGGGCATCATTTCTCTTCCATCGCCGGAGCAGGCCCAATCGTCGGGCCAATAATAGCGGCCGCTGCCTTTGGATGGGTTCCTGCTATTCTATGGGTAATTATCGGTTCAATTTTTATAGGCGGTGTGCACGATTTTTCATCCCTGGTAGCGTCCATCAGGCATAAAGCCAAATCGATTGCAGAAATCGCAAAAGAATATATGACTCCTCTGTCGTATAAACTATTCCTGATTTTTATCTGGCTGGCGATGGTTTATATTCTCATTGTTTTTGTAGATCTCACTTCCTCGACTTTCGTTTCTCATGGGGAGGTGGCGACATCTTCAACGATGTTTATCTTAATGGCAGTTGTTTTTGGAATAGCGCTTTACAGGTTCAAAATTCCACTGGTCCCGGCATCGTTGATCTTTGTACCACTCGCATTCATCGGAGTATGGATCGGGCATCAATTCCCACTGGATTCTACGGTGTTGCCTGCTGTTTTTCAAAGCAACCCGGGAAGGGTGTGGAACGTGGTATTGATCATTTACGCATTCGTAGCCGCGATCTCCCCGGTCTGGGTATTACTACAACCGAGAGACTACCTTTCATCTTTCTTGCTTTACGCATCGTTGTTTGGAGCTTTCATCGGTATTATATTCGGAGGATTTACTTTCCAATATCCGGCGTTTACAACCTGGTCGGATATTGACAGAGGCACATTGTTCCCAATACTTTTTATCACAATTGCCTGCGGTGCCTGTTCGGGATTTCATTCGATCGTTGCTTCCGGCACTACTTCGAAGCAACTCAACTGTGAAACCGACGCCCGGAAAATCGGATACGGCGCCATGCTCATTGAGGGATTGGTGGCTGTAATCGCTTTATTTACCGTAGCGATGTTGGTCAGAAACGACGCTCTGGTCCATCAGGCGCCCCTGGTTGTGTTTGGAAACGGCATGGGTAATTTCTTTTCAATCTTAGGTATTCCATTTGAAGTCGGCATGTCTTTTGGAATTTTAGCAGTTTCAACCTTTCTTTTGACCACCCTGGATACCTCGACAAGACTCGCCAGATACATACTTGAAGAGCTGTTCAATATTACCCGCCCGTCGGTCAGGTATGCATCCACGATCGTCACCCTGATTCTTCCTGTTGTTTTTACATTTGTCACGTTATATGATTCGCAGGGAAATCCGATGCCGGCCTGGAAAGCGGTGTGGCCGGTTTTTGGTTCTACCAATCAATTGTTGGCCGGGCTGGCGCTGTTGGTCGTCTATGTGTGGCAAAAAAGAAATGGCAAGAAAACAATATTTATCCTTATCCCGATGGTTTTCATGTTGGGCATGACATTGTGGGCATTGGCGCAGTTGATCTATCAATCGGGACTTTCATCCGTCGGAATTATTTCTACCGTGCTTTTGATATTGGCAGTGATTCTTGTTGCCGAAGCAGTAAAGATCGTCTTCATCAGGCCTATCCCATTGGATTCTGCGGCAAACAGCGAGCAGGTCCGGGCTCATAAACCGGGTGGGATAATCCCATAAAATCACTTCAATAGCCTATCCAAAGAACTGGAAGCTACAAAGTGATAATTTGGTCGCGCTTTTGCGTAGATCTCTTTGGCAATTTTTCTTCCTTCCCCGGATTTTACCAATTCTTCATAGACTGGCATTAAAAACTTCCTTCGCCCGGTCCGTATCAGGAAATTGGACATGGCCTCGAGCGAAGGCTCATACAATTTTCTGGAGCAATGGACAAACCATACCCCCAGAATCTCGGCGTTTCCACTGTTGGTAAAATCAAACTTTTCATCGAGTTTTTGCATGGATTCCGCCGAAAGATCCTTCGGAAGGTTTTTGATGAAATGCACCCATTCATGACTCGACCAATTGGAAACATCGAAAGCATAATCGTTTTGAATCCATTGAGAAATCGCCGCATCAACCCTCTTAAACCTTTTTGAATCTACAGCCGGTAAGCTGGACGGCAAACCGCTGTCATAAACCCATTCGTTCAAATCTTCTATCGGCTTAATTTCATTTTTTTCAAAGAGGTGCTCTTTCAGAAATACGAGGAATGCTTCCGTGTGATTTGACTTAAATGCATGTTTTGAAAAATACAAATTCAGAAATTCATCAAACTTTTCCCGGCCCACATATTCTTCGAGCCGTCTTAGGAAAAAATATCCTTTATCGTAGGCGATCGCAGTTACACCATCATCCGGATTGGCCCCGGCTAAATCGAGCTTAAGCTTTGTTGCGTTTTCCTTTCCGCTTTTCATAAACAGATCTACTTCATCCAGCAATCCTTGCAAACTCAAAGAAGAAAGCATCTCTGCGTAATCTCTGCCCTTGAGCGCTTCCATGATCCTGTATTCGAAGTAAACGGTAAAGCCTTCGTTGAGCCAGAAATCATTCCAGGTTGCATTTGTGACCAGATTGCCCGACCAGGAGTGAGCGAGCTCGTGAGCGACAAGCGAAGTAAGCGATTTATCTCCGGCCAGGATGGTTGGCGTCGCAAACGTAATTCTTGGGTTTTCCATACCGCCAAATGGAAAGCTTGGAGGCAACACAATGAGATCGTATCTCCCCCACTGATAAGGGCCATAGAGCTGCTCTGCAATCATCAGCATGTCCTCCATTTCACTAAACTCTTCCACTGACCTTTTCAGCATCCCCGGTTCCGCATAGACGCCGGTTCGATCTCCAATCCGGGCAAATTCAACTTTTCCGACGGCAAGGGCCATCAGATAACTCGGGATAGGTTGAGGCATCGAGAAGTGATAAATCCCCGAGTCATTGATTTCCTGTGGATTTTCGGCGCTCATCAGCGCCATCATCCCTTTGGGCACCTCAACTTTGGCATTATAGGTGCACCTGATCCCCGGCGAATCCTGAAGGGGGATCCAACTTCTTGCAAGTATCGCCTGGGACTGAGAAAATAAAAACGGATCCGTTTTATCTGCAGTCTGTTCCGGATTCAACCATTGCAAAGCTTCGGCTTGCTCCCCGGTGGTATACCTAATGCTTATTTTACGTTCATGCCCATTCAGGTCGATCGTCAAAGCAGCACCTAAAATTGAATCTTCTTCTCCAAGCTTGTATTTTAGCGATTCCCCCAGATCATTTTTTACATCAAGAATCCGAAGATCCTTTGTATCCAGGAATATCCTGTTTACCCCGGGTTTCTTTGAGATCGTTAGAGTCGCGGTCCCGGCAATTAATTTCGATTTAAAATCCACTTTCAGATCCAGATCAATGTGCTCCGTAACAGCCTCCTCCGGCCTTGAATATGAATGGGGATCGTTCGAGTAAATTTCCATATCCTTTGATATTTTCATTTCGTTTTTTTTTGTCTGGCAGGCATATCCAATAGAAAATATGGCTAAACTAATCCAGAATTTCCATGTCAATCTCCACATAGTCTTCAGTTAACCACGCGAAAATCATCAATTATTTGGAGAAGATATAAAACCATGTCACATTTTTTTAATTTTAAATGCTGAGCCAATCAGAAGATAATGAAACAGGTATTTTACGATGGTCTGAATTTCTTCAGAACACTTTCCGGCCGAAGAATAAAAAACGGTTGGATAAACTATCGCAGCTTTAAAGCTGCGCTGAGATCAAAATCTCCTTTCCATCCCGGAATGCCGGTAAGCATATCCGTAGAACCAACCACTTCCTGCAATCTCCGGTGTCCGGAATGTCCCAGTGGCCTCCGGTCGTTTACCCGCCCGACCGGGATGATGGAAATGGCAACTTTTCAAAAAATTATTCATGAGCTCAAGAAAGATCTGGCTCATTTATTCCTGTATTTCCAGGGTGAACCCTACCTGAATCCCAATTTTCTGGAAACTGTCCGCCTGGCCCGCGCTCAAAACATCTATACGACAACTTCCACCAATGCCCATTTCCTTACGAGCCAAAATGCCAGCGAGACCGTGAAAAGCGGACTTAGCCGCATGATCGTTTCTATGGACGGAACCAGCCAGGAGTGTTATGAAAAATATCGCATCGGCGGCCGGTTGACCAAAGTAATTGACGGCATCAAAAATCTTGTGATCGCGAAACGAGCTCAAAAAAAGCATACTCCATATATTATTCTTCAATTCTTACTATTCAGGCACAATACCCACCAATTGCCGGAGGTTAAGAGGCTGGCGAAAAGCCTGGGAGTAGACCGACTGGAATTTAAAACTGCCCAGGTTTATGATTTTGAAAAGGGATCGGAGCTGATTCCCGAGGAGGACGGATTGAGCCGTTACAGGTTAAATGGCAATAATCAATTTTACCTGAAGAATGAAATGCTGAATAAATGTTGGAAAATGTGGCATTCGTGTGTGATGACCTGGGATGGAAATATCGTGCCCTGTTGCTTCGATAAAGATGCGAAATATTCGATGGGAAATATCCGCAATCAATCCTTCAGGGAAATCTGGAACGGGGAAAAGTATCTGGAATTCAGATCCAACTTGTTTTCCGATCGAAAGGGAATTGATATATGCCGAAATTGCACGGAGGGATTAAAGGTTTGAAGTTCATCCGGATTCATGCGAAGCAGCATTCCGAGATCCGCCCGCAGACACATGCAAAAAATGATTATTTCCCGGTAAAAAATCCGGTTACCTTTCTCACCGCCAGTTTCTTCTGATGTGCGATGTAGGCAAGGCTGGCTTTTCTTAGTAAAGGATCCCCAACAAACCAGTTTTTCAATAAGATCGCGGCACCGGCATAAGGAAGGACCGCCAATAAATTATCCCTTAAAGTTACCGCACGGCCTAACCTTTGATGAATGAAAATAAATTTCAAAACAGCATTGACCACCGTCCAAAATACGGGAAATAATAACGGGTAATATTCAGCTCCGGGCAGCGCAATCGTATAAATGACGATAAATGGTAAAATGACGGCATCCACCCATGCGGCCAGCATGCTCCAAACAGCCAGGATAGAGCTAACATATAATACCCTGGATAATTTTTTATTGAGGATGGCGGCTTGTAAATGATTTACTTCTTCCTCGGAAAAAGTGCCGTAATGTTTCACAAACAGACAAAACCGGTCGTTGCTGCAAGCACATTTCTCTTCATAGCTAAGTTCAATGGTATTCATAAATGCAAATATAAATCATCCAATAATTTAAAAGTCCATCGGAAATCAAAACCCTGCAGTTTGTCCGTACCGCTTCCTGTTGGTAAAACATTCGCTCTAAAAATAAAATAATTGAGGTGAAGAAAAGTACCTTTGATCACGAAAGACCAAAGCCTGTTTCGGAACCGGGAAAAAGCCGGCAGGTTTATTGAACCTGGATGATGCGATAGATTTCGTTATGAGCGCTTAAATTGCAATAGATCAGGAAGTTTTACTTTGACAGCATAGCACTGCTATGGTGAAAAGTAAAACGAAACGAAGGGACTGATTTGAAATAATTCAGGCTCGGAATAGAAAGGCTATTGCATATTTCAGGTCGAAATCCTTACCGACCATCAGTTGGGAATTATAAAAGACATTATTGAAAAATGAAACCGGCTGGACCGGAGCAAATTCAGGATACACACGAGCATGATTTTATTGCTCTGTGCGTCAGCAATTTAAAAAAACACAAACTCTTTAGAGCCCTGGCGGTTGTATCAGACACCTTTCTTTAATGAGTCTTTGGACAGGCATTTATCGCAGCTACCTTCATTCTTACTGACCGTCAGTTGCTTATAAATAAACCTGCCCAAATAGGCTATGGCCGCAACGAATATAATTCCCAACAGGATTGACTGAACCATGATGATCTTTTAAGAATTAACTGATTTCCCGGAAATTGGTTATCCTTCCCAGTATTTCGAAATTACCTTAAACATTTCCGGCTGGGTGGCGCAGCCGGCAATAATTCCCCTTCCGAAAATATAATCATCCCCGCCTTTATAGTCCGTGATTTGTCCGCCGGCCTCCAAAATCAATAGTGCACCGGCGGCAACATCCCAGGAGTTTAATCCGTGCTCAAAAAAACCTTCGGACCTGCCGGAAGCGACATAAGCCAGATCTGCGGCGGCGCTTCCCAATCTCCGAATACCGTGGGAGTACTTCATAAAATGGCCAAAAATCTCCCAAAATTGATCCAGTTTATCGAAAGATGTATAGGGCATACCGGTAATATACAATCCATCCTTGAATTCCGTTACCTTGGAAACTTCAATTTTTTGCCGATCGCAATACGCGCCACCACCTTTGATGGCATGATAACATTCATCGGAACTTATGATGTACACGACGCCTAAAACCGGGACATCATGTTCTGCCAACGCAATACTTACGGAATACGGAGGCAATCCATGCATGAAATTGGTCGTGCCGTCGAGCGGGTCAATAATCCAATTGTATTTCTCGGCCTTCTCTGTTTCGGTTCCTTCCTCCGTAATAAATCCGGCTTCCGGAAGCGTGAATTTCAGGGTCTGAACGATCATTTTTTCAGCTTCCATATCGACATACGACACCAGGTTGTTTATTCCTTTTTCCACAATATTTGACCGGTCGAATTTTTCTCCTTCGTGACGAATAAATTCACCGGCCCTCCGTGCTATTTTTACTACTTCATTAAGTGTGTGTTGAAGATCTACTTCCATCGAATTAAAAATTTAGCCGCAAAATAGTCTAAAAAAATTATGATAATCCAACAATCAATAAAATTACATCATACATTTCCACTGATGACAACAACAATCTCTCCTTTTACCTCCTGATCTTCGAAATAAGCGGATACTTCTTCCGCGCTTCCCGTTCTGGTTTCTTCATATAATTTAGTAAGTTCTCTGGATACCGAGATCTTTCGTTCCGCACCAAAGTAATCCATGATCTGGCGCAGTGTTTTCTTTAATCTGTGCGGAGATTCATAAATAACGATCGTCCTGTCCTCTTCTGCCAACTGCCGGAGTTTCTTTTGTCTCCCCTTTTTAGGAGGTAAAAATCCTTCAAAAACAAATCGATCCGACGGGATTCCGGATTTCACAAGCGCAGGCACAAAAGCCGTAGCGCCAGGCAAACATTCAATTCCTAAATTCGCGTCCCGGGCAGCTCTGACCAGCAAAAAGCCGGGGTCAGAAATACCGGGAGTTCCCGCATCGGTCACCAGGGCAAACTGCTCTCCTGATCTCATGCGTTCCACCAGATGATCGACCTGCTGATGCTCGTTGTGATTATGATAGCTCCTCTGTTTAGCAGTAATATCGTAATGCTTTAGGAGCTTCCCCGTCGTTCTTGTGTCTTCCGCTAAAATAAGGTTTACGCTTTGAAGAATCTCCAGCGCCCTTAAGGTAATGTCTTTCAGGTTGCCAATCGGGGTTGGCACCAGGTATAGTGATGTACGGCTCGGCTCCAAATTGACTATTTTAGGAGTTTGTCAATTTCCTTTGCCAACTGATGATCTCTGTCTGTGACAATACCTCCGGCATCATGAGTAGAAAGCTCGATCACTACTTTGTTATAAACATTGGACCAGTTGGGGTGGTGATCCATTTTTTCAGCGATCATGGCGACTTTAGTCATAAATGCAAAGGCGCTTAGGAAATCATCAAATTGAAATTCTGCTGTGAGCTTGTTGTCTTTTTCGGTCCACATAACTATTTATTTACTTGATTATATCTATTATACGGTTTTCATTTCCTTTTTATCGCTTGAAAAAGGAAAAAGAATCTTAATAAGATGGTAAGTATTAATGGAATAAATGCCGGGTGGTAATTTTGAGGGAACACTGCCCAGAATAATAAAATTACTGTGTTGATTCCTCCAAAAACAACAAGGTTCCAAAACCTGTATTTTTTGGGAAGCTTGTTCCAGAAAAAGAAAACAGGAAAATAAATCGGTACGGCCCAAAGCAAATTAAGATTATTTTTGGTTGCAATGTGATCCGTAAAAAACCACAGGAAAAACACAACCCATCCGATCAGTCCGATGACACAAAAATAGAAAACGTCAAACCAATGCATGTTAACCCCTTTCGCTTGTGAAAAATAGCTTATAATCACACTTATAATAAATAATGTCCAGGTCAGTTTCACGGGGGTAATCCTAAATACGCCCGGTTCAATATCCTTTCTGGGAATTATCAGTCGACCATTTCCCGTAAAAGGAACCTGTTTCCCATCCCTCATAATCGTTGCGGATTCGAAACCTTTCATAAGATAATCCGGTAGAAACATGTAATCGGCCGGACTGGCAATTGCATCGGTTGGGAGTCCCAAAGCCAGATCGATCCCAAAATCCGACCAATGGTGATTTGTCAAATACAAATCAATCAGATTTCGAAACGTCAACTTGCCATTTTGCCACTCTGAAGGATAATTATATTGAAATTCATCGCCAAAAGCCGAAATCATAATATCCCGGATCCTTGTCGCGCAATTATCAAAGAAAAAATCGTATCTGTAATATCTGTGCTCGGGTTTATGATTTTCAACCAGCATGTCGTACAATCTTTGCTTTTGTTCATACGATAGGTTGAGTTCGTGCTCAGTTACCGATCTGTTTTCGAAATAGAAACTCCTTTCAAACTGATTGAATGATTCTATCCCGAGCCAATAATCGACCTTTCGCCTTGCAAATTGAATATAGAAATCCTGCGCATAGGGATTAAACGTTCCGTAATTGAAAACGGTATCAAAACCCTGAGCAAGATCCCTGACCCGAATGGCGCTGTGCCCAAAGGTATTATATAATTCGGTGCCCGGGGAACCTGTTAACAGACTTATTCTGGTTGACGGTGTTATGACCTGTGCTTCTGAAAAAATGGCGCCGGAAAGCACAAAAAATAGAGCAATAATTGCTTTTCTCATTTTATTTATTTGGCCGTAATAATGTATTGATACTGCAAACTTTCCCCGTCCACCTTTATATCCTTAAAACCGGAAACCTTTAAAACTTCCACCACATCATCTGCCGGCACTTTATTTTCCGATGGTCCGACGGGCAGATTTCCGGGTTTAAAATCAACCAACACCAAAATTCCGTTATCCTTTAAAGCGTTATTAACTATGGTCATATAATTGGTTCGATCATTTAGGTAATAAAACACATTCACCAGGAGAACCGCATCTACTTCGTTTTTGTGTAAGTTGGGCTCGTCTTCCACGGTCAACCTCGTTTCAATTGCGTCGGCCCGCTCAATCGGGAATTCCAGTTTTCTGTCTTCAATGTAATCGAGATAGCGCTGCTCGATATCGATGGCCAGTACTTTCCTGGCTTTTCTGGAAATAGGAAATGTAAAATATCCCGTTCCCGAACCAATATCGGCGACAACCTTTCCCGACAGATTCCCAAGTTTTTGAATCACTAAATCAGGATTCTGCCAGGCGCCGCGTTCGGAGTCATTCCCGACATTTAGTTCTATTTCAAACTGATTCCGAGTGCGAATGGTATCACCGGAAATTGCCTTTGTGTTGCTTTCATGAAATATCAGCTTTTTCCCTCGATCGCTGTTTTGTTCTTTGCAAGAAAATAAACCCATGCAATAAAAAACTAAAACATAAAGTAGAAATATTTGATTTTTCAATGATATTTAACTTTTAACTTTTGTCCGCAAATTTAATCTAAAAAGATTATCTTTAGAAAATAAGCAAGTTTCAAAACAACTTAATGAAAATCAACAACGACTTAGACCGGGATGAATTGAAATCCATAAAGGAAAGTTTCTTTCATATTTATCATTCATTCTTAGATGAAGGGTTCATATCCAAAGATTTTGTGGGTTGTCTTTTTAAATGGGGTGTACAACTGCGCATTACGGAAGATGAGCTGAAATATATAAACCCATCCTTTGAAGAAGAAAGGGTATCCGATACTGAGAAAGCATTGGAACATTTATTTAACCTCGTATTTATGATTTATTTGGATGGCAAGGTGGAAGATATCGAATTGGAAGTTGTCACCAGATATGCCGAAAAAACCGGTTTTCAATCACATATCGTTAATGACCTCTTGAAAACAATTGTTACCGCTCCTTATGACGGATTTGACTTTAAGCATGTAAAAGAACATTTAAGGGAAATTATAGATTATTCACAAGAATAGGTTTCACAGGGATATCAATCCTTTTACCTTTTTTGCCTGTAAATAAATATCTACAACCTCATCGCTTGAATTTATAAGTTTCTTAAAGGTAAAAGCTACATAATTACCGGCTTTCGATTTTTTCTCCATCAATGTTTCCTTGCTGAACATGTCCCTCACTTCCTTTGTCTTATTTTTAGGCACTACAAACTTGAACATGTACGTGGTAGGCCAATCGTGCTCAATATCCAGTTTTTCTTTAAAAGCTTTGTGTGTGTCCATGGCCCGATTATATTACCTGAAATGAACGGTTCTTCTAGAAAAATCTGAATCTAAGGTCCTTGATGTCCGCATTCTTTTTAATCGCTTCTCCCGCATTATAGGAAACCCGGCTGGAGGTCCTTTGTTCGATCTGATTTTTATAGGTAGAATAATCCGCTATTTCCGGAGCTTGCGTCAAATTGATCATTTCAATTAGTACAATTCCATTTTCTTCCCGTACGGGCGCAGACCTTTCGCTCCCTTGCAATGAAAATGCAGTGCCTACGGCCAATGGGGCAAAACCTACCGACGGCAATGAGTTTGTAGAGAATTTTAAGTCGCTTGAGCTATATACTCTGGCATCTGCGCCATAGTTTTCTCCGAGCTCATCAAGAGTTCCTTCCATTGACAGGAGTTTTTCAATTATTATATCTCCCTTTTTCTCATTTTTTACTCTCGGCTCGATCTGATCTCTTACGCTTTCCAGAGAAGCGGGTCCATCTTCTGTAATCGAGGTCAATGCAGCGACAATGTACTGATCATCCAGCTCTTTCACGTCCGAAACCTGACCTACTTCAGCATCATTGTATGCCCATTGGACCACAGATCTTGCATTACTCACATCATTAAATCTCCGGTCATTTTTACCGACGTTTTCGGCATTGTAAACCTGCAGCGAATCCCGGTCCGCATTCGCAATAAACTCATCGTAGTTCCCGCTTGTCGAAGCAAAGTAATCGGCTGTCCTAAATGCCTTATTCCTTGTCTCTTCGCTGGGTGTAATTTCACGTTCGATACTTGCTATTGTATAAGATTGCCTATTCAATTTCTCAGTCACCTTAATGATGTGATATCCGAACTGAGTTTCAACCAGTCTGCTGATCAACCCTTCGCGAGTAGCGCCGAACGCCGCTTCTTCGAATGGTTGCACCATTTTGCCGGGCCCGAACCACCCAAGGTCTCCTCCACTTTGTGCAGAGCCATCTTCGCTGTTTTCCCGCGCCAATTGTTCAAAATCAGCACCTCGTCTCAGCTGATTCAGGATGCCCTGAGCTTTGGAGCGCGCAGTTGCTTTCGCCGCATTTGATTCATCTGTCCATTTTATGAGTATATGACTGGCTTTTACGGCACCCACCGTATCTTCACTTATTTCCGATACTTTGTACAAAGTGAAATTTCCGCCGACAAAATACGGCCCTCGGACATCCCCGACACTGAGGTTGGAATAGTTAAGCTGCAACATGTTTGGCAAGGCATCGACACGAGCCTTTGTAAAGAATACGTCGCCATCGGAATTGTTTCTCGCAAAAAGCGAATCGTCCGTACTCGATTTAAAATCTTCCTTTAAGCGATCCATTTCCTGTTGGAAGTAGGCAGTATCTTCGGATGAGGGAACCATTGGTACCGAAACATAGCTGAAATTCCTGCTTTCCTCAACTTCATATGCTGCCTGATGATCGCGCAAATAATCTTTTAGTTCGCTGTCCGTAACGTTAACTAATGAATCCGATACGGAATAATAGGGCACATATAAATATTTGATTTCCGCAACCGATATTTCCTCGTTGTACTGATTCTTAGCTTCAACGGAAGTAGCATAAGTTGTCTTTACCAACAGGTTGTCGTATTTGATTCTGAGCCTTGATGGCTTCAGGTTTTGCTCAAAAAGATACCAGGATGCCTGCTGTTGCGCCGGTAACTGTCTTACTTGCTGCAGGTAGTTAATGACTCTGTCTCTTTGAAATTCTCCTGTCTGCGGATCGGTAAAAGCTTGCTTTATTTCAAAAGTGACATTATTCCCCTGAACCATATCCCATTGTTCGTCATCCGTTACCTGTAAGCCCAGCAGGTCGTACTGGTCCTGAAATGCGATTTTTACAATCAGATAGTCCCACGCTTGCTGACGGATCGAAAACATTTCTCCTTCCGACGGGCTCTTACCGTAATTGATCGTGTAATTATACTTAATCTGATCGATCTGCTCCTGATAGCGTTCTCGCTCTATCGTTTCACCGGCTATTTCGCCAACATCTGTTTTGTTTTTTCCCAATATCGTTGAGTTTGGCCCAAGTATATCTCCTCCAACCACAAAAAATCCAAGACCTATTGCCACAAAACCTATTGCCCAGCCCGACTTTTGCCGTATTTTATTTATTAACGCCATATGATATTTTCTTAAAGTGCCGCAAAAATAGCTACTTCGATATTTAAAACCAAAAAAATAGATCCATCAAATACCAGATCAACAAGCTTAAATTATGTCCTGTCGACAGTGAGTTTTATTTTATCAATTCTGTTGTCCTCGATACGTTCAATCGTAAATGTAAATTCCTCAAAATCAATAACTTCTTGCTTTTTAGGAATATCCTCTGCCAAGGACAGGATCAATCCTCCCAGCGTTTCATATTCACCCTCCGGAAGATGAAAACCGTATTTATCGTTTAGATAGTCAATTTCATGTCTCGCACTGAAGAGATACGTGTTTTCATCAATCATTTGTTCGAGATGATCTTCCTCATCGTGCTCGTCTTTTATCTCTCCGAATATCTCTTCGATGATATCCTCAATGGTTACAATGCCCGAGGTGCCGCCATACTCGTCTACGACCAAAGCAATATTTTTCCTCTCGGAAATGAATTGAACCATCAAGCTATTTGCAGGCATGGTTTCGGGAACGATGATTAACGGAGAGATTATATCGGAAATGCTTTTGGGTTTTTTAAACAATTCGATCGAATTGCAAAACCCGATAATGTTGTCGATCGACTCCTTATAAACAAGTATTTTGGAATAACCACTTTCCACAAAAGCTTTTTTCAGCTCTTCAATCGAATCATCAATACTTACCGTGACAAGTTCCGCCCTGGGCACAAGGCAATCGCGTACCTTTACCGTTTTAAATTCGAGGGCATTGGTAAAAATCTTGGGATCTACTTCCTGCTTCTTCTCTTTTTCCCGGACCTGCAGCATTCTATTGATATACTGATTCAGGTCAATGAGGCCAAATACCGGTTTATCCTCAGAGTATTCCAGCCTTAACACCTTTTCGATCAGAATCTTCGACAGATTTACTATTAACCAGACGGCAGGCAGCAGAATGATATAAATGATATATATCGGAATGGATAATAGCGAAAGCATCCGGTTGGAACGGATCATGAATAAACTCTTCGGCAAAAATTCTGCCGTTACCAACACGATAAAGGTCGCCACCACCGTCTGGATCAAAAAGACAGAAAACTCATTATTTATGATTGCCGGAAGCGCTTGTACCAGGTATGACTCCAGAATAAAGGCCATGAAGATCCCGTAAATGACCAATGCAATATTATTGCCGATCAATGTCGTGGTTATAAACCACGATGGCTTCTTAAGAAATCCCGATAATATTTTATCAGATATATGGCCTCGTTGCCCTCTGAGTTCTATGTGCAATTTATCCGAGGAAATAAATGCGATTTCAATTCCCGAAAAAAATGCCGAAAGTATAAGCGAGATTAAAACTACTATTAAATAACCCGTTTCGATCATTTCAAAACTAAAGATAATTGGGAAAACCTATCCCTGTTTTTCGGTTTTCGGACCTTTTAAATACCAATATATAAACAAAAACGCCAAAGCGAACATAAATATCCAATAAGAGTTGTGCAACCCATGGACAAACGACTGGTGAACCGCAATTATGAATGACACCAGTGAGAGGAATAAAAACAACCGGGTCAGCTTTTTCACTAATTTTGCTCCTCAAGTGAAATTGTGCCCTTCGAATTAAGTATTTTCCAATACGAAAAATCCTGCTTGGCTTCCAGGCCGTCCCCGACATGCAATTCCCCGTCTTTCTCGATGCGCACAAATTTTTCGGTAAACACTTCTTCTTTTTTCTGATTCCAAAACAATTCTTCCGTATCCAGCCGGTCATTCGTTTCAACATCCTTCACCACGACGTTTCCCGTTGCTTTATACAGATCCTCTTTTTTGGTATAGTAGCAATAATCGGCCTTCAAGGTGGAAGTGGGGGCTCCTTCCGTATTGAAAAATTGTAAATAGAGCCCTTCCGGAAACTCGCGGTCTCCATTTCCAAACTCCAGTTGTCTTGGAGCTTCCATTCGCATTTTGACCCTGGCCGAATCGGAATAGTAAGTCACCGCCGGTCCGAGTTCGGCAATCGGACCCGTATATTCCTGGATTTCCAGCACTTCATTTGTCCTGGACTGGCATCCGGGTAAAAGGACCAATCCAATTATTACCAATCCCGGAATCACGATATTCTTCATGTCTATAAAATAGAAAAAGCGGCCAAAGAATCTCCCTGGCCGCTTTTATGCTATATTGTCACTATCTTTTCTTTATTGAAACCGTCTCGTTTATCCAACAACCGATTCTATATTGATCTCCCTCCTGCATATCCCAGGTAAATATCTCTTCCATCGTAGGGAACTGGGCTTTTGCCCGGCTCATTCCGGCACTATCTCCCGCCCGTCTGAACATCTGATAAGCAGCTATATAAACGGCCTTGTCATGAACCGGGTTTTGATCCTTTTTACAATCGTTGAAACTGTTGTAGTACAGGTTGCCTATAAGTTTATACGCATCTTTATTGGTCGGATCAACTTCTGCGGCTTTGCGCGCGTAACTACGTGCACTTACTTTCTTATTGAGATTGGTTTGAATCACGGCGAGCGAATATAACGATTCACTCTTTTTTGTATTGTCATCCGTCAGTTCAACGGATTCTTCCAAATATTTAATAGCGGTTTCGTAATCTTTTTTGGCTGCGGCAGACTGACCGATAAGCTTAGCCAAACCGTACTCCGGTTCGTGTTTCTGAACAACTTTTGCACCTTCAATAAATGCTTCGGAATCCATACACTTCCCGGCAAAACCCAGCCTTAAAATATTTTTAGCCAATTTCAAATTGTCAGGTTCCGCCTTTAATTTTGGTCCTAATGTATTTTGGACAAAATCGCAATCCACATCAATGGTGCTTACCAGCAGCTCATTTACTTTATCGAGATATACTTTGAGGCGATCTACATTTTTCCCCTGGTCAATTTTATAGTTTAATATTTTAACGATCTCCTCATAGACATCAAGCACTTCCTCGTCCGACAGGTTTCCTCCTGAAACCTTATATCTTCGGACAACATCCATATAAGAAAGCAAATTGTTATCCATTACGCTTTTACCGTTGAGCTCGAATGTGCTTTTGAATAATTGGAACAGTTCTTCGTACCTGCTCTTATCTCCTTTATAGTACTTGTATGCGTCAAATGCCTTTCTGTTTAAAACCTTACCTTCTTCACCAAAATACTGAATTCTCAAATCATACAACAACAACACCGAATCTTGATACACAACCTTTTTAGCCTGATCCGACTCCTCACTTGCCAAACCATTGTAAATCTTAACGCCATTTATATAGATCGATTTATTGAGATTAGGAGCATTTTTAAGCAGCCAGATCAGATGAATGGCGGCTGCGCGGTAGTTGCCTTGCTTAAAATTGTCGGTATATAAGGCGTTCTTTTCTTCAGCTGTTTCACGGTCATCGGGCCAATTCCATTGAGCATTGGCCGTGCTAAAAAATAGTGTTGCAATTAATCCGATGAAAAAAAACTTCGTTTTCATAGTTATAATTTATTAGTCAAATTTTCTTTGATTTCTATACCACCCGAAAGAACGATCATTAAATGTCATTCCCAGGTTAAATCTCATGTAGTCCTCTCTAATTAAACCATCCTGTGTGGTGCCCAACTGGCCATACTTAAATCCTACATTAAGTATAGATGCTGCACCAAATGGTAAAGATACACCAAAATTGATACCAAAGTCATCAATATTTGTATTATTTATCTTAATTGGCGTCTGTTCGTAATTAAATCCAAATTGGTACGTGACCCGTTTCAGATAGGAAGTGACCGAGAAAAAATCGGGAGTAAACTCTCCTCCGGCAATAAGTTCGAAACTATTCGTCAGCGCTTGTTCATTCTCAAAATCCGATTTATATTTCGACCAGTTTCTGGAATAATAATCAATCCCGAAAGTCCATTTATATTTCTTGGTGAAACTCAGCCCATACCCGAATTTTTGCGGTAAAACCGTAGTGCCGCTGGTTTCAATCAAAATATCATCCGTAGGGGGCTCCGGGCTTGAAGCATCGACAACTTCAATTCGTTCATTTCGCTTGGTATTCATATTTGCCGAAAATTCATAAACAAATCCAAGATTCACATCTATTTCTTCGTTGAGTTTTCGAGTAATCTGTATTCCTCCTTCGAATAGAAAATCGGAATATCTCGACGACCTGAAATAATTTGACGACCTGAATTCCTTCAGCCTCCCAATAGTATCCTCTTCATCCCGGTACACAATTTCATTCAATTCGACAAGCGTTTCATCCGTTATCGTACCGAATGCATAACCGACACGCGCTCCAATGGACAAAAAGTTTGGGATGATCTGCCATCCGTTGCTCATATAAACCTGATTAATTCCGCCGCTTCCCAGGTACTGGTATTCGGCATCGGCTTCTTCCCGGTTTACAACATTGCTCGTCGCCAAAATATTGTATGAAACATTGCTGTAAGGCATTAGCCCAAAGGCCATCGTCCATTTGCCCTCTTTGATCGGGAAACCAAATGTAAGATAGCTTAGCCCGCCATTTGTATTGCTTTCGCTAAGCTCGGAGGTTACAAGTGATCTGCTTTCCGCATACAGACCGGCATCAAAGGTAGTGAAGAAATTCAAGGGCAGGAGTGCCGGGTTTATATTATTAAGTACGGAAAATTTCCCATTACTTATCCCAAGTCCTCCCATGTTGTTGTGGTAGGCAAGCCCATATCCCGAAAGCTTACCTATTCCATAGATCGAATAGGGACTCGCTGCATTTTGAGCGAATAATCCGGCTGTGAAAAGCAACCAGATATAAAAAAAAGAAATTAGGTATTTAATCATTCAAATTAAATCTCAAAATCTGATTTAGACCGACCAGAACTAAATTTGGGAATGCAAAGATGTGATCTTTTATTTTAGATTCAAAAAAAATTGCTCCCCCGCCACATAATATAATGTATAAATCTGCAAAAAATTGCTTGTAACGAAATATAATTCCTTCCAATTCTGCAATCGTGCCATTTGTAGCTCCGCTCAGCAAGCACTCCTTTGTGGATTTTCCGATCAGCTCCGGCGCACCTTTTGGAGCAATAAGAGGCAACCTTGAAGTGAATTTATGCATGGCCTTTAGCCTCATGTCCACCCCCGGGGATATGCCTCCTCCGTGATATCTGCCATCCGAATCAATTAGATCATACGTAATACAGGTACCAATATCAATTACCAGACAATTTTTTCCGGCAAAGATTGAGTGAGCGCCAACTACGGATGCCATTCGGTCCAGTCCGAGCGTTTCGGGTGTCTTATAAAGGATCTCCACCGGGACGGGAGTGTTATGACTCAAAACGATCGTATCGGCTATTTTTTCCAATTTAGCATAGAGCTTTCCAAAGCCTTTCCTTACGCTGCTTACAATGATGTTTTCCGGATCACGGGCCTTTAATTGCTTTACTATTTTTCCGGAGGAAAGATTGGGAATGACTTCAAGCAAATCGGCATCCCTGAAAATGCCAATTTTGCCGTTTGTATTTCCAATATCAATACATATATTCAAACCGGGTATATTTAGGAATTCATATTTAACGTCCTAAAAGTAAACATAATCTATGAAAAAGTATGGCGTATTGGGGTTGATGTCGGGCACTTCGCTCGACGGTCTGGATATGGCTTATGTCGAATTCGTTGACGGTAAAACCTGGAAGTATGAGATCATCTGTTGCAGTTCGCAGGCGTATGATCATAACATCAAAGAAAAACTGAAATATGCCGGCAAAAGCAACGCTTTGGATTTGAAACTATTGGATATAGAATATGGGAAATGGGTTGGAAATGCAGTGCATCAATTCATAACTACGAATAAGATTACACCCGGCCTCATCGCCTCTCACGGCCATACGATTTTCCACCAACCGGACAAAGGTCTCACGCTTCAAATAGGAGACGGATATCAGATCATGAATGCCACGGGCATAACTACCATTTGCGACTTAAGATCCCTGGACGTATCCATGGGCGGTCAGGGAGCCCCGCTTGTCCCGATCGGAGATAAATACTTATTCGGTGCATACGACGTATGTCTCAACCTGGGAGGATTTTCGAACGTTTCGTTCAATAAAACGGGCGAAAGGATTGCTTATGACATTTGTCCGGTCAACACTGTTCTCAATTATTTGTCGTCCGAAATCAATCTTGAATTTGATAAAGACGGAATGGTGGCTCGATCCGGAAAGCGGAACGACCAATTGCTTGAAAAACTAAACAACCTCAAATACTATCGTCAAAAACCGCCAAAGTCGCTCGGAATAGAATGGGTAGAGCAAAATGTTTTCCCATTGCTCTCCGGAGATTCTACCGAGAACTTATTAAATACATATTGCCATCATATAGCTCAACAAATCGTTGCCTCGGTTCTTCGGTGCCGTGATTTCGGCTTATCCGGCCACACCCTGAGCATGTTGGCCACCGGCGGAGGGGCTAAGAACAGTTATCTCGTTGAACTCATAAATGAAGAAGCTCTGGGAACGATAGATATTGTTGTACCGGATAAACAGCTCATCGACTTTAAAGAGGCGGTTATTTTTGCGTTTCTTGGCTTGCTTAGACGCTTGGGCAAAATCAATACGCTGTGCTCGGCAACCGGCGCACCGCGTGATTCCTCCGGAGGGCTGGTATTTGACCATTTCGAAACAATGGAATAATCGGGAAGTAATAAATATTTATCAGCTATAGTTGAAAAGAATTTTTGTAATTCGATCTTTTTTTAACTTTTTTTGTTAAGTGCAGATTTCGAAGTCTTCAATTTTTTTATATCCAAAAAATCATCATATGAAGCAGGTATTCCTTTCTTTACTGTTTATAATGCTATTGGTATATTCAAATAATACTTTTTCATATGCTGCTGAAATCGATACTGATATTCATAGTTATTCGGAAACGATCTCTTTGGATTATTCGGAGGTGAATTCGGATGATGGTCATGGGGAACATCACGCACCTCCGGGTTGGTCGGTAATCCCTTTTATTCTACTGCTCTTAATGATCGCTACCGGCCCCCTCTTTTACGAGCGTTTCTGGCATCGTAATTATCCCAAAATTGCAGTTGCCCTGGCAATACTCGTAGTGCTTTATTATCTGTTTGCTTTGCACAATACCCACGGACCGGTACATGCTGCTTTTGAGTACGTGCAATTTATTTCTCTGTTAACGGGTCTCTTCATAGCCTCCGGTGGGATAATGATCCATGTGGACAGGAAAGGCACTCCGGCGGTAAACTCCGTGATTTTGCTCATTGGCGCTGTGATTGCAAACATAATCGGAACCACCGGCGCATCCATGCTGTTGATCCGGCCGTTTATTCGGGTAAATAAAGGCAGAATAAAGCCATATCATATTATCTTTTTCATATTTATTGTGAGTAATATCGGCGGTTCGCTTACGCCGATCGGGGATCCGCCGCTCTTTCTTGGTTTTTTGAAAGGCGTACCTTTCTTTTGGACATTAACGCACAACTTTATCCCCTGGGTATTTGCGGTAATTTTGCTTGTTACGATTTTTTTCATACTTGACAAAAGAAATCATTCGGGCGATTCTGCCGATGATGCCATATCGGAAAAAGTAAGTATAAGCGGATCAAAGAATTTCATATGGCTATTAGTTGTTGTATTAGCCGTATTTCTTGATCCTAATGTTTTTGACTGGGTTCCGGCCATTCATTATGATGGACAAAAATTCTCATTCATTCGTGAAATAATTATGCTAACTGCGGCATATTTATCGTACAAATACGCCGATAAAGATTTGCTCAAAGCCAATGAGTTTAACTTCGAGCCGATAAAAGAAGTGGCATTCATTTTTGTGGGGATCTTTGGCACCATGATGCCCGCCCTTGAACTCGTCGGAAATTTTGCGCAATCCTCTGCCGGTGTACAACTCATAAGTCATAATACGCTTTACTGGGGCACGGGCTTGCTTTCCGGCTTTCTGGATAACGCCCCCACCTATTTGAATTTTCTTGCAGCCGGAATGGCTTCTCAGGGCGCCAGCATCAATTCCATCGCGGATGTTGTGAAATTTGCCAATGACGGATTCGAACAATCCTCCCTGATGTTGAAATCGATATCCGTTGCCGCGGTGTTTTTTGGTGCATTCACTTATATCGGAAACGGACCGAATTTTATGGTAAAATCTATCGCGGAACAAGTGGGCATCAAGATGCCTTCCTTCTTCGGCTATATTATTCGATATTCCTTGCCAATTTTAATTCCTCTGTTTGTAATTGTTTGGCTGGTATTCTTTGCTTTCCGGTAAAATTCTAAGAAAGAATTTCCCGAACCCCGGTTTTAATCTTGGCCCAACGGTCATCGTTCATCTTCGGGCCAATCACTTCGATCACATGGCCTCCCAAAAGACTGCCGAGTTGCGCGCATTTTTCGAGCGATTGCCCGCAACTGAGACCAAACAAAAATCCGCTGGCATACAGGTCTCCCGCACCGGTGGTATCTACAAGACGGGCTTCAATTGCATCGACAAATACCTGCTCGCCCGGAGTTTTTACCAGCGAACCTTTTGCACCAACTTTCACTACCGCAATTTCGCACATTTTCGATATTTCGATCAATGCTTCCTCGGGATCTTTTCCGGCAAAAGATTTTGACTCCTCTTCATTGGCAAATACAATGTCTACGTAATCCTCCACAAGCGTTTTAAGAAAATCAAGATGTGCTTCCACCACATTGTAGCTCGCCATATCGATGCTGATCTTGAGCCCATTTTTCTTTGCCAGTTTAACTGCGCTCAATATCAATTCGTGGTTTTGAACCAAATACCCTTCAATATGAAAATAGTCATACCCCTTAAAGAATCCCTCTTTCAAATCTTCCGGCGACAATTCGACCGCTGCTCCAAGATAGGTCGCAAAGGTTCTCTGCGAATCCTCACTAATCAAGGTTGTCGCGATTCCGGTATCTTGCTTTCCATACATCAAATCAGCCTCGATACCATTACCGGTCATATCGTCGGAAAAGATCTTTCCGAATTTATCATCGCGGATTTTTCCGATATATCCGCATGAAATCCCTAAGTTTGCCAATCCGTTGATCGTATTTGCAGCCGACCCTCCGGAAGCGATTTCATAATCGAGATGTCCCAGGGCGTTTATTATAGATTGGGATCTTTCTCTATCAACCAGTTGCATACTGCCTTTTGGCAATTCAAACTTTTCCAGAAGCCGATCGTCGCTGATACTTACCAATACATCGACCAGGGCATTGCCCATTCCAAGAACCTTTTTCATTTGTTTAAAATTTGCAGAAACCTCACCATGTGCCGTTGATCATTATGATCCCGTGTATCTCAATAATTATCTCAGGCATGGCCGGTTTCATCCGTTTATATTTTTTTTGTTTGCTGACACAAAGAGCAATACAATCATGCTCGTGTGCGTCCTGAATTCGCTCCGGCCGCGCCGGTTTCATTTGTTTAAAATTTGCAGAAACCTCACCATGCGCCGTTGATCATCATGATCTCGTGTATCTCAATAATTATCTCAGGCATGGCCGGTTTCATCCGTTTATATTTTTTTTGTTTGCTGACACACAGAGCAATATAATCATGCTCATGTGCGTCCTGAATTCGCTCCGGCCGCGCCGGTTTCATGTAATTTCCGTTTTTCGATTAAAGTTTCCAGCTAAAGATTAAAAAGCTCTTTGTTCAAGGCCATAAGTGCTTGTTTTTTATAAGTAGATTCGGTTAGAACAGATACGTTGTACTTGCTGCCTCCGTAAGATATCATCCTGATCGGTATATCTTTAAGTGCTTCAAATATCCTTTTTATTATTCCCTGCACTTCTACGACATCGTTACCTACCATGCAGATTATGGATTGGTCCTTATCCACCGTTACGGCCCCGAATCCCTTCAATTCTTCTATGATATTTTCAAGCTTTGAATCGTCATCAATTGTCAATGACACGGCAACTTCCGAGGTTGTTATCATATCAATCGGGGTTCTGTGCTGTTCAAAGACCTCAAAAATCTTATTCAAAAAACCGTATGCCAGCAGCATTCTTGTCGATTTTATCTTTATGGCTGTAATCCCATCTTTTGCGGCAATGGCTTTTATCTCCTTTGTTTTTTCTTCGCTGCTAATCAAAGTTCCAAATGCTTCCGGATCCATTGTATTTTTAAGTTGAACCGGGACATTGTATTGCTTTGCAGGTAAAATGGAGGACGGATGCAATATTTTGGCCCCAAAATATGCAAGTTCCGAGGCTTCGTCAAAGCTTAATTCCGCCACAGGTTTGGTATGCTCCACCATCCTTGGGTCGTTGTTGTGCATCCCATCGATATCGGTCCATATCTGCACGATTTCTGCGCGGATCGCCGCGCCTATAAGCGAGGCCGTATAGTCACTGCCGCCTCTTTTAAGGTTATCAATCTTTTGCTGTGCGTTCAAGCAAATATAACCCTGGGTAATAAAAAGCTCATTTCGGTTGTGGGATTCAAGAAGACGCCCAAGCTTGCTTTGGATAACATGGAGGTCCGGTTCATCCTTATCATCAATTGCCATAAAATCCAGGGCAGGCAACAATATATTTTTATGTCCTGCCTCATCCATATAAATGGAAAACAGCTTTGTTGACATCAACTCCCCCTGCGCTAACAATTCTTTTGTATAATTCTCATTAAACGCTACCTTCAGGAGGGATCTGATAAAAGAGAAATGCTCATTAATCACGTACCTGGCTTTAGCAAGGCTATTTTCCTTGCCGACCAGCTCGTTATGAAAATTCAGATAATGATTGTATAATCCTTCAATTTCCTCTGCTGCTTCCTCGTGCTTACCCGCCATCAAATCCTCCCCTATTTTTACAAGCGCATTGGTTGTGCCTGACAGAGCGGATAAAACAACAATTTTTGGCCCATTTTGAGATGTTACAATTTCAGCGACCTGATGCATTCTGGAGGGCCGGCCCACCGAGGTACCGCCAAATTTCAAAACTTTCATTCGAACATAAACTGGTTAAAGATATAAATTGAATTGTATTTTCGTCGGGAAAGGGCGATTTAAAATCCCAGCATTTTAATGGCAGTTGCCGCAGCTTCATCTCCTTTATTACCGTGTTTGCCACCTGCTCGCTCGATCGCCTGTTGAAGGTCTAAGGTTGTCAGTACACCAAAAATTACCGGCTTATCATATTTCAATGCCACATTAGTAATTCCGTTGGCCACAGCCTGGCATATATAATCGAAATGAGGCGTCTCTCCCCGAATCACACACCCCAGACAAATCACAGCGTCAATATCCTCCATAGCCATCCATTGGGCCCCCAGTGTTAGTTCGTAACTGCCGGGAACGGTTCTTCTAATAATGTTTTCTTTGACGGCGCCATTCTGCAACAGTGTTTCGACCGCCCCTGAATAAAGCGCTTCCGTTACTTCCGAATTCCATTCCGAGACTACAATTCCAAATCTTTTATCAGAGATGTCGCTAATGTTTGTTCGGCTATATGTACTAAGATTTTTATTTGATGTGGCCATTATACGTATATTTATCATTAAAAAAGGGATAAAGCTTTTGCCTTATCCCTTTCAAAAGCTTTTTTACCGTTATTATCCTGCTTTTATCATTCCTTCAAGTCTTGCCTTATGTTTACGAGCGGTTTGATACTCGCTGGCTTTAACATATTTCTCAACGATCGTATTGTAGCAATCAAGCGCCGCTTCATAATCTTCCAGTATTTCATAGGCGACGGCAGCCTTGATCAGATATGCAGGTGTTGTATATTCATTTGTGTTGTAGTTGGCAGCTTTATCATAGAAACTTACCGCCTCCTCATAATTTTCCATTTCCATATTGGCATCGCCAATGAGCGCATACGCGCGTGCCTGAATCAATAAGTCCCTTGACGAAAACTCGTTTAAATGATCAATGGCCGAAATATATTCTCCTTTTTTCAGATAGCATGCTCCTGTGTAGTATTGAGCAAGATTAGCCGCATCCGTCATAGAATACTCATCAATGATGTCCAAAAAGCCATAGTTATTGCCATCCCCGTTCAGCGCCTTGTCCAAACTATCCGCTTCAAAATAATAAACCGCCTGAAACATCTCATTCTGAGCCGTTTCATTTTGGTTTGTATTCCAGTAATTGTACAAAAAATACACGGCTACAATTGCTGCAATAGCTCCGCCAACGGTAAAAACAAGCGTTTTGTTTTTTTCGATAAACTCCTCAGTTTTACTGATTTGCTGAGCTAAGACTTCCGGATTTTCAATAAGCTCCTCCCCCTTACCGGGTTTCCCTTTTATCTTTGATTTTGCCATCTTTCAAATTTTCAGGATGCAAAAATAGTATAAAAAAATATTAAAAAAATATTTCGAAGCCTAATCCTTAATAAATGGATAATCCTCTTGCACGTAAACGTCTTTGTAGATTTCCGAAGGTTCCGGCAATTTGGAAGCTTCGGCAAAAGCAACTGAATCGAGCACAATCTTTTTTGTTTTAGCCTCAATTTCCCGGAAATATACTTCGTCTCCAAATTTATATTTCTGCATCGCGATCTTCACCTGTTCTATCGGATCGCGTCTTTTATATGCTTCAACTTCTTCTTTGGTACGATATTTTGCAGGATCGGACATGGAGTGTCCTTTGTAACGATAGGTTCTGAATTCCAGCAATGTCGGCCCGTCACCATTTCTGGCCCTTTCGGCAGCTTTGGCCACTGCGTGGTGAACTTCCTCGACTTTCATAGCGTCGACTGATTCGGAAGGCATCTCATACGCATCGGCTAGCTTTGCAAGATTGGTTACGTTTGAAGTCCTCTGAACGGAAGTGCCCATCGCGTATCCGTTATTTTCAATCGCAAAGATTACCGGTATCCTGAAATGCATGGCCAGGTTTAGCGCTTCGTGAAATGCCCCCTGCCGAACAGCCCCGTCTCCCATATAGGTGATGCAAACTTTATCCGTTTTATTGTATTTTTCAGCAAAAGCGATTCCGACTCCCAAAGGTATCTGAGCGCCGACAATACCATGACCGCCAAAAAAATTCCGCTCCTTGTCAAACATGTGCATGGATCCTCCTTTGCCTTTTGATATTCCTGTTTCCTTCCCAAACAGCTCGGCCATAATTGCTTTTGGATCCGTTCCCAATGCCAAAGGGTGTGCGTGGTCCCTGTACGCCGTAATATAGCTATCGCCCTTCTTTAATGCCGTAATCGCTCCGGAAGCACAGGCCTCCTGCCCTATATACAAATGGCAGAATCCACGAATTTTTTGTTGCCCGTAAAGTTGTCCGGCTTTCTCCTCAAACCTCCTCATTAATAGCATGCTTTCAAACCAGAACTTATAAGTATCTTTCGAAAATGGGGCTTTCGTTGCTGTATTACGTGTTTTCTTTGCTGTTGCCATACGAGATTGCTTAATTGTTTTAATTTTGCGAAGCTTTTAGATTTTAACCCATTTCAAATTAAAGGGTTCAAAAAGCGATGCGAAAATAAATAAAAACATTCAACAAAGAAATTATGCATCTCGAAAATCTCTATTTGGTCAACTTCAAAAACTATGAGCTTGCCAATATTGATTTTTCGAAATATATAAACGCGCTTGTCGGTGAGAATGGAAGTGGAAAAACCAATTTACTTGATGCCATTCACTTTCTTTCCATTTCCAAAAGCGCGTTTAATTCTGTTGACAATCAGTGCATCAGACACAACGAGTCCTTCTACAGCATCATTGGAAGATTTTCCATAAGGGAAAAGCAATCGACTGTGAGCAATTCGCTTACACATGGAAAGCGAAAAAAAATCAGCATCGATAAAAATCCTATTGAAAAAGCGGCCGATCTAATCGGTATGTTCCCTGTTGTCTTAATTGCGCCAAACGACCATGCGCTTATTACGGAAGGCGGTGAGACAAGAAGAAAATTCTTCGATGTCATGATTTCCCAGTTCAATAAATCCTATCTTTTAAATCTCATAGACTATAATCATGCGCTCAAGCAACGCAATAAATTGTTAAAACAATTTGCGGAACATGGAAATATCGACCATGATCTATTGGAGCCTTACGATAAAATTTTGATCTCGCTAGGAAAGGATATCAGCGAGATTCGCTGCGCATTTTGCGATGTTTTTTTACCAAAAATCAAAAAGCACTATTCGTATTTATCCAATGCAAAAGAGTCGATCGACCTCATTTACCAATCTCATTTTCAGAAGGACGATTTTCAGGAATCATATAAGGCATCCTTCCAAAAAGACCTTGTATTACAAAGGACGAACACCGGCATTCACAGAGACGACTATGTTTTTAAAATGGATGGATTCCAGATAAAAAAATTCGGTTCTCAGGGGCAACAGAAATCCTTTCTGATTGCGTTAAAACTTGCTCAATTTGATATTGTACGGGAAGAAAAAGGATTCAAGCCGATATTGTTGATGGATGATATCTTTGATAAACTCGATGACTTTCGCATTCAAAAGCTCACCGAAATGATAGAGCACCACGAATTTGGCCAGGTGTTTATTACCGATGCAAGACCGGAAAGATCCAGCCATTTTCTCGAAAAATTAAATATAGAATGGAGGGCAATTACAATAGATAATGGTAAATTGGCCGCCGGGGAATAAGCCGATGTTTCATGAGGTATAAAAACAAGTTTACCGGGCGTAGATCCGATACGACAAATGTAAAAGACGCAATCGATGCCTTGCTGGATACTTATAAACTGCGCGGAAAATTTGACGAAACGAAACTTATAAATTCGTGGGAATGCATGATGGGAAAACCGATTTCCCGCAGAACGGAAAAGCTGTTTATAAAGGATGAGGTACTTTTCGTAAAGCTAAATTCCGCTCCTCTCCGACAGGAGCTGACCATTGCAAAATCAAAGGTTCTGGAAATTATCCATAGAAGCTTTGATAAAAAGCTGGTAAAGGATGTTAAATTTTATTAATCCGAAAAATTCATGAAATTTCTCGCCCTCCGGGGCCGGTGTCCGGAATTCTTTGCCGCCTGTTATCCATTGCCCGGCAATCCGCTAATTAGCTCCAAACATTGTCCAGCCTACAAATACCTGAATTGCCCGATTTTTTACCTCGGTATCATTCTGGAAATCAGCAACATCTGTAAACCCCCAAACATATCGCAACCCTCCATTCAAGCCAAGCGGCAAATGAACCGAGGCCCCCAAGGCCAGGCCAAGGTCACTTTTTTTGAAATCTTCTTTGATTGAATCACCGGACTTGTCTACCGCAGAAAGAAGTGAAGAAAACTGGGGGCCGGCATGAAAACTCAATAAACTTATGGGTTTCCATCTAAGTAAAACCGGAATTGAAAAATAATCCAGTTGACGTATTTCATTGAGATCCGGTATTTCAGAGCCCTGGGACGAAAATAAAAATTCGGGCTGAACGGCCCATTTTTCAGAAAATGCCAACAACAAATAAGCGCCACCGTTAAATCCGGTTCTTGAATTTGTGCTTATGTCCGTGATGTCCTGATTGGCAAAATTTGCTCCGGCCTTGATGCCCAAGCCAATACCCTGAGCAAAAGCGTTGGACAGCGCGATAACCGTACAGAAAAATATGGCAGAAAGAATTACTTTTTTCATTTGTTTAAAATTTGCAGAAACCTCACCATGTGCCGTTGATCATCATTACCTTGTGTATCTCAATAATGATCTCAGGCATGGTCTGTTTCATGATGTAAGAATATTTTGTCGGTGCAAAGATCTATGATTATATAATTAATAAATACAAAGGATACCAAATATTGCAATTATGTAATGAATTGATGGTTTTTAATCAAAAAATCTTCCGGCAAAATCAATGGGCTTCCAACCAGTGCTGTCCAAAACCCAATCCTATTTCCATGGGCACCTTCAATTCAATTGCATTTTTCATGAATCCGGGTATTTCTTTCTCCATGATATCCCTTTCGGATCGATGCACATCAAATACCAATTCATCGTGTACCTGAAGTATCATTTTTGATTTCAGGTTTGCTTTTTTCATCCAGTTATTAATATGGATCATAGCTACTTTGATCATATCTGCGGCACTTCCCTGGATGGGGGCGTTAATGGCGTTTCGTTCCGCATATCCGCGCATGGTGGCATTTTTCGAATTGATGTCCCTGAGATACCGTCGTCTTCCCAAAATCGTTTCAACATATTCATTTTCCCGGGCCTTATTTATCACGCGGTCCATATAAGCCTTCACAGATGGAAATTCGGAAAAATAAGCATCGATTATATCGGCCGCTTCCCTCCTGGGAATACCCAACCTTTGAGAAAGTCCAAACGCTGAAATGCCGTAGATTATTCCAAAATTTGCTGTTTTGGCTTTTCTTCGCATATCGTCATCCACATCCTCCAGATCTACCCGAAAGATTTTGCCGGCAGTTGTGGAATGTATATCTCTTCCGTTCTCAAAGGCCTCAATCATGCTATTGTCCTCAGCAAAAGCGGCCATTATTCTCAATTCGATCTGGGAATAATCCGCAGCCATAAGGACATACCCCTCGTCCCTGGGGACAAATGCCTTTCGAATCTCACGCCCCTTCTGAGTTCGTATCGGAATATTTTGCAGGTTCGGATTGGTGCTGCTCAACCGACCCGTAGCTGCGACGCCCTGATTGTAGGAAGTATGAATTCTGCCGTCATTTTTACTGATCAAGGATGGCAGGGCATCGACATAGGTAGATTTCAGTTTTTGGAGTTCCCGGAATTCAAGAATTTTTGCTGCTATCGGATGTGCATTTGCAAGGCCGGCAAGGATCTCTTCTCCTGTCGCATATTGTCCCGTCTTCGTTTTCTTTGGCTTATCGACCAGTTTTAATTTGTCAAACAATACCTCACCGAGTTGTTTTGGAGAGGCGATATTGAAGCTAACTCCCGCAATTTCGTAAATTTCCTTTTCGATCTTTATGCTTCCTTCGGCGAGCTCTACGGATAACTGCTGCAACGTAGGTTCATCTACCTTTACTCCTTCATACTCCATATCGGCCAAAACCTGCAAAAGGGGAATTTCGACATCAAACAATAATTTATCGACCTGTTTTTCTTTGATCAACGGTTCAAATACATGTTTCAGTTGCAATGTGATATCCGCATCTTCGCCGGCATACTGTACGACTTTTTCAATTTCGGCATCGCGCATGGACAATTGTTTCGTCCCTTTTTTCCCGATTAATGTTTGGATGGAAACCGGAGAATAGTTTAAATAGTTTTCCGCCAACACATCCATGTTGTGCCGCATATCAGGCTCAAGTAAATAATGTGCCAACATGGTATCAAATAGCCTGCCCCTTACTTCAATACCATAATTCCGAAGCACTAAGATATCATACTTGATATTTTGACCGACCTTGGCAATTGATTCGTTTTCAAGAACCGGTTTTAAATAATCCAGAAATTCAATCGCCTCCGTCCGGTTATCCGGAACAGGAATATAATATGCCTCGGACGGAACATATGAAAATGCGATTCCGACCAACTCGGCATCTCTGGCGTCCACGCTCGTGGTTTCCGTATCAAAACAAAATTCATCCTGAATTTCCAGGTACGAAACAAGTTTTTGAATGAGTTCGGGAGTGTCGACCAGATGGTAGTCGTGAATGGTATTGTAAAGCGTCTTACGCTCCTCAGGCTCTTGTTCCTCTTCATCTTCCTCAACATTGGTCGACGAAGGTTCCACAAACATAGACAACTGCGCTTCCCCGGGATTTACACCCCCTGAAGAGGGGGCACCAAAAACTCTTTTTGCCAGGGTTCTGAACTCCAGCTCCTCAAACAGTTCTTTAAGTTTTTCTTCATTAAAGCCGTTGTATTCCAGCGCCTTTTCATTAAAATCAACGGGCACATCCACGATAATGGTAGCAAGTTCCTTGGATAAAATGCCCTGTTTACCAAAGTTTTCAACATTCTCTTTCTGCTTGCCCTTTAGTCTATCCGTATTGTTTACAAGGTTTTCAACACTTCCGAATTCTTTTAACAATTTAATGGCTGTTTTGGCTCCAATCCCCGGAATGCCCGGTATATTATCCGACGCATCTCCCTGCAAACCAAGTATATCCCGAACCTGATCGACTTTTTCGATATCAAATTTCCGCAGGACCTCCTCAACCCCCAACACGTCTACAGCATTTCCCATATAGGCGGGTTTATACAGGTAAATGTGTTCTTCAACCAACTGCGCATAATCTTTGTCAGGAGTCATCATGAATACCTCGAACCCTTTTCCGGCGGCTTTCTTCGCTATGGTACCGATGACATCATCCGCTTCAAAACCATCCTTCTCCAGTATTGGAATGTTAAAGCATTTTACCAATTCCCGGACAATCGGAATACCGACTTTAATATCCTCGGGCGCTTCTTCTCGTTGAGCTTTGTATGCTTCAAACATTTTGTGCCGGAAGGTTGGCCCCGGCAAATCAAACGCCACACCAATATGAGTTGGTTTTTCCTTGTTGATAATTTCAATAAGTGCGTTGGTAAAACCCAATACAACTCCGGTGCTTAGGCCTTTTGAATTGATTCGTGGATTTTTGCTAAATGCAAAATGAGCGCGAAATATTAACGCCATCGCATCCAGAAGGAAAAGCTTTTTTTCAGGTCTAGACATTGTCGTATCGATGTGGATTTATTTTGAAGTAAGTTTTTAAGTAAAGGAATTATATTATGAAAAACAATAATTGTTTATTCATTATATACGGAGTAAAGCACTGTCTCTCCGACTGCCTGAAGGGTCTGTTTATCAATGATGCTCATGTTATCCGCTCTTGTATGGTGATAGCTTCCGAAATAGTAACTTGGCGAATCCGGGTCATACTCTACGATATTGATCATAGGTATTTTGGCATCCCGGTTCACAAATATGTGATCGTCCATAATTCCGGGACTATTTATGTTAATGAAGTAGTTGGAATACCCGAGACTGCGGGCATTGGCCCATACCCGATCTACAACTTTGGGCGCGAACTGCATGGACCCGCCCTCCTTAAAAAACCGGGCATTTCGAGCACCAACCATATCGAGCAGTATCCCGTAGTAAGCAGAATATTTGGGCACATGCGGATGATCTGCCCAGTATTGGGAGCCCAGGCACCACCAAATCTGAACCAGTCCATTTTTCATGGGTACGTTTTCGACATCTTCATGCTCGCCATAGTCCTCTCCGTCAAAAAAAATAATGTCAATACCTACTTTGGGATGCTCATTCCCGCCGATTACCCGGGCAACTTCAAGGAGTACGCCAACGCCGCTGGCGCCATCATTTGCTCCGTCAATGGGCTCATATCTGTTTTCAACATCTTTGTCGGCATACGGCCTGGAATCCCAATGCGCGGCGAGCAAAATACGCTTTCTTACATCGGGATTGTAAGTGGCAATAATATTCTTCAGATATAGCACCGTTCCGTCGTAGGCTTGTTCGCTAAAATCCTGTACCTGTACAATGGCACGGTAGGATTTAAGTTGATTAATGAGATAGTCTCCGCATAATTTATGACCGACGGTGTTTGGTACGCGAGGCCCAAAAGAAACCTGTTTTTGTATAAAAGAATAAGCCGAATCGCTGTTGAACGATGGAACGGTAATTGTCTTTGCAGAGTTTCGGCTGCTGACTTTATCTATGGACTTCTTACTGCTTTCGCATCCAATAAATAAAAAAAGAATCGCGGTAAACCCTAAAAATAACCTGTCAATCATAACTCCTCATATGCCCAATCCACATTGTCTTTCATATCTTTTAACACCACGCCGTAAGCCTTTAACTGCGACCGGATATCATCTACTTTGTCGTACTCCTTGTTTGCCTTCGCCTGTCGGTACAGACCAATGATAATATCGATGAACCCCTCGACATCCTGAGGTTTTTCTTCCTTCAATCCTAAAACATCTTCGACAATGGATATAAAGGTATCTTTAAGCCTGTGAAACTTCTCGCTCCCGAGTTCCGCCTGTTTTAGATTGCCTGTGGAAATTGAATTTATTTTTTTTAACAGATTAAACAATTGAGCAATGGCCAGCGCAGTATTAAAATCATCGTTCAGCGCCCGGTAGCAGTTTTCAATTATGTTATCAATCTGAGCTTTGGCTTTTTCGTTTTCTTCAACGGAATCGTCGCTTACATATTTTAATTTCCTGGCCAGCACCAAGCCATTGATCATTTTCTTATATCCTTTAGCCGCGGCTTTCAATGCGTCGTTGGAAAAATCCAGTGTGCTTGAATAATGCGATTGAAGCATAAAAAACCTGACCGTCATTGGTGAATAGGGCTCATTTAATAAATCGTGCGCGCCGGTAAACAGTTCTTCCGGTAAAAATGAATTCCCCAGAGATTTGGACATTTTTTGCCCGTTTACAGTGAGCATGTTTGTGTGCAACCAGTATTTTACAGGTTGTTTTCCATTAACGCCCACGGATTGAGCAATCTCACATTCATGGTGCGGAAACTTCAGGTCCATTCCCCCTCCGTGAATATCAAAGGTTTCTCCCAGGTACTTGGAACTCATTGCGGAACACTCGAGGTGCCATCCCGGAAATCCAACCCCCCAGGGAGATTCCCATCGCATGATATGAGATGGGCTGGCGTTTTTCCACAACGCAAAATCGATGCTATTCCGCTTCGCTTCCTGTCCGTCGAGTTCCCGGGATCCCGCCTGCAGTTCTTCCACGATCCTGCCGGATAAAATCCCATATTTTTCCGTTTCGTTGTATTTGTTCACATCGAAATACACGGAGCCGTTTACTTCGTATGCCAATCCTTTGGCGATCAGTTTTTCAATCATGTTTATCTGCTCCTGAATATGGCCGATAGCGCTCGGCTCAATGTCAGGGTCAAGTATATTGAATTTTGCAACAACACGATGAAAATCGTTGACATATCTCTGCACGATTTCCATAGGTTCCAGATTTTCCAGCTTGGCTTTTTTCCCAATTTTATCCTCGCCATCGTCCGCATCGCTTTCCAGATGCCCTACGTCCGTGATATTCCTCACGTACCTGACTTTATACCCCAGGTGCGTCAAATACCTGTAAATAACGTCAAAACTCAAAAAGGTGCGGATATTCCCAAGATGCACGTCGCTGTAAACCGTCGGCCCACATACATACATGCCTACAAAAGGCGGATTGATAGGTTCAAAAACTTCCTTCGTCTTCGTTAGCGAATTATATACTTTCAATTGATTTTGCATGGCGCAAATTTAACCTGAAAAATTTATAATTCATTATCCGGCCCATCGATTATTGCCCGTTAATGATGGACTACTCCTCTTCACAGGATTTACGTCTCGTATATTTCCGTGTTGAGAGGCTCCGATTCAATGGTCACCGCAGGCCCGATGCATAATAAATGGTTGATCATTCAAATTGGACATCACCCAAACGATATTCCGGAATTCCAAAGAATAAATCCGGCTGAGAAAATTAAAAATGCCCGGGAATAAAAAAACGCGATGCCTGAAATACCATCGCCGGACCCGGCACTTTAATATTTTTCAATTGGTTGTTAATAAGAGAATAATATTTGTTTTGAATGTCAATTTAATTACCTTTGCATCGAAATTTGAATTGAGCCTGAGGGGACCAAAGTCCCCTTTTTTAATGGTTCAAAATTATTATGAATTTAAAGGAAGAAGTCACTAAACTGGTAAATGGGTTCATCAAACGCGATGAGATATTTCTTGTCGATGTGCAAATAAAGGGCAAAAAGGGGAACCGGAAAATTCAGGTTTTTATCGATGGAGATAAATATGTTGATATCGATGATTGTTCAAAAATCAGCAAAGCACTATCGGATGAGTTGGAAATCACGGATATTGTTGAAGGAAGATATATCATTGAAGTATCTTCGCCGGGAGCAGACAAAGCGCTGGTACTTCAAAGACAATATCCAAAGCATATTGGAAAAGAATTGGAAGTATTAACAAAAGAAAATAAAAAGTATCAGGGAGTATTGCTCAACGTAATCGAAGATGAAATTGAATTATCAGTCAGGTCCGGTAAAATCAAAAAGGAAATTAACAAGGCGTCTTTGAGGTTGTCCTTTGACGAAATTGAGCATTCAAAAGTAGTGATTAGGTTGTAAAAAAATTAAATAAGTACATAAAGTTAGAGATGGATCATTCAACATTAATCGAATCGTTTGCAGAATTTGCGAGGCATAAGAATGTCGATCGTCCGACGATGATCAGAATATTAGAGGATGTTTTCAGAACAATGATCAGGAAAAAATACAAAACCGATGATAATTTTGATATAATTATTAATGCGGATAAAGGAGACCTGGAAATCTGGAGGTTCAGAGAAATTGTTGATGACAATTCCGAAGATATTTGGGATTATGATAAGATAAGTCTGTCCGAAGCGAGAAAAATAGAACCTGATTTTGAAATCGGAGAAGAGGTTGCGGAAGAGATAAAGCTTTTGGATTTTGGGCGCAGGGCCGTTATGACGGCAAGACAGACCCTGATCCAAAAAATAAAAGATCTTGAAAAGGATAATCTGTTTTTAAAATATAAAGATCTTGTAGGCGAGATCATTGTCGGTGAAGCATACCAGGTCATGCAAAAGGAAATGTTATTGATCGATGCCGAAGGGAATGAGTTAAATTTGCCTAAAATGGAGCAAATACCAAAAGACAGATTCAGAAAGGGAGATTCCGTAAGGGCCATTGTGCATCGCGTTGAAATGGTGAATGGAAATCCCAGAATTATACTTTCACGAACCTCTCCGACATTTTTGGAACGATTGTTTGAAAACGAAGTGCCGGAAGTTTTTGATGGTTTGATTACCATCAAAAAAGTAGTTCGGGAGCCGGGTGAACGAGCAAAAGTTTCCGTGGAATCTTATGACGACCGCATTGATCCGGTAGGGGCTTGTGTAGGGATGAAAGGTTCCAGAATTCACAGCATAGTTCGCGAACTGCAGAATGAAAATATCGATGTGATTAATTACACAGACAATATGGAGCTCTATATAAGCAGGGCTCTAAGTCCGGCAAAAATCACAAATATCAAAGTAGAAGAAGAAGAGGGGCGGGTTTCCGTATACCTGAAACCGGACCAGGTTTCGCTCGCCATTGGAAAAGGCGGCCACAACATTAAATTGGCCAGTAAACTCGTCGGATTGGAAATAGATGTATTCAGAGATCTGCAGGGAGAAGAGATCGAAGAAGATGTCGATCTTGAAGAATTTGCCGATGAAATTGACAGCTGGGTAATTGATGAATTTAAAAGGATTGGGCTTGATACCGCTAAAAGTGTTCTTGCGCTTTCCAAAGAAGATTTGGACAGAAGAACAGACCTCGAAGAGGAAACCATCGAAGAGGTCTTAAATATTATCAAACAGGAATTCGAATAGTTTTTGTTTGAACAACAACTTTAAATAATTGAATTGATGGCAGTACGAATGATGAGATTGAGCCAGGTGGCCAGGAAGCTCAATATTGGGAAAAACACCATTATCGAGTATCTGGACTCCCAGGGGATTAAAATTGAAGACAATCCCAACTTCAAAATAAACGGAGAACAACTGGACCTGCTCTCCAAAGAATTTGCAGATTCTGCGCTTGACAAGGAGGAGGCTTCAAGTCTTTCCATTGGCTCAAAACATGCCGAAGACGTAGTAATTGACGCGGAAAGCGACAATTTACCGTACAAGAATGAATCCGAAGAAGAAATCCTGATCAAGGACAATCAATTCGAACAAAAAGAAGAACCTCATTCTTCATCCGAACCCCAGACTGCCAAAGATGTTCAGGAAGAAGATGTGGTTTCCGAAAAACCCAGATTGAAAGGAATTAAAGTTGTTGGTAAAATCGACCTGGATAAGAAGCAAACAACTGCAAAAGAAGAGGGCAAGGCTGCTGAAGAAGAGGACAAGGCCGCAGAAGAAACACCTGAAAAGGTCGTAACCGAATCAGAGCCAGAGCCTGAAAAAGTGGAGACGGAGACTCCTGAGAAGGAAGAGGCTCCCCCAAAAGAAACGCTGGCAGATGAAATACCCGCTGAAAAACAAGCGCCTGTGCCGGGCAAAGAGCATGAGGAAGAAGAAAGCGTCATAGCAGCCAAGGCGGAAACGCTGAAGGGCTTAAAAGTGCTCGGAAAAATTGATCTCCCCAAAAAAGCTGAAAAACCTGTAGCATCCTCGGATGACAGCAAAGAAAAGAAAAAGAAAAAAAGACCCAGAAAGCGACTGAGAAAAAGCGATCCGGTTGAAAGCGGCGCTAATATCAAGGCAGAAAATCAACAGCAGACCAGAAGAAAGGACAAAAAGAATCAGCGCCCTCAAAAAGAAGAACCTTCAGAAAAGGAAATTCAGGAGCAAATCAAGGCCACATTAGCCAAGCTCAGCGGTTCCGGAAAATCAAGCTCGGTAAGCCGGTCGAAGTATCGTCGGGAAAAGAGATCGGCAATTGCCGAAGCGCAAGAAAAGGAGATGCAGAAAGAACAGGAAGCATCGAGAGTTCTCAAAGTCAGCGAATTTATCTCGGCAAATGACCTGGCATCATTGATGGACGTGTCGGTAAATGAGATAATCTCGGTTTGTATGAGTTTGGGTATGTTTGTATCCATCAATCAAAGACTGGATGCAGAAGCAATCTCGATCATTGCCGAAGAATTTGAATTTTCAGTTGAATTTGTGGATGAAGAAGAAAACCTGGATATAGAAATTGAAGAAGATAAAGAAGAAGATCTTGAAGATCGTGCTCCGATCGTAACAATCATGGGGCATGTCGATCACGGAAAAACCTCACTCCTGGATTACATTAGAAGTTCAAAGATTACGGAAGGCGAAGCCGGCGGGATCACTCAACATATCGGAGCTTACGATGTAACTACCGATAGCGGTAAAAGAATTGCATTTCTCGATACACCGGGTCACGAAGCTTTCACGGCAATGCGCGCCCGGGGGGCAAAGCTGACTGATATTGTTGTTATCGTTGTGGCTGCCGACGACAGCGTCATGCCCCAAACAAAAGAAGCTATAAACCATGCTTTGGTAGCGGATGTCCCGATTATTATTGCTATTAATAAAATTGACAGACCAAACGCAAATCCTGATAAAATTAGAGAGGAATTGGCAAATATAAACATACTGGTCGAAGAATGGGGAGGAAAATATCAAAGTCAGGAGATTTCGGCTAAAACGGGACAGGGAATTGACGATTTACTTGAAAAGGTCCTCTTGGAAGCCGAGTTATTGGAATTGAAAGCCAATGCCAACAAAAACGCTATCGGAACAGTGGTCGAAGCTGAATTGGATAAAGGAAGAGGCTACGTAACTACGGTGTTGGTTCAATCGGGGACATTAAACATCGGCGATGTAATTCTTGCCGGAGCTCATTACGGTAAAGTAAAAGCCATGTACGATCATCGTGGCAAAAAGGTAAAGAAAGCGCCTCCTTCAACTCCTGTTTTGGTTCTTGGGTTGGACGGAGCACCTCAAGCAGGTGATAAATTCAACGTCATGGATTCCGACAGGGAAGCTCGTGAAATTGCAAACAAAAGAGAACAACTTCACCGAGAACAGGGATTGAGAACCAAAAAGCATATCACGCTCGACGAAATTGGCCGACGTCTTGCGATCGGCTCATTTAAAGAATTGAATATCATCTTAAAAGGGGATGTCGATGGATCCGTAGAGGCCTTGAGCGACTCTCTTTTAAAACTTTCGACCGAAGAAGTTCAGGTGAATATCAAACACAAGGCCGTAGGTCAAATCAGTGAGTCTGACGTGCTCCTGGCCTCTGCTTCGGATGGAATTATTGTTGGATTCCAGGTGCGTCCGTCTGCCGGAGCCAGAAAGCTCGCAGAACAGGAAGAAATCGAGATCCGGCATTATTCGGTGATCTACGATGCTATAAATGAAATAAAAGATGCCATGGAAGGCATGCTTGCACCTGATTTTGAAGAAATTATTGTTTCCAACGTGGAGGTTCGAGAGGTCTTCAAGATATCAAAAGTCGGAACTGTTGCCGGTTGTATGGTCACCGATGGTACCATAAAAAGAAACAACAATATACGATTGATTCGGGACGGTATCGTTATTTACACCGGCGAGATTGATGCCCTGAAGCGATTTAAAGAAGATGCGAATGAAGTAAAGCATGGGTTTGAATGTGGCATAAGGATAAAGAACTTCAACGATATTAAAATCGGGGATATCATTGAAAGCTTTGAACAGAAAGAAGTTAAACGATCGTTGTAAACCACTATGAAACGATCCTGAACGATTTTGCAGAAGTACTAACGCTTCGGCTGAATCATTTAACGCGAAGATCACAGCGTTCGGAAGCCAATTCCGAGAAGTGAGACATGTAGAATTCTTCCCGTTTAGACCATCAAATATTTATACCTGATTTTTGCAGTGTTAAATGACAAGATAGGAGCCTACCGATGATGTGTTTTTATAAAAATCTGTAAATCAAACAGATACACAAGAATACGTCGTTCAAATTTGTGCGTTTTGTATAAAAAGTCAGGTCTCGAGATGACAGTAAAAAAAGTCGGGACAGGGTGAATCGGCTTGTCAGTGTGTATAAAGGCAATCAGATCTCACACGAATGCAGAAGTTACTTCAGCGGTTTTTTCCCCAACACTGGAGCGGAAGTTACTTCCGCGACTTTTCCATATCATTCCCAAACAGGCATGACCTTCCGGCTTTGGCACGGAACTAAATTCCGCTTCAGGAACAAGAGAATAACTATTCCAAGAAGTGTTAAGTAAAACGTGTCATTTCGAACTTGTGAGAAATCTGGTTTAATCAACACCGGGCCACCACAAATAAGCCAAATCTCTCCTGACGTCGAAATGACTAGGTAAGAAATAACATAAACGGCGTTTTTAATTTTACTTAAGGCTAATTTGCGCGTCTCGCCCGGACTTCTTCCCAAGACGCTGTGTTGCCCAGTGTTTGGCTCTGAGTGGCCCGGCATACGGATTGTCAAAAAGCGATCTAAAAAAAATAGCCACAAAGTGAACGACTTCTCTAAAGACATCACTCACCTTGTGACTTGGTATAGCTTAAAAAATAATAATTGTTGTATCGCTTAAAAAGTATATCAAAGATACTTTGGACCTGCTCTTCAAAACATGATATAGATCATATTTTTTAAAAATAGACACTATTTAAAATTATTCTTTGCCGGGACCGTCCATATAAAATAAACAAAATCTATGCGCCGGGATCAGAAGACAATTCCAATATTCAAGCCCAACCTCGGAGAAATCGAAAATTTCGAATCGTTTACGTCTTTGAACACAGCATCATAATCGGGATGGTTCGGATATTTTCTATTAAATAATCGATACCCAAAACCAAATCCGACATATGCGTCGACCGTGAATCCCAGCGTGTTGTTGTTGTACCTTTCGTCGATCAATCGCATCCAACGGTCTCCGACAAACAATGCATATTCAAACTTAGTTTCTTTCGCATTTATTGTTTCGGGTGAAAATTGATTTTCAAGAGAATCGATTACATTCGCATAATGATTCAGGGACGTAAGTCGGACTTCGTGCCCAAAATAGAACATTCCGAGTTTTCCTTCGGGATGATAGAATTTCTGCCTCAACGCAATATTGAACCCCCGGTTGTACACCTTATTGAGTTCAACATTTTTCGAGCTCTTATAAAAAGGATCCCTTAAGATCGTCGCCAATATCTCATATCCAAGCCGCTCTTCAATATAGTATTCAAAAGAAAATGGCAATTGTCCTAAAAAAGTTCCAAAAGGATTCGTCGCAATAATAATTCCTTTGTACTCATTGATTACCGGATCAAAATACCTGGATTTATAACTTTTATATTTATACTCAGGCTTTACATAATCACCTCTTCGAACAGCTTTTTTTTCAACAAGTTTGTACACAGGTTTGTTATTCTCATAATAGGGGCGATAATACCCTGCAAGGCTGCCATCTCCTTTATATAACTCCCACACCCCAACGTTTATTCCATCTTTTATCTTTCCTTTCATTTTAATACGTCCATCCGGGTAAAAACCGACATACTCGCCATCGCCATTTACGTATTCGCATTCACCTTCTTTCGCTCCGTCTTCATAGTAATAAATCCATCTTCCGTGGTTTTTTCCATCAATAATATTTCCTTCGGCTTTGATCTTGCCACTCTCATAGTACTCGGTGTATTTGCCGTCGTTTTGTTTAAAAACGCCTTCGGCTTTGAAGAGACCGTCCCGCCCAAAAATCTTCCAGTAGCCTTCCTTCTTACCTTCGCGCAGGGCGCCTTCCGAACTTATTTTACCGTTGTTGTGATAGTAGATCCATTTACCTTCCTTCACACCATTTTTGAAGCTGCCCTCTGCAGATTTCTCCTCGTTATCATGATAATAAATCCAAGGGCCGATCCGCTTTCCCAGTTGATACGCGCCAATTGCTTTTATCTTTCCATTTTCATGGTAAAAGACCCAGGTGCTGTCACTTTGCCCAAGAACATTTACGCCCTCTGCTTTTAATTTGCCATCGGCATAGAACTCTTTGTATCTGCCTTTACTGTCTTTGTAATATGCTTGTGCTTTCAATTCCCCGTCTTCATAGAAATAGTTCCATATGCCGTCCTTTTTATTGTTTAAGTATGCGCCTTGAGATTTAATTTTTCCATTTTCATAATAATATTTCCATGTGCCTTCCCGCTTTGAGTCAATAATTATACCTGCCATATTAATGCTCCCGTTTTCATAATAATATTCCCATAGGCCATGGCTTGACCCGTAGTGAAGCATACCTTTCATCTTTACTTGCCCGTTTTCGTAATAATAAGTCCAGGCACTATCCGGAAAGTTGTCTTTATAGAAACCCTGCTTTTCCTTTGCCCCATTCATAAAGTACGAGGTATATGCCCCACATAAGACTGCTGAACTGGAATCATCTATGTAGTAAATCTCTTTAATTACTGACTTTTGATCGTCGTAATAGGTACGGATTTCTACCGGCTGAGAAAAAGATGACTCTGCCAATAGGATAAGTATCGTCTTTAACAGGATGGTTCTGTAAATAAAATCCATTAATTATTCAATACACCCGGAAAGATCCAAAATGTTGGGATCAAAATTAGTATTAATGTTAAAAAATATATTCTTAAAATCCTTCGTCAGGCAATATTTCGGTTATTATTAAACCTGATTTTTGAAATTCCGCGACAAAATCGGTTGATCTACCTCCTGACTATTCTCTTTTCAAAACCAGTGCAGTTCTACTTGGTAAATAGATGCTCAATAGATCATTCTCCAGCGTGAAGTGTTCTACGTTTGTATCAATTCTCGAAAATCCACCTGTTTCCGCATCATCGGTCGAAAGAACAATGTCATACTTGCCTTTTCCAATTGAAGTGAATTTGTAGTCCGAAATAGATCGCTCATGGTGGAAGTTAAATGCGAATATCAGGTTATTGCGCTCGAATACGATCACTTTATTACTTTCATCCATATTGACTTGACGGGCGGGCATGGAACTTAATAAGTCATATTTTTTTAGCATGGATATCATTCTTTTATCAAATTCAGCCAAATATTTATACTTTAGATTTTCGTCATCAGCCAGTGACCACTGTCTCCTTGCGTATTTGTAGCTCCAATTGTTTCCTTCTCTGGGAAAATCTATCCATTCGGGATGTCCGAATTCATTCCCGATAAAATTAAGATAGGCCTCACCCCCCAATACAGCGGTGAATAGTCGAATCATTTTATGCAATGCCATGCCGCGATCAATGACCAAATTTCGATCATCGACCTGCATGTGATAATACATTTCCTTATCCATAAGCCAGAAGGCTAAGGTTTTGTCTCCCACTATGGCCTGGTCATGAGATTCTGCGTAAGCCACTGTTCGCTCGCTGAACCTCCTGTTTGTCATTACACTCCAGAGCTCGTGAATATTCCAATTTTCGTCCTTCTTTTCCTTTAAATATTTAATCCAGAAATCCGGGATTCCCATTCCCAACCTGAAGTCAAAACCGATGCCTCCTTCTTTTACTTTCCTGCATAATCCGGGCATCCCACTCATATCTTCGGCAATGGTTATTGCATCCGGTTTGATTTGGTGCACCAGTTCATTGGCCAGTTGCAAGTATTTCAATGCATCCCAGTCAACCCCCTCAACAAAATACTTATCGTAATGATCGAAGTTTACGAAATCGCCATGATGATGATACAGCATGGAGGTAATGCCATCGAACCTGAATCCGTCAACATGGTACTGATCGATCCAGTACCTGACATTGGAAAGCAGGAATTGTAAAACCTCCCGTTTCCCGTAGTCAAACAACTTTGAATCCCATTGATTATGATACCCTCTGCCGCCTTTGTGAAAATATTGATGTCCGGAGCCATCAAAATCATTTAGGCCTTCGGCAAAGTTTTTTACTGCGTGAGAATGGACCAGATCTATAATTACGGCAATCCCCAATTCATGCGCTTTATTTACAAGAAATTTAAATTCTTCAGGAGTCCCAAACCTACTCGAAACACTAAAGAAATTGGAGACATGATAGCCAAATGATCCGTAGTACGGATGTTCCTGAATGGCCATCAACTGTATCGTATTATAGCCATAATCCTTAATCCTGGGCAGAATATTTTCAGCAAATTCGACAAAATTCCCAACCCCTTCCCTTTCCTGCGCCATGCCGACATGGGCCTCGTAAATTATGGGCGAATTGTTTATGCCGTTCAAATCAAATGTTTGATCTGTCCATTCAAACTTTTTTTCGATGTTCCATACCTGGCCACTGAAGTCGTGCGTACGATTATCCTGAACCACTCTAAAAATATATGCAGGTATTCTGTCGTGGGCTCCATTATTTGACGCTACATGAACTTTTACCAAATCTCCCTCGGTCAATTCGTTTTTGGAAACACAGATCTCCCAAATGCCTTTATCAATTCTTGTCATCACATGGGAGTCTCTGTTCCAGTTATTAAAACTTCCTATTAAGGAGAGGCGATGAGCTTGAGGGGCCCATTCACGATATATCCAACATTTGTCCTTTTTACTGTAGTGTATCCCGAGATCCTTATAGGCATTTGAAAAACTTTTCAAGCTTTTATGCGCCGCCTTTATATCGGCCAGTAAACCTCTATACCGCGATATGCGATCTGTTATTTCATCTTTATAGGGATCCAACCAGGGGTCATCTTTTACCAGTTGAGGGGTTCTGTTCTTACTCATAAAAATTCCGGATAATTTATTTTGTACAAGACAGCGAAACCGTTTCGGTCTTCAAAAACCTAACTTAATAAAAAAAGGATCAATCTGAAAACCTGGGGGACACACCTAAATTTTGGATCCTTGTGTACAGTATAGGGACATGTATGAATACCAATAGGAAAGAAGGTCGATGAACTTTCGCGGGCGGGAAAATCCGTCCGGTCCACAGAGATGTTTTTAACCGTCCGCACGCAGGGCGCTCAGAGCCAAACACAGGGCAACACAGTGTTTTGAGAAGAAGTCCGGGCGAGACCTTCGAACGAGAAAAAATGAAAAAGGGAAACATGAACGTCTCCCCTTTTCAACATCAACCAAACAACCAAAAAAATTATCAATTCTAATTACTTATATTCGTCTCAAAAAAGGATAAGAGTACTTTTTCCTTTTAATCGCAACCAAATATAAATATTTCAATGCTATTAAAACAATTTTTTTTAATATTTCAAAATATTTTTCGATCAGTCTTTTATAAAATTTTAATATTATTGATTAGAAACTATCAAATAATGCGTTATTACAAAAAAATCAATTACTATTTTTTTATTAATTAATAAGCACTGTAATCTATGTCATTATTCACATTTATTTCAATAACCGACATAAAATAGTACTATTCGATGTTTCTGAGCCCCATAAAAATCCTACTTCCTGACCGGATGGAAACTCGGTTCACCATAATTCAAATTACTTTTCTTACTAAAATGAAAATATTTTTAAAGGATTACGGCTTAAAACTTTTTTTCGATTATTCCCTATAAATCAAGAAGTTCCGTTTCTTCAAAAAATCCGGACCAGAGCACTTCAACATGTCAGCTTAAAAGCTACTTAATATCTTTACCCGTTTCTCCTTTTCCTGTCGTACCCTTTCCTGTGGAGGACGATCCGGAAATGGATTCCCGCATTGAAGTGTCGGCTTGTATGTTTTGCATTTTGTAATAATCCATTAATCCGAGATTACCTGTCCGGAAAGCATCCGCAATAGCTTTGGGCACTTCAGCTTCGGCCAGGATTACCTTAGCTCTTGCTTCCTGGGACCGCGCCTTCATTTCCTGTTCTTCGGCAACAGCCATTGCCCTTCGCTCTTCGGCCTTAGCTTCGGCAACCTTTAGGTCGGCGCTGGCCTGATCAGTTTGAAGTTTTGCACCGATATTTACTCCTACGTCAACATCCGCTATATCGATAGACAAGATCTCAAATGCGGTACCTGCATCAAGACCTCGTTCGAGAACGAGCTTCGATATTTTATCCGGATTCTCAAGCACCTCCTTGTGTGTATCTGCGGAGCCGATGGAGGTAACAATTCCTTCTCCAACCCGAGCCAATATGGTATCTTCACCGGCGCCACCGACCAATTGCTGGATATTTGCTCTTACGGTAACCCTGGCGGTTGCAATAAGCTGAATACCGTCTGCCGCTACGGCAGCTACCTTTGGTGTAGTAATCACCTTTGGATTTACCGATATCTGAACAGCTTCAAATACTTCGCGCCCCGCCAAATCAATTGCAGTCGCCTGCTTAAACAATAAATTTATATTGGCTTTTTCGGCAGAAATCAACGCCTTTATAACACTTGGGACATTTCCTCCGGCCAAATAATGAGTTTCCAACTCCGAAGTACCAACTTGCAATCCCGCTTTATTGGCCGTTATTAACTCGCGAACAATAATGCCGGGAGGCACCTTCCTGATACGCATAAAAACCAATTCAAATAATCCGACTCTTACTCCGGAAAAAATCGCGGTTATCCACAGATTTACTGGAACAAAGTATAAAAAAATAAAAAGGAAGATTATCCCCAGAATTAAAAAAATCAACATTGTCATTGGTGTCATCTAGATTTAATTTACTTGTTCAACATATATTTTATGATTTTTATCCACTTTCGTGACTTTTACTTTGGTTCCCGCTTCGAGATAATTTCCCAAAGTTTTTACTTCGTAGGTCGAATTATAAATTTCGGCCTTGCCAAAAGGCCTTAACGCAGATAACGCAACACCTTCTGCGCCTAAAAGATGGTCGACTTCAATATCTTCATTGAACTTACTCTTAATCGCATTGTTCAAAGCAAATCTTTTCCATACTCCGGACCTGAAACTGATAAAAGTAACGCCTCCGCCAACGAGCAATGTCGAGATCAACAGGATTGTCCCGGTCTGAGAACCAAATTTGCTGTACCCGATAATAACTCCAAATATCATAAGCGCCCCACCTATAATTCCTAAAATCGTAGTACCTGGGATGAAAATGATCTCAACAACCAATAATATAATTCCGGCGGTTAAGAGCAAAATTACCGTAAGCCAATCCATTTCCGGGCAATTATGTTTTTTTCAAATGTAGTAAATTCTTATCTAAGAATTGTAGTTTAATACGCTTTTGCAAAGACAACTTTTTTTCGTGAAGGCCTACCGCTGTAAACGCATTTTCCATCTTCTTCTTTTTCATCCAGAAGGATGCACCGTACAGTTGCCTTGGTTTCGTTCTTTATAAGATCTTCAGTCTCCGGGGTTCCGTCCCAATGAGCCTTTATAAAACCTCCTTTCTCTTCCAGAATTTGCTTAAAATCATCATAGGAATCTACCTCCGTCGTATTTCGCTCCCTGAATTTCAAAGCCTTGTCAAAAATCGAATGCTGAATCTCCTCAAGCATTTCTTCTACCACCTGATCGATGGTATCGATTCCGATGGTTTCTTTTTCTAATGTATCCCTCCTGGCCACTTCCACGGTATTGTTTTCGAGGTCTCTCGGACCAATTGCCAACCTTATAGGGACACCTTTCAATTCGTACTCGGCAAATTTCCACCCGGGCTTATGCGTATCTCGCTTGTCGTAATGGACGGAAATTCCTCTGGACTTCATTTTACCGATGATCGGATCCAGTTTTTCGTCAATCATTTCATATTGACTCTTATCCTTGACGATTGGCACAATTACAACCTGAATCGGAGCCAGCTTTGGAGGAAGAACCAATCCGTTATCATCTGAGTGGGCCATGATCAATCCTCCGAGTAAACGTGTACTGACACCCCATGAAGTCCCCCAAACCAAATCCAGTTTCCCTTCCTTATCGGCAAATTTCACATCAAATGCTTTAGCAAAATTCTGCCCTAAAAAATGAGATGTCCCCGCTTGAAGGGCTTTGCCATCCTGCATTAATGCCTCAATGCAATACGTATCCACGGCTCCCGCAAATCGTTCACTTTCTGTTTTTACACCCCGGAGGACGGGAACCCCCATAAATTGCTCCGCAAAGGTTGCATAGATACGCAAAATCTTCAGAGTTTCTTCCACCGCTTCTTCCTTTGTCGCATGCGCCGTATGGCCTTCCTGCCATAGGAACTCGGCAGTTCTTAAAAATAACCTTGTGCGCATCTCCCATCGCACCACATTGGCCCATTGATTGACGAGGATGGGCAAATCCCGGTAAGATTGAATCCAATTTTTATAGGTATTCCAAATCACCGTTTCAGAGGTCGGGCGCACAATCAATTCCTCTTCCAATTTTGCCGCCGGATCCACTTCGATACCACTACCGTCCGCATTATTTTTTAACCTGTAATGTGTAACAACCGCGCATTCCTTGGCAAAACCATCAACGTGGTCCGCTTCACGACTCATATATGATTTTGGAATAAACAATGGGAAATAGGCATTGGAATGCCCGGTATCTTTAAACATTTTATCCAAAGCAGCTTGCATTTTTTCCCATATCGAATATCCGTACGGTTTTATTACCATACATCCGCGCACCGCGGAATTCTCAGCCAAATCTGCTTTTTTTACCAATTCATTATACCAGGCAGAATAATCATCTGCTCTTTTTGGCAATCCTTTACTCATCTCCTCGTTAAGTTTGGTACAAAATTTGTTTGTAAGACTATTGTATTCAGTTTGGCAAAAATAAGTTTTTGCAGATATTTTAACTAAGTATTTTAAAATATCGTTATCTTTAAAACAGTGTAGAAAAGAATTTTAAGAAAGGAAAGTTATGAAAGCGCTCAAATCCGTAAAAAAATTAACACTATCCATAGGGTTATTGTCTTTAACCGTCATTTTTTCACAAGTTATTGCTCAGGAATACGATGATATGTATTTTAACAAATCCGATAGAAAAACTGTGAAGGTTGAAAAGGCATCGGTTATTTCTGACAATACCAAGACGTCCAGCAATTCCAATTACAAAAAGATCACGGAGTCTACCGAATCGTATTCTTCTAAAAATGTAAATCCGGAATACATTGCCAAATATAAAAGCACGGAGTCGAACGAAATAAATGATCAGTCCCTTGAAAAAAACAAGTCGTATTCCAGCAATGATTATTTTGTGGAAGGATACGATAAGAGCTCATATATAGGAGATACAAACAGAAGTGATATTGATTACGAAGCACTTGCCCTAAGGGATAAAATGAGCTACAGCAATTACAATCGCAGCTATGCAAGTCCTTCGTGGAGATTCAGCCCGTATATGAGCATGGGATACGGATTTGGATATCCGTATAGTGGTTTTGGCTACGATCCGTTTATGATGGGATTTGGGCCGACAGTATCTATGGGCTTTGGTTTTGGCTACGGTACGGGCTTTGGATTCTCTCCGATGTCGTACAGTATGGCGATGTCCTGGGGAACCGGATATAATCCTTGGGGAGGTTGGGGAGGTTACCCGGGATTTTATAATCCATACAGAATGAGACATGGATTTTATGACCCGTGGGATTATCCAATGTTCGGTTCTCCATATAGAAGTATGTACGGATATGCTCCCTATTATTGTTACGGAGGATTTTCTCCAACCGTTCTTGTTGTGTCAAAATCGGGAAGTGATTATTATAATGGAAGAAAAATAGAATATAAACCGAGAACCACCCGGTCGGATATATCTACGGTAAGAACGAGCAGAAACAGTAATGCTGAGAATGCTAGAGTTGCTTCCTCTAATTCCAGAATCAGGGTCCCGAGCAGGACAGTAAATTCCTCTAGCGGAAGAACCGGCAGCGATTATTCTAAAGTTCAAAACGAATATTACAGCAAGGAGCGAAGAAGCAGCTCATCTTCCCGGCGAATATCCAGCGGCACTTCCGGCAGAAACGCGTATTCCAGGAGTGTGAACAATTCATCGAGGTTTACATCAATAAATTCCAATAAACCGACAAGATCAAATACTGGCTTTACTTCCGGCAACAACTCGTATAGCGGAAGATCTTCGTATTCAAGAAATAGCGGCGGAACGATCAGGAGATCATCCTCTTCAAATTCGTTTTCTTCTCCAAGCCGAAGCAGTTTTTCGAGTGGAAGTAGCGGAAGCAGATCATCGAGTATTTCTTCCGGAAGCAGCAGCAGATCATCAGGTTCAAGTTACGGATCCAGGTCTTCCGGATCGTCTAGAAGCAGGCGGCATTAATTGATATTAATCTGTTCATAGAAGTCTTTTTCAGTAAAATATCATGAAATTTTTATCGAAGCTTATATTAAGCAGTGGATTTTTATTGGCCAATTTAAATGTATTTAGCCAGTTGGTTCCCGGTGCGTTAAGCTATCATGAGCAGGCATTGATGTTCAGTAGTTATTCGTACACGGGCAGCGCCCGAATTCAGGGATTGGCAAATACACAAATCAGCCTGGGAGGGGATATAAGCTCGGCATTGTCGAATCCTGCCGGACTGGGGCTTTATAACCGATCGGAAATAAGCTTTACGCCTTCCTACAACATTCAATCGGCAAGTAGCAGTTACATCTCAAATGCTCTTACCAAAGAATCGGGGAATTTTAATTTGGCAAATCTGGGGATCGTTTTCAACAAAACGAAAGATGACATTATCCCGGGTAAATGGAGGGGCGGATCCTTTGCTATTTCCTTTTCAAAAGTGAATAATTTCAATAGCGCAATATATTACTCCGGTCAAAATGGAAAAAATGATATCCTGGATTTTTATGTGCAGGACGCCAACAAACAAAATGTGGATTCTGACCGGTTACAAGGTGTCACTTACGGAGCTTTTGCCACCTATCTGATCAGCGAGTTCCTTGATGCGTATATAAATGGGAACGATACCACCTACGTTCCTTTTTACGACAGAACATTCTTTAGTGAATTTCCTACGGAAAAGTTGCCAACCTTGCAAGAAGAAACGATAAAATCAACAGGCGGACAAAATCAATGGAATTTCAGCTATGGCGGAAATCTTGGGGACTACCTGTATTTTGGGGCCGCATTAGGAATTCAGTCCATCCGCTATGAAATTGCAAAGCGTTACACCGAGACGTACCCGGGGCTTGAAGGCGATATTGTTTCCAACTCAATCTTAACTGAAAATCTGCTTACAAACGGAATTGGTGTCAACGGAACGTTTGGAATAATTGGCAGGCCCTTTAACCAACTTACCATTGGCATGTCACTAATTACTCCGACGTATTTATCGATGAGCGAAGAATATTATTTTTCTACCGAAGCAAATTTTAACAATTTTAGCATGAGGAATTACGGGAATTATTTTGATGCCAATTACGACCTCATCGCTACAAATCCGGACGCCGATTTTACAACTTTCTATGAATATGAAGCCACGTTGAATAATGAGTTTCACGAAGAAGAAAGTTTGTTTGACTACACAATAACTACTCCGCTGAGGTTAAATTTTGGGACCTCGTTCTTCTTCAATAAAAACGGATTTATATCCGCTGACATCGAATACGTCGATTACTCATCTATGAAAATAAAGGATGCCGAAGGTCTTTTGGAAAATGATCGGCTGACCGTAAAAGAAACTTATCAGTCTACTTTGAATGTAAGAGTTGGAGGGGAATTCAGGTTAAAAAAACTTAGACTTAGAGCAGGGTATAATTATCAACCAAGTCCGTATATAAATAAAGATGTACCGGCCAATATTCAAACGTATGCGGCGGGACTGGGTTATAGATCCGGGAAGTTTTTCACTGATCTGGGAGTAACATACAAACAATTTGACACAAAATACGCCCCTTATATTTTGGATAATCCCGGTAATGAATCCTATTTGGAAACAAATTTTGCGGATATTGAAAATTCTAATCTGAATTTTGCGCTTTCAATTGGATTTTTCTTCTAGCCTTTTAATCGCAAAAATAATTTGATTCAAGCGATTTACAACCTCTCCAAGATCCTGGTCCACACATATTTTTGATTGATCGTAATATTTTTTGCGCTCTAGGAACTTGTTTTGTAATGCAGTATATAAATCATCGCGCTGTACGTCTTTCAACAATGGCCTCTTTTGGGTCCCCTTCTTTTTCAGTTTGTTGTGTAAATCTTCAACAGGAACATTGATGAAAATCGTAGTTCCATGATTGTTCATTTGTTCCATATTGTCAAAAAAGCAAGGCGCGCCCCCTCCTGTTGCCAAAACATATCCTTCATTCCTGTTTAATAGTCCGGCTAAACATCTTCTTTCAAGCTCTCTGAAGTACTTCTCACCTTTAGAACTAAAAATCTCAGTTATTTCCAAACCCTCTTCTTTCACAATCTCTTTATCCAAATCAATAAAAGTTGTGCCTAGCTGCGCTGCAAGCATCCTTCCCAAGGTAGATTTCCCCGACGCCGGCATTCCTACTAAAAAATATTTTAATGATTTCATAAAACCGAATGTTGTTGCAAAGCCTATGTTAGCCTGATCCTGGGATCAATAGCGGCATATAACAGGTCGACAAAGATATTGATTATTACAAATATAGCTGCCACAAAAAGCGTTACTCCCATCACAACCGGAAAATCAAGACTCTGCACCGCCTTAATTGTCGTGAATCCCAATCCCTTCCAGTCAAAAATATATTCCACAAAAAATGCTCCGGCCATTAAAGAGGCCAACCAGCCGGAAACGGCAGTGATGACCGGATTCAGTCCATTTTTGAGGGCATGTTTTAAAACTATGCGATACTTGCTTAAACCTTTTGCATAGGCTGTTCTGATGTAATCCAAAGACAAAACTTCCAACATGGAACTCCTGGTTAATTGAGTAATTATCGCGAGCGGCCGGATACCCAAGGTTATGGCCGGTAATATCAGATTGCGCAATTGCAGTTCTCTTCCTCTTATCGGATCATTTGTCCATAACTGACCGGTAAGGTCCAAACCGGTATAATCGCTTAAATAAAAGCCGAAGATCATTGCAATTATTATTGCTGAAAGGAATGAAGGGATTGATATACCAAAAACTGAAGCGGAAATAATGAGGTGGTCTAAAGGCGTATTCTGATTCAATGCGGCAATGATACCGAATGAAATACCGACAACGCTGGCTATAAGCATAGCGGATACGGCAAGCCAAAAAGTATCATCAATATTATCGTAGATGATCTGAGTAACTTCTTTATTGGTTTGAAATGACCTTCTCATATAAGGCCATTTAAGAGCTAATACTTTATCCCCGAAATTTGCTAACTCCACATAGGAATACTTTGTTTTGTTAGCATCATTTCTATCGTGAATAGACACAAAAAAAAGGTCATTTACATAAAGAAGAAACTGCTTGTGCAAAGGTTGGTCCAGACCCAGCTCTTCAGTAATTGCTTGCCTCGTGTTTAAATCGCTTCTTTGCCCGGCAATCAAAGTTACCGGATCACCCGGCAAAGCATGGAATAAAAGAAAAATGACGACAATCACGCCAGAAAGCACTAAAACTCCATATCCAAATCTTCTAAGAAAGAACCGTATCACAAATCATTGTTTGATGAGCGCCAATATTTTCTCTTTTGATGGCACATCATTGTTGTGCCATTTACCCAGGACTTTTCCATCCTGCATAAGGATCAATCCGGGATTTGCTCGTACCATGGCCTTAATAACTGTCCCGTCCGCATAGTAATAGGGCATTGGAATTTGATATTCATGTCTGAAGTTTTCATAAGTAGCTTCATCGTTTGCCGTAATAACCCAACATGAAATATCGCTCTTTAGCTCGGATACAAGATCATTTATAGCTCCAATACGGTTTAATCTCGATTTGTTTACGTCACTAAACAATACCAAAAACCGGATTTCATTCAGGCTCTCTTCGGTAAAATCGCCTTCTTCATTCCAGACGTTATAATCCGTGATCTTAGGTGCAGCTTCAGGATTTAATAAAATCATCTCGGTGAACTTGTAACTGGTATCGCTTGGATAATGCTCGAACTCGTACCTGGCACCATCCTTTTCCATCACATACTTGTACCGGAATTCCTCGGAAGGCTGCATGGATGCACGTATATCCGCTCCTACCTTGTACGGCCTGAAATCAATGGGTGGCAAATGCTCAATTGCATAATAAGCGATAATCATACCGAGTACCAGAACCGATCCTAACACAATGTTGCCCGCCTTTGGCCGAAAGACCGGATCATATTTCTTTCTGTGTATGAATATATAGATAGATAATACCAACAATACAATATCCTTAATAAAGGATTGCCAGGGTGTAAGAGGAATCGCATCTCCGAAACAACCACAATCTGTCACTTTATCGAACGCTGCCGAATAAAAGGTAAGAAAGGTAAAAAATACGATCAGCAGGAGCAAAACCCATGCGGTTAGATTTATGCGGTAGTTAATTAATACCGCCACTCCAAGCAATACTTCTAGAATCAGCACAAACAATCCGACCCATAGCGCAACCGGCACTAAAAAATGGAACAAGGAAGAAATATCGTTTGAAAAAACTTCGAAATACTCCGCCATTTTTATGGCCGTGCCCATTGGATCATTTAGCTTCACCAATCCTGAAAAAATAAAAAGCAAACCAACAAACCAACGAACAATCCTGTCAGCTACATTCATATTTCAGGAATCTAGTTTTATTAAACAAAAAACTGCATAATTCATCATATCCTGGTAGTTCGATTTAATCCCTTCCGAGATGATCGTCTTTCCTTTATTATCTTCGATTTGCTTCACTCTCAAAAGCTTCATTAAAATAATATCTGTCATCGAACTTACCCGCATCTCTCTCCAGGCCTCATTATAATCGTGATTCTTATCTTCATGGAGTGAAATCGTTTCATTGACGACCCGGTCATAAAGGGGTTCGATTTCTTCAAATTTCATTTCCACGGAAGTGTCGGAAGGCATTTCCATCTGAATGATAGCCATGATGCAGTAATTCACAATTCCAAAAAACTCGTTGGGGATATCATCATCAACTTTTTGAAAACCTTTTTCCTGAATCGACCTGATTCTTTGAGCTTTGATCATAATTTGATCCGTAATTGATGGCAATCTTAATATTCGCCAGGCAGTTCCGTAATCGCGGGTTTTCTTCTCAAAAACTTCTTTGCATGCCTTTATAACTTCTTTATATTCGCTAATCGTTTTGCTTGACAAAATGTTCTGTTTCTTTAAGTATTATAATAATTTGATCTATTAATTGGCTGCGAAAGATAAAGTATTTTATCCAAAAAATACACTCAATATAAATGGAAATCTAATAGACCTGTCTTCTCCAAAAATAATGGGAATCCTAAATGTCACCGATGATTCCTTTTATGACGGGGGAAAATTTTTAACCCAAAAGCAAATATCAAGACAAGCTGAAAAAATACTTGAAGACGGGGCGGATATGATCGATATCGGAGGTTATTCTTCCCGCCCTGGCGCTGACAATATCAGCAAAGAATTAGAAACAAAAAGAGTGTTGTTAGGAATAAAATCGATCCGGGAAGTTTCTGAAAATACGGTTGTTTCGGTAGACACGTTCAGATCGGAAATAGCTAAGAGGGCCATCGAGGCCGGAGCGGGAATGGTCAATGATATTTCCGGCGGAAGCCTTGACAAAAAAATGTTTCAAACGATTTCGCATTACAATGTGTCTTATATATTAATGCATATGGTTGGCACGCCTCAAAATATGGCACTTAATACACATTACGACGACATGCCATCCGATTTGCTTAATTATTTCATTAAAAAACTAAAAGAGTTAACACTTTTTGGCATAAAAGATGTTATTATTGATGTAGGCTTTGGGTTTTCCAAGACAACTTTACAAAATTATCAATTGCTTAGTTATCTGGAGTTTTTTAGGATTCTAAATATTCCGATTTTGGTTGGGATATCCAGAAAATCCATGATCTACAAAATATTGAAAATTAATCCCGAAGATGCCTTAAACGGCACTTCGGTATTAAATTCCGTCTCATTGCTTAAGGGTGCGCATATTCTTAGAGTTCATGATGTTAAGGAAGCAAAAGAAGTTATAAACCTGGTAAGTTTAATACACAATTGACCCTTTTATTTAATATCGGCTTTCTGGAAATCAGTTGGGTAGATCTCATTGATATCTTCTTTGTAACACTGCTGCTCTATCAGGTCTATAAATTAATGAAAGGCAGCATAGCCTCTAAGGTATTTCTTGGTTTCCTTTTTCTATACTTAACCTACCTGATGGTGAACGCTGCTGAGATGGAATTACTCTCAGCCATTCTGGGGCAATTTATGGGCGTTGGCGTACTGGCATTAATTATACTTTTTAGTCCTGAAATACGCAAATTCCTTTTGCTGATAGGAAAATCCACTACGCTTAACCGCGAAACCTTTTTTAAAAATTTCCCCTGGAAAAAAAATGGGAATCAAGACCAATTTGATGTGAATCCCGTAATCGATGCCGCGAAAACCCTCGGAGGGTCCTATACGGGAGCTCTGATCGTATTTTCCAAGGAATCCGAGCTTAAATTCTATGTAGATTCCGGGGATCGTATAGATGGCATCATCTCAAAAAGGTTGTTACTATCCATATTTAATAAGAACAGTCCCCTCCACGATGGAGCGGTTATCATTTACAATGGCCGCATCTCCGCCGCAAGATGTATTTTACCGGTAAGCGATTTGGAGAATCTGCCGGCACAATTCGGACTTCGACACAGAGCCGCAATAGGTATGAGTGAAACCACGGATACTTTGGTTTTGGTAGTTTCAGAAGAAACTGGCGAAATGTCGATGGTAAGAGCCGGTAAAATTCATCACAATATGTCCATTCAGGAAATCCGCAAGATGATCAATGATTATTTCATGGAAGAACAGGTATCGAAGGGGGAAGCGCCCAAAACAAAATTTGAGGCTATCCTCGATGAAGAGTTAAAAGAGGAGAGCGAGCCCCTGGAAGATGAATCTCAGGAAAAACCCAGCCTTATTTAAGGGAAAAAATCCTTTGGTTTTTAATATTGAATATCCTCGCCAGGCTGTTATTCCTTGGGAGCGCGGAGAAAATTCTGTTTTTTCCATTCACCTTCTGAGGTCACGCCTCTACCCGATGCAATCGCGCATGCGTGGCGTGTGCAGCTCTACGTTATTTTTCCCGATGTTTTCGAATCCGGGTTAAACTTATTCCACGGTTACGGATTTTGCAAGATTCCTCGGTTGATCGACATTGCAACCTCTCAAATCCGCAATGTAATAGGAAAGCAATTGAAGGGGAATTACGGAAACCAACGGCATGAGCGCCTCATGGGTTTTTGGCACTTCCAAAACATAGTCTGCCAACCTGGGAATCACCTCATCCCCTTCGGTCACAATGGCAATAACTTTTCCTTTTCTTGCCTTTACCTCCTGGATATTGGATATGATCTTTTCATAGGAGCTATCATTGGTAGCTATCACAACTACAGGCATTTCCTCGTCGATAAGCGCAATAGGACCGTGCTTCATTTCTGCAGCGGGGTACCCTTCGGCGTGAATGTAAGATATCTCCTTTAGTTTTAACGCTCCCTCCAGGGCAACCGGAAAATTGTATCCCCGCCCGAGGTAAAGAAAATTTGTCGCGTTCATAAATGATCGGGCAATGGATTGCGATCTCTGATCCAAACCAAGGGCTATTTGGACCTTCTCGGGAATTGTTTCCAATTCAACCAGAAGTTCATGATACGACGTTTCGGAAATCGTTCCCTTTTTGTAAGAAACAATCATGGCAATCATGGAAAGCACAGTTACTTGAGATGTAAACGCCTTTGTACTTGCTACTCCGATCTCCGGGCCGGCATGAATATATGCCCCGACATGGGTCGCTCGCGGAATTGACGAACCTACCGCATTGACAACCCCAAATATTATGGCTCCCTTGGATTTTGCCAGCTCGATGGCGGCAAGCGTGTCTGCCGTCTCACCGGATTGGGAAATGGCAATAATTACATCCCCTTCCTTAATTATTGGATTTCTGTACCGAAATTCGGAAGCATATTCTACCTCTACCGGAATCCTGCACCACTCTTCAAAAAAATATTCAGCGACCAGGCCTGCATGCCAGGAAGTACCGCAGGCCAGAACAATGATCCGGTCGGCGCTAATCAGCCTGTTAAGGTAGTCTCTAATTCCTCCAAGAGCCAACTGGCCTTCCGCTGCGTTTAAGCGCCCACGCATAGCATCTCCGATCGACTTGGGCTGCTCAAATATTTCCTTCAACATGAAATGTTTGAATCCACCCTTTTCGATCGCATCCAATTCCATATCAATCTTTTGAATGTATGGGCTTGATTCTACATCCTCCATATTTTTCAGGGTTAATCCTTCCCTGCAAACAATGGCAATTTCAAAGTCGTTCAGATAAACGACTTCATTGGTATATTCTATGATTGGGGTGGCATCAGAGGCCAAAAAATACTCGCCTTTCCCAACTCCGATGACCAGAGGGCTCCCCTTTCTAGCGGCGATAAGTCGACTCGGATCGTTTCTATCAATTATGACAATGGCATAGGCTCCGATAACTTTTGATAATGCCAGCCGGACAGCTTCATCAAGTTTGCAATTGTTATTCTTTCTGATATCCTCAATGAAATGAATCACAACCTCGGAATCGGTATCACTTTTAAATTCATATCCCTTGTTTAGCAGTTCTTGCTTGAGCGAGGCGTAATTCTCAATAATCCCATTGTGAATGATCCCCAAAGTCCCGTCAAACGATAAATGAGGATGCGCATTGTTATCGGTTGGTTCTCCATGTGTTGCCCATCTTGTATGACCGATCCCAGTCCCTCCGTTCAGATCTTCGCTATTGGTGAACGATTCCAACTCTGAAACCTTGCCTGTCTTTTTATACAATTTCAATTGATTGTCTGCCGATAAAGCAATTCCCGAACTGTCATACCCCCGGTATTCCAACCTTTTTAGTCCCTTAATTATTACTTCAAAGGCATTTCTATCGCCCAGATAGGCTACGATCCCACACATAGTTAGGCAGTTATTTTGGTTTAGAAATTATTGCAATACTGAATAGTAAACCTTCAGTACTATTTTATCTTTCTTTAGAACGGACTGATTTACTGAAAGAACAGAATTCCATAAATTTGTCTGTCCGAGCAATAATTGCGTATTCTGGGAATCACCGCTGGTCAAACCCTGAATATATTCAGTAATTATACCTTCAAACTTCCCTTCATTTTCATTGCTGTTCCTGGAAAAAATAAGCCGTCCGGCAGTAATATATATTGGAAGTGGTCTTCGCGGGATAAATTCCTCCACAAATCTATTATTCTGGTCCACCACATACATATCAAGACCTGAAGAAGGAACAGTATTATCGGAAAATGACTGAACGGGAATTTCTATCTCAGCTCTGTTAATTACCAAATGATCAATGGTATCAATAAAATTCAGATAAGGTTGAATATCCAATTTTGTGAACACACCGGTGCTGGCTTGTATGTACGAAAGATCATTACTTGTTTGATATTCCGTATAGAATTCCGTAATTCCCTCAATAGGGGTGCCTGATCTGTCTAAAGATATGTGATTGTAATATTTTGTACTGTTAAAATTGATGGTATCAAAATCCTGAAAAATAAAATCAAATGATGTGGTATCTTCATTATTGTGGAAATGCATCCTTAAAAAAGTAGAATTATTCTCAGGGATGATTCCCGCAACCATATTATTCGCCTCGTCGGAAACAAAAGCAAATCCATTAAAGAATTTCCTGAATTCCTTGTTATTCAGATACGTTGATTCGTTATCCTTCGCCTCTTGCAAGAATCGCTTCCCCAATTCGTCGGAAAGTTTTGTTGTCAGTACAGTATCGATCCAAACGGTATCAAGAGCGGAAAGATCAAACGCAAACTCGCCCAGGGGAGTATCATGGTACGGCGTAGAATTTCTGGTGAGATATAAAGTATCTGTTTTGAGTGAATCCGCAAGTTCATGAATATAGATTTTCTTGGTCCCGAGGAAGCTATTGCCGTACATGTAGTCAACCTTGATGTTAAATACCAGGCTGTCGAATACATAATCATCATCCGTAAAACCAACTTTTCCCAAATATAATCCGGCAAACGCCGTGGATTTCACTTTTCCAAAAGATTGATTGTCAAAACTCCCGGTCAACAACCTCCCGGCCGAGCCAATGTTTTGAAACGAATCTATTCTGGTCGCGTTATCCGCCACAATATCTTCGTACAATAAGACAGAATTATCCACCGGAATTTCTTGAAATCGGGCGACAAAAGCTCCATTCTCAGGATTTAAATCTAGGCCAATCTCACCGGGATCCTCACACGCAAAAATAAGGGGGGCTAATAATGCCATTAGCCCAAATCTTTTAACCCACAAGGTCATTGTATAGGTTATAGTACGATTCCTCGCAATTTTCGTCCTTTTCAATTGTATCGATTAATGCTTCTTCATTCTTTTCCAACGATGCAAATATTGCATTTAAACCATTTTTAAACTCATTTTCCGACTTAATTGTTGCATCGGCATACTCAACTCCAAGTTTAATAAATCCTTCATAATCATTGGACTCCAGAGGACTCAGCATCTCATCCTCTATGTCCATCATTTTTACTTTTTGAAGCAAATCGACGCCAAATTTATGCTCAAATGGAGTATCGTATACGGTAAATACAGTTTTTGCATTCTGGAATATCGGATCATTTTTATATGTCGTTTTTAAATACATTGGAATCAGGCTTGTCATCCAGTCGTTGCAATGTACAATATCCGGAGCCCATCCGAGTTTTTTTACGGTTTCCAATACTCCTTTACAGAAAAATATCGCCCTTTCATCATTGTCTTCATAAAAATTATTTTCCTTGTCATGGAAAACGCTCTTTCTATGGAAATAGTCTTCATTATCAATAAAATAAACTTGCAACTTTGCATTTGGTATGGATGCAACCTTTATAATAAGGGGTTTTTCCTCGTCGCCGACCGATATATTGATCCCCGATAATCTAACTACTTCATGCAATCTATTTCTTCTTTCATTGATCAAACCAAATCTCGGAACCAAAATTCGAATTTCCATCCCTCTTTCCTGCATAGCCTGCGGCAATTTCCTCACCAACTCGGCTACTTCTGAGGTCTGAAGAAAAGGATTGATTTCACTTGCAACATAAAGAATACGAAACTTTGACATAACTCTGCTAGCTTATTTTTTTATAGAAAATTGATCACAAAAGTACTAATTTTTTAGCAGAACTCAATAGATATTAAAAAAGAAACACTAGATTTGCACCCTTTTTTGAATCAGGCGCTATGGAAATCATTCATGACGTTAAGACTTTGCGCTGGTATATAAAACAGATCAAGCTAAAGGAAAGGACCATTGGTTTTGTTCCCACAATGGGAGCCCTTCACGACGGACACCTCAGGCTTGTGCAAAAGTCTATTCTTCAAAACGACATTACGGTCTCAAGCATCTTTGTCAATCCCTCACAATTCAATAACCGGAATGACTTTAAGAACTATCCGCGGGAAACGGAATCAGACATTTCGAAGTTGGAAATGATAAATTGCGGTGCTGTCTTTGTCCCCTCTTCGGATGATATGTACGGTGAACAAGACGCTTTGAATTTTGATTTTGGCTATTTGGAAGAAATCATGGAGGGGAAGTTTCGCCCGGGACATTTCAAAGGTGTTGGCCTGATCGTTGCAAAGCTTTTTAACCTCGTGAAACCCGACCGCGCGTATTTCGGAAAAAAAGACCTGCAACAAATAGCGGTCATTCGAAAACTGACCGCGGAGTTACTGTTTGATGTTGAAATCGTACCGGTAAATACCGTTAGGGAAAAGGATGGCCTGGCGATGTCTTCGAGAAATAAGCTATTGTCAAAAGAAGATCGGGTACATGCCGGAGCGCTCTATATGGCCTTAAACAAAGCCAGAGAAAAACTTATTGGCGGCGAAAATGTTAATTCTGTAAAAAAATATGTAACTAGTTTATTCAATGCGGATAGCAAAATCAAGCTGGAATATTTCGAAGTTGTGCAAACGTCAAATCTGCGAAATATTTTAAACATAGATAAAAATATGGACGTTTCACTATGTATAGCAGGATACTTGGGAAATGTGAGATTAATCGACAATATATCATTAAATTAAGTTAACTTTGCCGCCGGAATTTGATAAGAGATGTTTATACAGGTAGTAAAATCAAAAATCCATAGAGTAAAAATTACGCAAGCCGAGCTTCATTATGTAGGTAGTATTACCATTGATGAAGATATCATGGAAGCTGCCAATATCATTGAAAATGAAAAGGTGCAAATTGTGAATATTAATAATGGAGAACGGCTCGAGACCTATGTAATTAAAGGAGCGCGAGGCAGCGGACACGTTTGTTTGAATGGTCCTGCCGCCAGAAAAGCCCAGGTTGGAGACATCATCATTATCATTTCCTATGCTTCTATGAATTTTGAAGAGGCAAAGGAACATAAGCCAATTATTATTTTTCCCGATAAAAACAACAAGGTAATTGGCTAGCAACGTTCGGAAAATTGCTATCGATATTCTCAAATACGCTATTACCCTGGGAATTGCTGCGTTCCTATTGTGGTTTGTTTACCGCGATCTTTCCCTGGAGAGCCTATTGGCTCAATTTGAAGACATCAACTACAACTGGTTGTCTTTTTCAATTTTCCTGGCCCTTTTAAGCCATTATCTGCGAGCCTACAGATGGAATATCCTGCTCAAACCCCTTGGGTACAGGTTAAAAACAAGGAGAACATTTATCGCGGTTATGGTCGGCTATTTTGCAAACAACCTGGTGCCGAGGCTGGGTGAAGTTACCCGATGTGGCATTTTAAAGAAGACGGATAATGTGGCGATAACCTCCGCATTTGGAAGTGTGGTGGCAGAAAGGGTATTTGACCTTATCACCCTTATTTTGGTTGCTTCACTTACTTTTTTTATAGAGTTTGACAAACTCAACAAATTTGCGTTGGAAAAATTCCGGGATAAACTGCCGGATACAGACTCCATATCCGGAATTGTGCTGGGCGGATTCGGGATTTTGCTGATACTCGGAATTGCTATCTATATACTTTTCAAAGTCTATCGCGAGAAATTGCATCGAAATTCATTTTATCTTAAAATCCGAAAATTTATAAAAGAGCTGGTTGACGGATTTCTGTCCATACGAAAAATTGATAACCAGCTTGGATTTTGGGCATCTACCTTCGGCATCTGGTTTTTATATTATGCAATGTTGATTGTCGTATTCTTCGCTTTTCCGCCCACAAGTCGCTTAAGTCTTCTGGCCGGCTTAACCTTACTCATTACCAGCGGACTGGCAATGTCCGTACCTGTCCAAGGCGGGATTGGGGTATTTCATATATTTATAAGCAGCGTGTTGGTGATTTATGGTGTTTCGTCGGAAGACGGAATCGTTTTTGCGTTAGTCGCACATACCACCCAGTTTATGACAATTATGGTCTTTGGTGGAATCAGTTTTATCATCAGTGTTTTCATGAAATCAAAACCAAGCAATGTCTTCAGCTAACAAAATATTGTCGGTTTCAGACGCATTAAAAAAAATCTCGGAGTGGAAAGCTTTAGGTCATAAGATTGTGTTTTCCAACGGTTGTTTTGATATTTTACATGCGGGTCATGTAGATTATCTGGAAAAAGCGCGGCAAATCGGTGATCGTCTCGTGGTCGGATTAAACACGGACCGTTCCGTTTCGCAAATTAAAGGGCCGACCCGGCCAATCGTTGACGAGGTTTCTCGTTCCAGAATTTTAGCAGCGCTTGAATTCGTGGATATGGTGATATTATTTAACGAAGAAACTCCCATTGATCTTATCAGGACGATTCGCCCGGACATACTGGTGAAGGGAAAAGATTATAGTATTAGCAACATTGTAGGCGCTGACTTCGTATTGCAAAATGGAGGAAAGGTCGAAACGATAGAACTCACCGCGGGATTTTCCTCAACAAATGTGATTAAAAAGATAAAGGAATTAAATAATTAGTCTATGGTAATTTTAATCGGGTTGTTCTTTATGGCATTGAGCTTTATCGTAAGCTCAAAACTTAAAAGGAAATTCAAAAAATATTCTCAAACTCCGCTTTCTTCGAATCTGAGCGGAAGAGAGGTGGCTGAGCGTATGCTGGCAGATAACAGGATCTATGACGTAAGCGTGGTTTGTCATCAGGGCTCGCTTACGGATCACTACAATCCTGCAACAAAAACAGTTCACCTCAGCGAATCGGTATATTATGGAAGAAATGCAGCTTCCGCTGCAGTTGCAGCGCATGAATGCGGTCATGCCGTTCAACATGCCAGCGCCTATCGGCCGCTGGAAATGAGATCGGCTTTAGTTCCAATACAAAACGCCAGTGCCAGAATTATCAACTTCATTTTCATGGCGATGTTGTTCGGGGCGATTATGCTTCCGAACCTGATCAATTTTGACCTGGCGTTGATGATCATCATAGGGTGCTATACTGTATTTACTTTATTTGCATTCATAACATTACCGGTAGAATTTGACGCCAGCAAACGAGCGCTTCAGTGGATTAATGAACGCGGAGTTACCTCTTCGAGCGAACATTATATGGCCAAGGATGCTTTGAAATGGGCTGCTCTTACTTATGTCGTGGCGGCCGTAGGTTCCCTGGTTACGCTATTATATTACATTTCCGTATTTCTCGGAAGAGATTAGCACGTATAAAAAAACCGATCCTGATTTTGGCCTGCTTGTTTGGGGCAGGCCTTTTTCATACCAAAAATCAAACATGGATTGATCTTGGATATGTGCAAAAGATGTAAAACTTCGGCTTTTACCATATCTACATACCCAAATTTGAAATAATCCGTGATATTGTAATTTTTCAAGTTTTAGTGTTTTAACTCAATATTATTGTACTTTTTCCATATTTCCCTTGATAATGAGAGCAATATTACCGATTTTTGATCTATCAGTATGAAAAAGGATCCAGAGTTTACATTTATTTAATTGCATATTTCTTAGATGGAAGATTACAATAAGATTATCGAATCCCTGAATGTTCATTTCAAGAAAGCTAATAATATTCGTATTATTCAGCCAATCACCATTGAGAACTATTATGATGTTGAAAATACCGTATTTCGGATAAATAACGGCGAGATTAAATTCGGAAAGAATAAAGAAACTGTGAAAAAAGGCGACATTCTTTTTGTACCCGGTGGAAAAAATGTCTCCATCACGTTTGGAAGCGGTTCGGCCATAAGTCTTTCCAATGATGATTTTATTTCGAGAAAGGAGAATTATTTCAAAAGCATTGATATGCACGAAGTAGAATCGGATGATGTGGAAAGTTTTACATATGTAAATTTCGACGCCAAAGTATTCGATTCCGTAAATTTTTTCGCTTCCCTGGATATTCCTCCGTTTGTGATCAGGGATAACTCGAAAATAAACCCTGCAATGGCAACGATTATTGAAGAGACAAGCTCCACCCTGGCCGGTCACGAGCGAATAATCATGAACATCACAGATCATTTGGTGGTAGAAATCATTAGGTATGTCATTAAAAATCAACTTTTTGTAGAACAGCTGGCCACCAACAGCACATACTTTAAAGACCCGAGACTGATCGACATCTTTGCTTATATTAAGGAAAACCTAAACGGTGATCTGTCCAATAAAAAATTGGCATCTGTAGCCAATGTATCGGAAGATTATGTCGGTCAGTATTTCAAAATGCTCACCGGAATAAATCCTCAGGATTATATTGAATATCAAAGAATGGAACGGGCCGTAAGCCTTTTAAGAACGTCTAAGAAAAGTATAAGAGAGATAGGCACTGATGTCGGATACAAGGACACGGCATACTTTTGCAGAAGGTTTAAGATGATGTTTGGAATTCCTGCCGGCAAAATGAGACGAAGAGAATCCCTTATGAATGTTTAGAATTAAAACCATCCCGGATTCCCGCAACTTCTGATACAAAGTTTGCATTTTTCTCAATAGCCGTTCCAAGTACAATGAGGTCGGCTCCTGCGTCAAAAGCAGCTATTGCCTTTGATGTGGTGTCGATGCCTCCTCCTACAATGAGTGGAATTTCTGTAGAACCGGCTACGCGCTCGACCATCTCCGCCGGCACTTCTTCGCGGGAACCACTTCCGGCATCGAGATAAATAAGCTTCATACCTATCATTTCACCTGCAATAGCAGTACACACTGCAATTTCAGCCTTCTCCGTAGGTATTGGAGAGGTTTGACTAATATGCGCAACCGTTGTGTTGGCGCTATTTCCAACCAGAATATATCCGGTGGAAAGCACTTCAATTTTTGATCTCTTTAAAATTGGGGCGGCAGCGACATGCTGACCTATGAGTAAATCCGGATTTCTACCGGAAATCAGGGAAAGAAACAATATGGCATCGGCCTGGTTGGCGATGTGAAGATTACTCCCCGGAAAAATAATTACAGGAAGGCGGATATACCTGTTAATTACGGAAATTGTCGCTTCTAACGACCCATTGACCAATAAGCTTCCTCCGACAAAAATAAAATCAACTCGGGCTTTGTGACACAGCTTCAATAGGTTTTTTAGAGATTCCTCACCCTGGAATTTGTCGGGGTCAATAAGTATAGCAATTGATTTGACTTTTTGCTCCTTCCTCTTCTTAAGTGATTTAAGAATCGCCATCCTCCTCGTTATCCTTTTTATTTAAAATTGCGTTCAGCCTGTCTTTTGCAAGTCCAAGAATGAAATTTGTAGCCTGCCTGGTCAGCTCACGCCTTAATTGATCACGAAACCGATGATAAACTTTTCCGGATCCGGCAACTTTCCCGGATTCATGAGGCCTGTTTCTTTTTTTGGAAAGCCCGTTTAAGATCAAGGCAGACAAGATCAATCCTCCTCCGATCCCAAATGCAATTTTCCCGGCATTACTTACTTTCTTCTTGGTTTCATAAAGCTCTCCTTCCAATTCTTCCCTGATGAGCTTTGATTGCCTTTCGAGCTCTTCAATTTTCAGTTTTATCTTCGTCTTATTCTCGATCCTTTTGTTCATCATCATCTATGGTTAATGAATCACTGAAAATAGCCTGAAACAGACGATTGGTGATGATCTTATCCTTGAACAAAATTAGGATCATGCAGATCACCAGGTACAGAAACCCCACAATCACAAACCCCAAATACCTGCTGTCTAAAATTCCATTTAGATAAAAGCCAAATGCGAGGCTTCCGAAAAAAATCATAAATAAACCAAAAGATATAATTAAGGCAATTGTGGCCAGGCTGGATATAACGATTACGATTTGCTCTTTTACCTTGAGTTCATATATTTCGAGTTTAAGCTCAAAGAATTTCGTGATTTTCTCTACAAGCTTATCAAAATTAAGGATACCTGGCAATTTTTCTTTTTCGTTCAATTGATCCGATCAAATTTAGAATCAAAAATAACATTTTTTGCTTATTTAGAAACCTATTTGGTCATATAGATAAATGCAAACGGAAGCAGAAAAAAAGTGATAATGATATAAATCACACTTATTATTCGATATTTCAAACACAGGTCGCCAAGAATCGACGCCAAAGCTATTGGCAATCTGTTTAAATATGGAACGAAGAGGTAAATTATACCTCCGATAGCGTTAAACATCAGGTGGGCGACGGCAATGCTTATGGCTTCGGGAGTTTTAAATAATGCGGCCAACAGGGCGGTGATCGTTGTCCCGATATTGGCCCCGATGATAAAGGGATAAACGTGCCTGAATTTTATTTTACCGGTCGCCACGAGAGGTACCACGATTGATGTGGTCACGGAGCTGGATTGCAACGTAGCTGTAAAAGCAGTTCCCCACCCAAACGATTTCCATTTGTTTTTAAATACATGGTTTTCAAATTTAAGCCTGGTAGAACCGATGAATATTTTATAAATAACCCTGGTCAATAGTTTAATTGATCCGAAAAGCAATAAAATCGCTACGACAAGACCAATGATCGGATTCCCCAGCACATCCAAAACAAAGCTGCTCAATGTGAAATCACCGACGACCATTTTTGAATTTAGTATCTCAGAAGTCTCTGTATTCCCAAAGGTCAGGAATACTGTTATTTTTTCGGAAATGACGCCGAGAAAATTATAATTAAACTGAAGCGGAAACAATACCATGGTCACCAGGATATTGAAATGATCGTGTAATGTAGCTGTGGAAAACGCTCTTCGAAACTTCTTCTTTCGCGTGATGAAACTTAAGGAGACAATATTGCTGGTTAAGGTTGTTCCGATATTTGCCCCCATAATTATCGGTATTGCCCTATACATGTCCAACGATCCCGAAGCGACCATTGCCACGATCATGGATGTCGTGGTAGAACTACTCTGAATCAAGGCCGTGATCAAGAGACCTATAAACAAACTCACAAACGGATTGGCGGTAACTTCCAGAACAGACTCGACCGTATCTTTTCCGATATGACTTAATGAACTTACCAATAAGTCTATCGAAACCAAAAACATTACTAAAACCGCAATTATTGAAAATACCGATTTAATAAGTTTTTTGGTACCTGTATTTCTATTCAATGGATTTATGCTAAATTGAAATGTATTCGCGCAAAATTAAACGTTAAAAGTTTTCTTTCTCAATTATTGTGTTATCAAATTGTAAACTCGAACCTCGGCAACCTTGTTCCGCTACAGGATGTACTGGCTTAAATCTTTATCCTTAACCAGATCGGTAAGTTTTTCTTCTACCATATCCGAAGTGATGATTATTTTGGCATTCGGCCCTATTCTGTCCGGAACATCAAAAAGGAAATTGTTTAGTATTTGACTCATGACCGTATGCAATCTTCTCGCGCCGATGTTTTCGACGTCTTCATTTATTTGAAATGCTTTTTC
>JAKSDO010000200.1 GCA_022360055.1 Cytophagales bacterium | reverse complement strand
GTTAAATAATGGAAATGCCAAAATGAAGGCTCCTCCTATATGGCTCAATCAAATGAAAACCATAGGTGAAAATGATAATCCCATTCTGGTTTTGATTAAAGTAAAAGAGGACCTGTAATGAATAATAAGTCTTCAAAAATTGGTGATAAGGATGTAAGATCCAATTTAATAGATTTGAAGTTATCTATATATGCAATTTGAATTGTAGATATTATATAGTTATGTCCTTCCCCCTCTAATTATGAGTTGGCCATCGGTAAGCCCGACCTGTGTCAGGTGAAGTCCCGGGTGTACTAAATCATAATATTGATCTCATTTTAGATTACATAAAATATTTAGATACTCAAATTAAGTGTCAATTATTGAAACTAGAGTCACTCTTGCCTGGTATTGCTCACAGGCATCAACCTCATCTATTTGCATTTCTTACAAGGGAAAAAATAATAGACAAACCGGGCCTACCCGGTAAGTATAAAAGGAGATATTACCCATCTTTACCCAACTTTACCCATTTTTAGATGTCATTACCTCGTAACTTTATTTCAGAGATTTTTTAGGTGCAATGGAAACCGTTAAAGACTTTCGGTACAACGATTTGGTGATGAAGAAAGCCATGTCATTCGGTCGAATAGAATTGGCGCTCGACTTGATATTATTGGATAGCAGGATCCTGTAATTTATTGTTTTAGAACGATTTTTTTGTTCCTGAAATGATCGACTTTTCTTTTATTCTATATGATTATTCCAGCGTACAGGCGTATACTACTGAGTTGCCGTATTACCTAAACCATTCGGGGAAAGCGTTGGACAAATTGTATTTGGAAAGCAGTTATTACCGTGAACATATAACGATTGGCGGGAAAAGAGCAGGAAGCACCGTCATTGATTCGGTTACCGCTACCTGCCCGGACTCCTTTTCCAAAGCATTAGCTGTATGCTACAGGTATGGAAAGGAGGTGATGTGGTAAAGATAGCAATTTATAATTTAACCCGGATCAGGGTTGCCGACCCGTCATGGAAATCAGCGGTTAAAACAGATGTATAATCAAAAGCTCTAAAGCAATGAAAAAGTTAGGAAAATTAAGATTAAATCAATTGAGTAAAAATGAAATGGATAAAAGAGAAATGCGAGCCTTGAAAGGGGGATGTTTGTGTTGGGGTTGTGGATGTGAATATGCGGGTGAACAGTGTCCCAGCGGTGATGACTACTGGGGTGGCTCAAGCCAGGAAGATAATGCTGTAGCTAATAGCGAAGCTACTAATTAGCAAGTGGCACTTTAGATTTAAATATCTAAAAAAAAATTTTGACAGATGAAGAATCTTTTTTTGAAGCTTTCAAAAAAAAGGGAATAGTGAAGTTTTTCGATGGGATTCTTTCACCCTATTCTAGGGGGACGTACTTTCTTCCTATAAATCTGTTCTAGACGAAGCAGCATAAGGTACGGAATCCCATTTTACTAAATTAGTGATTCCCAAACTTCCAATATGAAACCGGTAGGATCGGAGCAAACTCAGGACACACACGAGCATGATTATATTTCTCCGTGTGTCAGCAACCTAAAAAAATATAAACACATGAAAAAGGTTGTTCTTTTTACATTTTTTTTTCTATTAGGATGTTCTACTAAGGACAAGAAGCAAGTTCAAAAGCCGGTTGACTCTGATAAAAAAGAGGCGACTGCCCTTTTAAGGTTGCCCAAAATGGGAGAAAACATGCTTACCACTTCCGAATTTGCTGACACCGTGTTATACATTCCATTAGAAACTAATTCGCAATCATTATTCAAAAAGATTTCACAGATTCAACTAATTAATGATAACATCCTTATTAGCAGCACACATAGGTTACTTTTGTTCACTAAAAAGGGAAAATTTATCAGGCAAATAGGTAAGAAAGGGAAGGGACCGGGTGAATATCTTTTAATTTTTGATTTTGTCGCTATATCAGACACCATATTTATATCTTCCTCAGGAAAGCGGTCGCTAATT
>JAKSDO010000152.1 GCA_022360055.1 Cytophagales bacterium | reverse complement strand
TTTTTGTCGGGTACCTCGATTTGTAATTGCTCAAAGTTTTATGCCAGCCATAGGTGATTCCTTTTTTCCCGATATACATGAGGCTATCACTTTTCCAATAATCTCGCATAAAACAATCGATGTCCCCGTTATTCCAGCATTTGGCTTGATCAAACAGCTTATTTCGTATGATTGTCTCATCGTCAACTTTTCCTTCAATAGAGAGGATAAAAAGCAGAAAAATTAACGAAACGGCCATTTCCTTAATAATATTTTATAGTTTGTATCTCAAAACTAGGATGTTTTATCGTTTTATCTTTGATTCTGATGAACTTTTTAGGACACTTTTATCTTTCGAAAAATGATTCTGATCTGATCGTCGGGAATTTTATAGCCGATTTTGTGAAGGGCAACAAATTCATGGACTACCCTAAAAAAATCTCCGATGGGATTTTAATGCATCGCGAAATTGACCATTATACAGATCGACATCAGATGGTGAGAAGAGGCAGGAAAAGATTGTTTGGTACGTTCCGGCATTACTCCGGAGTAATCATAGATATGTATTACGACCATTATCTTGCCAGGTTATGGAATAATTATTCCAAGGAGCCGCTGGATTTTTTTGCTGATAATATTTATAAAACAATAGAGACACATTGGGGGCTGTTGCCGGAAAAATCCAGATATATGTTTCCGTATATGAAACATGGGAATTGGCTTGTCAGATACGCCTCGACAGAAGGAATCGATCTGTCGCTCAACGGTATGTCCAGAAGGTTGAATAACAATTCCGGGCTGGAACAGGCGACGCATCATCTCCGCAGATACTACGATGACTTTGAGGAAGAATTCAAGATCTTTATCTCGGAGATCAAGGAACGTTTTGCCTGATAACGTCCCAAAGCCCAATCCTCCAAATGTATGAAACTCCCCAGGCTTTTGCCGTACCTAAGAGAAGTCTTGTTTTATCCGTTTGGGTGACCGACATACCTTATAACCCGGCTGGTGTGCCCTGAGGTGAGGAGCCCTCCCAAAGTGATCAATGCAAAAACCATCAACAAGCGGAACCGATTTTATGACCGGATTTCCTTTTTTGCCCGAATAAGAAATTCGAAGATGCGCCAGGCGAGCGAACGTGTTCCGACGATTTTTCAGGATATAAGAATAATACAATTTTCGTAAAGTATAATCCCAACCGAGAAATTATTCCCGCCACGTCTATTTCTCATATTAATTCTTATCCCATGATCAAATTTCGACACTATTTCAATTTCTGGTCGATAAATTGGAGCACAAATACTTTTGTATACACATGTGGAAATAGCAAGATTTTTTTTATTGCGATTTCGCTTTTTTAAACCTCCGAATAGATCTGCCGAGAATCAATAATTTGCCTACAAAGGGTAAAGCAGTGTTTAAGAGCCATTTGTAATGATACAGATGAAAGTGTAGGATGCGGGAGACTTGAATGTCAATTTACACAATCATGATCATACTGGAATCAATCAACAATAATTGCCGGCTTTTTATCACATAAGGACTGAAATCTTACAAGAGTGCTTGAGACATTTTACTTGAGTAGTTTGATTTTAAATACGCCACTACCTTTATAATACAATTTTTCTTAAATGAATAACAAATTATAAACTAACTGATTATGATCTTATTTATATTATATCTCATCTCGCTGGTGTGGATGGTTGTTTTTCTTACAAATTTTGTAAAGCCTTTTAAGAGGAAGAAGGAGCTTGAGAAGACAAAGATCAAGTATATTCCACTTAAGAAATCCGGTGATCCGCACACCAAGTATTACGTGCTGGATTCCGGTGAGTTGGTTGAGATGAGCAAATAATACCATCTCGGCTTGTGAATTTTACCGAATAACCTACTAATTCAAATCTGCATTAAATCACTCCTGTTTTATTCAACCTCCCACAATTAATCCGCTATTTCGTATTTTTCATATGCACGTCCACTTGAGGAAATGGGATTGTGATGTTATTTTTATCCAGGGCCAGCTTGCTCCCCTCCAGAATATCAAAATAGACGGTCCAATAATCTTTCGGCTCGCAATATGGTCGTACTGCAAGGTTCACGGAGCTATCCGCCAATGCACTAACACCGACAAACGGTGCGGGATCTCCCAATACCAGGGGATGGTTGGCCATTTCAAGGGTTAATACCTGCTTCGCTTCTTCAATGTCTGCCTCATACGAAATACCAACGGTAAGATCTACGCGTATTTTCCCCAATATCGTATAATTGATAATCTCTCCATTCATGATGGCACCGTTTGGAATGATTATCATCTTATTTTGAGGAGAAGCAAGTATCGTATTGAAAATTTGAATTTCTTTTACGGTACCAATTTGCCCCTGAGCTTCGATTAGATCCTCAACGCGATATGGTTTAAAAACCATTATTAAAACACCTCCGGCAAAATTGCTTAATGTCCCCTGGAGCGCTAAACCAACGGCCAATCCCATCGCTCCCAATACAGCTATGAAAGATGTGGTCTCAACTCCAAGCATAGCCGCCACGCTGATCACCAACATGATTTTTAATCCCCAATCCAGAAGATTTACCGCGAAAGGAGCAAGGGTAGGATCAACTTCCCTTTTCTTTAAGCCTTTTCCGGCTAGCCTTGTGATGAATTTGATAATTCGAAGCCCGATAAACAGAACAATAACGGCAAGAAGAAATTTTGGGGCATATGCAATGACCATATCATAAATCTTCTCGATATAGGTTTGGGTTGTAGATACGTCGATAATGTCTTCCATAATTACGATCTTCTTTTCTGATTTTGATAGTTGAACAGTTCCTTTATATTTTCATCTCATTTCCGGTATATTCAGCGTCTTCGCAACCACTAAAAAACCAACTATGGTGCTGTTGTTTCCTGTTATAATCTTAGCTTCTTTCAGGGTAATATTGGACCGGGGATAACGTAAAGAAATGCTGGATAAGATATTGGCGGTTTGCGGTACTTGCTTCATGGAATTTAGGTTTCGTTGGTAATATTACAGAATAGTAATGTTAATTACAAGTGCAAATTTTGACTTATTTTTCTATTTAGGTGATTAAATTTCAAGCTGATTAGATGTGCAAATGACTTGTTGATTTTTTTGTTACCGGATCTTTTTTAGGGGTGTTTGATATAAAATTAAGTAATTGACAACATTGAAGCAGAACGTGAACAGAAATTGCAAATTAGCATATGAAGTTGGCATGGATGCGATATTAAATATATTTTTTGCATGTATATGCTGATTTTAATGCAATATATGCATGTTTTGGTCGTGATTCGACATTTAAGAATGCTTGTTAATTTGTAAAAAATCAACTATTTTAGAAGGAAATTTTTAACTAATTTTGAAATTAGTGCACACTTTTTATCTATGTTAAAAGTAGAAAGACAGAGCATAATTCTGGACGAGTTGCGATTCCATAAAAAAGTGATATCTTCGGAATTATGTGAGATTTTACAGGTCTCCGAAGATACGATCAGGCGGGATTTAAATGAGCTTGAAAGCAAGGGTCAATTAAAAAAAGTACACGGTGGAGCCATTACGCTTTCTTTTATCCCGAGCTTTAAAAAAAGGGAAGTACAGGAAATACAAACCAAACATACGATCGCAAAAAAAGCTTTGAATTTGATCAAGGAGGATCATGTAATTATCATCGATGGGGGCACCTCGAATCTACAACTTGTAAATCTTCTGCCTCATGAGATGAAGCTTACAATTTTTACCAATTCGATTCCTGTTGCGTCGAAACTATGTGAATATCCAAATGTAGACGGAGTATTGCTCGGTGGAAATATATTGAGAAAGGGACACAGTATAATCGGGTATCAGGCGTTGGAGTATTTGGAGGAGATCCATGCCGATTTATGTTTTATGGGAATTACGAGCATTGATCCTAACTTCGGATTGTCCGAAGCAAACAGAAAGGAGACGATAATAAAGAAAGCCATCATTAATGCTTCGAATAAAGTGGTGTCAATGGTGATTTCGAGCAAATTAAATACGCGTCAACCTTTTAAGGTTTGCGATCTTTCCAGCCTGGATATTATGGTCACCGATTTGGAGCTGGATGATGACCAGTTGAAGCCGTTTAAGGAAAAGGGTGTTGACATTTTGTAAGATGTCTTTCACTTATCGACTGCAATTGTTGGCGCGTATTTAAGCTTGCGCTGTTTTGGTTATAATCATTCTGTCCACACGAGCCCGTCCTGGCGGATTTTCCAAGTCGTTCGAGTTTCGTTCGAATATAAACTGGCTTCAAAACCATGCTGAATTGTGTTGACATCGATTTGTATCCCATTTAAGTTTGCTTGGGTGCTTTCTAACAATTTTAGATCGTCCGTATATCTTCCGGATACTTTTTTGTGATTGTTTTGGGCGTAATAAATCTTTCTTAATTCCCATTTTAAGTTTTCATCGCGATTAAACTGGAAATCGCATTTTTCAGCTCCGATTTGTTTTTCTGAAAACTGGATAAATCCCCACGTTTCAGGCCGGTGCATATTTATGAATCCCTGGGGCGACCACACCCAATTATATTCTGGAAACGATTTGCCGGTTTCGGGATTTATTCGCTTCACATATCGCCCGTCTACAATATCTCTCTGCCACTGTACCCTCGAGAAATTAATGCGCCATTGCTCACCGTTTTTTGGCTTGCGTCTATTTTTGGCATGCGTTTTCAAACTGCTCCATGGAAGTGCAAATTCTACGGACCAGTATTCGTCCAGATCTTCCGGATTATTGATGGTGCCCTTCAGGTATACGGCTGTTTTCATTCCGTCCACGTTCCACTTTGTGATAGGCCTGCCACCGTCCCGGTAAGGTTTGCTCAGCAATAAATCCCAGACAGTATTTAACGCATTAATTTCGATTTCATAATAATTATGCGTATTTCCGTCCGGATCAATAAAGATCTCAAAGTCGTTTTCGTGAAAAATTACGGATTCTCGACGAGCATAAGTCGCCCAGATATGATGTTCTTCCAACCATGCCCCGATATAAAGGTATTCTTCGTCCCAAAGCATTTTTACTTTTGTTTCATATAAGGGCAGGGGTCTTTTTGTCCCTTCAATATCGATGAATTCTTCACTGAAGTCGGCCAGTTCCCACGACCGTTCGTCTAACCTGCCATCGATGATCATTTCACCGTTTGTGGTGTAGCAGATATAGCGGCGGAAATCTTTTGGCGAAAACTCGTGGTAAATGGGCTCCTCAGGGTTGAGATTTGGGAAAGCCAATACTAAAAATAACCAGGTGGCAATTGAATTCATTTTGATTTGCTGTTTGGATAAAAGTGCAAATTGATTTGTGTTGATTTAATAAGCTGCGAATTTGGGATAATTATTAGTCTATAACAAGCATATAAACGTAAAAATGTGCAACTTTATGCGGTATATTGGAATGAATTTAATGTTGTAGCCCCATTAAAAGTTTTCGAAAACAATTGTATCAATGGCGTTGCCTTTTCCGGTGTTAACAATAGGTGGAATTTATTAACATTAGTATTCTGACTTTTTCATATTTATTTTGCAGTAAACAATTCTTACAAATGAAATACATATCAGCAATTCTCATTTTACTTTCACTTTCTTGTTCTAAAGAGCATCAGCATGGAAAGAAAGAGAAAAACAATATACCATTAGTAGAGCGCCCGGTGGACCTCGTAAATCCTTTGGTGGGTTCGGCATCTTCGCATGCGCTTTCGAATGGCAACACTTATCCCGCGATTGCGGTTCCGTGGGGCATGAATTTCTGGACACCACAGACCGGAAATATGGGCAATGGGTGGGCTTATACCTATGATGCCTACAAAATCCGCGGATTCAAACAAACGCATCAGCCCAGCCCTTGGATCAATGATTATGGTGCATTTTCCATTATGCCGGTAGTTGGACATTTGAAAGTTGATGAGGATGATCGGGCTTCGTGGTTTTCACATAAGATAGAAATCAGTAAGCCTCATTATTACAGCGCATATCTGGGTGATTATGATACCCAGGTCGAGATCACTCCGACCGACAGGTGCGCCCAGTTTAGGATTACTTATCCTGAATCCGATGAATCTTTTCTTTTGATTGATGGCTTTCACCAGGGCTCCATGGTAGAAATTGATCAAGAAAATAAAAGAGTAACAGGATATTGTAAAAATAATTCCGGAGGTGTGCCATTCAATTTTAGCAACTATTTTGTTTTGACCTTCGACAAGGATTTTGAAGCTTTTGGTACCTGGAATGGAGATAAAATTGAACGGGGGAAGGTGAAAAATGATGGAGCGCATGTCGGGGCCATATTGAAATTTAAGACAGGGAAACGGGAAACAGTACAGATTAAAGTAGCTTCGTCTTTTATCAGCCATGAACAGGCAGCGTTGAATTTGGAGCGAGAGCTGGGAGATGATTCTTTTGATCAAACAAGAAAGAAAGCTGAGAATTCCTGGAACAAAGAATTGAGCAGAATTGAAATCGAAGGAGGAACAGAAGAGCAAAGAAGAACTTTTTATACGGCTCTTTACCGCACATTATTGTTTCCGAGAAAATTTTATGAATTAAATGAAAAAGATGAAGTCGTCCATTATAGTCCGTACAATGGAGAGGTACTTCCCGGTTATATGTTTACAGATAATGGATTTTGGGACACTTTCAGAGCTGTTTTTCCATTTTTTACTGTGATGTATCAGGAATTGAATGCTCAGATCATGCAAGGATTGGTGAATACCTATAAAGAAAGTGGCTGGCTGCCGGAGTGGGCAAGCCCCGGTCATCGCGATTGTATGATCGGATCCAATTCGGCTTCGATTATCGCAGATTCATATTTAAAGGGAATACGAGGCTATGATATCGAGGTGTTGTATGAAGCTATTTTAAAGAATACGGAAAATGAAGGCCCGGTTGGCAGCGTAGGAAGGATGGGGGCCGAGTATTACAACAAATTAGGATATATCCCTTATGATGTGGGAATTCGAGAAAATGTTGCAAGATCGCTGGAATACGCCTATGCAGATTTTACCATTTGGAAACTGGCCCGGGAATTAAAAAAATCACGGGAAGAAATTAGCAAGTTTTATGCAAGGGCAAACAATTATAAGAACCTGTTTGATCCATCCGTAAATTTTATGCGGGGCAAGTTAGAAGACGGGCAATGGCAGAAACCATTCAATGAATTCAAATGGGGAGATGCGTTTACGGAAGGAAATTCATGGCATTATACCTGGTCGGTGTTCCAGGACCCTGCGGGTTTAGCGGATTTGATGGGCGGGCCAAAAGCCATGGAAGCCAAACTCGATGAGCTGTTTGAAACGCCCCCGGTCTTTGACTTCAGTTACTATGGGTTTCAGATTCATGAAATTACTGAAATGGTCATTGCCAATATGGGTCAGTATGCGCATGGGAATCAACCGATGCAGCACGGGATTTATCTGTACAACTATGTCGGTGCTCCCTGGAAGGCTCAAAAATGGGCTCGCACGGTTATGAACAAGCTTTATACGCCATATCCCGACGGACTTTGTGGCGATGAGGATAATGGACAGACGTCTGCCTGGTATGTCTTTTCGTCCATGGGTTTGTATCCGGTTTGTCCCGGCCAGCCCGAATATGTTATAGGATCCCCGCTTTTTGAGAAAGTGAAGCTTCACTTGGAGAATGGCAATACTTTTGAGGTGATTGCCACAAACAATGCACCCGAGAATTTTTATATTCAACATGCGACGCTCAATGGTAAACCGTTAAACAGACCTTGGATAAATCATGAAGAGATCATGCAGGGCTCAAGGCTCGGTTTTGAAATGGATCGAGAACCAAATCAACTTTGGGCTTCCGATCTCAAAAATGCACCGTATTCCATGAGTAATGAAAACAAGTAGAAACCGGAATTGAGTTAAAGTATGTATAAGCCAATAAAGCATTGTTTAAACAAGGCCTCCAAAATTGTTGCAATACTATTTTTAGTGATTCATCCGTCATTTGGGCAAAACTCGTTGAAAAGGGAGTTTCGAGGTGTTTGGATTGCTTCTGTCGCCAATATTGACTGGCCTTCCGGACCGAATTTATCAACTGAAAAACAACGGGAAGAATTCAGAACAATTTTAAACCATCATCAAAAAAATGGAATAAACGCCGTGATCGTTCAGATCCGGCCAAATGCCGACGCCCTGTACAGATCGAACATAGAGCCCTGGTCTGCATGGCTGACCGGATCGGAAGGAAAATCTCCGGACCCCGAATATGATCCATTGACTTTTATGATCGAGGAAGCCCATGAGCGATGCATGGAATTTCATGCCTGGCTCAATCCGTACAGGGCTGTATATGATGCCGGAAAGTTTTATGGTGATTCTACACATATACATTTAGATTCGCTTAAAGCGATTGTCAAAGAACTTATCGAAAGTGATTCGTCAAATGCAAATGGCGGACTGGCGGATCACGATTATAAAAACCTGGTTCAATTACTTGAATTGGATACTTCACTGTTAGTTTACAAGCATCCTGAGTGGTTTCTCCAATATGGAAACAAGATCTATTTTGATCCGGGAATTCCTGAAGTTCAGAATCATATTACAAGCGTGGTGCGAGATATTGTAAGAAGATACGATGTTGATGCAATTCACATGGACGACTACTTTTATCCCTATAAAATAGCGGGGATTGATTTTCCGGACAGCATCTCCTTTGCAAAATACGGATCTACCTATTCGACGGACCTAAAGGATTTTTGGAGACGGGAAAATGTAAACACCATTGTGAAGATGCTCAATGAAGCAATCAAAAAGGAAAAGCCGTTTGTGAAATTTGGAATAAGCCCTTTTGGGGTCTGGCGAAATGCCCATGTCGACCCTGCCGGATCAAATACAAAAGCGGGACAGACGAATTATGACGATTTATACGCGGATATCTTAAAATGGCAAAAAGAAAAATGGATTGATTATATAATTCCGCAGATTTACTGGTACCGGGGTTTTAATCTGGCGGATTACGAGGTGCTGGTAAAATGGTGGAATGATAATCACTTTGACGTGCACGTTTATATAGGTCATGGATTGTACCGAGTGGACGGCAACTCTACTGTTGAAGCGTGGCGAAATCCCGACGAAATTCCCGGGCAAATTGATCTCAACAGATCGCTCCCAAACATTCAGGGGAGTTGTTTTTTCAGTTCAAAATCTTTAGTCGAAAATCCACTTGGGGTTTCGGATAATTTACAGAATAACTATTATCAATTCCCGGCGATTATTCCAAAAATGAGTTGGTTGGGCAACACAGCGCTCGAAGCTCCACAGATCATCGAAGCTAAAAACAATCGGAATGGGATTGAGTTGAACTGGAAAGGAAACCGGGGCGAAGCATACTATGTAGTTTACAGATTTAAGGGTAAGAGCACGGGAGACATTAAAGATCCATCCAATATTTTGGCGATTCAGGCGAAAACAAGAACATTTTTTCAGGATAGCGATGTGAAAAGATTTCGGAAATACACGTACGCCATCAGTTCTTTAGATCGATTGTACAACGAATCCGAACTGAGTGTGCCGGTGACAAGGCGGTGGAAAAAAACTAAAAATCGATGAGTCAAGCTGATTTTCCAAACCAATGGAAATACTCGATCACGATATAGGCAATTGCTGTAAACATTGGGCTCAGCAGAAAATTCTTAAGTATGGATGCAAGGCCAAAAAATGAAGCGGAAGTAAATAGATGGTCCAGGCCAAAAAACAATACGCTTCCTGCGCTTAATAGCAAATAAAAAAATCCGGTTGCTTTTACTTTCTCAAAGGAAGCGAATAAAGTTACGAATAAGCCAATATTTCCAAGGAAAAACAAAATCCAATAAATTATTATTGATTTTATATTGATCGCTGAGTGGGGCGGAAAAGTATTCCCGAATTTTCGAATTTCAAATAAAAAAGGTTCGCCGGAAAAATTTGGATTGAGAATATAGGTGTATCTCCAGTATGCCAGGCCGAGAATAAAGAGAAGCGGTAATGCAAATGAATATTTTTTCACGTTTCAGGAAACAGATGTCAGGTGTTAAATTTTGATGTCCTCCAAAGGCCAAATATTGCGCTATGCACCAATCCGCTGCAACCGGTACCTTTGCACATATTTCCATATCCGGCAAATGGAATTCTGGCTTTATATCCGTTTTCCAAGTATTTCTGATCAATTTCAAATCCCACCGTTCTCAAAACAACTGCGCGGGCGTCAGGCTGAGGTTTAACGACACGATAATGCACATCGGCAGTAAACGATGGGGAGAAAGAAATGGCCGGTACCCGGATCAAAGGAGGCGTAAAGACAGCGCCAGGGCATCTAATCGGATCACGGCTTTGTATTACAAAAGATGTAGCTTTTGAGGTCAAATTCAACATTTAGAGGCTTAGATATTTGATGCCTTCAAATTTATTTCTGTAGATTCCTTTTACGTCGTACAGAAGTCCGTTTTTGCCCATCAGATTTTCAATATCTTCAATTTTCAGATCCAGATAGGCATCGTGATTTACAGCGAGTACGACAGCATCATAATGGTTTTCTGGCCCGGGCTTTAGAGAAATCCCGTATTCCAGATCAAATTCTTCAGGGCTGGCCCACGGATCTACGGCGTCAACATTAATACTGAATTCCTGCAATTCCCGGATTAATTCCGGGACTTTGGAATTGCGGATATCACTGACGTTTTCTTTAAAAGTGACACCCATAACGAGTACGTATGTCCGCTTGAGTGATTTGTCCTGCTCGATAAGATATTTTACAATTTCCTTTGCAATTTGGCTGTGTACAGCGTCATTTATATTTCTTCCGGCAGTGATGACTTTCGAAAAATAACCCAGTTCCATAGCCTTATGTGTCAGGTAATAGGGATCCACTCCAATACAATGCCCACCTACAAGGCCGGGAAAGAATTTTAGAAAATTCCACTTGGTTCCCGAAGCCTCCAGTACTTCAAACGTGTTGATGCCCATCTTCTTAAAGATTAGGGAAAGCTCATTCATTAATGCAATATTCAAATCCCGTTGAGTGTTTTCAATAATTTTACTTGCTTCGGCAACTTTTATCGAGCTGGCTTTATGTACACCAGCGTGGATAATTGATCCGTAAAGCGCAGATACCAATTGCAGCGTCTCCTCGTCACTTCCACTCACGACTTTAACGATTTTTGTGAGGGTATGGAGTTTGTCTCCGGGATTGATTCGTTCGGGAGAGTATCCGGCGTTGAAGTCTTTTCCGTAGGTCAAACCGGATTCTTTTTCCAGGACGGGAATACAATCTTCTTCCGTACAACCCGGATATACGGTAGATTCAAAAACAACCGTATCCCCGTTTTTCAAGACGCCGCCAACAATTTTACACGCGCTCAGCAATGGTTTCAGATCCGGATTTTTGTGTTCGTCTATGGGAGTCGGGACGGCAATTATATAAAATGTACAAGCTCGAATGTCTTCCGGGTCGGAAGTAAATAGTATATCGCATCCTTCAAATTCAAGCGCGTCGAGCTCATTGCTGGGATCAATGCCGCGCTGCATGAGTTCAACCCGGCTTTGATTTATGTCGAAGCCTATAATTTTATATTTTTTGGCAAATTCGAGGGCTACAGGCAAACCGACATAGCCAAGACCTGCAACACATATCGTTTCTTCTTTTGAAATGTATTTATCTATCATAACTCGGAAAAAGAGGGGTAAAATTACTTATTAAGTATACCCTGACCAACATTTAGGCTTTTCTTTTTATAGGACAGGCTATTTGTTTATTTTTGCCCCCCGAAAATTATTAGAATTTTTACAAAATGGCGGAATACAAACACAAGGAAGTAGAGCGGAAATGGCAGCGGTACTGGGCGGATAATAAGATTTTTGAAGCCAATGTTGATCACAATAAACCAAAATTCTACGTGTTGGATATGTTTCCTTATCCATCCGGAGCAGGGCTTCATGTCGGTCACCCCTTAGGCTATATCGCATCAGATATTGTTTCGAGGTTCAAAAGAAACAAAGGATACAATGTTTTACATCCCATGGGTTTCGACGCTTTTGGTCTTCCCGCCGAACAATATGCAATACAAACCGGTCAGCATCCGGCACTGACTACAGCCGAAAATATAAAAAGGTACAAAGACCAGCTTCAGGGTATTGGCTTATCTTATGATTGGGATAAGGAGGTCCGGACCTGTGATCCGAAGTATTATAAATGGACCCAGTGGATCTTTTCACAATTGTTTAGCTGTTGGTACAATTACGATTCAAACAAGGCTGAATCTATTGAGACATTGATAGCTGCATTCGAAAAGAAAGGCAATAAAAAGATAAATGCGGCATGTGATGATGATACGCCCATCTTTGATGCTGCCTATTGGAATCGGTTATCTGAAGCAGGAAAAGCGAAATTACTTCTCAAATACAGGTTGACCTATCCGGCAGACGCTTTAGTGAATTGGTGCCCCGCGCTGGGGACCGTACTCGCAAATGATGAAGTAAAAGATGGATTTTCGGAGCGAGGAGGGCATCCGGTAGAGCGGAAGAAAATGCGGCAATGGATGATGCGGATCACCGCCTATGCCGATCGATTGGTTGGGAATCTGAATAAACTTGATTGGTCTGCCTCCATGAAGGATATGCAGACAAACTGGATCGGAAAATCCTACGGGTGTGAATTGGACTTTGAGGTATATGATAAAGACATTGCGCTCACCTGTTTTACGACCCGACCGGATACCATATTCGGAGTCACTTATATGGTGCTTGCCCCTGAGCATGAATTAGTCCGTGAATTAACAACTGAAGAGCATAGGGAGGAGGTAGAGGCATATGTTCAAAAGGCAATCAACAGGTCGGAGAGAGAGCGGATGTCTGAAATAAAAACAGTATCCGGCGTATTCACGGGTTCTTTCGTAATAAATCCGTTTACTAATGAAAAAGTGCCGCTTTGGATAGCGGATTATGTGTTGGCCGGATATGGGACCGGGGTTGTGATGGCTGTACCTTCATCGGACGACAGGGATTTCAGGTTTGCCACATATTATGGATTGCCGGTGAAGCGTGTGATCGCAGGTACGGAAGACCTGAAGGATCCAACGGAAATCAAGCACGGTAAAATGATAAATTCGGGCTTCATCACGGGAATGGATTCGTCGGAAGCCGTGCATGCGACCATAGATTATGCAGAAAAAGAGGGATTTGGTACGGCAAAAGTCAATTACAGAATTCGCGACGCCGTATTTAGCAGGCAAAGATATTGGGGGGAGCCTGTTCCTGTTTATTTCACAGAAGACGGGATACCTCGTTTATTGCCTGAATCGGAGCTGCCTCTGGAACTTCCGCCCATAGACGAATATTTGCCTACCAAAAGCGGCGAACCTCCGTTGGGAAGGGCTAAGAAATGGCTGTATAAGGGGAAGTATGCCTATGAATTGACAACAATGCCCGGGTGGGCCGGATCTAGCTGGTACTTTCTCAGGTATATGGATGCGAGTAATGACAGGGAATTCGTAAGCAAGGAAGCCGCCGAATATTGGAATTCCGTCGATTTATATATTGGAGGCACCGAACATGCGACCGGTCATTTGTTGTATTCCAGGTTCTGGAATTTGTTCTTGTACGACAGAGGATACGTAACGCATGAAGAGCCGTTCCAAAAATTGGTTAACCAGGGGATGATTCAGGGCAGGTCGAATATAGCTTACAAACTGAAGGATGAGCACAAGTTTATAAGCGCCGGATTAAAAAAGAAGTACGACGTAATGGAGCTCCACGTGGACGTGAACATCGTACACAATGATATATTGGATGTGGAGGCGTTTAAAAAGTGGATGCCCGATTACAAAGATGCGGAGTTTGAGCTTGAAGACGGTAAATTCAGATGTGATTTTGCAATCGAAAAAATGTCCAAAAGATGGTACAACGTGGTGAATCCCGATGATGTCATTGAAAAGTACGGAGCGGATACGTTGAGAATGTATGAGATGTTCCTCGGCCCGATCGAGCTGTCAAAACCCTGGAATACCCACGGGATCGATGGTGTTGCCAAGTTTTTGAGAAGATTATGGGCATTGTTTTACGATGCGGATGGGAAATCTCTGGTAAATGCCGGGAAACCAAAAGCAGAAGAGTATAAGGCCTTGCATAAAACCATTCAAAAGGTGGAAATGGATATTGAGAATCTCTCGTTCAATACCTCCGTCAGTGAATTTATGATATGTGTAAATGCACTTACTCAGCTAAACTGCCATAAAAAGGAGATACTTGAGAAGTTGCTTATCGTATTATCCCCTTTTGCGCCGCATATTGCCGAGGAGCTGTGGCAGTCTTTGGGCCATGAGGAAAGCATCATCCATGCGGAATATCCGGAGTTTGATGAATCGTATATCAAAGAAGATGAATACGAGTTTCCCGTTATGGTCAATGGCAAAATGAGGACCAAAATAAAATTCGCGCTGGATAAAAGTCCCGGGGAGATTGAAAATGAGGTATTGGAAAATGACGTTATAAAGAAGTGGTTAGATGGTAAATCGCCTAAGAAAGTGATTGTTGTCCCCAAAAAAATCGTGAATGTAGTGGTATAAGTTTGAAGCGACCGGGTTTTAACCGAATTATCCGGAGACTATCCAAAGCTGCCACATTTAAGCATGGAATTTTTAATAATCAAAGAAGAGGAAAAATGAAAAAACTGTTTTTTTTATTGGCGTTCATACCTGCTCAGGTACTGCATGCCAGGCAAGGCGGACTTACCCCGTCAGACATTGCGAAATTAGAGTATGTCTACTCTGCGGAGATCAGTAGCGATGGTAGTAAAATCGCCTATACGATATTAAAACCTGCAGATCCTAGGAAGGAAAACAAACCGGCATCCTTCAAGCTTTGGGTCTATGACCTCAAAACACAATCTTCCGTTCCGTTTATCACCAGTGGCAATGTACGCGAAGTAAAATTCAGACCGGATCACAAGACCATTACTTTTTTGGCAATGCGGGATGATGATAAGACGACAGGCTTGTACGAGATCCCGCTCGCCGGAGGAGAAGCTTTGAAAATATTTGAACATGAAACATCCGTATCTTCATATGAATGGTCGCCTGATGGTAAGAAGATTCTTTTCCTGGCAAAAGAAAAGCCGCACAAAAAATCAATGTTGCCTTATGAGCCGATGATATATGAAGAGGATTTATCCTTAACCAAAGCCTACATCGGTTCTTTAGCCGGAGATTGTGAAGCCGTGCCGGTGGAGGGGCAATGCTATGCCGCACGCTGGAGCCCGGACGGAACAAAGCTTGGTATCTCCGCAGCGCCTACGGCCTTGGTGGACGATTCATACATGAAGCAAGTGATTCATATCGTGGAGGTTTCATCCCAGAAAGTTGTAACTCGAATAGAGCACACTGCAAAGTTAGAATCCTTTCTGTGGAGTCCGGACAGTAAAAATATCGCTATGATCGCAGGTGCTGATACACACGATCCCATCGCCGGAAGGCTATTCGTGGTTTCGTCAAACGGAGGAACCCCAAAAAGCGTTATCCCTAAGTTTAAAGGAAAGTTTGAACACATCGAATGGGCAGACGACAAAACAGTACGGTTTATTGCCAGTGAAGGAGTCTATACAACAATCGGAACAATAAATGCGAATGGCAAAAATATTCAAAGATTGATCGACAGGGGGAGCATTGCATTTAATAGGATGTCTTCATCCGATCATGGGAAAATTGCCCTGGTTGGTTCTTCTGCAAATCATCCCGGCGAATTGTTCATTTTCGAAGGTAAGAAGGCTGCGAGAGTTACAAATAGTAATAAATGGTTGGCCGATCGAAAACTGGCTGAGCAGAAAGTTATCACATACAAAGCCAATGACGGATTGGAATTGGAAGGGGTGGTTATTCTGCCGATTGACCATCAAAAAGGGACAAGGTATCCTCTGATTACAGTCGTTCATGGCGGACCTGAGGCGCATTACGACAACGGCTGGCTGACATCTTATTCCCGCCCCGGCCAGGTTGGAGCGGCAAATGGATTCATGGTGTTCTATCCAAATTATAGAGGAAGTACGGGACGAGGGGAAGAGTTTGCAAAATCAAGCCAAGGCGATCCCGGAGGACTGGAATTTGATGATATCATAGATGGAATAGATTATCTGATTGACGCTGGGATGGTTGATGAATCAAAAGTTGGGGTAACGGGCGGTTCTTACGGCGGATATGCCACTGCCTGGATGTCGACCAGGCATACAGATCGATTTGCAGCCGGAGTAATGTCCGTAGGTATAAGTAACAATCTGTCTAAATGGGGAACTAGTGATATCCCCGAAGAAATGTTCCTGGTTCACAGCAGAAAACGAATCTGGGACGATTACGAATTTTTCTTGAAAAGAAGTCCCATCTATTATGCCGGTCAGGCAAAAACGCCGCTTTTAATTCTTCATGGAACGGGAGATACAAGAGTTGATCCGGGGCAATCAAAGGAGCTTTATCGCCATATGAAGACCAGAACAGAAACACCCGTTAGGTTGGTTCTTTATCCGGGTGAAGGCCATGGAAACAGAAAGGCAACAGCTCGTTTTGATTACAATATGCGGATGATGCGATGGTTTAACCTGTACCTTAAACAGGGAGGAGGCGACATTCCCGAAACCGAGTTGAAGATCGAATGATCCTAAATCCGGTGGAAAAGAAATAAATAAAAAAGTCCGAATTCATATTTCGGACTTTTTTATTTATATCCGGTAAAATCTGTTTTGAAAATAGCCTCGAAGCAGATCTATCGATGATTTGGGAGATTTAACCTGTCACCGGCAGGCAGGTTATCATTGCGTAGACCGGCAAAGGAGCGGAAGGAAGATTTTTGTTTGATCGATAGATTCATTCCATGCAAGTTTTGAACATATCGCATAGTTTTTAAATATTAAAAGTAAGTTTTATATGCTTTAGATTCCGTTTTTGATAGTAGTAAATAATTATTAACTAACTACACTGAAAATGAAAAAGATCATAATCATACTAATTGCTGTATTTTCAATTACCGGTACTATTGCGGCGGGTGATACTTGGGAAAAATCAAATATTCCAATTGCCGGCATTGATCCATCCGATGAAAAAATCGAAGTAATCCATAATGGTTCGATTCATACCGAGAACACTGGGATCAATCAGGATATCAATCTCATGCTGTCAACAAATTCCAGGCTGCAAAAGAGGTCCTCAGATTACATCCTAGATATTTTGAAGGATCAGATAAACTGGGATTACAGGACCAAAATATACCTATTTAAAAAGCAAGAAGGTAAACTCCAGGCGCGAGGCAACGCTAAAAAATAGTTTATCTTTATTATTGTTGTAATCAGTATTGGTTGAGAACTTCAGGAAATTTTAAACAGATTGATGAGGAATCAAATAAAAGTTGCGCTCAAAAATGACGCTAGCTGGCTCAAAATAATTGCCTCAAAATTCAACAAAGAGGCCCGTAATAATCAGATAAATATTCCCGATACGCTTGGACGCGGGTATCTGAATGAATTCAAAATTGAAGATGGATTGACCGTTGTATTTGGTGAGATGGAACTTACCGGCGATCTGAAAATTGAGATCATGTCAAATAAAGAAAAAGACAGCATCAATATCTTCTTTAAATATTTGGAGCGGGGCAATTCCTACTTCAAACCTGTAAATGCCGATTACAAAGAGGTAACTTCGGGAGGTGTACAATTTTTTTCATCAAACGTTGAGAATTATTTGTTTTTCCCGGCAGATACACATTGTTTTTTATTCCGGGTTCATGCGACGCTTGAATGGATACAGCAGAATTTATTCGATTTTATCAATCAGAATTTTGGATTCAATAGGTTGATTTTCAGCAACAAAAAAATCATGCACTTTGAGCCTTTGACAAACCGGTCGCTCACACTGTTCAGTGATGTTTTCAAATCGGAATTTAATCCGAGATTAAACCACCTAATTGTGAAAAACAAGGGATATGAAGCCGTAGTTCTATTTTTTGATCACTTTTACAAACAGTTTTACATCGATGAAATCAGACCCTTAAAATATTCAATCATGGATCAGAAAAGACTGTACGGGCTGGTGGACTTTATCAAGGCCAATCTTCACATAGAGTTGAATTTGGATTTGCTTGCCAGAGAAGTGGGATTTAGCAAGAGTAAATTGCAGGCCATGTTTCACTATTTTTTTCATCAAAGTATATATGCCTTTATTAAAAATATGCGATTGGAAAAGGCTGTGGAGTTATTGATTAAGAATGAGCTGGATATTAGGCAAGTGGCTTTCCGGCTGGGGTACAACTCCAGCACACATTTCATCAACATATTCAAGAGGCACTTTGGTGTTTCACCAAAAAAATTCCGGACTCAAAAATTAATGGGAGAATAAAAAAACTGTTCGGGAAACCATGAAATTTATTCTTTTAAACCTGTTATCAAGTTATTAGCCAATGATATTACTACACGTTATTGCAAATCAGGAAAAACAGGCAATCGAGGTTGCTGATTTTCTGATGGAGCAAAAGCTCATTTTAGATGCGGTGATACTGGAAAAAGTAACCGTTCGGGAGCGTTTGAAAAAAGGTGTTTTCGAAACATTTCAAAATACCATGGTTATGGGTAAGACAAAAGCGCTTCTATTCCCTCAGATCGATAGAAAGCTCCGAAAAAAATATCCGGAGAATATGCCTCTGTTGTATTCTGTCCCTATTGTGGATATGAATTGGGAGCAGGCCAATAAACTGATCAGCGAGACCGCAAAAGTATAATAAAAGAAGCTGTCTTGAAGGGTGGAGGACATCGGGTTCTTTTTGCGTCCGTTCTACTTTCATGGTCCGGGTGTTTCCGGACCGAGTCCGGCAAATTCGCGAACCTATCCGATACGACAAATCACAACGAGCGCTGAGATAAGACAGAGGCTTTTCAAACAGCCTCCTGTCAGATGTCTATTTCCACCTGGTTTCTGAAGATGTCATCCATTGTTTCCCGTTTCCTTATTAATCGCGCGTTACCGTTGATTATCAGAACTTCAGCCGGTCTGAACCTCGAATTATAGTTTGAGGACATCATAAATCCATAAGCCCCGGCGTTCTTGATAGCAATGATGTCTCCTTCATGCACTTCACTGAGTTTACGATCTAATCCAAATGTATCGGTTTCGCAGATATAACCGACAATGGTGTAGATCCTTTTTGTGCCGTTGATGTTACTAATGTTTACCATATCATGATACGAATCATACATCATGGGTCTGACTAAATGATTCAATCCGGATTCAACCCCAACAAAAACCGTGGCCGGAGTTGTCTTAATTACATTGGTACGGACCAAAAAGTAGCCGGCTTCGCTTACGATATATTTTCCCGGCTCAAACCAGATTTCCAGTTTTCTACCATACTCTCTGCAAAATTCTTTGAATGCCTTGGACAGCTTCATCCCGAGGTCCTTGAGATCCGTAGTAACATCGCCTTCGCGATATGCAACCTTGAAACCACTGCCAAAATCAATGAATTGCAGGTCCGGGAAATCAAGCGCGGCATCAAACAATACTTCAGCTCCACGCAAAAATACTTCGGCGTCCAAAATATCTGAGCCGGAATGCATGTGAAGCCCCACTACTTTTATGTTGTTTGTTTGAATTACCCTGTGGAGGTGTCTCAACTGAAAAATTGATATTCCAAACTTAGAGTCAACATGACCTGTAGATATTTTTTTATTTCCTCCTGCCATAATATGCGGATTCAAGCGGATACAAACCGGTACCGCATCGTGGTACTCATGTCCGAATTGTTCCAGGATTGAGATATTATCTATGTTGATCATGACTCCCAGTTTCACCGCTTCCTTGATTTCATGGAATGAGACACAGTTTGGCGTAAAGAGAATCTCCTTCGGTTTATACCCGGCCTTTAACCCGAGCCGAACCTCTTGTATGGATACTGTATCCAGTTCGGCTCCCTTTGCCCTTACCAGCTTAAGAATAGAAATATTTGTCAACGATTTGCAGGCGTATTTGATTTTCAACTTCATGCCCGGGAACGCAGCTTTCATATATTCGATCTGTTGACCGATCTTGGCCGCATCATAAACATAAAGAGGGTCGCCAAACTCTTTCACAACATCCAGCAAATCTAAGCCCTGAACTGTGTACCTGTCGTTTACAATTTCCATATTAATCGATGATTACTTCAAAAAAAAAGGAAGGCTGTTTACCTTCCATTTAAGAATTTTTGCAAAGTTAGTATTCTGCCTTAATTATTCAATTAATATTTTTCCGGTAAGCGATTTTTCTTTAGGCTGATCTGAGGTATGCAAATGCCTTTCTCCCTGCCGGGCGGATCAATTTCATGATCATATTCTCCATCGAAACCCGGTAATTCTTCCCTGCAAATCTCGCTCCCTAATATACATAATCCTTACAACGACTTCCCCATTTTAACCAGGGTTGAATTATCCATCGTCCTGATTTGGAAAACAATTCCGACCGGGTGGTATCGGACTATGCTTTAAAATCACGTTTGTGCATAAAAGCGCATCGTCATGCGGTGTGTTTTGATTCCTTCAAAGTTGAATTATTCAATGGGGCCATCAGAAAGTGATTTGGTTAATGAATGTTAAAAAATGTTAAAAATGGATCAATTAGGCTAATTTGACGTAATTTTGAAGGTATGACACAAAATACATTGAAGTGGATTATAGTATTGATGGTCATTACGTTAACCGGCCTGATAAGTTTCCAGATGTATTGGATCAATAATGCTATTAATGTAAGTGAGGACCGGTTTAAAAAGGGAGTTCAGGATGCTTTAAATACAACATCTGATCAGCTCGAGCGGCAAGAAATTGTATACACGGCCGCAAATAAACTTCACTATTCGCAGGAGGGGAAAAACTGGATTGGCCTTGATAGCATTACATTTATCAGCAAAAAGAGAAGGGAGCGCGCGGAAAAGGGATTTCTCCTGAAAGAGGAGGATGTGAAAAAATTTTACTTTGCGCCGGATAGTATTGCCGGTGACCAGGAACGTCTGATCGTAGATATTGAAACAGATCAGCCTTTTAAAAGCAGTGAAGGGGCATGGATAGACGAAGATATGAGTATTGAAATAAAGCGTTTCAAAGCCAATATAGATTCTGTGATCAGATTTGATACTTCTACGGAAAGAAACATTAAGAAGGTGGAAGAAAAGCAGGAAATGGTCACAGTTGTACTCAACGAATTATTTTCCAAAGAGCGAAAACTTGAAAATCGAATTGATAAAAATCAACTTCAACATCTGCTTCAATCTTCACTACAAAATCAAGGTATAGATATCGATTTTGATTATGGAGTGATCGACGGCTCGGAAAAGAGAATTGTGTTGACCAATACGTCGGAAAACCAAGAAGAAGTGCTTAACTCAGAATTTCGAACAGATCTTTTTACAAGGGATATTATTCCGACAGGAAATTACTTAACTGTATTTTTCCCGGACCAGCAGACCTTTCTCATCGGGAAAATATGGTTTTCTCTTGCCTCTTCCATTTTGCTGGTTCTTGTGATCATAGGAATATTTGGCTATGCGCTCTACACCATCTTGACACAGAAAAAAATCTCAGAGATCAAAAATGACTTCATCAACAACATGACGCATGAGTTTAAGACACCAATATCTACGGTTTCCCTGGCGTGCGAGGCTCTGCAAGATGAAGAGGTCAAGAAAAATGAAACATTTTTAAAGCGGTATATTTCCATCATTCAAGCAGAAAATAAACGTCTTGGGCTGCAAGTTGAAAAAGTACTTCAGATGGCGACTTTGGAAAAGAAAGATTTTAAATTGAAATTGGAAAGACTTGACCTGCACCATGTCATCGAAAGAGCGCTGGAAAACATAAATATCCAAATAGAAAAAAGAGCGGGTGTGATTAACAAACAATTAGTTGCCTCCAGCAAGGAGGTGGTGGCAGATGAGGTGCATCTCACCAACATAATTTACAATCTATTGGATAATGCGAATAAGTATAGTCGCGATAAACCGGAAATCACCATAGCAACGGAGAACAAAAATGGAGGTATTGTCCTCCGGATCACAGACAAGGGTATAGGTATGTCCAAAGAAGTTCTCAACCGGATATTCGAGAAGTTTTATCGTGAACCTACGGGAAATATTCACGATGTGAAGGGATTTGGACTGGGATTAACCTACGTACGAACCATGCTTGATGCGCTTGGAGGAACCATAGGTGTGAAAAGTGATGTGACGAAAGGGAGCACATTTGAAATTTACTTACCTCAAAATGGATAAATTGAAAGTTTTAATTGTTGAAGATGATCCGAATTTAGGCCAGATACTTTCCGAATATCTGGGATTAAAGGGATTTGATACCACGTTGTGCCAGGATGGAGTGGAAGGTCATAAGGCGTATAAAAGAGAAGGTTTTGATTTGTGCATCTTAGATATTATGATGCCCAGAAAGGATGGCTTTACGCTCGCACTGGAGATAAGACAGGATGATAAAGAAATACCAATTATCTTTCTCACGGCCAAATCTATGAAAGAAGATACGATTAAAGGTTTGAAGATCGGTGCGGATGATTACATGACCAAACCATTTAGCATGGAAGAATTGCTGTTGCGGATTCAGGCGGTAATGCGAAGAGTAAAAAACAACAATAAGAGGGAAGAAGACCCAACAATATTTAATATTGGTAAATTTGTATTTGATACCCGCAAACGACAGCTTGAAGAAGGCGGGGCAATTACCAAACTGACGACCAAAGAAACAGGATTGTTGAAACTCCTGGTACAAAACAAAAACCAAACACTTGAAAGAAGTGTGGCGCTCAAAAAGGTATGGGGGGACGATTCCTATTTTAATGCGCGGAGCATGGATGTTTACATTACAAAACTGAGAAAGCTACTCAAAGGTGATGATAGCCTGAAGATATTGACCGTGCATGGAGAGGGCTTTAAATTACTTACGTAAAACTCTGAGGGCACCCTTTAATTTTAATGGCCTAAAATTTCCAAAGTTTTTTTTTTTTTCTATTATTAAAGTTTCATATAAAACTGCGAAATGTTTAAGGTTATTCCGTCATTATCGATTTCTAAAGGCCAGGTAGTACTTTTAAAAAAAGGTGATTTTACCGATCAGCTCAAGTATGATTTCAACCTGATCGATGCCGCTAAATTGCTGGAAGATAATGGCGTGGAAGTAGTGCACTTTTTGGATCTGGATGGGGTAAAGAATGAAACACCCCGAAACTATGATACGCTTGAGGCAATTGCCAATCATTCCGATCTCAAAATAGATTTTATGGGGGGCATTCGTACCGACGGAGATATCAACAAAGTTTTGGAGTACGGAGCTAATTATTTCACCGCTTCAAGTGTTGCAGTAAATAACAATGAACTTTTTGCTTCCTGGATTATGTCGTATGGAAGAGAGAAACTTTCTCTTATGGCTAATGTTGCGGATGGTAAATTGATTTATAAAGCATATGCCAGAAAGGCTGATATTGACGTTTACGAACATATCGAGTATTTTCATATGCGTGGGCTCAAGTATTTAAAGGTGACCGACATGAATCGTGACGGCGTACTGGAAGGGCCAAATTTTGAGCTTTATAAAAATCTAGTAAGCGAATTTCCAAACATGAGCATAGCTGCCAGCGGGGGAGTAAGATCGATAGAGGATATAAAAAAGTTGCGCGATATGGGCCTCTACGGTGTAATTGTGGGGCGTGCCTTGTATGAGGGAAAAATTAAAGTTGAAGAGCTCAGAGAATTTTCCAGATAGAATTATTTGGGCCTTGAAAGAGGATTCGTTTCCAGGAATTTGGCGACCAAATAATATAAAAAGTTGTAGGTTAGGTGCGCATTTGATTTCGACTTTGCCTCCTTTCCTTTGGAGCTTGCTTTTACCTGTTTTACTTGATTTTTGACATTCGTGCTATCTTTATTTTCAATTGCGACAGCTCCGTTTACATCCCTTCCAAAAGTTACAGGAGGCGAGAAACTTCCCGCAGCGATGACTCCTGCAAAGGCAAATGTGATCAGCTTTTTAGTTGTGTTTGAAAAATTCATATTTCGAGTTCTTAATTAGAAACGTTATTGATCTTGAAAAGTTCCGGAGATCCATATATTTTATGCCGGATGCTTTTGCTGAGATTTATCTGTTCCGACGAATTTCTTCGGGATTTCTAATGATCTCCCTGGAATTCAATACCTGGTGCTTAAGTTCTTCTAAGGACATTTTTTGTTGTGCCAATTGTATTCCAATGGCGTTGTTATGATAGTCCATGTGCCGTTCTTCAGCCGTATTTCCCGGAATAGTTTCATGAGCATCACTGATTTCTTTTGCAAGTTCCGGCCCGAATTCCCGGGAGAGATGATAGCTCCAGAAAATATGCCGAAATGCATCTTCCGGGAACGAAGGATCGATATCTTTTTCCAGTTTGGAAAGACGTTTTGCATCTCTTGTTATTTTAATCATCGCCGGAACTTTACTCGGGTAATTGGCAATTATTTCGGCTTCTTTTTCAGCAAGATCTATTTCAAACGCTTTGGCTGCTTCGTAAATATCGTCATCTTCAAATTTCAAATAAGTAATATCACCTTCTCTTTGTGTAAATAGACCGACTTTTACCTCCCTGCTGTCTATCCCCAATAAAGCATCTACATCAATCTCCAAATCGATTGGGGTTTTGTTCTCCCTGAATAGTTTCCTGACTTCATTAAGTATTTCTCTTGCCGATTCTTCCGGATTTTTCAGATAAAGAGGGATTCTGGTTTTTAAGTATCCATTGTCCAATTTGCCAAAAGGTCTTTTGTCGGATGTTTCTTCAGGCGCTACAAATATCCTGAAATCCTCAAAAGTGAAGAAAAAAGAAGGATTTTCGAAATCTGCAAACCGCAGAGATATGGATTCCGCATTGAATCGGGCGCTAAAACTTTCTTTTCCGTAAAGATTTCTATTTAGATAAAAATCCAGATCGACCTTTTTTAATGTACAGGAGTTGTATGAAGTGAGATGTACATTCGAATAATCAAAATTTCGGATGATAATTCCCTGTTGCTCGAGCCGGGGTTGCAGCTCTGAAATTATCCGTCCCGATAATTTTTTTAATACGTAATTGGCACTGAAATAGAAAATCAGAAACAGGATAAAGAAAAAAATAGTGGTTTTAAGAATTGTTTTCAAAGCAAATCAAAGTGTAAATCGATGTTTGTAGAATTAGTATATTTATTGATTCTAACATAAGTTGCAAATAACAATTAAAAAAATGGGCAAAGCAAAAGTAAAGTGGGGGGTTCTGAGTACAGCCAAAATCGGAATCGAAAAAGTTGTCCCTGCTATGCAAAAAGGAGCGCATATGGAAATAATTGGCATAGCATCAAGAGATAAAATAAAAGCCCGAAAAGTCGCCAAAACCCTGGGAATCCCAAAATATTATGACAGTTATAATGCATTGATCAGTGATCCGGAAGTTGAAGCCATTTACAATCCATTGCCTAATCACCTACATTATGAATGGACCAAAGAAGCCATCCAACATGGAAAACATGTTTTGTGTGAAAAACCCCTTACGCTGAAAAGTCATGAAATACGTGAATTAATGATTTTGAGAGATGCTAAAAACGTAAAGGTAGGTGAGGCGTTTATGGTCCGTACACATCCTCAGTGGATCGATGTGGCAGCCAGGATTAATCGCGGAGAACTTGGCAAACTGCGGGCAATACACGGATTCTTTAGTTATTACAAAACCGATCCCGAAAATATCAGAAATATATTTGATTACGGTGGAGGAGCAATGTGGGATATTGGTTGTTATCCGGTTCATATAGCACGTTTTATTTTAGGCGAGGAGCCCCAAAAAGTACTGGCGCTGGTAGATCGGGACCCTGAATTAAAGATCGACCGGCTGGCATCCGTATTGTTAGACTTTCCTTCGGGCCAGTGTAATTTTACCGTAAGTACGCAGCTTGTACCTCATCAAAGCATGATTTTTTACGGCGAACAAAAAAAGATAGAGGTCGATATTCCTTTTAATGCGCCAAACGACAGGAAGTGTAAACTGTTTATTGATGGTGGAGATTTATATGGCCTGGACAAAGAAGAAATATCGTTTGATGTTTGCGATCAATACACCGTTCAGGGAGAAGAATTTTCCAATGCGATATTAAGGGACGGGGAGGTTCCGGTATCATTGGAAAACGCACTGGGTAATGTTGCTGCAATAGAAGCCATATTTGAATCAGAAAGAACCGGAAACTGGGTAGAGTTATAAGAGTTTACGAAAGCAAATTGATATTTTATAAGTGTTTTCAGTAAATTATGTTTGAAATTTTCGCAACAAATACCGTTTGGTAAAACCGGAGGCTTAAAATGGCGAGTGAAGTAAAATTGATAAGGTATTTTCTGTTTTCAAAAAGTATATCGTTCTGTAAAAATCTCAGAAAGTTTATCAAGCGACATCGATATGCAAGGAGTATCTATCAATTTGACAGTCTGCTTCATATTTATGATCAGGGCTTAACTCCCAACGATGTTATTGTCATGGATGATGAACTGTTGTTTACAATAGATGAACAGCAGCTTTCGCAAATCATCAAGCACTTCCATGATTTAAAAATCAATGTAATTTTGTTTACAAATTTCAAAAGAGATTTTCCCCCCGTTATTGTAAGAAATTTGCGTTTCTTCCGGGTGGTATCAAAATCTATGAGAAAGGTCGAGATATCTTTTTTATTGGATTTCGTTGATCACCAAATTGAGGATAAGTACCCTGACGAGCGAGGATTGAAGGAAAATTATCTGGAAACAATTATCAAGATTCAAAATCTGTTCATGCGCGATGCTTCTTATGAGCGAAATATTACAGAAGTATTGGGATTGATCGGAAAAGTAACCAAATCTTGCCGGGTAGCCCTGTTTGAGAATAAATATGATTATCAGGAAAACCTACTGATGTCTCAGATAAGTGCGTGGAATTTAGAGCAGACACGTGCGCAATTAGATAATTCGCTCTTTAGCATGATGCCATATCGTCCAAATTTTGAACGTTGGTTGAAAATATTATCCGAGGGCAAGATCATATGTAGCGAAGTTTCGGCTTTTTCTGAGAAAGAAAGGTCCTTATTGGAGATAATTAATATCAAGAAAGTACTGATTCTTCCAATCATTATTAAAAGTGAGTATTGGGGATTTTTGATGTGCTCCGTATCAAAGGATCGTGTGTTGTGGCCGGAAGATGAAATTGCTCTGATCCGGTCGGCAATTGCCCCGATAACCAACTGCATACGAAGCGGGATCGAAGAAAAAAGTCGAGAAATTAGTGATCAGCGGCTTAGAAGAATCTTTGAAGGATCAAATATTGGTTTGGTACTTACCTCACATAACGGAAACCTTAAATCGTTCAATCCGGCCTTTTCCGAAATGTTGGGTTATTCGGGTCAAGAACTTAGACACTTGAATTTTCAAGCGTTTACACATCCGGACGACCTGAATCTCGAACTTCCACTTCTTCAGGACCTGCTAGACGGAACTATTCCGTCTTATCTGATCGAAAAGAGATTAATAAAAAAAGGAGGAAGATCAATTTGGGTGAAACTTAATGTTTCAGCCTATCAAAATGAAAGAGGCAGACCTGAATCCCTGGTCGGAATAGTTGAAAATGTTACAAGAGAGAAAGAGGCGGAGCAGGCATTGAAAGAAAGTGAAGATCGATACAAAAAGCTTTCCGATCTTTCCCTTGAGGGCATAATTCTTCATCAAAACGGGAAAATTTTTGATTGTAATGAGAGGGTTCTCAATATGTTGGGGTACAGCCGGAAAGAATTGATCGGTGAGGATTTTGTTAAGTTGTTTGCCGGGGCTGAATCGAAAGAGGTCTTTATAAATCTAATTAAAGAGGACGAATCCAGCCCGTACGAATCCAGTGCCATTACTAAATTGGGGAGGAAAATCCCCGTAGAACTTGAAACAAGAACTGTAATTGAAGAAGATGAACCGCTGAAGGTGACTGCATTTCGGGACATCGCTAAACGGAAGCAAAACGAACTTGAGATCCGAAAATTAAACACCGCTATAAATCAGAGTCCTTCAAGCATCGTTATAACGGATAAGAGCGGAAGTATTGAATATGTAAATAAGTCTTTCTGTGAAACCACAGGTTATACGGAGGAAGAAGTAAAAGGTCAAAACCCGAGGATATTAAAGACCAGAAATCATTCAAAAGCATTTTACAAAAATCTTTGGGATACCATTTCTTCCGGTAAGACATGGGAGGGAGTATTCAGGAATAAAACAAAATCGGGGTCCTTTTTTTGGGAAAAGGCCATTATTTCCCCAATAATTGACGACACACAACAGATATCCCACTATTTGGCGATAAAAGAGAATATTACAAAAGAGAAAAAAACCCGGGAGGCATTAAAACTAAGCGAAGAACGACACCGGGTAATTTCGGAGCTTACAAATGATTTTGTCTATTCGGCGGCGATTCAGTCAAATCATTTGAAATTAGAGTGGACCAGCGGATCACTTGTAAAGCTAACCGGCTATACGCTGAAAGAAATAAGTCAGGAAGGAGCGGGATGGTACTCGCTTATTCTGGAAGAAGATTTTAAAAATGTTGTTTTACCCGGTTTGGTAAAATTGTCATTGGAGAAAATAATTGATCTCGAATATCGAATTCGAACATCAAATGGAAAAGTGAAATGGGTTTTAGACAAATTACAACTTATAGAAGAAGATTGTAATGTTAATTTGTGTAAAGTTATCGGTGCCATTCAGGACATCACCCAGCGGAAAAATGCACTTATAGAACTGGATCAGAGTAAAAGGTACCTCGATAGTATTATTGACAATCTTCCGATAGGATTGCAAATATTTGATGAACATGGATATACGGCCAGAATAAATGAAACACAACGAAAACTATTGGGCATAGAAAGTAGGAATACCACGCATGAAAGATTCAATATTCTCACAAATCAACAATCGATAGATAAGGGACTTGATCGGGTATATCGTAAAGTTTACAGATCCAGGAAAACCATAAACCACGAAATTGAAGTCGATTTTGACGGAAAAGAAGATATCTGGAGCACAAGTCAAGGCACCCTGATACTTAACGAAATAATTTTTCCGATCCTGAAAGATAACGGCAATGTGCATTCCGTAATCTCATTATCTCATAATATTTCAAAACGCGTGGAAGCTGAGCGCGCACTCAAGGCCAGTGAGATGCACCAGAAAGTACTTTTGAAAATTATTCCAGATTTAATATTCGTATTTTCCAGCGATGGGTTTTTCAAGGCAATATATACCGAGGATACGAATAGGTTATTATTGTCTGCGGATCGATTTATTGGCAGGCCGTTTTCAGAAGTATTTCCCGGAGAGTTAAGTGATAAATTCTATACTTATTTGCAGTTGGCAGTCGATACAAGAGAGATGCAAACCTATAATTACAAGCTGGAAGTGAACGGTATTCCCTTTTACTATGAAACCAGACTGCGCACGAGTAAGGAGGACGAAGTGATTGCTATTATCAGGGATATTACAGACAGTGTTACCGCCGAGGAAGCCTTAAAAGAAAGCGAGGAGAAATTTCGGGAGCTGGCAGAAAGAAGCCAGGATGCCCTGGTACTGATAAGCGTAACGAACGAAATATTATATGTGAGTCCTAATCTGCGAAATATCCTTGGAATCAGCCCTGAACAGTATACGGATAATCCGCTCAATGCATTGAAACTGCTCCACCCTGAAGATAAAAAATGGGTGATCCCTGAACTGAATAATTATCGAAAGGGCAGGCAGGAATCTCTGGATATGCAATTTCGAGTTCAATCGGAAAATAATATTCAAAAATGGATATGGTACAGGGAAAGCACCGTTTATGATGAGCAAGAGAACCCCTCAAGATATGCTGCGGTAATTACTGACATTACGGCAAACAAAGCGGCGGAAGAAGAGTTAAAGCTGGCGAAGGAAGAAGCCGAAAAAGCCAACAGATCGAAAAGTTCGTTTTTAGCGAACATCTCGCACGAAATTCGCACTCCGATGAATGCTGTTCTCGGATTTAGTGATTTGCTATATTCCAGAATACAGGACCCGGTACTCAAGGGATATTTACAGTCAATCAAATCAAGCGGAAATACCCTGCTCAACTTGCTTAATGATATTCTTGACTTGTCGAAAATCGAAGCAAAAAAAATGAGCATCAATCTTTCTCCGGTAAACCTATTTTCTGTTTTTGAAGAAATCAAGCATATATTCTCGCTCAGGGCGCTTGAGAAAGGACTGGATTATTCGTTTGCAATCGATAAGGGAGTTCCTAAAGCCTTAATATTGGATGAATTGAGAATCAAGCAGGTATTATTAAACCTTGTTGACAATGCCGTAAAGTTTACAGACAGGGGTAAAATCAGCCTGAGTGCAAAGCGGATCGATAGCAGGAATAATTACAATAAAGCAACCATATCAATCGTAGTTGAGGACACCGGGATTGGGATTCCCAGACATCTTCAGGGATCCATATTTGAATCTTTCAGGCAACAGGATGATCAGGATAAAAAGAAGTTTCAGGGCACCGGATTGGGGCTGGCAATTACAAAGCGATTGGTTGAGCTTTTTAAAGGCGACATATTGTTGGAGAGTGATCCCGGCAAAGGGAGCAGGTTTGAAGTCTTGCTAAAAGACATTGACATCTCAAAAACTCTTGAGAAGGCAGCAGACAAACCTGAGAAAACTTTGAGGTTTGAAAGCCCCGCGCTGAAAGATGTTGTGATCTTGATTATTGACAAAGAAATATCTAATCGAAAGTTGATTAAAGCAGTATTTCTTCAATCCAAATGTACGATTATTGAAAGTGAAAGCCTTGAAAATATTGAAATAGCGCAGGTTGAAAAGGTGGATTTGATAATTATGGAAATTATCGATGAGCGCACCCTGGAGAACGAACTGGAGATGATCCGTGCCACCGACAAATTTAAATCCGCTCCAATCATCGGAATTTCTTCAATGGGCGGAATTGATGATAAATATCTCGGAGAATTTATCGATGTGCAAACTAAACCGGTCTATTTGCCGAAACTGGTAGAAACTGTCAGTACGCATTTTCAAATTAACTGGCAAAATGAGATTTCAGATAGCTCCGATCCGAGTTTGGAAGTACTAGATAAAGAGGTAGTATCAAAGGTTGTCAAACTGTTGGAGGGAAAACATTACAAAAAATGGGAATCTTCATTGATAACTTCTTCATTCGCCGAAATCGAAGAATTTGCACAGGGTATGAAGAGCATTGGTTTGGAATACAACCTTAAATCTCTTCAATCTTTCAGCGATGTACTGGTGATGCATGCTAAGAACTTTGACATTGATAATATGAATGATGTATTGAAGTCTTATCCGGAGTTAATAGCCGAATTAAAGAATTCCCTATAAAGAAAATCAAGTGAATAAAGAAAATCCCAGGAAAGTACTGATCGTAGATGACGTTACCAAAAATATTCAGCTTGTCGCTAATTTTCTGAAACAGGTTGGATATGAGATCAATTATGCGTTGAACGGTAAAGCTGCATTGAATCACGTAAAAAGAGCTGATTTTGATTTAATTCTTTTGGATATCATGATGCCGGAAATGGATGGTTTTGAGGTTTGCCAAAGGCTCAAATCTAACAACGAAACAAAGGATATTCCGATAATTTTTCTAACGGCAAAGACTGATATTGAGAGTATCACCAGAGCATTTGAAGTTGGCGGTATTGATTATATCACCAAGCCGTTCAATAAAGCTGAATTACTTGCAAGGGTAAAAACTCACCTGGAATTGCAGCAACAAAAAAGAAATCTGAAAGAGTTGAATGCCACTAAAGATAAATTTTTCTCGATAATAGCCCATGATCTAAGGAGTCCTTTAAATCAATTGCTCGGCCTCAGCGAGGTATTACAGCGAGAAATAGAATCCGAACACGGAGAGGATGCGATCAAATTAGCCAACCTTATAAACGAATCGGCGAAATCCGGAAGACTCCTGCTTGAAAACTTACTTGAATGGTCCAGGTCACAGACCGGATCAATAAACTTCAATCCGGAATTGCTTGATTTAAAGGCGATCACAAATGAGGTGTTGGAGCTAAATGAAAACAATGCAAAAACCAAGGATATCTTAATTCAATCGAAAGTAAAAGAGCATATACATGCTTTTGCAGATGGCAATATGATAAAGACTATTTTAAGAAATCTGATTAGCAACAGCATAAAATTCACCAATATTGGGGGGAAAATCATTTTAAATGCAAAGATTTTTAAAGATTTTGTAACATATTCCATTTCAGATAACGGTATTGGCATGAAGGAAGGGGATTTAAAGAAACTGTTTAGAATTGACATCAACCCGAAATCAATAGGTAGCAGCAAAGAAAAAGGGACCGGCTTGGGGCTTATCCTGTGCAAGGAGTTTATAGAAATCAATAATGGTAGTATATGGGCGAAGAGCGAACTTGGAAAGGGAAGTACCTTTTATTTCAGTTTACCTACTTCTAAGCTTTAGCGTGTAAAAGCAAATTTAAAACCCGGGGACCGAATTGTATTTTCAGTATTTTTGTTTGGTTCCGATTATTTTTTAGGCTTTGATATTAAAACCTTGCTACAATGAAAATCAATAAAGCGGTTATCTCCTGTGCGGGTCCGGACCAACATGCTCGGAACTGAATTGGCCAGTATATTGCCGTATCCCGCATGAGAGGGCAACAGTTAAAGGGAATTGATCCGCTTGATGACTGGTTTCGCGACGGACCGCCAGAATATTTAGAGTCTATTTGCGATTGGTAAAACGTCTAAAGGTACAACACGGATCTGACGGCTTCCACCGTTCTTTTAATGTTAGGAAGTGAAGCTTCAATTAAAGTTGATGAATACGCTAAAGGAACGTCCATGGAGTTTACCCTTGCGACCGGTGCATCCAAATAATCAAAAGCATTTTTTTGAATATGGTGAGAAATATCTGTTGAAATGGAGGCCATCGGCCAGGCTTCTTCAACGATTACCAACCGGTTCGTTTTCTTTACGGAATTAACGATTGCCGGATAATCCAGCGGACGAACCGTCCTCAGATCAATAACCTCAGCCGAAATACCTTCTTTCTGAAGTTCTTCCGATGCCTGATCGATAATTTTCATCATTTTACCAAAAGAAACCAATGTTACATCCTTTCCCTCTTTTTTTACCTCGGCAACACCAAGGGGGAGCAGGTATTCATCTTCCGGAATCATGGCCCGATCTCCGTACATCAATTCGGATTCCATAAAAATTACAGGATCATTGTCCCGTATGGCCGTTTTCAAGAGCCCTTTGGCATCATACGGATTAGAAGGGACAATAACTTTTAATCCGGGAGTATTTGCATACCAATTTTCGAAATTCTGCGAATGTTGTGCTGCAAGTTGCCCTGCATTACCTGTCGGTCCTCCAAAAACAATCGGTGAGGTAAATAATCCGCCCGACATCGAGTTTATTTTCGCAGCGCTATTAATGATTTGGTCTATGGCGACTAAGGAGAAATTAAATGTCATAAATTCAATGATTGGCCTTAATCCATTCATAGCGGCGCCTACTCCCAGTCCGGCAAATCCCAATTCAGATATTGGAGTATCCAGAACTCTTTCAGGTCCAAATTCATCCAACATCCCCTGACTTGCCTTATATGCTCCATTGTATTCAGCTACTTCTTCACCCATCAGGAACACGTTGGGATCGCGACGCATCTCTTCCGACATCGCATCTCTAATAACCTCTCTGAATTGCTTTTCAACCATTCTTTTTTAATTTTTTAAGGAACGCAAAAATATACATTATTGGATATAACAAAAAGTATTGCCTTTTTGATTTCAAAAAAAAAGCCCTCTCAAAACTGAGAGGGCTCAAAATATGTTTGAGAATAATTTATTTTACGGCGTCTATGAAGTTGCTGTCCGAAGCAAACTTGGCAAATTCAAGATCTCCGGCAACTTTTGATTTCAGGGCCGGGTCACTTCCAATAGCTTTTTTTACATTGGAAACGACATCACTTCCTTTCCCTAATCTGGATGAAGCAACGGCAGCCCCGTAATAGGCCATGGCATAATCGCTATCTTTATCGGAAAGTTCATCAAAAGTAATGATTGCGTTTTGATAATCTTTTGCCAAAACCTGAGCTAATCCCTTATTGAATAAGTTGTCGGCATTATCAGTTGCGTTGGACAATGATTTTACAGCATCTGAATAATTTGCCATCATAATCTCAATCGATCCCTTTGTTCCGTTGAATCCATAAACGATTTTTGACGGAGGACTCATGCTTATGGCATCAGAAACAGAAGCATAGGCTTTTTCAGCATTGCCTTGCATGAGCTCGGCGCTGCCCATATTTCCTTTTGCATAGGCATTGTTTTTCTTGTTCAGGGAGATTTCAAACTGAGTAATAGCTTTTTCAGCATTTGAATTCATGTCTCCTTCTCCTGCAACTGCCATTTGCAAATAAACAGCGCCCAGGTTGTTATGAGCAGCCCAGTTGTCGTAAGTCTTAACCGTAGCTTCGTAGATGGCAGCTTTTTCCTTTAACGACGGAGTGAGGTAAGCGGCATAAGCCAACTCACCGTAAGAAAGGGTATCGGCAGGAAGTTTACCTTCTACAATTTGTTTTGCAAGAACTGAAATTTCAGCATCGCTTCTTTTCTCAATAACCGTTAAAATTTCAGTTTTGGCAGCCCTTAAATCGGGATAGATGTCAGCGAATATTTTTTTGTATGATGAGAGCTTATGGAGTGCATCTTCCTTGTCTTCGAATGATCCTGATCCGTTTACAATGTTTAAAATTTCAGATTTTGCCGCCTGATCGATTCCGTCATAATCTTCAAGAGCAGCTTTGAATTCAGTCCAGTCTTCAATAACGGGCTTCAACACAAACTTTATTTGTTCGGCAGCACCCTGATAATCGTACCGATCCATCATTTGTTTGTAATACGCCTCTATTTTTTCAGCTCTGTTTTTGGAGAGGTCGCTGTTGACTCGTTCCGGGCCTTCAGGAGAGTGCGTACCAGTGATTGTTACGGTTCTTGTTACGTTTTTTTCAGCGATGAAAGCCTGGAAGAATTTACCCCGATCACTTCGTTTTTCAGAGGATCTAAGTACGGAACTTCCCTGTAAAAAGTAGAAATTGACATTTGTAGGCTCAAGTTCTTCTTCCGGAGTCCACCCGTCCACAGTTTCGTCTTTGTAATCGTAACTTACGTATGCGCCGTAATAGGTTGGTTTAACTAACTTAGAAGTAGTGATTAAGCCCTTTGCAATCTCCATTTTCTCTGTCGGACCTTTCTTCTTGCCATTCTTATCGTTTGTTCCCCATCCGACAATGGTAAGAGCGCCTTTATCCATTTCGGAATCGTAAGGCATTTCAAATTTTTCTGAAACTCTAGGCTGTTGCGTATCCCTGTTTGGGAATTCGTTTGCAGTAAACTTAATCTCATCGAATTTAGAAGATTTTCCCGCGTACTCATACGAAGGCTGTACCGAATAAGTCAAATTGGGTTTTAACATTTTTACCGGCAGTACGGCCGATATTTCAAAATTCACCTTGTCTGCATGAACTTCAAGCGGATCCGGGTCTACTGTTAACTGCTGGTCTTTCGCCATTTTCATCATTTGATTCATAGCGCAACCATAAAAAGTCAGTACTCCTATAGTAAGTAGGGCGTAAATAAACTTTCTCATCTGGATTTCTATTTAAATTAAAAGTTAGCTTTGGGCAAAAATATTGCTATATTTTAATTATTCCAACATTACAAAAAAAAAAGATGCTATTTTTGTATTGGAAGAATTTATAGTTTGATTTTAGTCAAAAATACTTCAAAAAATGAAAAAAATTCAAACTTTTTTCGAGACACAGACATTTGGCGTATGTACAAGACTAGGAGAAAAATTGGATATTCCGATCTCAAGTATTAGGATTTTTTTTATATATGCTTCTTTTCTCACTTTCGGTTCGCCGGTAATTATTTACCTGGGTTTGGCTTGGATCCTCAATTTGAGGAAGCAAATGCGGCGAAGAAAGAATGTTTTGTGGTACTGACACCTTCTAAAATTTCAAATCACTGAAATTCCTTACCCTTGCAATATGATAGGTGAATAGGAGAAATTTATTGTACACACCAGTCAGATTGCGTCTGGAATGATGCGCTAATTTTCTTTTTTTATAAAGAGGCGCGATGTTTTTCCAAATGTACAGATGTGCTTTTATCACCATTATTGAATCCTTAATGTTTCCGGTCAGGAGAAACTTTGTAGCCGCAATATAATCCAGCAACCATCTGAGAATCAATTTTGCAATAAATTCGTTTGTCGGAAGATTTTTGAATAACACCATAAGGCTATTCCTGAAATTCAGATAGGTCTTTTGGGGATTGGCATACGCCAGCGTGCCTCCTCCGACATGAAATATTGTCGATTCGGCACAGTAGAATATCTTGAAACCATCTTGTTTCAACCTCCAGCAAAGGTCGATTTCTTCCATGTGAGCGAAAAAGTCCGCATCAAATCCACCGTATTTTTTGAACAAATTTCCTCTTATAAACAAGCAAGCGCCGGACGCCCAAAAGATCTCTGTTGTATCGTCATATTGACCTCTGTCATCTTCGATCGAATCGAATATCCGGCCTCTGCAAAACGGATAGCCGTATTTATCGATATATCCTCCTGCTCCTCCGGCATATTCAAATTTCTTTTTTTTATTGTAATCCAATAATTTTGGCTGTGCCGCCGCGATCTTTTCATCTTTATCAAAAAGGTTTAGAACCGGTTCTATCCAATTTTCAGTAACTTCAATATCGGAATTAAGAAGCACAAAAAAATCACTTGAAAGCTGGCATAGCGCTTTGTTGTATCCTTCACAAAATCCGAAATTCCGATCGAACGAAATAATTTTAAGCCCATCAAAGTTTCTTTTTAAGAAATCAATTGATCCATCGCTTGAATTGTTGTCAGCGACAACGATCTCATGACCTTTTGAATTTTTTATAACGGTCCGAAGGAACTTTTCCAGGTAATGTTTGCCGTTATAATTCAGAATTACAATGGATACGGATGCCATTAAAACATCTTGCTAAGATCCAATCCGGGTATATTTGGCATCATGCCTTCGGTTGTTTTTTTTATTTCTTCGCCGGACTTGATTTCAACATTTTGTAACGCTGCATTGATTGCGGCCACCACCAGATCCTGGACCGTTTCTCTGTCTTCTTTGGTCATTAAAGATTCTTCGATTTGGACGGAGATTACCTTTTTCCTTCCGTTAACGGTTGCTTTTACCATACCGCCTCCGGACTCGCCTTCCGCTGTAATCTTGTCGAGATTTTCTTGCACCTCTTTCAGTTTGGTTTGCATCTCACGCATTTTCCCAAACATATTCGCCATGTCCATATGTATACAATTTTATCTTATTAATATGATTTCTCCGGATTTTATAAACGTAATGCCCATATCATCTGTCAACTCCGTGTGATGGATATAAGTTCCCAGGGGCGCCGGCTTTCCATTAATGGTGCCGTCCCAACCCCGATCAACTTCAGTAGTTTGATATACCAGCTCGCCCCACCGGTTAAAGATTTTCATGCGCACGGCCTTAATAAATCTACTCTCAAAATTAAAAATATCATTTAATCCGTCACCATCCGGCGAAAATGCATTTGGAAATGCTACTTTTGACCTGTAAATCACTTTCAATAGATTTGATTCAACATTTCCGTTGGTAAAATCATTCGGGATGGCAATTATTTTGTAGCTAATAAACTGATAAGGGTTTGAGACAGGATCTTCCCGGTAACTCGTCGAGATCCCCAAATCAATGGTTTCTATCAGGTTTCCATTTTCATCGTACTTTTCAAGCAGGTACCCACTTATTCCGTTTGACCAACCTTCATAGTTTGTCCAGTATAAGGTCTTGTCCGATTCACTTACCAACAAGACCGGGCTTGCCACGATACTTTCTTCAGACAAATTTCCACAGGCGTCAAAATATTCGATTTTGTAAAAATATTGGGTGCTTTGAGTAAATAAATTCGGGTCGGTATATGAGTTTGTCGTCAGCGTATCCAATACCTCGTAATTATTACTGTCTTTTGATCTTGAAATAACGTACCCGGTCGCCACGTAATTTTGCGGCTCTTCCCAACTTATAATTATGTCCTGCCCGGAGACTGTCGCAGAAATATTGATTATCGGCTCCGGGATGTCGGTGCTTATGGCCGTCACTGAGCTAGTATCCGATATACTTAAAAATCCATTATTTTCCATCATGCTCAACTGATAGTTGTAATTTATCCCGCAGACAACCTGATCGTCTGTGAATTGAGTTTGCCCCTGATTGGTTATTGTCGAAGCAACGGCTCCATCCTTATAAACAGTATAGTTCAGAAAATCAGATGAAGAGGTAAACCACTCAACCAAGTTTTGCTGATTTTGTGCCGTTGAAGTTAAATTAATGCTGCAGCCAATATTGGATTGCCTCCTGTCTCCGTCACACGGGTCAAATGCCGTGACGCTTATACAGTAGTAATTATCTGCTGTATTCAGATTCCGGATGAGATAATTATCGGGATTTAATACCTGGTTGATCGTATCTACAATTGTATAGCCCGGCTGGTTTTGGCTTTTCAATTCAATTAAATAGTTATTGTCGGGTTGCAGTGTATAATTTATGGATATACTTCCGCTGGTATTATCGGTTTCAACAACCTGGACCTCATTAAGGACTGCCGGTTGAATATCGATGATCATGTTAAGTCTTTTAGTTGTCGAATGACAATTTATATTGGACGAATCAGTCGCAGTTTGTGATCCGTTTATTAGTCCTTTGACGGTTACGTTAAAACTGCTTATAACTCCATAGTTGTGGGTAACAAGCGCATATGCGGGTGCGATTTCAGAGTTGCCGTCTCCCCAATCGATTTCAAAAGCTTCGTACAGGGTATCCTGAACTATGACGGAACCAAAGGTGCCCTTGCAATTGAATAAGTGAAACTCCGGAGGGTATTGATTAATTACTTCAACTATTGCAGTGTCTTGTCGAGGATTAGCGTTTGCCACCGTTTGAATGATGGTATAAGTACCGGGTTGCGAATACGTATGATACTCGGTCGAATCCAGCGGGCTACCATCCCCCCAGTCGTAATTTACCGCAACGGTATCAGGGGCGCCCGACAAGTCGGTAACGACAACGGTAAACGGATTACATCCAATGTCTGAATTGACTTCAAACTTTGCCCCTTGCCCAATGGCCTGATGCAGGCAGGCGAGCAGAAAAAGCAGCGAAAGAAATAAACTTTTTTTTACCGGAAACAAAATAAGACTTATTCAACAGTGAGTTAACGAGCCAAGTCAAATTTAATTATTTATACTTATTGCGCCTTAAGATGTAACTGAAATCAAATTTAATTGGAAAAATGCTCCAAAATTTGATCAATATCAAGTTTAAGTTGTTCGCCCGTATCCATGTTTTTCAATTGATACTTCCCTTCTTTAATTTCATTTTCACCAATCATCAATACATAAGGAACACCCTTTTTGTTTGCATAATTCATCTGCTTCTTGATCTTTGCAGGATCCGGATAGATTTCACTTTTTACTCCGGCCGACCTTAATTTTGCCAGAATTTTCAATGCTTTTTTAAACGAGTCCCGGTCAAAATTAAGTAGCAAGACCTTTGTCGAAGATTGATATTCTTTTGGAAAAAGGTCCAAATCCTCAAGAACATCATAAATCCTATCCACACCAAACGAAAATCCGACCCCTGAAACTCCCTCCAGGCCAAACGCGCCCGTTAGATTATCATACCTTCCTCCGCCGGATATGCTGCTTTTTATGGCCGAATTATTAGCTCGAACTTCAAGAATGGTTCCTGTATAATAGCTTAGGCCGCGCGCGAGTGTTATATCCAGATCGATGCGGGCATCCTCAAAGCCAAAATCATTGAGATATTCAAAAACCAGCTTAATTTCATCCATTCCTTCTTTTCCGATCTCACTTGAGCTGAGCAATTTTTCAAGTTGGATTATTTTTTGGGCGTTTGATCCCTTAATTTTATAAAAGGGGTCGAGCTTTTGGACCGATTCTTCCGAGAACCCGCCTGCAACCAATTCTTCCTCTACCTTTTCTCGGCCTACTTTGTCCAATTTATCAATCGCCACACAAAAAGCCGTTTCCTTTCCATGTGCACCAATCAATTCCGTAATTGCTGTTAATAATTTTCTATTGTTGAGTAAGATGGTAAAACCTTCAATTCCGAGATTGGTCATGACCTCTTTGATCATAAGCATGATTTCGGCTTCACAAATCAATGAGCTTGTGCCAACTATATCAGCGTCGCATTGGTAAAACTCTCTGTATCTTCCCTTTTGAGGTCGGTCTGCACGCCATACAGGTTGAATTTGATATCTCTTGAACGGGAATGAAATTTCGTGCCGGTTCATGACAACATAACGTGCAAACGGCACGGTAAGGTCGTATCTGAGCCCCTTTTCACTTATTTTAGGTAAAATGAATTTGGAGCCATTTTGAAAATCCGCTTCGCTCGATTTTGAAAGAAAGTCTCCTGAATTGAGGATTTTGTACAAGAGCTGATCGCCTTCCGTTCCATATTTCCCGGTTAAAACAGAAAGATTTTCCATCGCAGGAGTTTCCAGGGGCTGATAGCCAAATTTTTCGAATACATTTTTTATCGCATTTAATATAAACTGCCTCCTCAGCATCTTTTCAGGTCCAAAATCCCTTGTCCCCTGTGGAATGGAAGGTTTTTGTTTTTTCATCCGTGTATATTTTTTTAGATTGCCGATACACAGAGCAATATCATCGTGCTCGTGTGTGTCCTGAATTTGCTCCGGTCCTACCGGTTTCATAAAATAAGAATTTCAGCAAAACTACAAGCTGACGAATTAATTAAAAATCATTGCGCATAAATAGATCAAAAAAGAGGTTCTAAAACCTGAATTTGTATTAAGAAGATATCTTTGCTTAGATATTGATCTTGTAAAAAAGAAATTCTATATTTGCGGTCCGATTTCAAAAAAACTGAAAATTTACTTTAATGATCATTATCAACGTAAAGGAAAACGAATCGATCGACAAAGCTTTGAAGCGTTTTAAAAAGAAATTTGAAAGGACAGGCATTTTGAAGGAGATAAGAGGTAGAAATTTCTATGAGAAGCCATCGGTTAAGAGAAGAACTGTGAAAATCAAAGCTGCATACAGGGAAAAGATGTATGCAAAAGAAAATTACTAGATAGATTTACTTTTATCATTCTTTTACTTATGTTTAATAAACTTGGTGACAATTCCGGGTTTCTTAAACATGACCAATTCATTTCTTAAATATCTTCAATACGAAAGGCGGTACAGCAGACACACAATCACTTCTTATAAAAACGACTTAGATCAGCTATCCCTGTTTCTGAAATCGAATTACCCCGAAGTCCCTGTTGAGCAGGTAAACCATGCAATTCTAAGAGATTGGGTTGTTTCCCTTTCCGAAAAAGGATTGAACACCAATTCCATCAATCGCAAGCTCGTTACCCTTAGATCGTTTTTCAAGTTCTTGTTAAAAAAAGGAGTTGTCGAAAAGAGTCCTGTGACCAAGCTGGGAAACCTTAGAACAAAAAAGAATCTCCCGCAATTTGTTCGGGAAAAGGATATGACCCTCCTTTTAGATCATGGAAAATTTGATAATAATTTTGCCGAATTAAGAGATTATCTGGTAGTTGAGATTTTATACGGCACAGGGATAAGGCAAGGTGAGTTGATTGAGCTGAAAATCAATAACATAGATCTGCCAAATAATTCTATTAAGGTTTTCGGTAAAAGAAATAAAGAGCGAATAATCCCAATTGCACAGAGCTTAAGCACTTTAATTTCAAAATATTTATCCGTAAGAAATGATGAATTCCAGGGCAACAGTTATGGATATCTGATCGTATCTAATAAAGGAGCGAAGAGTTACCCAATGATGATAAACAGGATTGTGAAGAAGTATCTTGCCGGAATTTCAGTAGATAAGAAAAGTCCTCATGTTTTAAGACATACATATGCAACGCATCTACTTGATAAAGGAGCGGATTTAAATGCCGTGAAAGACCTCTTGGGGCATCAAAGCCTTGCTGCTACTCAGGTTTATACCCACAATTCGCTTGGTAAGCTTAAAAAGGCATTTGACCAGGCGCACCCTAAAGCTTAATCATTTTCAAATTTAAAACGGTTTATTATGAAGTTACAAATGCATTCTATTCGATTTGACGCTGATCAGAAGTTGATTGATTTCATACAGAAGAAAGCCGATAAACTAGACAGGTTTTTCGATAGAATTATTGACGGAGAAGTTTTTATGAGACTCGACCGGGATAATAATATGGAAAATAAGATAATTGAAGTGAAATTGAATATCCCTAGGAATCAGCTATTTGCAAAGGAACGTTCCAAAACTTTTGAAGCAGCCGCGGATTTAGCGTTTGATGCACTGAAAAAACAGATACTTAAACATAAAGAAAAAATAATGTCGCATTAAAAAAGGGGCTCAGACCCCTTTTTTAATGCGATATAGGCGCTCCGATCTATAACCCAAAAACGCGTTTTACCTGTTCTACGAAGTCCAGTTTCTCCCATGTAAATGTTTCTACCGTTTTTGTCACGTCGTTACCATTTACCTTGAACGTCACATCCAGGATTTCCGGTTTTCTGCCCATGTGCCCGTAGGAAGCCGTATGAGAATAAATCGGCTCTTTAAGTTTCAATCTTTTAATTATAGCGGCGGGTCGCATATCAAAAATATCCGCGACTTTTTCCGCGATTTCTCCGTCCGACAGTTCGATTTTTGAAGTACCGTAGGTATTTATGTAGACACCCATTGGTTTTGCAACTCCAATAGCATAGGAAACTTGTACCAATATTTCGTCGGCAATCCCGGCAGCGACCAGATTTTTAGCGATATGTCGTGTAGCGTATGCCGCCGACCGGTCAACTTTGGAGGGATCTTTCCCTGAAAATGCTCCTCCTCCGTGAGCGCCTTTTCCGCCGTAAGTGTCAACAATAATTTTTCTTCCGGTAAGCCCGGTATCGCCATGCGGTCCGCCAATTACAAATTTGCCGGTTGGATTTACGTGATATATGATATCGTCGCTAAACAGTGACCGGATGTCTGAAGATAATTTGGATTTTACTCTCGGGATCAAGATTCCGATGACGTCCTGTTTGATCTTTTCGAGCATAGCGCTTTCTTCATCGAAATCATCATGCTGCGTGGAAACAACAATTGTATCAATTTTTTCAGGTTTATTGTTTCCGTCGTATCTGATCGTGACCTGAGATTTGGCGTCCGGCCTTAGATAGGTCATCAGTTTACCTGCTTTTCTTATTTCAGCAAGTTCTTGAAGAATTAAATGCGACAGATCGAGTGAAAGAGGCATGAAATTGTCGGTTTCATTTGTTGCATATCCAAACATCATGCCCTGATCTCCGGCGCCTTGCTCCATTTCCTCCTTTCGTACGACACCCTGGTTGATGTCAGGGGATTGTTCATGAATCGCCGATATCACTCCGCATGAATGAGCGTCAAACATATACTCTCCTTTCGTATACCCTATTCTTTCGATCGTCTGACGGGCTACCTGTTGCACATCGATATATGCATTTGTTTTAACTTCTCCGCTTATTACCGTCAGGCCGGTAGTCACAAGTGTTTCTACCGCCACTTTGGAATCCGGATCAGCCGCGATTAGATGATCGAGAACCGCGTCTGATATCTGGTCGGAAACTTTATCGGGATGCCCCTCAGATACGGATTCAGAAGTAAATAAATATGACATTTTTAATATTTAGTGATATATTGAGTAAACAAAATTATTTGAAAAAAAATTTACGCGAAATAGGTTAATTGTAATCACAAATAAAAGCGCATGAAAGGTTATGTGGTATTTTGTACATTTGGGATTACCAATTTGCGACTATATTTGTCTTAAACTAGCCAAAAGACTATGTCAAATTATAAAAATCTTGTTACAGCTCAGGACAATGGAATCCTTACCGTGACAATTAACCGTCCGGAAAAAATGAACGCTCTAAATTCCATAACCTTAGCGGAGCTGAAAACATGTATTGAAGATGCATATGATGCTGCTGCGATAAAAGGAATTATAGTTACCGGTGCCGGAAACAAAGCTTTTGTCGCCGGCGCTGATATTTCCGAGTTCACGGAATTGAATGAGTTGAATGGCAGGAAATTTTCCGAAAGAGGTCAGGAGATTTATTCTTTAATAGAAAATTGTCCAAAACCCGTCATAGCGGTAGTCAATGGATATGCGCTCGGCGGAGGTTGCGAATTATCGATGGCTTGCCATATTAGAATCGGCACGGGAAATGCTTTTTTCGGACAACCGGAAGTAAGCCTCGGAATCCTGCCGGCCTATGGTGGAACGCAAAGGTTAACTCATCTGGTTGGTAAAGGCAAGGCCCTGGAATTGATGATGACCGGTGAAATGCTTGGGGCTGATGACGCCCTATCATTGCGATTAATAAATCATTTAGTCACCACGAAAGAGGAAGGACTCGAAAAAGCCAAAGAAATTCTGCTTAGAGTTTTTAAAAATGCGCCGCTTTCAATAGGAATGGTTATAAACTGTGTAAATGCGACGTATTCAAAAGACGAAGACGGATACCAATTTGAAGCGAATAGTTTTGCAAATTGTTGTAAAACCGAAGATTTTAAGGAAGGCACAACAGCATTTTTGGAAAAAAGAGCTCCCGAATTTAAAGGCGCATAGTTCTCAATTTTTTTAATGAACAAATTCAAGCAGCTCGCCAATGAGACCGCAATTTATGGGTTGAGCAGTATTATTGGCAAAGCCATCAATTTTTTACTTGTACCCTTTTACACGGAAAAGGAAATATTGCAAGTTGGGGAATATGGCATCGTAACGGAATTATATTCGTACGTGGCCGTATTAAATGTGCTTTATCTCTATGGGATGGAGACCGCTTATTTCCGATTTGCCTCCAGGTCAAAGGAAAGCGAAGAGCAGATCTACAGCAATGTTTTTTCTTCCGTTCTCATTACCACAACAATTCTCACTACGCTTCTGGTCACTTCGGCTACCCCCATAACAAACTGGCTGGAGTTTCCCGGCAGAGAATATTTTGTCTATTGGTTTGCTGCCATCATAGCCATAGACTCAATAATGGCAGTTCCATTTGTTAAATTAAGACATGAACAAAAAGCAGGTCAGTTTGCAGCGTATAAGCTTGTAAATATTTGCCTGAACCTGGGCCTGAATATTTTTTTCCTATATTTCTGTAAAAATATTTGGAATGGAACCTTTTTGTACGAGTGGAAAGAAACAATAAGTTACGTATATAATCCTTCCTATAATGTAGAGTATGTATTTATATCTAATCTGATTGCAAACGCCTGCTATCTATTTCTTTTATCCGGTGTGCTTCGAAGGGTAAGGTTTGTCATTAATTTTCAAATCTTACAGCCTATGCTGATCTACGCTTTTCCGCTTTTGCTTTCTCAATTAGCAGGAAATTTTAATGAGATGTTCTCCAGAATGATGCTCAAAAAAATCCTGCCGGACGGATTCTATGCCGGATTCAACAACCAGGAAGCATTAGGAATTTTCGGCGCTTGTTATAAATTGTCGATGATCATGACTTTGGCCATTCAGGCATTCAGATATGCGGCGGAGCCATTCTTTTTTAGAGAATCGGGCGCTCAAAAATCCAAAGAAACCTATGCCCATGTCTTTCTCTATTTTGGAATATTCGGTCTTTTTTCAGTATTGGCAATTGGGTTGAACCTTGATATTATCAAGCATATTTTTCTTCGGGATGAAGATTACTGGACTGCGCTTCATATTGTCCCTATACTCCTGATGGCGAGTTTGTTTTTGGGATTATATTATAACTTGTCCATTTGGTTTAAAATTACCGATAAAACATATTTCGGGACCATCATTTCCGTATCTGCGGCTATAATTACTATCGGATTAAACTTTTTATTGATTCCGTATTTTGGATATGAAGGTAGTGCCGTAACCACTTTAATTGTTTATTTCTACATGTGCCTGTTTGCTTATTTTACCGGACGGAAGCATTACCCGGTCCGTTACAACATCAAAAAAATTGGATTTTACTTACTGTTGACCACAATTTTGCTCTGTGCGGGCTGGAATATTAATTTTCCGTCGGGCATGATTACCCAGGTCTTAAAGGAAGGGCTGGTCGTTCTTTTTGTTCTGATCGTTTTCATGGTTGAAAGGAAAAAACTGAAATTAAATAAAAATTAATAGCTACTTTTGTGTCATTTTTAAAATTCGATTGATCCAGAGTTACTAAAAGAACTTCAATTTTACTATGAATATAATTATTCCTATGGCCGGGATGGGCAAACGTCTCCGGCCGCACACACTTACAACTCCAAAACCACTAATCCCCATCGCAGGCAAGCCGATCGTCTATTGGCTGGTACACGATATCGAAGAAGTATGCGTTGAAGACGTTGAAAATATTGGATTCGTCATCGGAAGAAACTTCGGTGAAAAAGTTGAGAAAGAGCTGCTCGATATAGCGGCCAAACTCGGAGCAAAAGGCCATTTATTTTACCAGGATGAACCGTTAGGAACCGCTCATGCTATTTATTGTGCCGCGGATATTCTTACGGGAAAAACGATCGTAGCATTTGCAGATACGTTGTTTAAAGCAAATTTCAGGCTGGATTCCGAACAAGACGGAATAATTTGGGTTCATCAAGTAGAAGATCCTTCGGATTTTGGCGTTGTTGAGATGAATGCAAACGGTGAGATCATGGATTTTGTTGAGAAACCTGCAGATTTTATTTCGGATTTAGCCATCATCGGAATCTATTATTTTAAAAACGGAGATTCGGTAAAAAATGAGATCGAGGTTTTGATTGATAATAAAATCAAAGACGACGGGGAATACCAACTGACCAGGGTGTTGGAAACATTGAGGGAGAAAGGCACGAAATTTGTCCCGGGGAAGGTTGACGATTGGCTGGATTGCGGAAATAAACAGGCTACTGTTGAAACACACAGGGCGTATTTTAATTTTATGAAGCATAAAAGACTTATCAGCCAAACGGCAAAAACAAACAATTCCGTGCTTATTGAGCCTGTTTATTTGGGAGAAAATGTAGAAATTGATAATGCCGTGATCGGACCATACGTTTCAGTGGGAGACAATTCGAAAATAAGTGAATCCAGGATTCAAAATTCTATAATTCAGAAAGATAGCCAGATCAAAAATGCAAACTTATCTAACTCTATGTTGGGTAATTTCGTTACTTTTGAGGGGAAGGCAACTGATTTAAGTGTTGGGGATTACAACACCATTTCACAGTTTTGATCAAAAGATATGCAAAGAGTAGCTCGAGTAAATCTATTTTTTTTATTATTTACTGCGTTGGTTTTGATGCTTAATGTCGAGGTTAGCGCGCAAAAAAAGAAAAAAAAGGATAAGAAGGAAGCAAAGGAAGCGCCATCGGTTGTTGTCACGGACGAAGATAAAAGAAAAGCAGAGCTATATCACGTAGAGGCCGAAAAGTATTATATACTGGATGACTTTGCAAAGTCGTTTGTACTCTATCAGCAGTCCTTGGAAGTAGATCCCGGAAATGCTACCGCATATTATCGAATCGCGCAGATCCTAGTTCGGAGGAATGAATTTGACAAAGCCATGTACAATGCTCAAAGGGCTGTTAAGCTCGATGAAAAAAACAAATACTTCTACCTGCTATTGGCCGACATTTACAGCAAAAAGTCCGATTTTAAAAGTGCTGCGGAGACCTACGAGGCTATGATTCGGAAATGCGAAAAAGTGGATGAATATCTGTTTGAACTAGCCGCGCTTTACATATACCAGGAAGATTATTCCATGGCTTTGAATATTTATGAAAGAATCGAAGAAAAGTTTGGAATCAACGAGCAGGTTATAGCGCAAAAGCAAAAATTATATTTAAAACAAAGCAATCTGGATCTGGCAATAGCCGAAGGACAAAAGCTTATCGATGCTTTTCCGGGAGAGCCGAGGTATGTAATTATGCTTGCCGAAATTCTGATATCAAATAACCAAAGTGAAAGGGCCGTCCCCTATCTGGAGGACCTGGTCCGTAGAGATCCCGAAAGCGCCCGGGCATTATTGATGTTAGCTGATCACTATCGAAAAAGCGGCGATGCCAAGAAATCAAATGAGTATTTAAATCAAGCATTTGGTATAAGCAATTTGGACATACAACCCAAAATCCAGGTATTGGCCGGATTTATCCAAAAACTTCCGAACAGTGATATCGAAGCGATGGCGCTGGATTTGGGAGAAAAAATAAAAATTGCTCATCCGGACGACCCCAGGTCGTTTGAAATTAACGGTGATTTGAATATGCGATTGGGCAATGACCTACTGGCACTGGATAACTACAAAAAAGCTTTGGATTTGGGTGCTTCAAATTTCAGTACATGGCAGAATGTGCTCCAGGTGCAAATCAAACTGGAAAAATATGAAGAGGCGATATCCGACGGAGAACAAGCCTTGGAATTGTTCCCGAATCAGGCCGGAATTTGCTGGTTTCTTGGAACAGCCTATTTGGCAAGTAAAGCATATGATTCTGCAGTGGAAATACTCGAACAGGGCAAAAAGCTATCCGGTTCGAACGAGGAGTTGAAATCATTTTTTAATGCACAGCTTGGAGACGCCTACAATAATATTGAGGAGTATAAAAAATCCGATGAATCCTATGAAGCCGCGTTGTCCTTTGACCCCGAAAATGACCATGTCTTGAATAATTACAGCTATTTCCTGTCCTTGAGAAAAGAAAATCTCGATTTGGCAAAGAAAATGTCGACCAAGCTTGTTTTGAGAAACCCGGATAATTCTACCTATTTAGATACGCATGCATGGGTACTATATATGCGGGGAGAATATAAGGAAGCAAAAATCTATATTGAGAAAGCGTTGAAGGGATCGGATATAAGTGGAACCATAATAGAACATTATGGCGATATTTTGTTTAAATTGGGTGAAGTTGATTTAGCCGTGAAGCAATGGCAAAAAGCCAAAGGGATGGATGAATCCTCAGAATTAATTGATAAGAAAATTGCTGACCGTAAACTATATGAATAGAAAATTTCCCATTCTCCTGATCGTAATTGCATTTATATTTACCTCCTGTAAAAAGGATCTGATAGGGATCAAGTCAAAGAAGAAAGAGAATGTAAACGTGGAGGAGATCGATTTTGATTATTTCCTGACTCGAACCAAAGTGAGATATGCAGAAGGAGACAAACAAGTGAATGGCAATGCCAATATCAGGATTAAAAAGGATTCCCTTATCTGGTTTTCCGTATCTCCTTCCATCGGTTTGGAAGCGACCAGAGTATTGATCACCAAGGATACGGCCATCGTCATTAATCGAATGGACAAGGAGTATTACGTTTTCAACTTCGACGAGATAAGCCGTTACTTCAATTTTAAAGTTGATTTTGATTTGATTCAGTCTATAATACTTGGAAACCTCGCCAGACCGATCGATCGTGAGACCCAGATCGCAAAAGAGAACAATTATTATATGATCAAGCAGAAATCAGGGCCTTTGGATATTCAAAGCTTTGTGCTCGTCGACAACAAGAAAATTGAAACCGTTCTGATCAACGAAGATGCGACGAGCAATTTTATGACGCTTAAATACAGCGAGTTCAAGGAAACTTCAGAATTCTTATTCCCTAAAATCTGTCATGTAAACCTGACCTATAAAGCTAAGAAAGGCCCGCTGGTCACAAGTATTAATTTGCAACATAATAAGGCTGAAATCTCTGATAAACCTCTTAAATTTCCTTTTAATATACCTGCAAAGTATGATGCCTTTAAGTAGATTTTTTTGCTTTTTTTGCATAATAATACTACCATATTTATCCGCTGATGTACTTGCACAAAAAGATAAGATTCAGCTCGAAAAGGAAAAAAAGGAAGTCCAAAAACAAATCAGGGAAGCCCAGCAAATATTAGCCCAGACATCGAATAAAAAGAAAGCCAGCATCGGGCAACTCAATGCGATTAAAAAACAAATCGAGGGCCATACAAAGCTCATTCATACCTATTCCAGAGAAGTTAAAGTTCTCGAAGGGCAAATCCAGGAAGATGCTTCCGTCATTGGCGCCCTGCAAGATGATCTGGACAAATTGAAGGGTGAGTATGCCGGGATGGTATATTCTGTACATAAATCGAGCAATGGCTTCAACAGGCTTTCATTTATATTTGCTTCCGAAAGTCTGAACCAGTTCTATATGCGGTTTAAATACCTGGAACAATACGCCTCAGCCAGAAAAAACCAGGTAAAACTGATTACTGAGATTAAGACAGAGATCGAATCGGAAAAGGCCGTACTGGAAAAAAACAGATATGCCAAGAATACCCTGCTTTCTGCACAATTGAAAGAAAAAGAAAAATTAAGTAAACTTAAATCGGAGCAGGGAAAAATCTATGCAAGTTTAAAAAAGGAAGAGGCAAAACTCAATAAGGATATCCGGAAAAAAAAGAATGATGTCGCCAAGCTTGAAAACCTTATTTCAAAATTGCTAAAGGAAGAGATGACGAACTCGGCTTCGTCCGCCGGAAAAGTGACGGATGTTAATATTGACATTAAAAATATTTCCAGTTCCTTTGAAAAAAATAAATCAAACCTGCCCTGGCCGGTAGCTACGGGCTTTATCTCGGAGAAATTCGGAACGCATCCGCACCCGGTAATGAAAAGGGTAAAAATGCCAAATGACGGCGTGAATATTCAGACCAAGAATAATGAAAAAGTTAAAGCCGTATTCAACGGTGTTGTAAAGAAAATTGCTATTGTACCCGGAGAATTCAAGTATGTGGTTATTGTTCAGCATGGTACGTACTTTACAGTCTATGCTAAACTCAAGAAAGTGGAAGTGAAAATGGGGCAACAATTGGCCAGAAATGACGTTATTGGTGAGGTTAATACGGATGTGGATGGGATTTCGGAAGTTCAGTTTCAGGTCTGGAAAAACACTCAAAAGCTTGATCCTGAGCTTTGGCTGGCCAAAAGATAAATTGACGCCATGAGACAAAATCTTCCTACAGTTATTAGTTTTTGAATGGAATTGAGGTTAATTTTGTAAAATACTGGAGAAATAGATTACATTAAATATACAGATATGAACGTTGAATTAGCAATTCTTGGAGGTTTAGGAGGTTGGGAAATTCTTCTTATTTTATTGGTTTTACTGATTTTCTTTGGCGCTAAGAAAATTCCTGAATTAGCTAAGGGACTTGGTAAAGGGATAAAGGAATTTAAAAATGCGACGAACGAGATAAAGGAAGAAATTGAAGAAGGCGTAAAAGATTTAGACACAAAATAATTTAAAACCTGTCTTCGTATTGAAAAGCTGGAAATCAAATCCCACTTGATTTCCAGCTTTTGTCTTAAGCCATATCATTTCATGAGATAAATTACGGACCCGAAATGAGGTTGATGTCCCGATTGCGTTTTATTTATAAGTCTCCCGGGAGTTTTATATCCTTCAGAAACAATCGATTTACACGTTTATACGAAGATCATTTTAAGGATAAATTTTTATAAAAAACAGAGGTGCGTTTATGCTGAAAAAAGCACTGTAATTGTACTAAAAAAATGATTCCTTCGTATTTCCATTGTCCTGTACATGGGTTTTAATCGGAGAAATAAGAAATTCAGGTTTAATCCGGTTTTTTATATCTAAGTTACAACAGGCCGTGGAAGCGCATTAATAAGCGGGGCGGTCATGGTGGTGTTTCGGTTAATCAGGTAGTAATGAAAGATATTAGTTCAAAATGACATTGCGTTGCTTATCAAGATACAGGTTGATTGTAACTTTTGGGTTGTTTTTGTCGAGTAAATTCGTCTTTGCACAAACCTTCATCCATGATCCGGAATCAGACTCTTTATTTATTCCCCCGCTTACTTATGAATATATCCCGGATGCGACCTACAATCAAATTGAAAAGAGACTGAAAAACATTGAGGCTGCAATTCCCCTAAACTTTAATGAAAGAGTAAAATCGTTCATTGACTATTTTACGGTTAGAGATCGGGAATATACCAAGATGGTGCTGAGAAGAAGCACGTATTATTTCCCGATTTTTGAAGAAATCCTGGCCAAACATAATCTTCCTGACGAGCTGAAATATCTTGCCATTGTTGAATCGGGATTAAACTCTACCGCGCGATCTTGGGCTGCTGCTGTCGGCTTATGGCAATTTATATACTATACGGGAAGGACATATGGTTTGCATGCCGATTGGTATGTCGACGAGCGGATGGACCCGGTCAAATCTACTGAGGCTGCGGCCAGGTATATAAAATCGCTTTACAATATGTTTGGAGATTGGGAGCTTGCCCTTGCGGCATATAATTGCGGCCCCGGTAATGTGCGCAAAGCGATCAGACGATCCGGCTATAAGCGAAAATTTTGGGATATCTATAGATATTTGCCAAGAGAAACAAGAGGGTATGTCCCTCAGTTTGTAGCAATTACATATGCATTCAATTACACCGAAGAGCATAACCTTATACTGGATGACTCCGAATACATGTATCCGATGGCTACGGATACGATTATGGTAAAGGACTTCCTGAATCTGTCCACTTTAGGGAGTTTGATCGATGTTTGCGATGAGGAGATGGACTTCCTGAATCCGTCCATAAAGCGAAAGGCAGTCCCTCAGAGCCCGAAGTATTTCTCCGTGCGAATTCCGTCTGATAAAATGGGTTATTTCAATGAGCACAGATCGGCAATTTTGGACTCTGCATCCAAAACCGGTAAAAAAGAGTTGGAATATCTGGCCAGAAACACGGTAGGGAGTACGTATGGTCGCGATAAAGTGATTCATAGAGTGCGAAGCGGGGATGTGTTAGGGCGAATTGCGCAAAGATATCGCGTGAGGGTTTCGGATATTAAAAAGTGGAATAACCTGCGCAGCAACACGATCAGAGTAGGCCAGCGCTTAAACATTTGGCTCCTTCCGAACACCTACTCCTCGACTGTAGCGCAAAAAAAACCTACAAAAACCCAGGATCTGGTTGTTGACGGAACAAAATACCATATTGTACAGCCTGGCGATACCCTGTGGGACATATCCAAAGCATACAGCAATATGTCCATAGAAAAACTAAAGAAATTAAATAACCTTAAATCCAATAGAATAAAACCCGGTCAAAAATTAGTCGTAGGATAATTACTTCTCTGCAGGGTGTTAATATTTTTTTATTTGAAAACTCGTTCTTATTTCACAATTTGGATCACTAACAAATCTTTATAAATCATGACCTTCGCACGATATTTACTATTTTCTTTGATAGCGGCATTTCTTTTTTCCTGTGATCTGGAAAAAGCGGCAAAATTGAAAGGAAACCTTCCTCGAGCCAATGGACAACCGGGTCAAATCATTGTGGTAATGGACAGCGCTCAGTGGAAAGGCGGAGTTGGAAAAGAAATTCGATCAGTCTTTCAGGAGCAGGTTTATTACCTCCCAAGGCAGGAAGCCTATTTTTCATTGAGTCATATAGATCCGATGGATTTTCAAAGCATATTTAAAAAGCAGAAAAATATAATTTTTGTTACGGTCTTAAACGATAAAAGCAAAGGAAATAGAAAACTGAAGACTTACTTTACCAAAGAGTCTTTGGATATGATCGAGCAAGATCCGTCCCTTTTTATGTATCCTAAAAAAGATGAATTTGCCAAAGGTCAGGAAGTGCTTCATCTCTTTGGAGAAATGGAGGCGGTGTTGATGCAAAATATTAAAAACAATAAAGAGAAACTAAAGAAACATTTCCTGGATATAGAAGGAAGAAGGTGTTACAATTCACTGTACGCGGCTAATGCGGAAAAGGGAATATCCAGACACATCAAAGAAAAGCTGAATTGTGAGATACAAGTTCCCTTTGGGTTTGAAATTGCCCTGGAAGGTGATGATTTTGTCTGGCTTAGAAATTTTAGCCCGGATGTAGATAAAAGTGTCTACATCTCGTGGGTGGATTATACCTCTAAAGAATTGTTTTCTCTGGACAGTTTATTGGCTCTGAGGACCGAAGTTTCAAAGCCATATATTTTGTACAAGCCAGAGGATAAACAATCCTATTTACTTACCGAAACCGACAACTTTGATGTATTCAAGAAAGAAATAAATTTTAAGGACCACTATGCCGTTGAACTCCGCGGCTTGTGGAAGGTAAATAAATATTACATGGGCGGTCCTTTTGTAAGCTATTCCATGGTAGATGAAAATACAAACAGGCTGTACTATGTCGAAGCATTTTTATACAGTCCCGGTAAAGCTCAGCGAGACCATATGAGGGAGCTTGAAACGATTATTAAGACATTTGATATCGTTGAACCTCCGGCGTAACAATTACTTGGCATGATAGGGTATTTAAATGGAAAATTGGCTTTAAAGGATCCGACTTTCGTCATTTTGGATGTGAATGGCGTCGGGTATGAAGTAAGAATTTCATTATATACTTTTTCCAAAATCAAAGATATGGAGTCCTGTACGCTTCATACCTATTTACATGTAAAAGAGGATGCCCAAACGCTCTATGGTTTTTTTTCCAGGGAAGAGAAAAGTATTTTTCTGCAATTGATATCCATTAATGGTGTGGGCCCAAATACCGCCTTAATGATCAATTCCTCATTGAATGTCGTTGAACTGAAAAATGCAATCGTAAATGAAGAGGTTTCTGTCATCCAAAAAGTAAAGGGCATTGGAAATAAAACCGCACATAGGATCATTCTTGAACTTAAAGATAAAATCAGGAAGCAGGGATTTGAGGCAGGCATGCAACCAATAGAAAATATTGGAATTCGAAGTGAAGCTTTGTCGGCTCTGATTACGCTTGGAATACATAAAAATATAGCTGAGAAAAGCATCGACAAAATACTGAAGCAGATGGGAAATGACATTTCACTGGAGGAACTTATAAAGTTGGTGTTGAAGCAATCCTAGGAGACTAATAATTACCTGGTGTTAAACACATTTAAATCCAAATCGACGTATGCCTGTTTAAGGCTGTCACTGGCGTATACGGCTTTACTTATCGGTTTGTATTTTCCGGAAGTTCAAGCCAATATCCAGCAAGTTCCAGGCGATTCGATTTCGACCGATTCTGCGCAGGCTCCACTGCCGGTCAGGGAATATGAAAAATCGAGGCAGCCCATTTATCAACCTCAGGATCGACCGGGGAACTCCATACTGTATCCGGGCGAATCTTCGCCGCTTATTTTAAAAGATCCGAATTCGCTGCAGCTGGACGTCGAAGTTGATACCAGCTTAAATTATTCCATCGGTGAGCGATTCGGAGACATTTATTATCGGCCGCCCATCAATTTAAATTTTGAGCAGTACAACCAGCTTCACGGGATTCAGATGCGGAAAAACTATTGGAAGGAAATGTCGGTTGGAAACGATGGGGAGAGCGCCGTGAGCGGGAGACGATTGATACCTCCGATTTATATAAGTCCGGCCTTCGATAGAATTTTTGGAGGGAGCTTCGTCGATATAAGGCCCAACGGGTTTGTCATGCTTGATTTTGGCGGTAGGTGGCAAAGAATTCAGAATCCGTCCATTCCAATCCGGCAACAGCGAAATGGCGGGTTTGAATTTGATCAACAGATTAGTATGAATGTTGTGGGAAAGATCGGTGAAAAATTGAGCATAACTGCTGATTTTGATAACAATAATTCGTTCGATTTTGAGAATAACCTAAAAGTTGAATATACCGGATTCGAAGAGGATATAATCCAGAAAATTGAAATAGGAAATGTCAGCTTGCCGCTTACCAATAGTCTGATCACCGGTGCGCAAAACCTGTTTGGCGTAAAAACTCAATTGAGGTTTGGGAAATTGGATATTACGGCAGTAGCATCTACTCAGCGAGGAAAAAGTGACGAAATAGAAATCAATGGTGGTTCGGACGGAGGCCAGGGGAGAGAATTTGAAATTCGCGGTTCGGAATACGAAGAAAACAGACATTTTTTTCTTGGGCATTTTTTTAGAGACAATTATGAGACCTGGCTCAGCGGCACTCCTCAGATTATTTCAGGAGTAAATGTTACAAGGATTGAGGTTTACATCATCAATCGTCAGAATAATACGGAAACACTTAGAAATTTCCTCGCCTTTATGGATTTGGCGGAAGGAAGCAGGATTTACCGTCCGGATAATCCCAAAGTCGGGCCGGGCGCCGGAGGGCCGAACAGGAATGAAGCAAACAATCTTTTCAATGAAATAAACAATACGCCCGGATTAAGAAACATTGACAATTCTGCCGATATCCTGGAGAACCAGTTCGATTTTGACAAGGCTACGGACTATGAAAGCGTGACTGCCGCAAGAAAACTTGATGAACGCGAATATGTACTTAACCGCCAATTAGGGCAGCTTTCGCTATTGCGTAAATTACAAAGTGACGAAGTTTTAGCCGTGGCCTACGAATATACCTACAACGGACAAATTTATAAGGTCGGCGAGCTTACGGAAGACTATCAGAACAGGCCGGAGGATGAAGCAATTTTCCTTAAACTTTTACGGCCCAGTAAAATAGCCGTAGCGGTTCCAAGCTGGGACCTCATGATGAAAAATATCTACAGCTTAAATGCCACACAACTATCCCGGGAAGGATTTCAATTGAGGATAGTTTACAGAGATGATAAAACCGGGCTAGACAACCCAAGCCTGCATGAAGGGAAACGCACCAAAGACATTCCGCTGGTTCAGCTTATGAATCTGGATCGTTTGAATGCAAACAATGATCCGCAACCCGACGGGAATTTCGACTATATCCCTAACATCACGGTCAGGGAGCAATCGGGACTGATCGTATTTCCGGTATTGGAACCATTTGGGAGCAAACTGAAGTCGTACTTCGATCCGGACACGGAAGCAAATCTAATCAACAAATATGTATATGATACGCTCTACGGTACGACCAAGGCGGACGCCGAACTGGATATGAGCAAAAACAAATTTTTTCTAAAGGGCAGGATGCAGGCAGGGTCTGCCCAAGAAATCATCCTGCCCGGTATAAATATTTCAGAGAATTCCGTGACCGTTATGGCAGGGAATACGCCTTTGGTGGAGGGGCAGGATTACCGGGTTGATTATAATCTGGGCCGGGTAACCATTCTGAATGAAGCGGTACTTAATTCAGGCAAACCCATCAAGGTATCGTATGAAAAAGCAGATATGTTCAATTTCCAGTCCCGAAGTCTGATTGGGACAAGGTTGGATTATCGATTAAGCGATCACATCAACTTTGGCGGTACATTTCTTTATTTGAACGAACGGCCGTTAATTTCCAGGGTGAGTATCGGGAACGAGCCCACACGAAATATGAAATATGGAATGGATGTAAACATCCAAAAAGATTCAAGGCTCCTGACCAGAATGGTCGACGCTTTGCCACTCATTCAAACCAAGGCGCCTTCCAGCATAAGCTTCAATGCCGAGATTGCCCAGATACGTCCGGGAACTTCCAATTTTGTCAACGGCGAAGAGACGTCCTACATAGACGATTTTGAGGCAACAGCTACCCCGTTTAACCTTGGGAATAGCATTCAAAGCTGGAAGTTGGCACATACTCCGATTACGGAGGATAAACGTTTTATGTCCGGTTCAGGCCTGAACAATGACTTAAGGCTTGGCTATAAGCGCGCAAAATTTGCCTGGTACATCATCGATAATATTTTTTACAGGGGTACCGGACCTTCCAGGCCTACCAACATTACGGACGAAGACAAACAGAATCATTATGTAAGGCAGGTGCCCCCTCAGGAAATCTTTAACAGAGACCGAGAGGTTGTCAATACAAACCTGCCGATTCTGGATCTGGCGTATTATCCGATGGAGCGGGGACAGTATAATTTCAATCCGGAATTGAACTCCGATGGTTACTTAAATAATCCGAAGGAGAATTGGGGAGGAGTTACCCGTGCAATTACGTCCGATGTCGATTTTGATCGAAACAATATTGAGTTCATTGATTTCTGGTTGATGGACCCTTTCATCTCCGGAGAAAACGGCAGAGTCCTGGACGGAATAATCAATGAAAACAATGATACGGGTGGCAAATTCATAATTAATCTTGGAAGTATTTCAGAAGATGTCATTAAAGATAATCGTCACGGATTTGAAAACGGCTTGCCTGCCGACGGAGATGTATCGTTGACCAAAGAGACCAATTGGGGTCGGGTTACCGAACAGCAGTATTTAACCAATGCTTTTGATAATTCTTCGGAAGCCCGCTTTAATCAGGATATTGGGATGGATGGTTTGAGAAGTGCCCAAGAAGCGGAATTTGAGAATTATCAGGAATTTTTGGATGCATTAAACGGAATTAACCCGGAAGCGCGGGAGCGGATTCTGAAGGATGTGTCGGCAGACGATTTTCAGTATTACCTCGGGGATGATTTAGATGCGGGCGACATAAAAATCCAGGAGCGATACAAGAATTTTAATGGCACCGAAAATAACTCTCCTGTAGTTTCGGACGTCAATGCCGCCTATACACCATCGGGGACCAACCTTCCGGACAATGAGGATTTGAATAGAGATAATACGATTTCCGACCTTGAGGAGTATTACGAATATGAAATGAGTTTAAAACCGGGTGAGCTTGAAATAGGCAAGAATTACATCATTGACAAGGTAGTGCCTGACGAATTTGGCGGTGAGGTAACATGGTATCAATTCCGAATTCCTATCCGAAGACCTACGCGCACTCAGGGGAATATTTCGGGATTTAAGTCCATACGGTTTATCAGAATGTACGCTACCGAATTTGATAAGCCTGTGGTTTTACGATTGGCGCAATTTCAGCTTGTCGGTTCCCAGTGGCGCAAATTTGAAGGGAACTTGTATCAACGAGGGCTGTATGAAATTCCCGAGCCTTATGATCCGAAATTCAATGTCTCGGTCGTAAACATTGAAGAAAACGGATCTTCAGGGACAAACAACGATAAAATACCCTATGTTTTACCCCCTGGCATCAAAAGAGATTTTGATAATACGTCCCCCATCGTAAGGCAGGTAAATGAGCAGTCCTTATTATTAACTGTCCAGGATTTGAAAGATCGGGATGCGCGTGCGGTCTATAAAAACATGACCACCGACCTGATCAATTACAAGAGATTGAAAATGTTCTTTCATGCCCAGGAAAATGGCGCCGAACTCGAGGACGATGAGGTGACGGCTTTTGTGCGCCTGGGGACCGATTTTACGGAGAACTACTATGAAATTGAGGTCCCGCTAAAGATAACTCAACTGGGGGCTACGAGCGATAGAGAAATATGGCCGGAGGAAAATGAAATAAACCTCGCTTTTGATGAACTTTTTAAACTGAAGTCGGAAAGGAATAGACTTGGAATAAATACGGATCTTCCGTACTCCGATACGGTAGGGATTTACAGAATTACGGTAGAAGGCCGGCCGGAGTTGCAAACCGTTCAGACGATCATGATCGGTATCCGAAATCCGGAAAGCGTTGATGAGCGACCGCTTTCCGTGACAATTTGGGCCAATGAGATGAGAGTGACGGATTTTGAGCGTACGCCCGGGTGGGCTGCAAATGCATATCTCAATGCAAAGATGGCCGATCTCATGACACTAACTGCCTCTACGCGTTATACATCGTTCGGATTCGGCGGAATTCAGGAGAGCATCTCACAACGAACCCGTGAAGAAACGTTTGAATACGATATTTCTGCGAATGTGCAACTCGATAAATTCTTACCTGAAAAATCCGGAATAAAAATACCTATGTACGTCAGTTATGAAAACAGAAGGATCACTCCTCATTTCGATCCGCTGGATCCCGATATCCCGCTGAAGTCGGCCCTAAATGCGATCGAAGACCCGGAAGAACGAAAGGAATATAAGAAATTGACCCAAGACAGGCTTGAAAGACGCAGCATCAACTTTACCAATGTCAGGAAAGTGAAAACCAAAGAAGGTGCCCGAAGCAAAATATATGATATAGAAAACATATCGCTTACCTATGCGTACGCGGATGCGACACAATCCAACGTAAATATGGAGTCGTACAAACTAAAGTCTCACCGGGGAACTTTTGCCTATAATTTCAGCCCGCAGGGCGGATTGGTTGAACCTTTCAAGAATTCAAATTCCATGAAAAGCAAATACTTAAAATTGATCAAGGATTTCAATTTTTCAGTATTGCCGTCAAACTTAAGTTTCAGGGCTGATTTAGACCGAAGATTTGTCCGTACCCAACTGAGAAATTCCGACCTCACCACCACGGGGATTCGCCCCATGTACGAAAAATATTTCACATTTAATCGTTCCTATAATCTCAGGTGGTCACTGACCAAAAATCTCTCCCTGGATTATTTTGCAAGGGCAAATACCATTATTGATGAGCCGTATGGGGATTTGGATACCCAGGAAAAGCAGGATGTTGTTTGGACCAATCTTAAGAATTTCGGCCGCATGAAAAATTTTGATCAGCACGTCGGAGCAACGTACAGACTTCCTTTGGATAAACTGCCCCTCACCGATTGGCTGAATTCCGAACTTAGATATTCGGTCGATTATTCCTGGAATGCTGGGGCCTGGTCGGAAATTGATAGCCTCAACCTTCAGAAAATTCTTGGAAATATTTCGCAAAACAGCCGTGAAGCCGGTGTTACCGGAAAACTTGATTTCGTAAAACTTTATAATAAGTCCAGATTTTTAAAGGAAATTAATTCGCCCCCCAGACGCAGCAGAAGCAGAACCAGACCATCCAGCACCCAGGTACAGGATACCACAAAAAAGTCGGAGATGAAAGCATTAAAAGGTATTGCCAGATTCCTGATGATGGTTCGATCGATCAATGTGAATTACAGCATTCGGGAAGGGACGATGCTCCCCGGATATGCACTCGACCCGTTTTTGTTTGGAATGGATGAAACCTGGTCTGCGCCAGGATGGGATTTCATTTTGGGAAGCCAGAGTACGGCCATACGGAATCGAGCTGCGGAAAATAACTGGCTGGTACAGGATACCTTATTCTCCCAGCCGTTTACACAGACGCGCACATACGATTTGAATTTGAAAGCGCTGGTAGAACCTTTTAAAAGTTTTCGAATTCAATTTGATGCCATGAAACGGGCCACAGGTAATTTTAATGAAGTGTTTCGTGTCGATTCAGACCCGAGCGGAACGGGCCTCTACAATGGATTGAATATTTCCAGGGGTGGAAGCTACAGCATATCCATCAATTCCATGCGCACATCTTTTGTAAGCGATTTTGCAGATAATTCGAGTCCAAACTTCACGAAGTTTGAAGATAACCTTGAAATTGTAAAGAACAGGCTCAATGCATTAAACCCAAACGAGGGAACTTATGCGACACAATCTCAGGATGTGATGATCCCGGCATTTATCGCGGCTTATACGGGTAAAGATGCCGGGACGATCGAGCTGACACCATTCCCGAAAGTCCCGATTCCGGGTTGGCGTATTAACTATTCCGGGTTAGGAAACATACCCGCCTTAAAAGAAGTATTTTCGACCGTAAGCCTCGAGCATAGCTACAGTTCTACCTATAGCATAAATAACTATTCGAATTCATTATTGTACCAGGACGACCTGGAATTGGATGGTATGCTCGATCGATACCCTGTTCCGTCGGATACGAATGAACTTGGTGAATTCATCGCGCCTTTTATTATGAATCAGATCGTTATATCGGAAAGATATGCGCCGCTTATCGGAATAAGCATAAGAACAAAAAGCAGAATTACAGCCAACATCAAGTATATGAAAGAGCGAAATCTCGGATTGAACATTTCCAATTCTCAAATCACTGAGCTCAGCAGCAATGATCTGTCCGTGACATTCGGTTTTACCAAAGCCAATATGAAGCTTCCGTTCAAAGTGCAGGGAGCTGTCATCACCTTAAAAAACGACCTTACCTTTAAATTCAATTTTACTTTGAGGGATACAAAAACAGTACAGCGCAAAATAGATGAAGTCCATACGGTTACTGCCGGAAATGTTAATTTCCAGCTCAGACCTCAGCTTGGTTATGTGTTGAGTGAGCGCTTGAATCTGAACGCATATTTTGAGCGAAATGTAAATACGCCCAGGATTACAAGTTCTTATCCAAGGTCTACCACTCAGTTTGGAGTCCAGGTGAGGTTTAGTTTAGCCCAATAAGTTTTGATCTCTTAAAATCCGTATTAATTTTGGAGAAAAATTAATGTTATGAATATTCCTCAAAAATTAAAATACACCAAAGATCATGAATGGATCAAGGTAGATGGTAAAAATGCCGTTGTTGGGATTACTGATTTTGCCCAAAAAGAGTTGGGTGATATTGTGTATGTGGAGATTGAGACTGAGGGAGAAGATCTTGCAATAGGTGATGTTTTTGGAACAGTGGAAGCCGTAAAAACCGTATCGGATCTGTTTATGCCTGTATCCGGGAAAGTAATCGAAATAAACAAAGCTCTTGAATCGGAGCCCGAAATTGTCAATTCCGATCCTTACGAGGAGGGATGGATGATCAAAGTAGAGATGTCGGACGATTCCGGTTTGGAGGAGACCCTGACGGCAGAGGATTATCAGCAACTTGTATCCGATTAACCGGAAGGTTAAGTGTTTTTAAAATATAATTTGTTTACAATTTTCTGGGCGCTTGCAATTTTTTTATTAATACTCATGCCCGGACAGCAAATGCCGGAAATTGGAGGCCTTTTTAGTTTCGACAAGCTGGCCCATTCGGGAGTGTTTTGCATACTCAGCTTTTTGATGATCATCGGATTTACAAAACAAGGCTCCTTTTCTTTGTTAAAATCAAATCCGGTAAAGTATAGTTTGATTATTTCGACTTCATATGCCGGCGTACTTGAACTTGTGCAGGCGATTATACCGGGTCGACATGCGAATTTTTATGATTTGACGTTTAATTTTTTAGGTGTTTTCATTGGATATGCAATATTTGTATTGATTTATAAATTTTCTTTTGATTGAGATCAATTCAATTATATTTGTATTTTTGTAATTCGGGTGCATGTGCAATCCGTGGTTTATGATACAACTTTAAGTAACAGATAGATGGTTGAAAGCAAAAAAAACCCAAAAGCAGACCTGACCAAAACTACTGGTTTATTTTTAAATGTCGGTCTTGTAGTTAGTTTGTTGTTAGTAATCTTTGCCTTTGAGAAAAAGGTATATGATGATGGCAGCCAGGTCAATCTTACAGCCGAAGCTGAAGAATTTGAAGATTTAATGGATATTCCACAGACTCAGCAGCCACCTCCCCCTCCGCCCAAAAAGGTGCAGCCGGAAATTATAGAAGTTCCGGATGAAGAGGAAATTGAAGAAGAAATTGAAATTGACCTCGATGTTGAGATGACAGAAGAAACCGTAATTGAAGAAGTGGTTTTTGAAGAGGCACCCGAGGAAGAAGAAGTTGATGAGGTATTTACAATTGTTGAAGATCAGCCGGCTCCTAACGGAGGAATGGCCGCATTTTATCAATATGTACAGAAGAAGTTGAAATATCCCGCACAGGCTCGAAGAATGGGTATTGAAGGAAAGGTATTCGTACAGTTTGTTGTTGATAAGGACGGCTCCCTTACGGAAGTTCAGGCTGTCAAAGGTATTGGCGCCGGATGCGATGAAGAAGCTGTCCGGGTAATTAAAGGCGCTCCAAAATGGAAGCCCGGAAAGCAAAGAGGGCGTGCTGTGAAAGTGAGAATGATTTTGCCTATAACATTTAAGCTGGGATAATACCGGAAAGAAATAAATCTTGTAGCCCGGGTTCATTAAAGAGCCCGGGTTTTTTATTTTTTACCCCTTTTTAACGCGGAATTTTTCGGGTTAATTCGATGCAATAACAACTCCTTCTTTTTCAAATTCGTAAAATATAGTAAGACAAAGATTATATGTTGAAAATTTTACCCGAGATGTATGTATTGGTTTAAAATCTGACAACAGAACCAATTTAGTTGACAGTGGCGATTAATAAATATTGTTCAACTTAAAAATCTCGGTACGATGAAAACAGTTCATAAAAAATCACAAAAAAGATCCGGCAAGCCGGAGCAAAAAATCCATGAGTTTCTGGTAGAAGATCCGCAAGGGCATCATCTCCTATCCCGGAGAGTTGCAAGTTTCTCTTCTTATATTTCCGAACTAATTTCCGTAAAGAAGTTTAAAGACCAAAAGAAACAAGCCTCTGGTCTATTGATTTCTTCCATCAGCTTATGTCTGAGTTTAGTATTGGTTATTGGGATGTTTGAATGGAGAATTCAAGAAAATGGATCCGAAGTAGATCTTGAATTACACCCCAGGAACTTCGAAGATCTGATTGAGGTTCCTCAAACCCAACAGATCCAGAGGCCTCCGGTACAGGTAAGCATTCCAAAAATTATTGAGGTTGATGATGAAGAGATCATCGAAGAAATTGAGATAAACCTCGACATCGAAATGACGGAAGATACCCGAATTGAGGAAGTGGTCTTTAAAGACCTGGATAACGGATCCATTCCTGAAGAAAAGGCGGATGAGATTTTCACAATCGTTGAGGAGCAACCGTCCCCGGAAGGAGGAATAAAAGCCTTTTACGAGTACGTTTCTTCAAATCTTGAGTATCCTGCAAAGGCCAGAAGGATAGGACTTGAAGGAAGGGTATTTGTTGAATTTGTCGTAGAAAAAGACGGATCCTTGACAGACGTGAAGGCAATTAAAGGTATTGGCGGCGGTTGCGATGAAGAAGCCGTAAGAGTGATTTCTTCCGCTCCGAAATGGAATCCGGGAAAGCAGCGCGGCAGAGCGGTGAGGGTGCGTATGATAATGCCAATCATGTTCAAAATTCTGGACCATTAGACCGGTCATTTTAATAAATTTCCAAAACGTTCATTGAATCCTTTAATGCCTTGAACACCACCGGTGTGAATGGCTAATATTTTTTCGTTTGGCGGGAAAAAGCCTTTGCCGACCTTGTCGAATATGCCATATAGCATCTTGCCTGTGTATATCGGATCCAATTGAATGGAATGGTTTCGCTTAAATTGGTTTATAAAATCGATTAATTCGGGAGCAAATTTTGCATAGCCTCCGAAATGATAATCCAATATCAAGTTCCAATTGTTGTGGGAAGCAGGGGTGTATTCGGATATCAGCCTGGAGATATCCTTTTTGAGAAACCCTCCGTTTTTTAAGGCGGGGAACCCCCATACCATATTTGATCCGCCCAAGCTTGAAATTAACCCGGCAATGGTTCCTCCCGTTCCGCAAGCACAGCAAATGTGATTGAATTTTTTTTCGTCCTTATCGAGAATTTCTGCGCATCCTTTTACCGCCAACAGATTTGACCCTCCTTCGGGAATTAAGTAAAACCCTCCAAATTGCTTTTTTAGGTTGCTTATGAATTCGATACTGGTTTTATTTCGATATTCCGATCTGGAAACGTAGTAAAATTTCATACCGAAATATGCAGCCTCTTGTAGCGTTGGATTGTGTGGCAAAGTTTCCTCCCCCCGAATGATACCAATGGTTTTGAACCCATGTTTGAAACCCGCATATGCAACGGCATGGATATGATTGGAATAGGCCCCCCCGAATGTGAGCAATGTTTCATACCCTTGTTTCTTAGCAAACAAAAGGTTGTATTTAAGCTTTCGGTATTTGTTCCCCGAAATATACGCATCGTTGAGATCTTCTCGCTTAATATATAATTCGAGCCCATGTTTTTCTATGCTTTCATCATGGATTTTAATAATTGGAGTGGATATGGTTTTATCGAACATGCTGCCAATATAATCAAAAGATTATTCATGAAAATTCCATAATTTTACCATCCTCATGTATGACGAAGATAAATTTGATCAGGAGAGCGATGAGCTATTTGAACATCACCGGATACAGGTAGACGCTGGTCAACAGGCCTTACGCATTGACAAATTTTTGTTTGAGCGCATCTCCAATACCACCAGGAACAAAATACAGGGAGCGATAAAAATGGGATTTGTTTTGGTAAATGATCAGAGGATAAAATCCAACTATAAAGTAAGGGCAAACGACGTGGTCGTAGTTTCTCTTCCGGAACCCCCAAGGGAAACCGAAATTGTTCCTGAAAATATACCTCTTGATATTCTTTATGAAGATGATCATTTGCTGGTAGTGAATAAGCCTGCCGGAATGGTGGTGCATCCGGCTTATCAAAACTGGTCCGGAACTCTGGTGAATGCACTCGCTTATCATTTTGCCCGGCTGCCGGAATTGCCGAGTAATGAAGGCAGACCCGGACTTGTTCATCGAATTGACAAAGATACTTCAGGGTTATTGGTAATAGCAAAATCGGAGGAAGCCATGACCGGTCTCGCAAAACAGTTTTTTGATCATTCCATAGAGCGTACCTATTGGGCACTTGTTTGGGGGGAACTCAAAGACAAATCAGGCACGATCCGCGTAAATATAGGAAGAAGTCCGAAAGACAGAAAACTTACGATTGCCTTCCCCGGTGGAGATATGGGGCGGCATGCTATTACGCATTATAAAACGCTTAAGGAGCTTAGATACGTATCGCTCATAAAATGCAACCTGGAAACAGGAAGAACGCACCAGATCAGAGCTCATATGAAATACATCGGTCATCCTCTTTTCGGAGACGCTACCTATGGCGGAGACAGGATTTTGAGAGGAACACGGTTTTCCAAGTATAAATCGTTTGTCGAAAACTGTTTTAAAATAATGCCCAGGCAGGCCTTGCATGCTAAATCGTTAGGATTTATTCATCCCATATCCGAGAAGCAGATGAACTTTGAATGTGGTCTCCCGGAGGATTTTGTGGAGGTATTGGCCAAGTGGGAAAACTATGTGCATTATACATAAAAAGCCGGCTGCTACCGGCCTTTATTCTTTAAAGCTTTTTCGAGATCTTCAATAAGCTTTTTCGAAACGAGCCTTGGATTGGCTTTTTTGTGCTTTTTCAGTTCTTTTAGCGCAACTGCCCCGTATTCATATAATCCTACAGGATTGCCGTCATAACGGTAACTGCCCAGTACATATTCCAGTTTTGATTGAATATCTGCATATTTGTCAAGGCCCATCTTTTGGAATTTATCAAAGGCAGCGGCACATGCCTTTTCGATTTTTTGGTTTTGTTTAGCGTCACTCATTGTGTACATAGTTAATTAACAAATTTTTAATAATTTTCTAATAGTCATCTGAATATTGCACAAAATTATATATAATATTGCAAATGTTAAAAAAGATATGCTTTCTTTTTGAATGAAGCGTTAATTATTTTTCTGAAAAGATTCTCATCAAAAAGTTATCTATGTTTTAAGTAAAATTGCCAAATTATGTATTGATTTTGCGGCATTGAAAGTCTACTAAAAAAATGGCTCTTGGAGAAACATTGGAAAATATGGATTGATACGGGGGGAACCTTCACGGATTGCATAGCTTATGATCCGATTGGGGATTTATACCGGGCAAAGGTTTTAAGCAGCGGGCGGTTGAGAGGTACGATCCTCGGCAGTATCAAGAATGAGTTGTCTGTTTCGGTTTCATGGCCAACGGACATGGATATATTTCATAACTACATACTCAGAATTGATAAGATTCCGTCGAAAACTTTTTCTATTGTTTCATCGGACATCAGGTCGGGCAAAATAAAGATTGACAAGGACCCGGGAGTGCTCGGGCAAGGTGGTTTTGAAATATTATGTAATGAAGAAGCGCCGATTTTGGCGGTAAGGCTGGTGACCGGAAGTACTCTTGACGATCAGCTCCCCCCGATAAACATGCGCCTGGGATCAACGAAGGGCACCAATGCCTTGCTGGAAAAGACAGGATCTCATGTAGGATTTATAACTACTCTGGGCTTGAAGGATCTTCTAGAAGTCGGCACCCAGCAAAGACCGGATTTATTTGCCTTGAATGTCCGGAAAGAAAAGCCACTATATTCGAAAGCTTTTGAGGTTGGTGGAAGGATAGATGCCCTGGGCCGGATCATTGAAGCACTCGATGAATCTTCAATTGCGCGTCTGATTTCCGAGCTTAAAAAAGCTGAATTGGATTGTCTGGCCATTTGTCTGATGAACAGTTGTCACGATACCCGTCATGAAGACCTTCTGAAGAAAAAGCTTTCCGATGCCGGCTTTAGAAATATTTCAATATCCTCCGGCCTTGCGAAAGAAATGGGAATTATCTCAAGGGCGCAAACAACCGTGGTGAATGCCTATTTGTCGGGTATTATAGTTGAGTATCTAAAAAATGTAAAATCCAGGATTAAAAAAGGGACTCTCAAAGTGATGTCAAGCGCCGGCGGGCTGTCGGATGCAGATCTTTTCCTGCCAAAGGATAGTTTGTTGAGCGGGCCTGCCGGTGGAGTTGTCGGATCCGTAAATGTGGCAAACAAGCTTGGAATTGATAAGATATTGACATTCGATATGGGAGGAACCAGCACAGATGTTTCACGGTTTGCCGGTAAATATGATTATAATTATGTCACCGAGATAAATAGGATTTCCATGTTTGGCCATTCGCTGGCTATTGAGACCGTAGCAGCGGGCGGCGGATCCATCTGCAAATTTGACGGATGTAAATTATCCGTAGGTCCCGAGAGTGCCGGGGCTTTTCCGGGTCCGGCATGTTACGGAAACGAGGGACCTTTGGCAATTACGGATATTAACCTGCTTTTGGGTAGAATCGATGAGCGCAACTTCAGCATTCCGCTAAATTCCTCAAAAGCTAAAGATGCATTTAAGAGCATCATTGCTGGCATAGATAGATACGAAACAGATGAAGAAATCCTGTTGGGATTTCTTCGGGTGGCGAATGAGAAAATGGCGGAAGCTATAAGGAAAATTTCCATTAGCAAGGGCTATAATCCTTCGGAATATACACTGTTGGCTTTTGGAGGGGCAGGTGGCCAACACGCCTGTGCCGTAGCGGATTTACTAGGTATCAAAAAAATAATAATACCGTTCGATGCCGGTTTGCTGAGCGCATATGGTATTGGAAATGCCGAAATAGAACGAATCGTCAGCCGGCAGTTGTTGATTGGATTAAAGGAGATCGAACATCACCTCAAGGGATATTTCGGGGAAATGGATCTTGAGGCCCGCAAGCTTCTCGAGCTTGAGGGAATATCCGCTTCTCAGGTTTACATCAGGAACAGATTGGTTTATTTAAGGTTTAAAGGTCAGGAAAATGTACTCGAGGTCGATTTCGACGAACGTCCGTTGGTTGATCTGTTTAAAAAATCATATGAACAACTCTATGGACATTGGCTTGAAAATGAAGAAATAGAAATCGAGTCTATTAAACTGATAGCGGCCTCAAGAACCGTTGATACCCAAAACAGCCAAATTGACCTTTCGTTGTACAAACCCGCTGCTTACGACCGATCAAGATGTTTTGTTTCCGGGTCCTGGAAAGACATCCCTGTTTTCAGGTGGGAAAGATTAAATTTGGGCGCCCGAATTCCAGGTCCGGCGCTCTTAATGAGCAATAACTCTACCGTTTTTGTAAATCAACAATGGAAGCTTTCCATTCATGGCGAGAAAAATGCGATTCTCGAGAAGACCAAATCTTCAAGTGGAGAAGGGATCCGTTTTTCTGAAAAGGCAGAACTGGAACTTTTTACAAACAGGTTCAAATCTGTTGCGGATGATATGGGCGCTATCTTGCAACGTACATCATTTTCGGTCAATGTTAAGGATCGCCTGGATTTTTCGTGTGCGGTTTTGAACTCCAAAGGATATCTGGTCGCAAATGCACCACATATTCCGGTACACCTGGGCAGCCTTGGGGTCTGTGTAAGGAAGGTAATGGAGAATTTACTCCTGAATGCAGGAGATGTAGTCGTTACGAATCATCCCGCATACGGAGGTTCGCATCTTCCCGATGTTACGCTTATAGCGCCTGTGTTCTATGAGAAAAAACTTGTAGCATTCGTATGCAATCGCGCGCATCATGCGGAATTGGGTGGCATTACCCCCGGATCTATGCCTGCAAACGCCAAAGTGCTGGCAGAAGAAGGGGTGGTCATAGAACCGGCCCACCTGGTTAAAAATCACCGGCCGCAATGGGCAAAAATCAAAGCGCTGCTTTCCGAATGTAAATACCCTACAAGGGCATTGGAAGAAAATCTGGCCGATCTGAACGGCGCTTTGGCATCTGTAAAAACGGGTCGGGACGGTATTGTATCTTTGTGTGATTGCTATGGAAGGGAAACTGTAGAGAAATACATGGGACGTCTGCTGGACTACAGTGGCAGATCCATTTTTAATACATTTAAAAAACTTACTAACGACAAGTGGCTTGCCGAGGAGTTCCTCGATGATGGTTCCCGGATAAATGTAGAAATATCCAAATCGGATTCTCAAATTGTATTTGATTTTGGAGGAACTTCATCGACCCATCCGGGAAACTTAAATGCTAATTTAGCCATACTCAATAGCGCTGTCATGTATGTGCTGAGGCTGATGCTGGAGGAGCCTCTTCCTCTGAACGAAGGCATTATGAAGCATGTACGTATAAAAGTTCCGGAATGTATGCTCAATCCGGTATTCCATAAAGATCCCGAAAGATCTCCCGCGGTAGTTGGCGGCAATACAGAAACCAGCCAGCGGATAGTCGACACCTTGCTCAAAGCCTTAAAACTTGCGGCGTGTAGTCAGGGAACAATGAACAACCTGATTTTTGGAAATAGTGATTTTGGCTTTTATGAAACTATTGGCGGAGGAGCAGGGGCAGGGAGCGGATTTAATGGTGCAGATGCCGTGCACCAGCATATGACCAATACGAAAATTACCGATCCGGAAGTGATGGAATTCCGGTATCCGGTAGTAATAGAAAGCATCGGAATTCGACATGATTCCGGAGGAAGAGGAGTATGGAGCGGCGGAAACGGGATTGTTCGGCAGATTCGCTTCAAGGAAGATGTAACCCTTACTATGCTGAGCCAGCACCGGAGTGAACGACCTTATGGCATGAATGGAGGAGAAGCGGGTTTGCCTGGGAAACAAGTACTTATAAGACCAGACGGAAGTCAGCAAGTGCTCAAGGGATCAGAGACCATTGAAGTGAAAAAGGGCGATGCCATCCGTGTTGAAACGCCCGGGGGTGGAGGTTACGGGAAACCGGATTAGGCGCTATTTGAGGTATGAATTGCAGGTACATGGATTTTTAATCGATGAGCGATTATGTTTGAAGTGTTCCGTTTTTTTGCATTTTCGAAATTATAGTCGCGGGCCAATCCTCGGTTTTCGATTTCTCCAATCGCAACTTCGGGCCATAAATTGTTATCTCAACGTTTGTGTTGCGAGCAATCTGACATTTATTTAAGCCTTATGACGAAAATTCTTAGATTTTTAATAATTCTCGATTAATTTCAACTTATTCCTTTTAATCTAAATCCTGAAAATGAAACCGGTAGGACCGGAGCAAACTCAGGACACATACGAGCGTGATTATATTGCTCTGTGTCAGCAACCCAAAAAATATAAACACATGAAAATTAAATTAATATTAATAGCCTTATCCCTCATCTGCGGATGCGGCAAGACCCCTGAAAGTCCGACTACCTTCCATGCCGATGTAATTGTGTACGGAGGGACTTCTGCGGCAGTAACAACAGCCGTTCAGGTTTCAAAAATGGGAAAATCGGTTATCATGGTCAGTCCGGATATTCATATTGGCGGACTGTCTTCCGGTGGTTTGGGTTTTACGGATACGGGAAACAAAGAAGTAATCGGAGGGCTTTCCCGTGAATTCTATCATCGTGTCTGGAAATACTATCAATCGGAGGATGCCTGGAAATGGCAAAAAAAATCCGAGTATGGAAATAAAGGTCAGGGAACACCTGCAATGGATGGTGTAAATCGCACCATGTGGATTTTCGAGCCGCACGTTGCGGAGAAAATTTTTGATGATTTTATAATGGAATATCAAATAAAACTGTTTCGAGACGAATGGCTTGACCGTACCGGGGGGATTGAAATTGAAGGAAAGACGATAAAATCCATCTCTACACTTTCCGGCAAAGTTTTTAGCGGAAAGATATTTGTCGACGCCACCTATGAAGGTGATTTGGTGGCAGCAGCAAATGTAAATTATCACGTTGGCAGAGAAGCCAATAGTGTATATGAAGAGTCCTGGAATGGGATTCAGGTAGGCATTCTGCACCACAAGCATCATATGCAAACTGACATTGACCCGTATGTTGTGCCCGGAGATCCGTCCAGCGGTGTGTTGCCAAAAATATCAGCAGGGCATCCGGGTGAAAAAGGAGCTGGAGATCACCGGGTGCAAGCGTACTGTTTCAGGATGTGTTTGAGCAATAATCCTGAAAATCGAGTGCCTTTTCCAAAACCTGCCAATTATGATCCCTATCAGTATGAACTCCTGGCGAGAATATTTGCTTCCGGATGGAGGGAGGTATTTCATAAGTTTGATCCTATTCCGAACCTCAAAACCGATACCAACAATCACGGACCATTCAGCACAGACAATATCGGAATGAATTATGATTATCCCGAAGCTTCATATCAAAGAAGAAAAGAAATAGTTGAAGAACACGAGGATTATCAGAAAGGGCTCATGTACTTCCTGGCCAATGATGAGAAGGTCCCTTTGGAAATCAGAAAAGAGATGGCCAACTGGGGGCTCGCGGCTGATGAATTTGTGGACAACGGAAACTGGCCGCATCAAATTTACGTGCGTGAGGCGCGGCGCATGATTGGAGAATTTGTGATGACAGAGCATGAGATTCAAGGGGGAAAACCCGTACATCGATCCATAGGAATGGGATCTTATACCATGGATTCCCACAATGTTCAAAGGTATATCAAACCGGATGGGTACGTACAAAATGAAGGGGATATCGGAGTGCATCCGAAAAAACCATATAAAATAGAGCTAGGAACAATTCTTCCCAAAAGAGAAGAATGCATCAATTTACTTGTACCGGTGGCCGTTTCAAGTTCTCATATAGCATTTGGATCAATTCGCATGGAGCCTGTATTTATGATTCTGGGCCAGAGCGCAGGTACGGTTGCATCCATGGCGATTGAGAAGAATATCGGCATTCATGAGGTCGATTATTCTGATTTAAAAGAAGTTTTGTTGAAGGACGGTCAGGTGCTAAGTATGGAATGAATCAATCAATATTTTAAAATCATAACGATAGATAAGATTATTATGAATAGGATCATATTTTTAATTATAGGGATTGTTATAAGCTCAGGAGCAAACGGCCAAAATGTAATGACTCCCGAATTGCTTTGGAAGCTTGGAAGGGTAAGTGCTCTTGGAATTACAAAGGATGAAAAGTCAATTGTGTATCAGGTGAAAACCTATGACGCGGAATTGAATGCAGCGATAAGTAAAGAATATATTATCCCGGTCGAAGGAGGAAAAGCTGTCGAGATTGAAAACGGATCAGCTCTGGTATTCGACAAACATATTTCACCGAATGGCACCCATAGGATCACGATCGGGTCCGTCAAATTACAAAAGGTTTATGGCTGGGATTTTTATCCCGAATTGAAAAGATCGGGAGCCATGATTTATGATGATCTGATGTATCGGCATTGGGATACATGGGAAGATGGAAAATACAGCCACATTTATTTGCACAAAGGAAATGAGATCGAAGGCATAGATCTTATGGAGGGAGAACCTTACAATTGCCCGACTGAACCATTTGGGGGTGAAGAAGACTATACCTGGAGCCCCGACGGGAAAAGCATTGTGTATGTGGCCAAGAAAAAGTCCGGAAAAGAATATGCGTTGAGCACCAACGCGGATTTGTATTCATATGATTTGGGATCCCGCAAAACAACAAACCTGACCGACGGAATGATGGGGTACGATACCCATCCGGCATTTTCGGAAAACGGTGTTTTGGCGTGGTTAAGTATGAAAAGGGATGGATATGAGGCAGATAAAAACGATATCATCATCCGAGATGATCAACGCCAGATCAACCTGACCGGAGACTGGGACGGAACGGTGAACTCTTTTGTCTGGAAAAAAGACGGGACCGGGATCTATTTCAATGCGCCCGTTGATGGAACGGTTCAGATTTTTGAAGTGGATTACCCGGGAAAATCACGAAAAAAACCCATTGTGAAACAAATTACCAACGGCGATTTTGACGTACGAAGCATTGTTGGTCTGGCTGGAAATAAACTCATTGTATCAAGGACAGACATGAATCACGCTGCAGAAATATTTTCCGTTGATGTCTCGACCGGTTCAATGACGCAAATCACACACACAAATGATGCACATTATAATCAGGTAGCGTTGAGTCAAATTGAGCGCAGGTATGTAAAAACGACCGACAATAAAAAAATGCTCGTCTGGGTGATTTATCCTCCAAATTTCGATCGGTCGAAGAAATACCCAACTCTTCTGTATTGTCAGGGCGGGCCTCAATCGGCGCTTTCCCAATTTTATTCGTTCCGATGGAATTTCCAGGTAATGGCAGCGCAGGGCTATATTATTGTCGCGCCAAACAGACGTGGCATGCCTGGCCATGGTGTTGAGTGGAATGAAGTAATTAGTAAGGATTACGGAGGTCAGCCAATGAGGGATTATCTTACTGCAATTGACGATGTGGCGGAAGAAAGCTATGTCGACAAGGACCGGTTGGGAGCAGTCGGGGCGAGCTTTGGCGGATATTCCGTCTTTTATCTGGCGGGTATTCATGAAAGGCGCTTCAAAACATTTATAGCGCATGATGGCATCTTTAATATGAAAAGCATGTACGGAACCACTGAGGAAATGTTTTTTGTGAACTGGGACAATGGCGGTGCTTACTGGGAAACGGATAATCGCGCAGCGATGAAAACTTATCGTGAATTTGATCCATCCAATCTTGTGAATAACTGGGATACGCCAATCCTGATCGTGCAGGGGGGCAAGGATTACAGGGTGCCGGACGGGCAGGCGTTTGAGGCTTTTCAGGCAGCCCGGTTAAAAGGCATTAAGAGTAGATTACTCTACTTTCCGAATGAAAATCATTGGGTGCTCAACGTGCAAAACGGACTGGTTTGGCAGAACGAATTTTTTCGATGGCTAAGCGAAACTCTGTAATCTTTTCCTCCCTGATTTATTGCCGGCAACTGCAGCGAATCCCGGTAAAGCTGTGCGACCCGGCATGCCATTCGAAATTATCATTATAACCTTCCTGCTCCCAGAAAAATTTTCCTCTTGGACGGTCGTAATTTCCCATTTCATTCATGGTTCCGGTATCGTACATCCTGCCGTTGATGACGGTATAGATCACTGAATTTATGTTTTTAATATCTTCCGTCGGATCCTCGTCGAGGATTATAAAATCCGCAAGCTTTCCGGGCAGGATCGATCCCAAATGATCTCCCATTCCTATATAATGGGCGCCGTGGATGGTAGCTGCGCGCAATACTTCTTTATTGGTCATTCCGCCCTGAGATAGGTTCCACATTTCCCACAGCACCCCCAACCCTTGCAATTGTCCGTGACCTCCCACACAGACTTTCACACCGGCATCAACCAGTTTTTTACATGATTTCGAGGTAAGGATATGACCATTGACATATTCTTCTTCAGGGGCCATGGTTCGATGGCGAGAGCGGCTGTCAATTACAGCGCGTGGGGTGTATTTCAACAACTTTTCTTCCTCCCAGACATTTGTATACTGATACCAGTAATATTCGCCGTTCAGCCCGCCATAGTTGACTATGAGGGTAGGAGTGTTGGCCGTCTTACTGGCAGACCACAGCCGGATAACGTCATTGTACAACGGTGCAACGGGCACGTTGTGTTCGATGCTCGTATGACCATCCAGGATCATCGTCATGTTGTGGAAAAAAGTGGATCCTCCTTCCGGGTATACCATGATTTCGAGTTCTTTAGCAGCTTTGATGACTTGTTGCCGCTGCGTCCTTCTCGGCTGATTATAGCTTTTCACGCTGAAGGCGCCATAAGCTTTGGTGCGCTCAATGGCAAATTTAGCGTCCTCATAGCTGTTGATCACTGCTTTGAAATCCCCTTCAGCGCCATACAGTATTGTCCCGGTCGTAAATATTCTTGGTCCGACCATATGCCCTGCTTTTACCATTTCGGATTGCGAAAGCGACATCTCCGAATTGGACGAAGGATCGTGAGTGGATGTAACGCCATAAGCGAGATTGGCGTAATACGGCCATTCTTTTTGCGGACTTAAGCCATAGCGGAATGCGTTAAGATGCGCATGTGTGTCGATGATTCCCGGCATGATCACTTTGCCCGAAACATCTATAATAATTGCATCGTTGGGGATCCTTACTTCTTCGGGGCTTCCAATGGATGCGATTCTGTTTTCTTCAACCACCAATACGCCATTTTCAATGATTTGATCTCCATTCATCGTTAAGATTCTGGCTCCTGTAAAAGCTAGTTTGCCACTTGGTTTATCCGTGTTGAGTGTCAGATCAACGTCGATGATTTCCTTTTTAACTTCACCTATGCTGTCCGGGGCGCCTTCCAAAAAGGTAAAGCAGTTTTTCAATTCAACTGTATTATATGTCGAACCTAATGTCCAGTGGAGCTTTTGCCCATCGTTTGACCATTGCAAATTGATCCCGGCTCCGTCGGATACCTTTGTTATTGGCATGGATTTCAAATTGCCATTCAACTCAAATGTCTGGCCATGATCAACAAAGGGTACGACATACACATGATACAGTTCGCCAAACGCCAGCCATTTATTGTCCGGACTTAATGTGAATTGATTTGCATATTTTGAATGAAAATGCACTTTTTTGTCTTCTCCATTTAAGTCGACGCTGCAGTAACTCTTGTCCAGCGCCCCAAAGAGGAACCCGCCTTTTTGATAAAATATCCGGTCGCCGCTTTTATTGAAAGCAGGATTTTGACCATCTTTGGTAATCAAATATGCGTCATCGCCATTGCTATTCATACAATAAATTCCGGGTTTTACGGAATAACTATATCCCATAGCGCTGTTTCCACCTTCTTTGAAGTAAACGATCTGCGATCCGTCAGGTGAATAGGAGGGCTGGCGGTACATTCCTTTGTCAGAAGTAATTTTTTGCGGCATTTCACCTTTAAGACCGGTTTTCCAAATAGCACCTTTTTCTTCATCATTCCAGGTCACGTAAACAACGGATTTTCCATCCGGAGAAAAAGACGGTTCAAACTCAAGGTCCTTTCCATCCGTAAGTCTTTTGGGTTTGCCGTCCGGGAGATTTTTTAGATAAAGATAACCGGCAGCATTGAAAGCCAGTGTTTTCCCGTCAGGGGAAGTGCAGGCGTGGCGTATAACCCGGGCCTTAAATTCATCCGGAGCCGGATTTTGATCAAAGAATAATGCGTTGGTAATTTTGTGTTTTGCTTTTGCTTTAAAAGGAATGATCTCGTCTTCACCCGATTCGATATTCACTTTTCTGATTTTGCCTTTTGCCCAGATAACAATATGCTCGTTATCCGGCATCCAACCGTAATTCGGATAAACTCCAAAAATCGCCCAGACCTCCTGTTGATCTTTGGAGAGCTGATCATAAACAGGAGTTTGAATGCCGGTGGCCAAATCGTGGATGTACAACACGGATTTGGTTCGAACACGGCGAATAAAAGCCAACTTTTTGCCGTCTGGTGAGATCTGAGGTCGTATTGCTCCTCCCGGTCCCTGGATCACATTTTCTACTGTTCCGTCTTTGCGATCATACCTGCGAATTACATAAATCTGGCTATTCGGATCTTTATTGTACAAAAACATGCCACCGGCTGCCATATCCTCACTAAAGTACACATACCTGCCATCCGGGCTTACCCAGGGTTCGCCGGCATCCTGCTGGTCGTTTTTTCTTTTGGTTAGCTGCACACCTTCGCCGCCTCCGATATGATACATCCACATTTCACCGGCACCGAGGGACCGTTCTGAAGTAAAATGTTTTCTGGCCACCAGGTATTGACCATCCGGAGTCCAGACGGCGTTATTGAGCAATCTGAAATCTTCATTTGTGACCTGTCTGGCCTTCGAGCCGTCAGCGTTCATCATCCAGATATTGTCACCGCCACCGGCATCGCTGGTAAACAAGACGCTTTTGCCATCCGGGCTAAATCTTGGCTGGATTTCAAATGCGTGACCTTCCCTCAACAGTTTGGCTTCTCCTCCGGTAATCGGAAGTACATAAATGTCTCCCAACATATCGAATACGATTGTTTTACCGTCCGGGCTAACGTCCAGGTTCATCCAGGTGCCTTCGTCGGTTTCAATGATAACTTCCTTAAATGGTTCTACGGGATCATTGATATCCCATTTTTCATCCTTGCCGTTGTCTTGTGAAAATCCGGGATTTGAAATAAGAAAAAGAACGATAAGGTTTTTGAAAAGTAACTTCATCATATTGCGTTAGAGGTTAAAATATGAGATTCGAAAATCCGGGCTAAATTAGTTTGAGTAAATGGCATTAAAAAATGAATTAACCTTAATCCTTAAATTTCAGGGTATAGAGGCGATTGATTTTCTGTTTTAACTCATGAAGGCTGATGTTTCCGCTGCTTCTCAAGAATTCTTTCCCATCTAAAAACAACAATATGATCGGAGAGGCAAACACCTGGTATTTGGCGCTCAAGTCCGGATGTCCGGAAACATCAATTTTTCGAAGGGTCAGATTGGGGAATTCCGAATGAACCAGTGCTTTGAGTTTATCATACAAAGGGCCGCACACGGAACAGGAAGCGTTCCAGAAGTAAAGAATAGCATTTTCCTGATTCATTCTATATGAACTGTTAAGAATTCGTAGATCCCTATTGTGGAAACGAGTGGGGAAAGTACAAACTTTGTTGAACAATGTAAATTCTTTTAACTATTCAAATGCCGCTGCGCGTCCTGGGCGGGCAGGAATGGTGTTTACAAGTTCGGAATTTTAACCCGGCCGGACACCTATAAGATAAATTATATAACAAGCGTCGATTAAAATAATTGATGGTCCTCCATATCGTGAAATTGAAGTGAATCATCACAGTTAAGTTCCCTCCACGCTACTAAGGGGTGGCGGGAAAATAGAAATTGTCATTTCAGCGCAGCGATAAAATCCGGATACCTACCATTGAAAAGGAACCTATATGGCCGGACGCCAACCACAATTGGTACGGATTTGCCTTTATCCGACAGACTCGAAACTGGCGCGCACATCCGTATGCGTGCCGCCTGATTTTGGTGCGGAAATTTTATGTTCGATACTTATCACTCAATCCTACCCCGGCTCTGATCATAGGGAGGATCTTTTCCAGTCGGTTTTGTTTTGTTTCCGGTCTTTTAGCTAATTCGATGTGTTCGGCATACTCCCGGCGTTTGGAAAGGCTAAGCGCGTCAAAAGCCTGTTGAACTTCCCGGTCTTTTGATAACTCAGCTTCCAATTCTTTTGGAAGGATTAAGGTTTTTTTTGTTTCTATCCTGACCTCTTTTCCTTCTTTTTGATTTTGTATGGCTTCGGCGACATATTTACCGATCATGTTGTAATCGATACCCTCTTCAGATGTAAAACGCATTTGCCTCATGCCTTTTGTTTTTCCGTCTTGAGCGTTGATCAGTATTTTTTCAGGATCCGACAAAAATGAGCCTTGAAAAAACCAGATTCCCACATAGGCTTTAAAAGCACCCATACCGACGACATTCTTGCCATTAATCGTATAGACCGGTATGCCCCATTTAATGGTTTCTTCAAGTTCGGTTTTCAGCAGGAGTTTTCGAAATTTCAAGAGTGGTTTTTTCCATGTCAAATGTTTATCAATAAACTCTTCAACAGTCTTATTTCTTTGCATGATTTTTAGTTTGGCCGACTACGAATTTAATACCTGTCAACGAGAATTTCCAATACGCAGATATTCTTTTCATCTGGAATACGACCGAATATTGCCATTAGGCCTTTTGCCAGGCACAGTTATCTCCGTTACCGGATACAGCACGGATCAACAATTTTTTTTGCCCCGGTATTGCTCTTATCGTCTTTCCTGACTTCCGCTGAGCTTAAGTCCGTAGATCAATTGGCCGCAGGTTCTGTCTTTTAATTCAATGACATCGGGGAAATGCCCCCATTGCTCAAAGCCAAATTTTCTTAACAGGCCCGCGCTTCGGTCATTAATATCCAGCAAAATTGCAAGCAAGGTTCGTTTCCCGATTCTATTACAATCCCGGATTATGTGCAAAATGAGCTGT
>JAKSDO010000027.1 GCA_022360055.1 Cytophagales bacterium | reverse complement strand
CTGTTATTGAATTTGTATCCAAACAGCATCACCAGTCGATGTATATCCAGATTGCCGTTGTTATAGGTCCCGGAATTTATGGGTTGGTTGTAATCAATTTGTGCGTACCCGCCTATGGTCAGCTTGCGGTCGGTTTGCATCATTCTGTTGGCCGTATTCAGGTAGGTATTGATTGCCGTTGAATCGTTTTGTGTGGTCTGAGCGTAAGCGCGTATCGAATTGCATAAAAGAATTAGCAGGCATATATACCGGTTCATGTTTGTATTTATTTAGACTTATTTTAAATAATGGCTCAAAATTATGAACGGTCTGTGTATATGTCAATCCCAACATGTTGGGATATTTGAGTTAAGGAATCGACATCTGGGGTTGGGAATTCTTTGATCTCAGTCTTTGAGTGTATTTGTATTTTTTGCCGTACCAAAGCAAAAAACCTGAAACAGGCAGAGTGGCAATGAGCAGACTGATCAGGAAGGCAATAATTTTTCCGGCAATTCCTCCGATTGCGCCCACGTGAATATCGTAGTTCATCCGAATTACTTTATCGGCAAATGTCGCTTCGCTATATGTGCCGTATATACTTGTTGTCGGAATTTCTTCGAGCGTATTCTGATCAAAAAATCTGTAATCGGAATCGTAATAGATCCCATGAGAATTTGAGACTTCAACATAAATACCTGCGGAATCCGAATGGGGATAATGGATCTCAAAACTTTTTGCGGCGGGATGCGCTGTTTTAAGTTTTGGAACGAGGGAGTCAATTGGTTTGGATGCTCCGTTAAAATTGGAAGCGATCATCCTGGAACCATCCGGAATAATGAACTGCGGGATATTATTGCCACCAAATGCCTTGTATGTCAGAAAATAAAACCAGTCATACGCCATAACCGACCCTGTGAACGCCATCACCAGGGCTAATGAAAATGCATAGAATCCCGTAATGGCGTGAAGGTCAAAGTTTTTACGTTTCCAACGGGTCGTTTTTTTCCAGTCGAATTTGAACCGCTGTTTTCTGTTTTTCCTGTTTCCGGGCCACCACAGGATCAGCCCCGAAACGAGCATGATCATAAACATCAATATCGAGAAAGAGACGATCTGCGAACCAATTTTAGCAGGTAGCCATAGGCGCAGATGTCCGTCCAGTACAAAGCCGAAAAAGCCCGATAAGTGATCTTTCCGGTGCAATACCTTCCCCGAATACGGATCGAGGTATACACTCTGGTAAAATTCAGGTTCGGCTTGGTAAAAAATCACTTCGACGGCTTCGTCTTCCTTGCCGTAGCGGGTGCCGTGAACGAGTTTTTCCGGAATGATTTCTTGGGCGATTTCTCTCGCCCGGGTGGGAGTTAAGATCGGAGATTCCCCGATCTTAACTTTTTTGTAATCGGAGCTTTCTATTTCATCCTTAAAAACCCAGCAGCAACCTGTGATTGCAACGATAAAAACGACGATTCCGGTGGCAAGACCAAGAATTTCATGGACCTTAAGAAAGATCCTCCGGTAAGACTTTTTTCGGCTCATATATATAAAAGTAAGGGAAATGATCCGAAGGATCATTTCCTTTTAAGCACGTTATAATTCGTAAAAACCTTTGATGGTCTTGCCATTGATTTTGGCTCCTTTTGTTCCGGTCGCGGCATTTACATCAATTTGATAGACAAATGCTTCGGTGGCAGTTTCAATACTTGCATATACTTTTCCATCGTTTGCGGTGACCGGAGAAGTATATCGTTTGGCATGAAGCGGTACATTGGCCACATCGGTCACGGTTTTGGCAACGAGATCAATGATGACCAACTTCTGGTTAAATACATCTCGGCCATAGGCAGCCCAGGCCCCCCCATTGTCATCGGTCAGGATCCGCGCAATCGCTTTATTGCCTCCGACATAATCAAACCAGAAGATCTTTCCTCCGTCAGTCGCTTCTTCAATGTTAAAAAAGTAGGTGTCATCAAATTCCGCAGTTCCGGCTTTTATTCTTAAAATACCGGAAGGCTTTGTTGCGGCCGGAGCAAAACCCGCCATTTCGGCGCCACATGAGAACGAATACATATCCCCGTTGTCCGTCTCGATTAAACCGGTGGTAGCGCCATTAACGCCTATATTACTGGTTCGGGTATCTGCAATAATTTTTTCCGGTTCGGCAGTTACGTCGGGATACGGATAAACTGCAATATACGCTGCATCGGCATCCGGTGTGGTAAACCATCCTTTCGCATCCAGCTTGTGGAATGTGACGAATAGTTTATCTTCGCGCACCTGCAACGCAGTCGGCCATGCAATCAGTGAATCCTGCTTTGATTCAAAGATTTTAGTGTCGATAATTTTGGTAACGGTCACCGAGGCAACATCCACGAAATGCAGTCTTCTGTAGGCAAATCCGGCCCTTGGAATTTCCATAGCAAGCCAGGTGTCCTGATCGTCCGAATGCCCGAACATTTCGAGGGCGTTTTCAAAGATGAATTGTCCGTTCTTCACAATCCGGCCCTGTTCATCGCTTATATATCCAATACACTGGTTGTCGTCGCTGTAACCCGAGGCAAATAGCGTTTTGCCTACCGGATAGAAGAATCTCCACCCTGTTTGCTCGATCCCGGTCCCTGTTGCCGAAATCTCACCCTCCATGATGTGCTCCTGATTTACAATAAATTCCGTCTCATCACCCCCCGTCGTCTTCAAAGACATGGTAATGCCGGAGGATATTTCCGGCCCGGGGTCCTCATTGTTGGAATCACATGAGATCAATCCCGCGCCAAGTGCCGGGCATAAAATAAGTAGTGTTAATAAATTTTTCATTGCGTCAATAATTGAAATATGAACAGATTGTTTTTGTCCGTAATTAATGGAGAAAATACCTTAGCTTTAGATAAACAGCCCGACCCGGTTTTTGAATGCTGAAATTGTCATAGACCAAAGCATCTGCCAGGTTGCTGATTGTCAAAGACACATTGTATCTTCCGTCTCTCATCGAATACTCCCCTTGCAGGTCGTGAATGAGCTGCGTGGGAATAATATTTTTTTCGTTCGGATTTCCCAGGTTTTCCCAGATCAGGAAGAACTCATGGATGTACCTGGTGTGCCAGTACATGCTAAACTTGTTTTCCGAAGATCGTTTGCTCGGGCTTATTCCGAATCGGATATTGTAAAAGAAGTAGGGGATATTTGGGACCCTGCTTTTGTAATTGGTATTTGGCAAACCTTCGTCAAATTCCGTCCGGTCCGTAAGGTTCTGATAAGTGATATTGGCGTGGAGAGATATGAGATCCCGATAATTGACATCGATACTTCCTTCGACGCCTTCGGTTTTTACGTTGTTCAGGTTTTCATATTCTCCGAAAGGCCCCAGCGGATTGAAACGTATAAAATCTTCCGAAAAGCGATAGAAGTAGTTTGCTTCCGCTTTGAACCGGACCCCGGGAAATTGGTGTGCATACCGGGCACCGAAATTGAAGTTGTTGCTCTTTTCAGGGCGAAGCGTTGAATTGGGATTTACATAGATGCCATCGCCTAAAATTTCATAACTCTCCGGCAGGCGAAACGCCTTTTCGTAGGAAGCCTTGATCAGCAGATCATGCATGATTTTATAGGAAATAGCGGCTCCAAATCCGTTGTTGTGATTGTCCGGCTCCGTTGTCACATCGTTGTTTTCGTAGTCTTGTGTGATTATTCTTCCGCGGTACCAATAGCTTTTCCCAAATGCGGTTGTTTTCAGCTTGCTGTCCGTGGATGCGAAACTATAAGCCAATCCCAGAATATTTTTATTGACGTGACTGGGCGAAGCAAAGGACTTGTTAAACGCGTCCAATAGGTCTTTGCCCATCCGATCCAGGTGGTTTTGAGTGAAACTGAAACTGATGGAATGGTTATCGTTTACCTCATAATCCAAACCGATGTGACTGTTTAGTATCTTATCGGTCATAACTAAGTGGGATCTCCTCTGGAGCAATTCGCCTCTTGGATCCTCGGGTGCGCGTTCTATGAAATCACCCGCCCAGTTGTATTTACGCGTGCTGGCGTCGACGATATCTTCTTCGATTTGTCCCGCGTTGACAAAGGCTTTCAGGTGGATTTTTTTGAATTGTCTGTCGTATTTCGCCGAGGCCAGAAATGTTTCGTTGTCGGTGTGAAAATGTCCGAAAACCCGTTTGATGTTATTATCCGGGTGCTGGTAATTTTTGCGGTTATTTGCATAGGTGAGACCAATTGAAATGTTGTCGGCCAGGCTTCTGTTGAACAGACCGGTTTCAAAAAATAGCATGCCCGAAGTGTAATTGTCGTGAAACCTTTTAGTGCGGATATCCCCCAAATAATTTCCCAATTCGAGATCGTATAGTGGAACATTTTTCATTTCATAATTGTTATCGGAATGATTGACGAATGCCGCCAATTTCACGAAATACCTGTTTTTCTCATCGGCATACTGACCGTTGAACGATCCTCTGTGGGTATTGAATGACCCGTAAGAATAGGAAACATCCAGGAAGGATTTTTGTCGGTATCCGGTTACAATATTTATAGCCCCTCCCAATGCATCGGCGCCGAGTGCCACAGGTACGACTCCTTTGTAAACTTCAAGTTTGTCAATAAGATTTACCTGGAAGTTATTGAGCGTTAATGCGGAACCGAAATTTTCCATTGGAACGCCATCGATGAAGTAGCGTATTTGATTTCCCGAAAGACCGTTGAGCGAAAGTTTGAAACCGGAACCCAGACCTCCGGATTCCCGGAGATTTACCCCGGAAGTCCCTTTTAGAACCTGGTTTATATCTGCTGTAAGGTTTTTTTGCTCGTTGCTTTCGATTACTTCCACAGCGTATCCCTTCAGCCTGAGTGCCTCGGCCTCCGATTGGCCGGTGATTACTACTTCGTCCATGGAAACCGTACGCTCCCGTAATTTGAAGTTTTGAATGATTATTTGTTCGGTTTTTAGGGAGATGTTTTGGGATCTGGATTCATATCCGATCCCCGTGACAACAATCGTATAATTACCGGGTTCATAGATCTTCAATTGATAGTCCCCATTCAAATCGGTCGCATCTCCGATAGTTGTGTTTTTGAGCACAATTGAAATGCCGGGAACCGGATTGCCGTGCGCATCGGATATATTCCCGGAAATCGTGAAAGCACTTTGCGCAAAGGAAGAAATCGCGGTTAATATGAAAAGGCCCGAAAAAAATCTTTTTTGATACACTCCAATTTGATTTGTAATATGAATTTAGACTAATTCTAAATAATTGTACAAATTTATGAACGGTCCAGATACATGTCAATCCCAACATGTTGGGATATCGATTGAATTACCGCTTGGTTGATAAAAAAAACCTCCGCTAAACAAGCAGAGGCTTTTCGATCTAATTGAGAGTCAATCATAACAATTCATATACAAATTCAGGGTAACCGCGTTCCCCCTGGTCGTTGAGCATTTTTGTGAATTTCAATTTATAGTGATTTCCATCCGTATCTTCCACGATATAGAATATTTTTGTGTTGATCGTATACGTGAATGTAGGAAAGTCAAACAACCTCCAACTGCTTCCGATCCCTGTTCGGTGATCTTCCAGGCTCACACCTGGCACATCGTCCCTGGTGAATCCGTCATACGTCACCTCGGCAGTCACATCGACTTTTGCAATTTTCATATGGCCGTAGTTGGTGAGTACAAAATCTTTGAATTTATAGGAATAAAGATCGGTTCCGTCAAAATAAGTATTTGTAAATGTGGTTAATACAAAATCCCAGTTTGAATCCATTGGCGCCACATCCACAACTTTATTTTCACTGATCGAGAAATAGCTGAAATTCGTATCGGCATTTTTCGAAACCGTCACGGTTGTAAAACCGGCGGTGGCATTGATGTCTCCGTAGGTGATATCGTAAGCATCTCCGTTTCTCGCAATTTTTAATTTTACAAATCCCCGTTCGGTCGAGGGATCGGTATCCAGTTGTCCGCGGTTCAGAACATACACTTTATTTTCCGAAGCCGTAGCGCTTATTTCCGCAATGACAGTTTTGCTGAGATCACCTGACGGATCGTCCATGTATGCTGTGTTTACCTGACCTACCACCATTTCATTTTTGAACTCTTCCGTAACAAGTGTTTCGGTTACGTCAGCCAGTTCGGTTTTGTCTGTCGCTCGTGCCATGGCATAAGTGGCGTAGTTCAACATTACCCTGAACTCGTTCCCGCCGGAGAAAGCCAGATCCCAGATATCTTTGGAAACAACCGTGGCGCTTTGCTTACTCAAATCAATAAACACCTGATTCGGTTGCTCGGGACCGCCTACTTCGGGCATCAGAATGGCTCCGGAAGAGGTCGGGTTTTCCTCAAAGGTCACCTCCAGTTTGCTGTTATTCCCTGCCGATCCTTCGTTGGAGACCGAGGAAATGGTCAGGCTGAATGATTTGACTTCTCCAAATTCGGGATTCCTGAGTTTTTTGATGATCAGCGCAGCGCTGGTTCCATTTGCCGGAATTTCAACATTTATTTTTCCACCGGAAGCGGCCGGAACGGTTTCATAGTCCGTGCCGTATTCGGTTCCGGCAGCATCGGCTACATTCAAACGAACTGTTGTCGGATTCTGATCCGTTCTTGAAAGTTCGATATCGACGGATTTTTCATCGTCTGCCAGCGCCAGTCCCAGGGAGGTGCTGGTAAAACCCGCCAATAGCTGCGGCAAGGGCTCTTCCGATTCTTCGCATCCGGCAATTACAATAAGCGCCCATGCGATCGCAAATAGTTTTAATAGATATTTAGTCATGATTACTTTTTTGATTTTAGTGAAAAAGAAAGTCTTGCAAAAAACGTTCGGCCATAGCCGATGTTTGCGCTCGATGAACTGCCACCGTGCACACCGCCCGTACTACCGGTGGAATTATTGATGCTGGTGACGTTCAAAATATTCTTAGCTCCAAGTGTGAGTGTAATGTTTTTGAGAAGTATCCGGTTGAGTGTGAAGTCGAGTAAGCTATAGCTGTCCATGGTGCCAATTGCGAGTTCATCATTTTCATCGAGGTAATATCTGGGCCGTTCTCCGTTGAATTTATAGAACAAATTGAAGTTGATCCCCGACCATCTTTCCCGATAGCTTAGATCGGCGGATACTTCGGGGGTGAACAGGAAATCATCGGAGAGGTCTTCGCCATCTTCATTTTCTTTTTTCCCGATCAAACCGACACCAATGCCCGCGGACAATCGGCCAAGATCTACGGTTTCATTTATATTTCCACCGATGGTTTGCAGCCTGCCCAGGTTGAAGTAGGAAGCCCGGGCCGGATCGCTGGGATCGTAGGCGATGGTGATCAGGTCGGTAATATCATTGTAAAAGAAAGCGAGCTCGCTCTTGATGATTTTGTTTCCCGGCCGCCTGACATCATGTGAGATCCCGAAGTCAAAGTGATTTGAATATTCGGGTTTTAAATCCTCATTGCCGATGATGTTGTGATTAGAGTCGACAAATTCGAAATACAGTTCGCGTAAGCCCGGAGCCCGGTAGCCTTTTCCATATGCCCCGGAAATGTTAATGGCATCCGTAGCATTGTATTTTACATTAAGAGAAGGCACCAGATTTCCGTGATATTTTGAGTTGTACGACCATCTGAATCCGGGCCTAACTTTCAGGTTGCTGTTCGAGCCAATCTCCAAAGACAGGAAAGTGGCGTAATCCTGCATGCTTTGAACCGTCTGATCTTTGATTCTCCCGCCTTCGGTAGATTCGAAATTGGTTTCGAAACCCCACTGATAGTTAATAAGTTTTGATGAATTTACATGCTGGATGGTCCCTCTTGTAAGGAAAACGGTATATGTCGTGGTATCGGAGCTTCCGTTGGAGGTATAATCTATTTCTTCTCCATTATCCAGATAGTTTTTGAATGTTCTGACCCTCCTCGAAAAATCGGAATAGGAACCCACAAAATTATATCTCAGAAAATCAGTGAATTCTCCGTTGAGATCCATCTGATGACCAAGCCGAACGGACGTGTACTGCCTGTCAACTCCATAAGGCCGGGTAGCTCCTGTCGCCTGATGCGTTTCGTATCTCAATGAGTCGTAATTATTGATCAATTCGTGAAATCCATCGAACTTATATCCGATACTAAATCGCTTTCCCGCATACGTGAGACCGGCATCGAGCAGGTGTTGCGTCTTGGGGTGCCATAAATACGCTCTTCCTGTTTTATCTCCTTTATAACCTCCGAATCTCGTTCGACTGGCATTAATTGACGAATTTAAAGCCTTGTTCAGGGAAATGCCGCCCGCCAGATTGATATTCCCTTTGCCATCGTCCGGGCTAAATTTGTCCTCAATTGTTTCGGCGAGCAGATCGACGCTTAAGTAGCTGCCTTTTCCGGCGCCTTTCTTCGTGATGATGTTGACCACGCCGGCAAGCGCATTGGCGCCATAGTTCACAGCCATGGGCCCTTCGACAATTTCTATTCGCTCGACGTTTGTTACATTTATCTGGCTCAGATCCGCACCATTCCCATTTCCGTTTCTGTTTACCAACGGAATTCCATCGATAAGGATTTTTACATTTTTAGCGGGTATTCCCTGAAAAGTCATAGTGCTGGAGCCAATAGCCAGATCCGGGGTGATCCGGATATTGAGTTGTCTGGAAAGCACTTCGGCCAATTGAACCGCACCTTGTTTTTTGATGGTTGTTTCGTTGATGGTCTTTACGGTATATACCGAATTTCTGGCCGATTGCGGTTGGTATTGCCCGGTGATCACTACATCGTCCAGTACATGATCTTGCGGAAGAAGCCGGATGGAGCATTCACCGGCCTTGCGGATGTGCTGATCGTGGTTTTGGTAGTTTAAATGTGTGCAGTGCAGTTTGAAAGGCGGTTTTTCAGATACCGCAATTTTTCCGTTTTCGTCGGAAACATATACGTTCGCATCTTTGTTCGATCCGGCGATCCGAATAACGGCGTCCGCCACCGGGACGCCTGAAGCGTGATCGGTTATGGTTACCACCACTTCCTGGGCGGAACAGATACCTGCTAAAAAAAAGAAGCCGGAGATGAGCAGAGCCCTTTTCATTTGTTTATATTTTTTAGGTTGCTGACACACTGAGAAATACAATCATGCTCGTGTGTGTCCTGAGTTTGCTCCTGCCATGCCGGTTTCATTTGTTAATTTTTGAAATCGTGTCCAGAATGCAACCTGTCGGACAGGCCATCCGGCACCACAGCATTGGATAGATAGCGCTTACAATTATGATCAGCAGTGCGATCAAAAAACTTATGGTAAATACACTGCCTCCAAAGAATACCGGAAAAATCTCATAGTTTTTCCATTGCCTCATCCCGAGCAGAATCCCGACCGTGAGCACGGCGGTCAGCGCATTGCGAATTCGATCGATCCAGCGGTTAGGAATGGGGACTTTTCGTTGTTTTATAAATGGAATCCTGATAAATAAACGCTGTACATGACCGAAGGGGCAAACATATTTGCAATACGTATTCTTATGCCATATGGCGCCGAGCAATACCGCAAATGCGTAGATTCCCGTAAATGTTGAAAGCGATGCGCCTACAAATGGCTCCATAAAACTCACATACGTGAAGGAATTGTTCAGGAAAAATCCGATGTAGATCAAAGAAAGCGTGCTGACGACCAGCATACCTTTCTTTGTCTTTTTCACTTTTTTCACCGTGCCATAGGCAAACAGAATGACGATAAAAAGAATATGCAAGATCCAGGCGAGTGAATTTATCACGGTCAGAGAAAAAACCCGGCTTCCCGTAGAAGCATAACCGGGTTGGTCTGCCGTTATTTGCCCGATCATACGATCGACGATGGCACCCACCGCATGGGTTGTAATCGTAGCGCCGGATACTCCGTCGACGGATTTCTCTCCACGGTCAAACGGGAGCCAGTCGTATTGCCCGTAATACCCGGACTTCCGGATTTTTCGCAAATAGCTTTCCGTTTCATTGGAGGATAATACAGCCACTTTTCGGATTTCATTATCCAGGGAAAGAGCCAGTGCGACATTGATCGGTCCGGCGTATCCCTGGATATGATCCTGGTTCGGGCTGGACTCAAAGTAGATGTTGGAACCGGAAATTGCATAGCCGTCCACAATTTCAATCTCATTCCGGTCTACTTTCAAAAACGAACTGGCGCGGGCGATCAGTTCTTCTTTTCGTTTGCTTTTTGCCTGATAAGAACCGGTGGCTTTGATCAGTCCGGATTGAACCGCCTTATCCGGGCGATTCATCAATAATCCGTGTGTAGAAGATTCTTCTCTTTTGTGTATGGTCAGTACGTCGGCGTCTTTTCTCGCTGATTCTTGTCCCACCAGTTTTGGTATGGCAAACCCGGTAAGCCTTTCGGTGGAGCTCAGGCGAACTTCTTCCCGGTTCAGCGGACCATTAATCCAAAAGTAAAGAAAGAAGATCGAAACAAGGGCGGAACTGCTTAGCCGCCTTTTATTCCGCTCTATTTTTTTCAACATTAAAGCAACTGGTTTACCGTTTGTCTGGAAATATCAATTATCCATTGGTTCAGATTATTGTCTGGAAGGATGGCGTCCTGTTTGTAAAATACATTGTCGGAGTTTTCAGATTCGTCTACGGCCTTTTGAATAATATCGTTCTGGAAATAAGGATCGTTTGCCACCAGTACAGGTATGACCGCGACTTTATCTTCGAGCTCGAAAAGCTTGGAGATGCCATCCATCGTAGGCTGGGTCGAGTAGCTGACCAGGTGACCGCACCAGGCGTATGCAATCGATTCTATTTGTTGTTTTGCCTGAAGGTACTTCCCAATCTCCTCTACCAGTTCTTCCCACTGCTGATTGTATTGGGCATCGCCGTAGGCAACCAGCAATACGCCGGCATCTTTCGTATCCGGCATCAAATCTTTTACCCTTCGCTCTACATTTTTTTTCAACAGGGTGGTATAATTCATGGTTGGGGCAATCGAGACATTGGCTTTTGGTTTATACACTTCTATTTTTTCCTTTTTGAGCTCCTGTACATTTTTCGGATCAACTTTTTGGCCGAGTATCACGGGAATGTCATGCGAATAATGCGAACTTACCGTTAAGAACATCGGTATCACAATTACCTCGTCGTAGTTTTCCTCGTCGAACGCTTTCATTTGAGTGGCGATCGAAGGTTCCGTATATTCCATAAAAGCTGTCTTTACGCCGTGGACGGAAGGGAGTTTCAGAATCGAATCCTTTACATCGGCCTCGACCTGTTTCAGCATATTCCTCCACTTTTTTGAGTGAGAACCGTGATTGGCTATGAGCACACCGATTTTCTTGTCCGATCCATTTTTAACTTGTTCACCGGATCTGTTTTGGCATGAAAATGAAAAGACAAAGCTGGAAATCAAGAGTAGGGTTAATGATACTTTCATCCGTTTATATTTTTTTAAGTTGCTGACACACAAAGAGATAAAATCATGCTCGTTGTGTCCTGAATTTGCTCCGGTACTACCGGCTTCATATTTATATTTATTTAGACTAATTATAAATAGTTGAACAAAGGTACAGATGACCAATATGTCTGTCAATCCCAATATGTTGGGATATTTGAAATCAATCCGAAAAATTCATGATTTTTCCGGCCTGTGGCAAGGCAGATGCCCGGAGGGCCGATCATTACTTTTATGCTCAAACAAGGAGCCTTTTCATGGGAGCACGCATTTTTTTGTTCCTCAAATTTGAGGAATGAATAAAAGTAATGACCGGGGTTATCCCGATATGTATTTACCCTTTAGAGGTATTCGGCCTTGGTCGCTGGTGTTAAGTAAAAAGTGTCATTTCGGTAACTTGTGAGAAATCTGGTTTAATCAACACAGGGCCACTACGAATAAGCCAGATCTCTCCGGACGTCGGGATGACAAGGTAGAAGCCTACCGATGACGTGTTTTTATAATAATCTGTAAATCAAATAAATACAAAAGGCTGCGTCATTCAAATTGGTGCATTTTGCAAAAATGTTAGATCTCGAAATGACAAAAACCTCATATCATAAATAACATAAGCGCCGGTTTCCGGAACGACCGGATTTCCTGTTCTTAAATTGATTTTTGTGATTCCGGTATTGGGGCGATGCAATACCGGAATCCAAAGCAATTATTAAAATGAAACAAAAACACTCATCTCCGTATTTCTTCCAATTCTAGGTATACCTCCCCAGTCAAGGTGTTCGTGATAATAGGTGTCAAATAAATTCAGGACTCTAAGACTGACTTTTAATTTGACTTCGTTTAATACCCATGATTTGTCGACCATAAGATTTGCTATGGAGTAAGCCGGGGTGGGGGTTTCGCCAAAACTTTCATTAATCCTATCCTGTCGCGTTGCCGCTTCGACGCCCGCATTAAAGGCCCAGTGATTTTTGGTTTGATAGCTCACCTCCAGGTTGCTTTTTAAAGGTGGGATCAATGGCAAAGGTGTTTTATCGACGGTACGACCGCTGGTAAACTTAGTCGTGTTCCGGGCCGTTAGATTTCTCCAATGGGCGCTTATTCGACTCTCGATACCTGCCAGAGAAGCATAATCCAGGTTTTGATACACTTTTACGCCATTGGCCCCAATCGTCATAGGGCTGAGCTCCGGATCAATGACTCCCATAATATACCTGTCGAAGTAATAGTAGAATCCGGTTAAGCTGAATTTGAAGACTTCCGTGCCGAAATCCATATTTCCTTCTAATTGTACGGAACGCTCGCTTTCCAAATCGGGTCTTCCTACATAATCGTACCCATCGTATGCATTGAATAAAAAGAATCCGTATTGCTCGCTTTCCGTGGGCATGCGTTGACCGTAACCCGCTTTTAAACCTGCCATCAGACGTTTCCCAATACTTCTTTCCGTTCCGAGACTGGCATTAAGTAATACTTCGCCGGCATTGGGATCTCCGAATTGGAAAACGGACACCTGCCGTTCTCCCAGATCGCTCTTCATACCGACCCGGTTCGATTCGATCCTGACCCCTGCCATCAGATCGGTTTTATCATCCAATTTGTACGCAAAATGGTTTTGGATTCCGATCACATTTCTTTTCACATCGGGCCAGGTAAGCATATACATGGGGGGCGACTCGGCGATATACATGGTCATTTCGGCATGCGCAAGCGAACGGTATGCGTCTATTTTTATTTGTCCGGCGGCGCGCTCTCCGATACGGTAGGCGCTTTTTACAAAGGCGCCCAAGGTACTGGTGTTTCCGGGCATATCCATATGTACGAGCACCTTGCGGTTAGCGTCATCCATCACATGCTCAACGCGGTTGTAGTACACCTTGACAGTCAGTTGGTCAAAGGATGGAGAAATGTTCCAAGCATCATAGGTAAGTCCGATTATATTTGCCTTGGCCGAGCCGACGTCCATTGGTAATGCGGGATATCCGACATCCCATGCAAAATCTCCGATCCAACTGACATTCAACAATCCCTTCTTTCCCGACAGCAAACTACCTGAAGCGGATAGATTGGTTTTATTGTAGGATGAATGTTCTACGATTTCCCCTCCTCCGGCACGGTAGTTTGCCGCTTTTCGATATGATCCGGCCAATCGGAGCGCCGACCGGTTACCGCTGTAGCCGGTATTGAAAAGCCCGCTGAATCCGCGGTCGGCAATGGAATATCGGGAACCGGCAGAAGTAATCCATTGTTTTGGGTTCCCGAAAACCGGCTTGTTTATCTGCATATCGAAACTTCCTCCTACGGTAGATCCGGATATGAAGCCTGAGGCGCCCTGCCGGATATGGAGTTTGTCAAGATTGTTTGGTTCAACATACGAAGTGACCGGGTCCATCCTGTCCGTACAGGCGCCCAAAATTCGCATTTCATCTATGGTGACATTGATCTGCCCGGATGATAAACCTCTCATGACCGGCTCAAATGCGTAATTACCGCGCTTCATCGCCCAGACACCGACCAGCTTTTCCATAATTTCATCGTTTGAACACAATGCGTTGCTTTTATAAAATCTCAATGAAGCATTATACGTATCATCGTCATCGGTTCCAATAATTACTTCATCGAGTTCATACTCCCAGGCGATGTATCCCGGATCGGTTATGGAGTCCAGGAATGCCGTTTGGGCCATACCGATATGGCCCAACAGCATAATGAATATTCCAAAATGGTTCCTTTTCAAAATCAATTGGTAGACGAATGTTCAAAGGTGATATCAAAACTGAGCTCTTGCTTATTGTTGTCCTTGTCCAGGTCGAGATTGACCTTCCAGTATCCGTCCATAGTGAAATTCACCTTTCCCTGGTAATGCCCGTCCTTTACATGGACCGGATCTACGTTGTTGGGTGATCCATGGCCCATATCCGGCATTTCCGGCTCAATGGAGATCTCGAATGCCTGCTCGGGTGGCCAGTCCGTCATGGATGCTTTTTTGTGCACGGCCACTACAAAATCATTGATCCCAACCTGTGGCTGGAACGGTTCTACCAGAGAAACAAAATACTTGTCGTCTCCCATCGAGAAGGATCTCAACCTGGCTTCATCCGGCAGTTTGATGTTGACCGGAAACGTCACTTCGCCTTCGTCGTCGGTATCCTTATCGGTAACTTTTAGTGTCATCGTCCAACGACCCATATCTCCGGATGGCATTACAAAAACCGCGGCCCCACCCAGAGCACTTTCAAACTCAGTACCTAAAACAGGGTTTTCGATCGGGCAGGCGTGCATCATGGTGCCCATATCCATCATGGACTTTATAGAGATTTCCACATTGGTAAATGCTTCGGACATTCCGCTTTTTTCGACAAGAAATTGAAACTTGTTGTACCCCACAATAAGGTCTTCCATGTAGGTGTACGTTCTTACCTTGAGATCCGTGTTGGGAATGGAATGCTCGGACAGCAAATAGAGCTCCGAAAGTTCCTTTTCAGGATTGACCTCCTCATCTCCGGAGCTGCAAGCGTAAAATATTGACATTATGGCGACGATCAACCACGTCGACGCCCGGTTAATAACTTTCATTTGAATGATTCGTTTTTGGTAAAAAGATTATGACATTCCCAGGATTGGGGAATGAAAACAGATGGCCGTACAACTTGAGTGCTTTTTTCTCAAGTAAATACTGCCGGAAGAAAGTTATGATTTGGGAGGATGGAAAATGTCGAACAGGTATTCCGATTCGTGAAATGATCTGTCCTCCGGCAAGAGCGACACATCAGGTCCAACCGGTTTCATCAGCTCGATATCCGCGAGAGATTCGATGAATTCTGACTTTTTATTGTCCGGGGCTACAGGTGTGGCATTCCTTTCTTCAGTTTTTCTAAGCTTTTTCATCAGGAAGCACCGACCGTTACAGTTTGAATTGACCTCATACCTGTTTTCGCAAAGGTACTTGGCGATGTAATCCCGGTAGGCTTGATAATAAACCAAAATGCTCATCTTTTCAAACGATTGAAAAAACATGAGCACGATCAACGCTATGGATATTATTTGCTTCAAGATATTACGAAAATAACCGGGTTATCGAAAGATTCTTATGATTCGGATCATACATTCAAAACCGATCTTTTATCGGAGGCTGTCAGGCTGATCGTCAAACTCCCGCATCCTGTAAATTCGAATGCGGTTTGCAATATATTTGTTTCATATCCTATGTAAAAGTAAATTCTTTGAAGATACAACATTCATATATTCATAACAGGTAATAAAATCGTCGAGTAGCCCGGAGGAATTTCACCTCCGGGCTACTCGATTAAATCAGGTATATGTTTTTTTAGCCTGAATTGCCGCTTATCTCGGAGAATGGGTACATCCCGGCAAGCCGCAGGCTTGATCAAAAGAGATTTCCTATTCTCACACCAACATTGATCGTTCTTGGCCTGCAGGGCCCGTAAATATAACCGGCATCTCCGTATATTCCGCTGTCGTGATGCTTTTGAGACTGGTTGAAAATATTTTGAACCCCGCCGTAGACCTGAAGCTTGGTGGCGTCCGAAATATAAAAATCGTAGGCCATTCGAAACCCGAAGATCAGGAATTGCTCGGACTTTTCGAGTTGTTCTCCTTCGATAACGTCTCCTATTGATAATAAGAGGCCGATCCTTTTGCCTTATACCTTTTACGGCAGCTATCTGATCAATACCGAGTCCATGGTATTTGGATTGGCCCAATACACGGCTGATTTTGGCAACATCGCTTATTCCGAAGATCCGGATCGGTATTATTACAGGGCTTATTCAATCCATGTGGGAGCCGGATTCCAGCGAAGGATTGCTAAAAACCTGAACGTTAACATTTTTTATAATCATGCGGTTTCGAATGAGAAATACCTCGGGTATCATTCGATTAACTTTGGCATGCGCTATGTGACGCCCTGAAGGGTTATCAATGCCACCCACAGAAAGATGTCATGGTAAGATCTGAATCTCCTTTCGGTTGGAGATGGTAAAATCTCCCAGTTGGTCCTCCAGGTATACGGTATATGTTCCCGGGGTAATTGTATTCGGCACATAGTATTTTATCATCGAATGGGAGGCCGGCACAACTTCAATTGTTTTGATGTTGTTGTAATACAGGGCATATTTACTGCTTTGAAAATATCCGTGGATTGTAACGGCCTCTCCGGGCTTTAGAGTGTAATTCGACAGACTGTCGATCACGGACATGCTGTTGTATAAGATCAGTACTTTTCCCTCATCTTCCGGTATCAATACCATCTTTTTTACCCAAAAGTTTTCATCCTCCTCATCGTAGTATTGCCCGTCAAATTGCCCGACGAACGGATCGCCTTCCAGGTTGATCTCTATGTAGGTCCCGTCTTGTCTGTATCTGCCAATGGTATTATCGTTGTCATCCAGAATATTGAAATATCCGTTTGAATTCACGGTCATCGATTTTAAGTTCCGAGTTGTCGGATTCGTCTTTAAAGACGAGCAGATCAACACCAAGAAGATTTTTCCCATAGATATACATCGGACCTTCACCTAATGATCGTCGCGGATTTGCAACACATTAACATCGATCGGGCACCTCAAACTTATAATCTGAGAGTTCGGCATAAGAAGCGATGCGCAACAATCAATTTGTAGTTTTTATCTTGAACTCCTTATATTTGCGGGAATTTTAAAATCAAAAAAGTAGAATTATGCCTTTGTACGACTACAGTTGTCCATCTTGCGGATCTGAAAAAGAAGTTCGGCACTCAATGAATGAAATCGGAAAGATAGCAGTGGAATGCGATTCCTGTGGCGCAAAAATGAAGAAAATGCTTTCGACCCCAACGCTGATCGGATTTGATGAAGTAGGCCGAAGTATCAGTAAAAAGGATAAGGCGGAAAATTCTAAAAGAGGAGGGACAAAAGATACCAAATCCACTCAATCCACTCAAGCCGCCACCAAAAAGGATGCCGCCTGATTTTCAGGACCTGCCTGAAATGCCACAGTTATTTTTGCCGGATAATTAACGAGGAGAAGTAGAGATCATCCTTTTCCCCGACTCCGATGGAAATGTTTTTATCCGGAAGCGACCAACTGGCAATTTCATAAAGCCCGTTTTCGTCAATTTCCAAAAAGCTCGGATAGCCGTGAGAATTGGCGGCCTTACCGAATTTATGTGTAATATAATCGATCAATTCTTTCGTCTGCTGCCTTATCGGTCCCTCTACGGCAAGTGCATCCATAGGACTGCCCTGCAACATCAATTCCGATAAAGTGTTGTTCCGGCCAAATGAGAGATCAATTTTATATTTACTCTTGCCGATATCAACCTCCGATTTATTGCCCGATAGCGCATCGGCTTTGGGCATTCCGACAAAATACTTATCAACATCATAGGTCGGCTTCGCCTCCCTTGGAGATGGGGCCGGTGACGTTCTTTCATGCGTTGGAGGCGTTATACCGGCACCGGATGCGGTTGTACCGGAAATCGCACCTGTGAGCTGATCGTATTCGCCCCGGGAGGCCGTATCGATCACAGACGTAATACGGACATATCCTTCAAAAATTCCAATGGGATAGTCTCTGTCTTTCCCAAAGAAATTTGATATCTTGAAATAACTCCCATATTTCCCTTTATAATTAACCCAGGTATCTTCCTTCACATCCAGCTTTACGACTTTATTGTCTTTATAGCTGTCATATACCTTCGTGCCGGAACTTATTAACAGAATCGACTGGGCGGACAGGTTATTCGTTGAAGTTATGATGCAGAATAAAACAGGAAAAATGAAATGTCTTACGGGCTGTGAATGTAGCATTTTAAAAAAAGAGTAAATTCCATAGGCTAAGTTCCATTGTGCTCTTCGAGCGGACCAATTTAACTAAATTCTTTAATAAATTAAAGAAAAAATTGTATTAATCTAATTAAAGTGGCGATTTTACGGCTGATCATCTTAAAAATCTTAATCAACTGCAAAATTAAAACTCGAAAAGTCGTGTACTAGGCCATTATTTTATTGCATTATTTTAATATTTTAATTAACTTCTAGACTATTTCGCCATCGCGTGCGCAGACCAACTCACATAGTCATGAAAAGTGTTTTTCAGACAGTAGCGTTTTTAATGCTCTCAATCCCCGCATTTTCACAATGGGATTATTTCAACCGGCCCCCGACCATAGATCCGATCGATGATTATGGGCCGGTGCTGGAAAATTCGGGTTTTCATCGGATAGAATTAACAGGTATAGGCCCCGGAAGGTCCGGCGAAGTTCAGAAAGTTACGATCAGCGCCCGGACGGACCACAGCGCCTTGATTACAAATCTCAATGTTCAATATCAGCAGGGTTCTACGGCCATTCTTAGCTTTTTATTGGGAGCGAATGCCAACGGAGAGGCGGAAATTACTGTGCAACTCGATGATGGTCAGAGGTTCTGGAACATTACAGAGGAGTCTTTTGATGTGGAAGTGACACCTGTTAATGGGAAACCGTCTTTTCAATTGGTAAGTGATCTGGTCGAAGTCGAAGAGAATGCCGGTAAAATTACCCGAAAGAAGTTTGCGACGGATTTGGATGACGGAGATCCTGAGGAGCATCAGAAACTGGCCTTTGCGGTTTCCATCGAAAGTGTCGCTGGAATCCTGACCTTTAGAACCGATCCGAAGATCAAGAAAGACGGAGATTTGGAGTTTGAAGCAAACGACAATACTTTTGGCGAAGCGCTGGTTTCAGTAGTATTAAACGATGACGGAGGAACGGAATACGGCGGGGTGGATACGAGCGATGAGAAATTCTTCATTATAAAGGTACAGAATATCAATAACCCTCCGACGCTGGATCCTATTCCTTCACCTTTAACCATCTGGGAAGATGCGGGACAGCGGACCGTTCAATTGACCGGTATTTCCTCCGGGGAAAGTGAGCATCAGCAGTTGCAGATCACCGCCACCTCGGATAATGTCCAACTGGTTTCCACATTTGATATGGAGTACCAACAGGGTGCCGCTACGGCGCAACTTAAGTTTATTGTCGAACCGAATGCATTTGGCAAAGCTACGATAACCGTTCGGGTGGATGACGGCCAACCGGAGGACAATATAATTTCAAGGCAATTTACGTTGATCGTGGAGCCAAAAGCGGATACGCCGTCCATTACGGATGCGCTGTATGAATTACCTCCGCATACCACATCGGGATTGGTGGTCAGCCGGAGTCCTGTGGATGGTGACGAGGTGACACACTTTAAGGTTACGGATATTCAGGACGGGAAGTTGTATCATAACGATGGCATAACTCAGATATCGGATAATCAATTTATCACGTATCAGGCAGGGAGTCTTGGATTAAAATTTGCGCCATTTGCCGGCATATCTTCGAACGGTACGTTCAAGATTCAGGCAGCAACCGGAGCGGATAATTCCAAGTTAGGAGGCAATCTGGTCCTGGCAAATATTATTGTTGATAATGATCCTCCAAGCATCGCGTCCTCGCCCGATACGGTTGTAGAGATCACCCGGTTTTACATCTATAATATCGCAGCGAATGATCCGAATGCGTCCGATAACCTGACTATAACCGCACAGATTCCGCAAGCGATCCGGGTTTGGCTGAATTTCCGGGAAGACGGGGATTGGAAAGCGCTGCTCTCAGGCACTCCGCCGTCGGGCTCGGCCGGTGTTTACGAAATAAAGATCAGGGTGGAGGATCAGTTCGGAGCATTTGACGAGCAAATATTTGATCTTCATGTAAATGAATTGAACAAACTGCCGGTATTATCACCATATTCCGTAAGCATAATGGAAGATGATACCATACGGTTCAAAAAGAATGATTTTCAGATCAGGTTTTCGGATGCGGACGGAGACACTTTACGCTCTTGGAAAATGGCAAGCGTTCCGCAGTATGGTCGTGTGTTTTTAGACGGAGCTGAAATTTCAGTGAATGAGGAAGTGCGTGTCGATGAGATAAATAGCTTGGCATATGTTCCCCGGAAAGATTACTTTGGATTGGATATATTTGACTGGAATGCTTCGGACGGCAAGGATTATGCCCTGATCCCTCAGCGGTTGAGTGTGTTTATTACTTCTGTGAACGACCCTCCGGAGATATTAAAATTCGAAGAAAATCCGTTTGTATTTGAATATGCGGAAGAAAGCCTGACGCTAACGGATTCCGGAGAAGTCGTGGATGCCGATGGGGATAAAATTGAAAAGATGGTGATCACGATCAGTGACAATTATATTCCATACGAAGATTCGCTTTATTACGAATCGGTTGAGGATCTTGATTTCAATTGGAGCGATTCCGCAGGTGTTTTGACGGTCCGGGGAATCGCTTCTTCTTCTGTTTTCCAGGAGGCCCTGAGGTCCGTAAAATATATCAACTTAAACAGGTTGGCTCCGAACGGAAGAACCAGGGATATTGAAATTCTACTTTTTGACGCGGACACGTTCAGCATTCCGTACCTGAGGGAAATCGAATTTAAAAACACTTTTGTGGACCTGGTCATTCCGACGGGTTTTACGCCAAATGACGACGGCGTAAACGATAGCTGGAAAATAGAAAATCTGAGCAGGTACGAGGATTATAAAGTTGCCGTGTATTCCCGGTCCGGACAAATGGTATTTGAATCAAACGACTATCTGAAAGAATGGGACGGAAGTCATGGCGGCTACCGGGTGCCTGTAGGAGCGTATTTTTATGTCATAAACATAAATAAGTTTGAAAAGGTATTTAAAGGTACGGTGACCGTATTGAGGTAGCGATGGCTAAACCATAATCCTCCAGACGACAGCAATGGATGCGGTGACCAATATACCCAACACAATTGGAAGGAAACTCGAAACCAACGTCCATTTTACACTTTTGGTCTCTTTATAAATCGTAAATATGGTGGTGCTGCAAGGATTATGAATCAGAGAGAAAAGCATTAGATTCACAGCGGTCAATAAGGTCCACCCGCCATTTTTAAGAATAGCTTCCAAAGAGATTATGGATTCGGTTTCAAAAATCACACCTGTGCCTTCGCCATAGCCCTGGACCCCGGTCATCAGAACGATCAGCATCAGAATTGTCGGAATAACTATTTCATTGGCCGGAATTGCCACAATGTATGCAACCAGTATTATTCCGTTCAATCCCAAAAACCACCCGACCGGATCGAGGAAATCTATTAAATGGACGGCAATGGGAGCGCCGGAAATTTCAATATTGGAGATCAACCAGATGGTGGCCCCTGCGGGTAATGCAAAGACAACCGCCCTCCATAGCACGAAGATCGTGCGGTCGATTATGGAAGTATACAACGTTTGCCAGAATTTGGGAATCCGATAGGGGGGGAGCTCCAGACTGAAAACCGACGGTTGGCCTTTTAACACCGTATTGGATAATCCCCAGGAAATTAGAAATGTCAGGAAAACGCCCAGCAATGCAACGCCCACAACCGCCATGGCCGAAACGAAACCGGCAAGGTGCGCCGGCACCAAAGCTCCGATAAAAATTGTCGCAACCAAAATCTGGGTCGGCCAGCGGCCGTTGCAAAGGGCAAAATTGTTTGTAATAATGGCAATGAGCCGTTCTCTGGGAGAATCGATAATTCTTGTCGCAACGACGCCGGCCGCATTGCATCCAAAACCCATCATCATGGTCATTACCTGCTTCCCGTGCGCGCCTGCTTTCTTAAAAAGGTTGTCCATGTTAAACGCAACCCTCGGCAGGTAGCCGAAATCTTCCAACAGCGTAAACATCGGAAAAAAGATGGCCATCGGCGGCAACATGACACTAACTACCCAGGCGGTAGCCAGATAGATGCCATCGAACAACAACCCGTTCAACCACCACGGCATGTGCATGGACCGGCCCAGTTCTGCCAAAAACGGGTGAATGGTACCGACAAGCAGATCAAATAAAAATGCCGACGGGACATTCGCTCCTTCGATTGTCACCCAAAACATAAAGGCAAAAAGAACAAGCATCACCGGATAACCCAGCAGGGGATTGATAAAAATCTTATCCAGGAAAAGGTCCAGGTTGAATCGCTTCTTCTCGCCCGGCTTCAGTGTGGCTTTTGAAGAAATCTTTTCCGCTTCGGAAAAAGTCCGGTAAACCAGTTTGTCGTGAAAATCTTCCGGCAATCTTTTTTTCAGCACCTCGGCTTCGCTCAGAATTCGATGTACGCCGGTATTTTCCGAAAATTCCGCCCGATCGTTCAGATTAGCGTACAAATGGGATATTTCGCCGTTTTTAAAGGAGTTGATGATGCTCTCGTCGTTGTCCAAAAGCCGCGTCGCAAGCCATTTTGAATTTGGAAGGAAAGGAAAATCTGCCCGAATCGACGAATTCAATTCATGAATAGGGCCCGCAATCTTAGGATCGATATCATATAAGTCCCTGGACTTTATCGGTTCCTCGGACAGGGCAATTTGTTCGATGCTCGCCAATAATTCATGGATGCCGGTCTGTTCTCTGGCGACGGTGAATACCACCGGTACGCCCAAGTCTCTGGATAATACCTTCTTGTCGATCCGAATTCCCTTTTTTTCAGCTTCATCGATCAGGTTTAAGCAGATGATTGCCCTCGAGGATATCTCCAGCATCTGCAATGCCAAATTGAGATTGCGCTCGAGCCGGGTCGCATCTACCACAATGATGGTTACGTCGGGTTTTCCAAAAAGCACAAAATTTCGGGCGATCTCTTCCTCCGGGCTGGATGAGATCAGAGAATACGTGCCCGGCAGGTCGACGACCTTATACTTCTTATTATGGAATTGATAACTGCCTTCGGATCTGGCCACGGTTTTTCCGGTCCAGTTTCCCGTGTGCTGCCGCAATCCCGTAAGGGCGTTGAAGATGGTGCTCTTCCCGGTATTCGGATTGCCTGCCAGCGCAATTACATAATCCGAATTGCCGGCATTTACACCTAATTTTTGAAGGTTGAGCTTGTCATGAACGGGACAGTTTTCACAATCTTTCGGTGCATACCTGAGCTTTAATAAGGACATGTGCGTAGCTAGGAAACCAGGGAAATTTGAATTTTGCTGGCCTGGTTTTTTCTGAGCGCAATCAATCCTCCCTTGATCCGATATGCCGTAGGATCTCTAAAAGGACTCCTGACCTCAACTTCCACAAGCGATCCGGGAATAAACCCCAAATCCATTAAGCGCTGACGCTCTATGCCCTTGCAATCATCGGATATACATTGAATAAAAGCTTTTTGCCCGGGAATCAATTCCGAGAGGATTGCTTTTGAGCTGTCGATTATTCCTTTTCCTTTTTTTCTAAATATATCTAACATAGAGTAATATCATCTTTATTCCTGTACTGCAAATTTAAAATTTGGCAAAACATATTCAAAGTTAAAGTTAATAAAAAAATATTTTTAGGCAGATCTAAAAATTTATACGATTTTATCCTTAAAAAGTTCCGCCATCCGGGCGTAAACTTCCATATATGATTATAAACTGACCGGATAATTGCCATTTGATATATTTGTAGTAATTTTCAAAGGACGGTTCCACCGGATCTTAAGATCCGGTGGAGGCTGAATTGGTCCGGGGCCTGAGAAGGCGAGTATGGAATGTTCAGGATGAATTTCGGCTGATCGATGACGGCGACAAAGTTTTGGCCTGCATATCGGGAGGAAAAGACAGTTTTACCATGATAACTTCTGTCCATACCTCCCATCTCTGCGATAGGAATTTGTTTGATTTTATGAATCTGTATGCTTTGGAAAAAATAATATGATCATGAGAGTTTTATTTCTGTTACTAACCGTCGGGCTTTTCTACCATTGCGACCCGGGACCACGTGATATGTATAGTTATGACATTGTAATTGTTGGAGGGGGGGCCAGCGGAACGATGGCCGGTGTTCAGGCGGCCCGGTTGGGATCCAAAACGCTTATTGTCGAGGAATCGCCATGGCTGGGAGGGATGTTAACTTCGGCCGGGGTAAGCGCTATTGACGGAAATTACAAACTAAACTCCGGGTTGTGGCATGAATTCAGACTTAAATTATATGATTATTACGGCGGCGAAGACCGCGTAAAAACGGGTTGGGTGAGCAACGTATTGTTTGAGCCGGATGTCGGTGCCGGGATCCTTGCGGAGATGGCCGGGGCAGCAACATCCCTGGATGTCTGGTTTAACAGTTCACTGTTGAAACCGGAGTTTAATGACCGCGGCCATTGGACGGTAAGTGTGCGCAGGGGCGAGAAAACGATCGAATTAAAAACTAAAATTATCATCGACGCCACAGAGCTCGGCGATGTGAGCAAGGCTGTTGGAATCCCTTATGACATTGGCATGGATTCCAGGCATGAAACCCTTGAAGAGATTGCTCCGGACAAATCAAATGACATCATTCAGGACCTTACCTATGTGGCCATACTGAAAGATTACGGGAGTGATCGCCATCTGTTGGACAAACCAAATGGCTATGATCCGTCCCTGTTTTATTGTACCTGTGCCGGTAAATGTGCTCAGGATACGATTCCGAGGACATTGTGGGCATGCGATAAAATGCTGAATTACGGAAGACTGCCAAATAATAAATATATGATCAACTGGCCGATTTTTGGCAACGATTATTACGTAAATGCCATTGAGCTCGATAAGGATGCCCGGCGAGCGGCATTTGAACGGGCAAAATGGTTTACCAAATGCTATGTGTACTATTTGCAAGATGAGTTGGGATTTACGAATTTGGGCATTGCCGACGACGTATTTCCGACAAAGGACGGGTTCCCCTTTATTCCTTACCATAGAGAGTCCAGGAGGATAAAAGGGATCGTACGGTTTGATATAAATGATCTGGCTTGTCCTTTCGATCAGGAGGATGCGCTATACCGAACCGGAATTGCCGTCGGCGATTATCCGGTAGATCATCATCACGAGGCATATCCCGAAAGCCATGAACTCCCGGATTTGCACTTTTATCCCGTGCCGTCCTACACACTTCCTTTGGGGACACTAATTCCGAAAAAGGTTAAAAACTTCATTGTCGCAGAGAAATCGATCTCCGTGACCAACCTGGTAAACGGGACTACCCGCCTGCAACCTGTTTGTTTACTGATCGGGCAGGCGGCAGGAGTTCTGGCTCATTTATCGGTGCGCAATAACCTTGGTCCGGGCGATGTGGACGTACGGTCGGTTCAGAGTCTATTGGTGGATCATGGCGTATATATTATGCCCTATTCCGACCTGGCTGTTGATGATCCGGCTTTCGGAGCCGTTCAAAGGATTGGAGCTACGGGAATTCTAAGAGGTGAAGGGAAGAATATTGGCTGGGAAAATCATACGTTGTTCCACCCCGATTCCGTACTCACCTATGAGGCGTTGAAAAATGGATTGGGTGAATTTAAGCCCGGCCTCCGATTAAAAAGAGAAGCGGGTGAAATTTCGGTTGGCGAAGCGGTTGCGCTCCTGCATGCCCTGAATAAGTCGATGGACAGGAATAAAAGAGCGGAAGATGTCGAAGAGATCTGGAAGCATCATCAGCTTGGAATTCCGGACGAAGAAGAGGCGATCACCCGCAAACAATTTGCGGTGCTCCTGGACCAAATGGTCGACCCGTTCCATTTGAAACGGGTCGACCATTTTGGGAATTTTTTAGCCGGATCTTAAGATCCGGCGGAATACGATCCGGCGAAGATCTCCCGGCTTGATTTCCCGCTGGAATCAAATGCTTTCATCCGCACTGTTCCCGTAACTTCGACAGGCCCTTCATAAAGTCTAGCGCTTGAGGAAGGTTCGGACCCATCCGTGGTATACCGAAGTTCCAGCCCGGGGAATTCCGTATTTGCCATAAGTTTTCCGCCCTCAATCACCGCGCCGGGTAGTGGTATCCGATAATTGTACGAACCATTCAGGTAGCTCAATCTGGGGAGCTCTTTTTGAGCGAGCGTATTTGCAAATACGTTCCACTGTTCATCCATTAGTTTTTCACGAACTTCCGCGCTTTCGATCGTCTCCCATTTTCTTTCTTTGGCCCATGCGCTCTCCGCAAATCCCAAAAGTTTTGGCAACATATAATATTCGATCATCCCTCGTCCTTTAATGGTTTCGCTCCAAAGTTGTGCCTCGACGCCGAGGATCCGCTTTCTGGCTTCCGGATTCAATCGCACCATTCCGGCATATTCTTCTTCACGATTTATTTTACGCCCTCCGGCCGTGTGTGTGGTTGTTTTAAATATGTCGTAAGGAGCAAAGCTCCAGGCGTCCCTGGTGCGTACAAAACCCGCCCAATATAAACCAGGCTCTTTCGGATCTTTATCGTATGCCAAATCAAAATAGAAATTTGAAACAGGGCACATAACTATGTTATAACCGGCATTTGCGATCCGGTAGGCGAGGTCCTGCATGCCGTATAAATTATTCCATACATAAGCGACGACTTTGTCCCCGACGAATTCGGGGTTCGGGTCATATCCTCCCTGTTCATTTTTCTTTAGAAAGTGCTCTTCCCAACCGTGAACGGTATAGTTGTTTTCCTTCAAGGTATCCAACAGACGCCTTACAAAATAGGCCTGTAAATTTTTGGGGTCCTTAAACTTCGAATTGGCCTTCGTCAGCTCTGCTGCCAGGGGCGATTTTGTCCAGGCACCTTCGGGGACCTCATCTCCTCCGGCATGGATTTCATCCAGCGTCAATCCGGCTTCTTCATACATCAGGGCAATCTCGTCCATCACTTTTTTATAAAACCTGTACGTGGAAGGCCTTGCTACGGAGACGACATTGTCTTTAAACGACTGGGCCGAAAGATAAACCGATTGATCATCGGGGTCGATCAAACGATATTCGTTGGCTTCTTCCTCTTTCCCTTCGGCCATGAATCGTCGGTATCTCGCTTCCATGGGCTTAATCGAACTTCGGGCGTGAGCCGGGAAGTTGACTTCGGGAATTACCTTGATGTGTCGCGTTGCGGCGTATTTTAAAATCTCGATAAAATCTGCTCTTGAAATATAACCGCTGCCTCTTGAACCTTTTCCATAGGCTATTGGCCCCGAACCATAGGCCGGGTGAAGCACGGGATCGTGATAACTTGAGGTATGCTCGCGCTGTCCGCCAACTTCCGTGAGTTCCGGCAAGCCCGGGATCTCCAATCTCCAGCCTTCATCTTCCGTCATATAAAATAAATACCGGTTGATCTTGTAAAATGAACTGATGTCCAGTATCCTGAGAATGGTTTCCTTATCCTGGAAATTCCGCCCGAGATCGGTGTGCAAGCCCCGGAATCCGAACCTTGGACTGTCCCGGACCGAAAGCAACTTCAATTCGATTGATTTTGAATTGCTCTTGTGGACTTCCAGCGGGATCAGCGATAATAAGCTTTGGACCCCATAAAATACGCCCGCAGGATCACTGCCTGCGATTCTGATCGAACCGTGCTTAATATCGAGATGATAGGCTTCCCTGGAAATGCCATGGACGGAGATCTTATCCGTGCACAGTTCGATTTTGTTTTGTCCCGAAGATTTTGTTGAAGATCCGAACAAGGCCCCGGTAAAATGGTTTAGCTTGTCGACCAGAAAATCAGCTTCGTTCTCGAGGCCGTCTTCATAAACAATTTCCCAGTCCGGATTCAACACGGTGGTCCCACCCAAAGGTCGAATGCTGACCGGTGAAGGAATGATCTTATGAAGCTTGTCTTTGGGCAGTTTACTTAAGGCTTTATTGTTATGATACCGGTATTCTGCCGTGGGAATGGGTTCTTCATCCTGTGCATTGCGATTGACCTGTTCCGGTTTTGTAAAAGGTAAAATTTCGCAATCCACTTCAACGATTTGTTCCTCATCGCCCTCTTTATTGTAAAAAACAAAATAAGCGCCCAAAGGGCCGTCGGATTCCTTAATCACGCCTTCCAAACCGCGATAGACGATTTCAACGGATTCATGAAATGGCAACGAAAATCCCGGATTCGGGATGAGCTGATACCAATCCCCATTGATGTGTTCCACTCTTGCCGCCTGTGGCGACGGAGGATCAGTCATTGGTCTTGGGGCAATGTTAAAAAATAGCTTCCAGTTGTCTTTCAATTCAAAGGTGCTATGATTTTCAAATATAAATCTGGCATCAAATGTCCCGGGAACATCTGTAAAATTTGTGATGAGCTCCCATTTCAAAACGATGTTTTCGGCAGACGAATAATCCCTTGGAGATTGTTCGCATCCGGGGCTAAATAGGGCACTTAAGATCAGAACAAATAGAAATATTGGTTTTTTCATTCGTTTATATTTTTTTAAGTTGCTGACACACAGAGAAAAATAATCATGCTCGTGGGTGTCCTGAATTTGCTCGGGTCCTACCGGTTTCTTTATTTTAAACAGTGATGATACGTTCATTAAAAGATTCGGAAGTTTCTCTTCGAATTTGCTCCCGGCACTACGCGCGCAATCTGCATCTTTTCCGCCGGAATCAAGGGGGGCGATCCTGCCCCTTGATAGCTGCGGTGCGGATCCGGTGCCATGTTTGTACGGCCCTTCGACGATCTTTTTACTTAAATACTGATCCCCAACCGGACCGGGCCATTTTAGGGCAGGCAAATTCTCGTCACCTTTGCCTACCCTGCGGGCATTGTATCGGAAAATGATCGCCTGATGATCGACACCACGGACAATATCCGGGATGGGACACCAGCCGACATTATTGCCGCCGCCAACGATCCGGCGATCCGCATTTTGTTTTCTTATGGTCCTTATCGTGTCCGGCCTCACAGAAAGATCCTTCTTTCCGGAAATCGGACCCGGTTTGAAGCGTCGATTATTCATATCTTTACTTGTCCGAAGTATTATATCCGAAGCCAAACCTATGCCGGTGGAGACAGCGGCCGCCTTTTTCAAAAATATTTTTCCGGAAGTGTATCGGACGTTCATAAACTGCGCACAGTAAAAAGTTCTTCAAAAAAGCCTGATCCCTGTTAAAATTAAGGGATTTGGTCGTATCAAACTTTGTTTGATGACGATTTTTAACAGGTTTAAGATAAATTTATTTAATCTCGGCATCAATTTTGACCGGCCGCAATTATTTTTACGATCATCTTTGATATTTTTTTAAAATTTACAATAGGCATGCATAAATCCGTAATACTTCCGGCATTCATTTTATTTGTTTCGCAAATACCGTCAATAGCTCAACAAACGGAACGGCACTATCTTTCCGGTGTGGATTCCAGGCGAACAGTCGAATGGGATTTTTATTGCACCGATGGAAGAAATAGCGGAAAGTGGACGAAAATACCCGTGCCGTCAAATTGGGAATTACAGGGTTTCGGAACCTATAATTACGGGCACGATTGGAAAGATAAGGATCTGAAGCTGGGCAGGGAACACGGCCTGTACAGGCATCCGTTTAATGTGCCGGGCGACTGGAAAGACAAATCAATCAAAATTGTTTTTGACGGGGCCATGACCGATACCCGGGTAAAAATCAACGGAAAAATTGCGGGAGAACTGCACCAGGGTGGGTTCAATCGGTTTGAATACGATATAACCCGGCTTCTGAAGTACGGAGATGCAAATTTACTTGAGGTGGATGTCGCCAAACATTCGTCCGATCTTTCCGTAAACAGGGCGGAACGTCAGGCGGATTTCTGGATTTTTGGAGGAATTTATCGTCCAGTGTTTCTTGAGGTGCGGCCCGGCCGACACATGGAACGGATTGCCGTTGATGCACGAGCGGATGGAAGTATAAACGTCTTGGCAGTGTTGAACAGCAACAGGATCCGTGGAAACGCTAAGGTGGAATTGTACGAATTGAATGGCGACAGGGTCCCCGGTGTGCTTGAAACCGGAATTGATAAAGGGGAAACGGAAATATGGATTAAGGGAAGGTTTGATGGGGTGAAATCCTGGAATCCGGAAGCCCCGAACCTCTATGATATGAAGGTTTCGCTGCTGCAGGGGGACGAAGTGATCCACACAGAAGCTAGAAGAATAGGATTCAGAACCGTGGAGCTTCGAAAGCACGATGGATTTTATGTAAATGGAGAGAAGGTGGTTTTCAAGGGCGTAAACAGGCATTCATTCTGGCCGGAGACCGGTAGGGCATTGAGCGATGAAAATCACAAAACGGATATCCGGCTGATGAAGGAAATGAATATGAATGCGGTCCGCATGTCGCATTATTGCCCGGATGAGCGATTCCTGGATTTGTGCGATTCCCTGGGATTATTTGTTTTGGATGAGTTGACAGGCTGGCAACAGGGATATGACACTATTGTCGGCCCCAAAAGGGTAAAGGAATTGATTTTGAAAGATGAGAATCATCCAAGTGTAATTATTTGGGATCATGGAAATGAAGGCGGTTGGGATTTTGCCAATGAAAAGTGGTTTCATCATTACGACATTCAAAGGAGGCCGGTCATATACCCCTGGTTGCACCGCAACGGAGTAGATACGCATCATTATAACTCATTTGATTTTGGCATTAACCGGTTTGCCAATGGAAATGACGTATTTATGCCTACCGAGGTATTGCACGGTCTTTACGACGGCGGGCTCGGAGCGGGTTTAAACGACTTCTGGACGAGGTTCAGGTCAAATCCCAGGGCGGCCGGAGGATTTTTATGGGTTTTTTGCGATGAAGCTGTTTTGCGCGCCGATCAAGGAGAAAAAGTTTACGACAGCGATGGCAATCATGCTCCGGACGGTATATTGGGTCCGCACCGGGAAAGGGAAGGCAGCTTTTATACAATTAAAGAAATATGGTCTCCGGTCCAGGTTGAACCTGTGGTCATCAATCCCGGGTGGAACGGTACACTGGGCATTACAAACGACTACATATATACCAACCTCAACACATGCAGTTTTACCTGGAAAGCTCTGAAGTCGTCCATCCCCGGGCAGAAACAACTGAAAACCCTTGCTTCCGGCAGTTTTCAGGGGCCGGATATCGCGCCCGGCGAAACCAGGAAAATCGCCTTGGAGATCCCAAAAAGTTTTCAACGTGCCGATATTTTTACATTTACGGCAATCGATAAAAACGGTATGGAACTGAACATCTGGAGCTGGCCTGTTCAACACCCCCACACAATCGTTCAAAATATTATCCGTCAAAACGAGCGGGAAGACCGGGAGATCAACGCCACTGAGAACGCTCAAAATGTAATCGTAAAAGTTCACGATCTGGAATTTGGGTTTGATATGGGCAGCGGTATATTGACGCATGTAAATAGATCCGGCAGAGAAATATCTTTTAACGGAGGGCCTGTGCCGGCGGGACAAACTTCAACCGTGGAAACCGGGAAATGGAGGTTTGACGAAGATAATAATTTCATCGTCGAATTTACTGCGGACAATTATCCCGAAGATTTCCGGTGGAAGCTATACAAAAACGGATTGCTGGAATTTGAAGCCGCGCCGAACCGGAAACCGGTAAAAAATATCGATTTTCTGGGCATCAGCTTTAATTATCCGGAGGAAAAAGTGAAATCCATGCAATGGCTGGGCAAAGGGCCGTACCGGGTGTGGAAAAACAGGATCCGCGGCAGCAATTTTGGAGTTTGGGAGAAAGATTATAACAATACCATTACCGGAGAAAGCTTTGACAATCTCGTCTACCCGGAATTTAAGGGATACCATGCCCATGTGAATTGGATAAGGTTTGAAACATTGGAGGGCCCGTTTGCCGTGATGATCGAAACCCCCAATTTGTATGTTCATACCTTTACACCTGCGGCTCCAAAAGCTGTGGCGGGCGGGACAATGCCTCCCTTTCCGGAGGGTGATATTTCATTTTTATACGAAATCCCGGCCATGGGCACGAAGTTTAAACAAGCCACTGAGCTGGGACCAAGTGGTCAGAAGGGCCTTGACAGGCATCATCGCGGAGACGATAATGATCCGATCCGTCTATGGTTTGATTTTACATCCGAATAACTTTTAAGTACATAAATTATGAAACCGGTAGAACCGGAACAATATCAGGACACCCACGAGCATGATTATATTTCTCAACGCATCAGAAACTTAATAAAAATATAAACAAATGAAAAAAATATTGATACTGACCGGTGACGGAGGCGAAAGCTATGAAACCTTATATGCCAAGCACAGGTTTGAGGAAGCCGGTTTTGAGGCAACGATTGCCGCCCCCGGCAAAAAGCTCTTAAACCTGGTCATACACGATTTTGAACCCGGCTGGGATACGTATGTTGAGCGAAAGGGATACTATCTGGAATCCGACCTGGCAATAGCAGATGCGGACGCTAATGATTACAATGCCGTGTTGATTATCGGTGGCCGCGCCCCGGAGTATTTGCGAAACGATCCGAAAGTCGTTGAATTGGTACGGGAATTTGACAGGCAGGAGAAATTTATCTTTGCGATTTGCCACGGTATTCAGGTACTCGTAACCGCTCAACTCGTGAAAGATAAAAACATCACGTGTTATGAGCATGTGAAATTTGAGGTGGAGTCCTGCGGCGGGACCTTCGTCGGTAAAGATGAGGCGGTGCGCGACGGGAGGATCGTAACCGGACAAACGTGGCAATCTCATCCGGATTTTTATCGCCTGGTTTTTGAATGTCTTAAGTAAACCTTTCGAGATCAAAGACCGGGGTTGAGGCTGTATCCGGGGCGGACTTGGCAGAAGTTTGTGCCGTATTCGGAATTGCGGAGGATTCAATCCAGGGGTTTAGTTTTGTTCCAATATTCTTTTAAGCAATTTTAAATCTTTTTTATTGGCCATTTTTATCATGGTAGACATCAGGGGGGATAGCAGTTTGGAAAATCCCTGAGGTATGCCGCGGTTTCTTAGTGTCATGCACGTGATCCCTTCGGCGACCTCTTCCCAGGTGTAGATTGTTTCCATCGGGAAAGGACCATTTGCAGTTTTCATAACCAGGGATTTTGAGGGTTCGTACTCCATTACCTCGTATACGTACTCCAGTTTTTTTCCCAAAAACTCTGCTTTGAACGCGATCAATGATCCTACAGACAGCATTTTAACGGATTTCCATTCTACGGCCTTTATGTTCTTGTACCAGGAGGTCGCATAATCCGGATTAGAGGCATATTCCGCAACGATTTTTACAGGACAATTTATTGTGATTGTAGTTAGTACGTCTACCATGAATTCAACGTTGTTCGGCGACTTTTTTGCAAAGATAAAATATCCTTAAAGATATATTGAAACAGAAATTTGTTCTTCTTCGTATGCTAACTCGCATTTTAAGGTGTTTGTTTTGCAGATGCGTAAATACTTTTGGGATATTTTTGAGCGCTCTGGGGCTTCGGCCATTCCAAACCGGACCAACTTCCAATTGTTTTGGGCCGGCAACAGGGCACATTCATTTCGATTCCAGCCGGCTTCTGTTTTCATAAACCTTGGCAATGGCATTTACAACATCATCCATATCATTTTTTGTGGTGAGCAATACGTTTTGATATAATGTTACAGCCTCTTCGACAAGCTGATCATTGCCAGGCAGGTGGTTCTCGTCCCGCCATTTGTTTAGTCGCCTGGTTCCGAACAGCCGTCGGTATCCTCGCGACCGGAGTGCCTCTTCAATCAATCCGTCTTTGTTTTGTCTGCCATATCCGGGCCGTACGGGAATTCCTTCCGCCCTCAGAGCCTTTATAAAGGTTTCTTTGGATATATTATTGAAATCTTCCTTCCGATACCGGAACGGGTATAAATGAAAAGCAGCTTTTTCTGCTCCGGGTACCGGTTTGTATGGAATTATTCCCGGAATACCTTTCAGTTTTGAGTCCAGATAGGCCGCGTGCTGTTCCCTCAATTCCGCGTCCGTCTCAAATCGCTCTAACTGGGACATCAAAATCAGGGCCTGTACATGCTGCATACGATAGTTATTCCCCCGGATAGGATACTTGGATGCCGATCTGATACTTCCGTGGTGTCTGCCGCAATCGTGATACGACCTGCAGAAATCCATTACTTTTTCATCATTGCCGACAATGGCTCCGCCTTCGCCTGCCGGCAGATGTTTGGAATTCTGAAAGCTGAAACAACCCAGATCTCCGAGCATTCCAGCGTTTTTGCCCCGGTACTTTGCCGACCATGCCTGACAGGCGTCTTCAACGACCTTTAGATGGTATTTTTTTGCAATGGAATTGATCGCATCCATATCGCATGGCAATCCATAGATATGCACCGGAAGAATAGCTGTGGTACGCTCTGTGATTTTTTCTTCAATTTTGGCAGGATCGAGCAGGAAAGTCTCCGGGTCCGAATCTACGAAAACAGGGAGTGCCTTAGCATTAAAAACGACGTTGTAAGTCGCAATGAACGTGAATGGAGAAACCAGCACTTCATCTCCCGCATCAACTCCGGAAGCATGTAGCGCAATGGTAAGCGCAGTGGTGCCGCTTGCAGTGGCAAGGCAATGTTTTGCCCCGACAAGCTTCGCATAACGGGACTCGAATTCTTCGCAATATTTTCCCGTATTGCGATACCAGTTGCCCGTTCGATACATATCCGCAATTTTAGGTTCGATATTTTTATCCCACACAGGCCATTCCGGCCAGCCTTTTGTGCGTATCGGCCTGCCTCCTAAAAGCGCAAGCTCATTTTCCGATCTGACCGACAAACCGAAGGATGAAAGTGGCCATCCGGCGCATGAGGCAAGTACTCCCACAGATGATGCCGCCATCATTTGCCTTCTTGATATTCTCGAATTTTTCATGGTTTGGAGAAATTACTGTTGATTAATCAAACTCAAAAATCTTATCCCGTTCGATAGAATAATTTAAGGTTTTCCCGGGGCTTTAACAACGATTATTGCATTTGAGCATCTAAAAAGAAAATGGACATGCCATTGCGGAGCGGTTACTTTTTCAAATACAAGAATGAATTCAAAGAAGCAATATACGCTTAAAATAAGCTGTTGCACGCGGAGTTTACTTTTTGCGAAAAACCTTTGGCGCTCTTGAGATCCCTTTGTCCGTCGGCCGTTTCGTCCCTGTCCGGACGCGCCGGTATACAGGTGCGAAGAGGCTCCAACCTTTCTTTTGACAGTATATGGAGTTGCTCAAAAAATTTTGCATTGCCCGGACTGTCTGGTTGCTTTGAAATTGTGGTAAAAAATATGGTCTGTGCGTTTTATTCATTAAATTTAATGGACATAACTCAGCTTGACTCACATGGATATGGAATCCCGTCGCAAATTTTTGAAAAAAACGACCGCAGTAACCGCATATTCCATATTTTCGGGTTGGGCCTCATCAAGCCTGGCTTCGGATAAGATCGGGGCCGTTCTGCCGCGGAGACAGATCGCCAGAAATGGCGAGCAGTCCACCGCTTTTGCTTTGGGGGGATACCATATGGGGATACCCGAAAATCCCGGGGAGGCAGAGCGGATTGTCGAGCGGTCCATAGAATTGGGCGTCCGGTTTTTTGATAATGCCCGCGTTTACCACAACGGTCGCTCCGAGGAATATTATGGAAAATTCTTGACTCCGAAATACCGGGATGAAGTATTTCTTATGACCAAGGCCGTTTCCCGAAATCATGACGACGCAGAGAAAGAACTGGATGCTTCGCTGAGGGCCATGAAAACAGATCGCCTGGATTTATGGCAAATACATACGTTTACTACCAAAGAAGACGTTGATAATCGGGTAAACAATGGCGTGTTGGATGCCTTTCTGGAAGCCAAAGCGCGGGGCAAAACCAGATACATCGGTTTTTCGAGCCATCAAAACCCTTCTACGGTGCTGTATTTCCTTCGGGTTTTGAAAGACCGGGGACTCGAAATGGATACCTGCCAAATGCCTTTGAACGTCTGTGATCCCAGCTTTGAATCCTTTCAGAAGATCGCTTTACCCGCGCTTCTCGATCGAGAATACGGAGTAATAGCCATGAAAACCATGGCCGGAGGAAGTATGATGGGGAAGCGAATTGATACCACTCCAAAAGAAATTGCCACGGAAGACATTCCCAATGTCGTCAGAGATGCCGGTATTTCTTATGCGGAATTGCACCGGTACGTATATGCACTCCCGGTATCCACGCTATGCAGCGGATGCGATACCATAGAAAAGTTGGAGGCAAATGTACGTGTACTTCAAAATCTCAAGAAGCTGTCAAAATCCGATATGGAGCGATTGGTTAATTCCGCCAGGCCCTTTGCGGGAAAGACGGTCGAAAACTATAAAAGAGTATTCGGGTGATCAAACATTTTTGAATAGCCGGGTCGAGTCCCGGCCGTCATCCGCCGTGCGTCCGGGTATATGCTTTACACAGATTTTGTATTGTCAATGACCGGTTGGCTTCAGAACCGCGCTGGCCTTGAGGATGCAGTGAATTTGATAATGATCTCAAATTCGTTTTCATTTGCAAAGTTAAGGCCTTTTGCAAAGACCTCTGATCGATTTGAGCAGAAGGAAGTTAAATAGCGATATGCATAAGACCAGGCCTGTTTCCCGGTTGATTGGAGACCATCATATTGAATAATTTCATAACTAAACCATGCATTCACAGTTGTTAAGAAGTAAAATCAGAATTAAATCTTCGAGACTTAAGATGACATTGATCCGAAGCATAATTCTCCCGACGTTTTTATTTAAGTTGGCTGTTCTGTTTCCATCCTGCGATAAACCGGAGGAAAAAGCAGTGGAGATTCGTGGCATTTACGGGCATCCCAAACCTTACTGGGATCGGGAAATCAAGCTCTCGGAGCTCGGCGTAAATTCAATTTTTGTGCACAGCAGCGCAATAAATGATAAAATGATGCAACAGGCCGGATCGGATGGATTAAAAGTGTTTGCGGAATTTCCAACCCTGAACGGGAAAAATTATGTGAGTGACCATCCCGAAGCCTGGGCCATCGACGAAACCGGAGAGCAGGTGGAGGCCGCTTCATGGTTTATGGGTGTCTGTCCGAACGACCCCGGATTCAGACAATACCGCTTCGAACAGCTTCGAAACCTATTGGAAAGGTATGATTTGGATGGGATATGGATGGATTATGTACATTGGCATGCGCAGTTTGAGGACCCCGAACCAATCCTTCCGGAGACATGTTTTTGCGATCGTTGTTTATCTGCGTTTTCTGCGTTTTCCGAAATAGACCTTCCACAAGGATCTACATCCGGGAAAGCGACATGGATTCTGAAAAATGCGAATAATTCATGGCGAACCTGGCGGTGCCGGGTCATCTACGATTGGACGGCCGCATTTCGGTCGATCATTAAAAAACACGATCCCGAACTTCTCTTGGGATTGTATCATTGCCCGTGGAATGATGCGGAGTTTGATAGCGCCCGTATGCGTATTTTGGGATTGGATTACGAGCTGCTCAAACAAACGATCGATGTGTTTTCACCGATGGTTTACCATGGGCGCATGGGCAGGGAACCGGAATGGGTGCAAGAAAACATATCCTGGTTTTCGAATAAATTGGGCATTCAACAGGGCGTATTTCCCAAAGTGTGGCCAATTGTTCAGGCCTACGATGACCCTGAATTAATATCCGGTGAAGAGTTTGAGCTGGTTCTCAGGGGAGGCTTATCCGGAAAATCGAGCGGGGTAATGATGTTTACCACCAACGCGATGGCTCAAAGCGACGAAAAGACCGGGGTTATGCGACGCTTATATGTTGACCTTTCGAAGTAGTGATGGCTTCATGATTCTCTGCGGTTGTTGAGATCATTCCGTTTTGCTCGGGCGCCAAAGCCTGCCGCCGGAAAAGGGAAAACGAGGTTGATTCCGGCTTCATCACTTTGGGGGATCCAAAGACTAAAAGAAGGCGAATATCCTTATGCGTGAAAAAATGATAAAGCAGAACGCTGAAAATGCAGGTTCGACCTCCTTTTATCATTCATTTGGCACACTCATCATTTCAATTTTCCGAAATTCTAATGTTTCATACCAAATCAGGCATCTGTTCATTACATTCATAGGTTAAATCATTTCATAACCTAATGTTTCTAGCCATGATCAGATCCATATTTACCAAACTTCACCCGGGTGTTTTGTTTGCATCCCTATTCGTTTTCTTCGAATCGTACGCACAACCGATTACAACTCCGAGAGCGCCAAGTCCTGCGGCCAAAGTGAGTCAGACCATTGGCATCTCGAAAATCTCGGTAAAATATTCCCGGCCTGCGGTAAAGGGGCGTGAAATATGGGGAAACCTGGTGCATTACGGATATGTGGATCAGGGATTCGGTTCGTCCAAACAGGCCCCATGGAGAGCCGGCGCCAATGAAAACACGATCGTAACCTTCTCGCATGACGCATTGGTGGAAGGCCAGGCCATTCCGGCGGGTTCGTATGGATTTTTTATCGGTGTACACAAAGACGGTACGGCCGATATAATTTTCTCTAAAAACCATTCTTCCTGGGGGAGCTATTTTTACAGCCAGGACGAGGACCAACTGAAGGTAGAAGTAAAAACCCTGGAAGTGGCGCACACGGAGCGTCTTACATTTGACTTTGTGGATATCGGGAACACGTCCGCTACCATGGTGCTGGATTGGGAAAAGCGGAGGTTTCCAGTAAAAGTAGAATTTGATGTTCATGAGATTGTGCTGGCAAATGCGAGGAATGAATTAAGGTCTGTGACCGGTTTTGGGTGGCAGGGCCCCACCTCTGCCGCGAATTATTGTGTTCAGAACAACATCAATCATGAGGAAGCGCTCATGTGGATCGACAAAGCAATTGCGAATACCAGGAATTTTAATACGCTTTGGGTGAAGGCACAACTGGTTGAACAGATGGGGGAAGGGAGCGCCGCCATGTATGATGAAGCTGCTCAGATGGCCAACAACCGGCAACTCAATTTCATGGGTTACACAATGATGGGCAAGGGTAAAAATGAAAAAGCGCTTGAATATTTTAAGCTCAATACGGAGCGAAATCCGGATGATCCGAATACGTTTGACAGCCTGGGCGAGTGCTATAAGACGATAGGTGAAACCAGGCTCGCCATTAAAGCATTGAAAAAATCGTTGTCTATGAATCCCCCGGCAAACGTAAAGGCCAACTCGATCAAATTGCTAAAAGAAATGGGGGTGGATACCTCCGAATACGAAAAGGCAAGTTAGCGTGCGGATCAGCTCCGATAAGGCATAAAACATAATGCCCCGAATTTGCAGGGCATCCCGGACCAACGCTTCACGACGATCCGAGGTGTTAGTGATCGTAGCTCTACGACCGGAGGGCTTTTATCCGCTGCAGGGGATCTGCATGACCGGCGGGGCAGACTTGTCCGCCCGGCGGGCCTGTCGCCCGGGCAGGGGATATTTTTCGAATTTTTGGGGTTCATATGGTTTCACAGGCGTCTCGATCAAGCGTATTTTCAATTGCCAATGCTCGAAGTACAGGACTTTTTAATTAACTTTTAGAGTGGATTGTTATAAAGATCGAGAATCAGCACGGTGTTGAAATTTGTTTGATTTCGACGCTCTCACGATCGTTCAACTATACGAATATCAATGGAATATTGAAGTATTATTCAGAAGACTTAAACAAAATTTCCAGTTGGTATATTTTTACTCGGACAGTACAGAAGGTATTAAAACGCAGGTTTGGATGATTTGTTCTTTCTAATTGTGGAACGCTGTACTCTGATTTTTTAAATTGCTTTCTGAATTATTTAATCATGGGGAATTGCCAGTATGTCAATAGTGCCCTTTTGAGGTACCATATTTCGGTGATTGAATGAAGATATTGGCTTATTAGTGGCAGCGTCGGATAGTTTGTAGTTTAAGTTGTGGAAAAAGTTTTCGTAATCAATGAATTCGATCTCCTTTTCCTCCATTACATACCCTCCCAACTCAAAGATAATCTGAGGCTTTAATTTTTCAATGGTTGCTTTGGAGCCGGAAAGTACATCAAACTCGTGACCATCAGTATCAATTTTAATGAAGTCCAATCGATCGATATTGTTTTGTTTTACAAAGTCATCCAGAGTAATTGCCGGGACTCCATCACTTGGCATTACCTCTCCGCCATGAACCAAGTGTTGGTCGGATCCAACACTTTTGTCAATTTTCCAACTGGAAAAGGCCTGGAGACTACTGCCTCTTTTTTCTTTACAGGAGATAAAGACCTGAACCGTTTGAACAATCTTGGCGATACTGGGATTTAATTCAATATTCCGTTTTAGTTTTTGAAAAGCATAATGTGTGGGTTCAAATGCGTATACTTTACCATTTGGAACTCTTTTGGCAAAATGTAACGACATGATTCCCACATTAGCACCCACGTCTACAATTACCGCATCATTTGGAATAGAAATAAATCTGTTTTCGGTGACATGCTTTTGAAAATTGCCAAACAGGAATAGGGACAGATCAAGACCTTCCCTGATATCTACTTCAAACTTGAGACCATTTCTTGTAATAATCCGCTTTTCAGTTCCATAAAATGGTTTTATCAAGTAAAAAAGTATGCGGGCGATAAAAAGTTTTAACCTGGTGATTGGCAGCTTGTTGAGAATGAGATTCATATGATTTTTTTATCTGGTAAAACTTGATTTTTCGGGCGGCATATCCGATCATTTTCAATAGCATAAATCCATGATTAAATCTGGATATATTGCTGTTTCCATAAAAATTATTCCTCACCTCTTTGAGAAATAGCTCTCAAGCTTTTCCAGCCGATTCATTTTCAGGGTTGATGTCTTTGCAGTCATCTGTCTATTTTCAGTTGGATTGATCAACGACAAATATATGATTTTGATTGACCAATCAGGGTACTATCCGCAACTAAAATCTGATAAAAGTTAACACATCGTTTACAACCGTTTCATCACTATGTTTGTCTGTAAAGAGAAATGGATGTTGCACAAATCATTACTAATTGTCATTTCAAGGCCTAACCTTGTTTGCGAAATGCACTAATTTGAATGACGCATTCTTGTGTATTTATTTGATTTACAGTCTATTATAAAAAAAACGTCATCGGTAAACCAATTAGTAGAGGCACTTTAAAGCAAATTCACGTGGAATTCGTTCTATCTTTTCTTTACAATTCTATAAGTTAGAGGTGCTCTGCTGTTTGTAGTGTTCTATTGGGTCTCCGTAAACATACTAATAACATTTTTTACAGGCGTTTCGATCAAGCGTATTTTCAATTGCCAGTGCTCGAAGTACAGGACTTTTTAATTAACTTTTAGGGTGGATACAATTTTTGTTCAAGCAAAAAGCAGGAAAAAATTTGAGTTCGTCCGAATCTGATATATTGATCCTGGGGCTCGGCAACGATATCCTGGCAGACGACGGGATAGGGCCGAAGCTGGTCGAGCGATTGAGATTAAATATGTTCAATGAAAGCTTGATATTTAAGACCGCTGCCATCGGAGGGATGGAAATCATAGCGTTGACTGTGGGTTTTAGGCAGGCGATCATCATTGACGGGATGAAATCCGGGCGGGCAAACCCCGGAAAGGTTATTCATCTTACGCCCGAGAATTTTGTCGAAACGCTGCATTTGTCGAGCTTCCACGATCTGAATTTTCTCACCGCCCTGGAGTTTGCCCGAAGTGTGGATATGGAACTTCCAAACCGGATAGATATTATTGCTGTGGAGATTCTTGAGGATTTAACATTTTCCAATGATTTTAGCCCGGAGATCTCGCGAAACTTTGACCGGATCTACTGGGAGGTCAGGCGATTGGTTGAACGAATGATCGGAAATTAACCGAAACGGATATGTCCCGGAGTTGATTTACTTCCCGGATGCCCGCCATCGCTCCGGAATCCGGGGAGCTTACAGTTTTGAACACTATTGTCGACCATCAGCCCTGCCCGTTACGAAACCGGTTCGGCCTGATCGTATGCAACCTCGGCAAATATCCCGTCAATCTGGGCCAGTACTTGCTCATCCGTAAAATGTCGCCCCTTGATGGCCGAGGAGGGACATGCTGCGACGCAAACACCACAGGCTTTGCACAGCGCGCTGATCACGTGGCTGTGCTTTTCATCTTCAACGTATTCGATGGCATTGAATGGACACAGATCGTTGCAAAACCTGCATCCGCTGCACAGGTCTTCGTTCACTTCGGAATAGATTGCATCCACCTCGATCTTGCCTTTTGCGATCCTGGCCAAAATCCTGGCCGCCGCCGCGCGGGCCTGGGCGACCGTATCGGGAATGTCTTTAGGCGCAACACAGGTTCCCGCAATGAAGATGCCATCTGTCGTTGTGGCCACGGGCTCAAGTTTCGGGTGGCTTTCAATAAACCATCCCTCTTTGTCCTGGCTGATGTTGGCCAGGTGCGCAATTTCCTTGGCATCTTCCCTCGCTTCCATTCCGACCATCAACACCACAAGATCGGCGGGAATTTCGATATGTTCACCGGAGAGCTTTTCGTGGACCTCGATCAGCATTTCGCAATCGTCCTTCGGGCCGGCTTTGTGGATTACAGGCCTGTTTTCCCTGTCGTACATCAGGAACAGGGTTTTAGCCTGGGAAGATCGCTTGTAGAAATCTTCATGCCCTTTGCCAAAGGCGTGCATATCGATATAGACATCCGAAACGTAGGAATTCGGACTGGCAGATTTGATTTCATGCGCATACTTCAGGGCCGTCATACAGCAAACCCTGGAACAGTAGGCATGGAACTCATGATTCCTGCTGCCAACGCAGTGAATGATCGCCACATACTTTGGCATTTTTCCTTCACGGGTTTCTACCTTACCTGCCTTCAACATCTTTTCCAGCTCGAACGATGTAATTACATTCGGAAGCTTGCCGTAACCAAAGTGCGTTACCCTGGAAGCGTCAAATTCCTTATACCCCGTGCATATGGCGACATTTCCTATTTCGACGGCTACAGGATTGCCGGCTTTTTCAGGCGTTCCGTTCGTCTTTGCGATATTTGCGGTGAAATTTCCGACATAACCGCTTAAACCGATCACTTTTGAATCCAGGTGAACCTGGATATGCTCGTGATTCCTTGTCCTTGTCACCCGATCCGTCAACAGGTCGCGGGCGGCGTAGAAATACGGGGCGGTAAGATCGACTCTGGCAATATTGCCGCCAAGTCTGCTGTGTTTTTCCACGAGGTGGACCTTGTTGCCTGCATCCGCCAGCTCCAGCGCGGCGGTCATACCGGCGATCCCTCCTCCGATCACCAGTACGTTGGGGCACATATGGGCATCGATGCTTTCCAGCGCTTCGTGCTTTTCGACGCGTAAAACTGCTCCTTGAACCAGTGCCATCGCCTTTTTTGTGGCCTCGGTTCGGTCCTTGTGTACCCAACTGCACTGTTCCCGGATGTTCGCCATTTCAAGCAGATACTGATTCAACCCCGCCATTTGCAAAGCGTGCCGGAAGGTGCGTTCATGCATGTTGGGGCTGCACGCGGCAACTACCACCCGGTCAAGTTTATTTTCCTTAATATCCCGGGCAATCATTTCCTGTCCGGGGTTGGAGCACATGTACCTGTACGTCTTAGCCAACACCACATTCGGCAACGACAACGCAAACCCGGCTACGGCTTCCGCATCGACCACCCTGGCGATGTTGGTCCCGCAATTGCAGACATATACCCCAATTCTTAATTTTTCCATGATCTACCTGATTGTAACTGAAAGAGAATCAATTCGTCCTTGCTGCCGCTCATAAGCAGATTTCTTTATTGCTGCAAAATACATGGCGAGCGGACGGTAAACGATATGTGCCCATTTTGTAAATGGCATTCTGAGCAACCAGGGCACCACAACCATTAAGTGAATTACATAGGTTGCATTGGCCCATTCCGTCAAACCGGTTCTGTGAAATATATGTTGCAAGATCCCCGATATTACGATGAAGAAGAGTAAGATCACGAAAATCCAGTCTGTGCTGTGCGATTTTTTGTATTGGATATAGGCCTTCTTAAATCGGTTCCGGATAAAATAGACCGTTCCGACCAAAAGTCCGATACTGGCGAGATAGCCGAAAATATGGACGGACCACTTGATCTCCGGACCCGATTGCAAAGGAACAATAAATACCATGACGAGAATGAGCATGGTGACGTAGCCCAGCGCCAGTCCCAAATGGACCAGCCAGGGCATGTGCACTTTTTCCCGATGCTTATCATCGCATTCCGCATATCTTTTCTGAGTGAAAAAATGTATTGGAAATTCCAGGATCTCCTTAAAATACAACCACCAGGGAACGGGATATTCAACCCCCTTGATCATTGTGAAATACCACATTCGAAGTGCATGTAGCAATAAGAATGCGCCCATGATGCCACCGACGGTCAGGTCGAACGAATGGATGAAATCACTGGGCAAGAACGCCCCTTCTCCGTCATAAACCCCAAAATTGCCATTTGAAACTCCGTAGAGCACCAGAAAAGCCCCTGTCAGCAGGGCAATCAGACCTACCCAAAGAAGTTCTTTGGTCTTTGATTTGAAGAAATGTTTTGCCAATCCCGTGACATCATAGCGTGAAATGAGCCAGCGTCGCAGACTCATCATGGTCTCGCCGGGATCCGCATCCCTTGGGCATTGTTCCGAGCATTGACCGCAATAATAACAAAGCCAGGGTTCCAGGGTGGTCTCAATGCGCGCTTCCAGTCCCATCTGCATTTGACGCATGGATTTCCTTGGAAATTTGTGCACTTCATCGGCATGCGGGCATACGGTGGAACAATCGCCGCATTGATAGCATAACTGAACGTCTTCTGCACCGTAACGGTCCAGCACATCTATAAAACTTGGATTTACTCTGATAGCCATGATACCTACTTACAAAGTGTGAATAATTTTGGCTTTCCCCTCGATATCGCTCAGGGTAAGGCTGCTCATACTTCCGATTCCCTGCCCGCTGGTATGGCTCTTCAGGACGCCCGCCGCCACGGCGGATGCCTGAGCAACCGTGTCGGGAATGTCTTTTGGCGCCTGACACATGCCGGCAACATAAATGCCGCCTTTGTCGGTGTCCGTCGGATTTCCGTTGTAATCCAGTTCGGAAAACCAGCCATCCGTATCTTTTTGTACTCCGAGCATTCTGCTCAGCTCTTCCGTGCCGGGAGCGGGAATCAGGCCGACAGCAAGAATGACCATGTCGACATTGAATTCCACCAGCTTGTCATTAAAAATATCTTCTCCCCGCACAATCATCCGATCGCCCTTCATGGATACGTCGGCGGAGTGACCTCGAATAACGAATGTGCCTTCCTGTCTTATCCGTTCGGCAAACTCTTCGTATCCTTTTCCAAATGCACGCATATCGATGTAAAACTCATATACATTCACCTTTGGAATTTTCTCTTTGAGCAGGTGGGCAAATTTCAATGAGTACATGCAACAGACTCGGGAACAATAGGCATTGTACTTACTGCTTCTGGACCCGACGCAATGAATGATCGCCACGTTTCTCGGGGGTAATCCTTCCGGGGAAAATACCCACTCGTCCTGTTTTTTCTTTTTGTTGTATTTCCTGACCTTGGTCACGATCCGGCCGCCGGTAGAGCCGGAAGCATTTGTCAAACGCTCAAACTCAAGCGAAGTGAGTACATTCGGATATTTCCCATAACCATATTGATCGATCTTGCTTGCGTCCAGCAAATCGTACCCGGTGGCGAGAACGATGTTTCCGACTTCAATATCTATTGTAGAATCTTCTTCGTCGAGATGAATGCAGTCTTTTGGGCATTTCCTGAGGCACACGCCACATTTTTCACCGTTTGTCAGGACATACCTGCAATGCGCTTCGTCGACGAGATAAGCATTGGGGACCGCCTGCGGGAAGGGGATATAAATGGCTTTTCGCTTTGAAATCCCCGCATCAAACTCGCTGTCAACATTTACCGGGCAGGGATTGACACACTCTCCGCAAGCTACGCATGATTTTATATCCACTCGGCGCGCTTTTTGTCTGATCTTTACTTTATAGGCGCCCGGTTTTCCGCGGACAGCGACCACCTTTGATCTCGTCATTAAGTTGATCATGTCGTGCTGGCCGACATCCACCATCTTTGGCGTTAGGATGCAGGCGGCGCAATCCAACGTCGGGAACGTTTTGTCGAACATGGCCATGTGCCCTCCAATGGTTCCCGATTGTTCGACCAGGTAAACCTGCTTTCCCGCATTTGCGATTTCGAGGGAGGCCTGGATGCCGGCGATGCCGGCTCCAATTACCAGGGTGGCGTGGTTTACCGGATTCCCGCCCGGCACAGCCGCGAGTGAAAAAGGTACGCCGTAGGCCGCACAGGCCACGATGGCCTTGGCGCGGTCCAGGGAATTCCCGTTTTGTATTCCATGTTCACGGAAAGAAGCAAGTCTGATCTCATCGAGATCGCCTCCCGAAAGTGCCATTGCCTTTGTGAAAACAGGCTTGAAATACCCGGGCATATCTCCGGCGATAACCACCCGGTCCAGAAGGTTCGTCTTGAGGTGCTCCGAAAGGTTTTCGGCAGAGATGTCGGGCCTGAGGCCCAGATTTTGAACCGTCTCTACCTCGGGGAGATTGGCAGAATATTTAGCGATCGCATCGATATCGGTTTGGGATTGATCGTCTACCTGACAAAAATATACTCCTGTTCGCATATCCGGTTTTGTTTAGATCGTTGTCAATATATTTTTAATCGCGTTGAATCGTCCGGAGCAGCTTTCCGTCCGCATCGCGGATATCCAATATCATGGGCATCTTTCCGGGCAAACTGTGGGTAGCGCAGGAAAAGCAAGGATCGTACGCCCGGAAGGCCATTTCGATCTTGTTTAAGGTGCCGTCGGTCACTTCAACGCCTTTTTTTATCAGCCCCTGTGCAGCTTTTTTAATCGACATATTGATTGCTGCATTGTTATTTGTCGTGCCGACGATGATGTTTACTTTGGTGACGACTCCTTTTTTATCCGTCCAGTAATGGTGGGTCAGTGTGCCTCTTTGAGCTTCTACGGTATCTACGCCCTCTCCCGTAATTTTTTCAACCGGAGTTCTGAGATCGGTGCCGGTTATATCCGGATCCAGGGCTAATTCCAGACAATGCTCGGCCGAATACAGCAGCTCGACAAGTCTCGCCCAGTGCATGGCAAGCGTTGCATGGACCGGTTTGCCGCCCAATACATCGTACATTCGATCAAATTCTTTTTGTGCCAGTGGAGTAGACATGCCCTCGGCGGCATTTAACCTGCTCAGCGGTGTGGCGTGATAAACGCTCGAGTCCTGACCGTCGATAAATCCTTTCCAACCGATCTGCTTCAGGAAAGGGAATTTCAGATAGCTCCAAGGCTCCACATGCTCCGCAACGTAATCCAGATACTCTGTGGGCGCATACTTGTAGAGCTCTTCTCCCCGGGTATCCACGATTCGGACCTTGCCGTCGTAAAAATTCACCTTGTTGTTTTCATCCACCAAACCCATTGAATGGAGCTTCAGTGCGTACGGTCCGTTGAGTATGACTTCGACATATGCTTCATTGGCAAGTACCACATCCTCAAAAATCTTTATTGAAAACCTGGCGAAATCGACAAATACTTCTGATTTTTTAACGATATCATCCCGCTCTGCCGCCGTTAACCCTTTCCTGACTCCGCCCGGGACATTCATCATGACCTGTGTCTGGTGACCTCCGAGAAGCGCCTGGATTTCCTGGGCAATTCTCCGTTGTTTGATCACTTCCTTCCCGATGTCCGCGCCAACTTTCTCGATCACACCGAGAATATTTCTTTTGGCTTTGGGCGCATCCGGGCCGACGACAAAATCCGGAGCGCCGAGCGCAAAGAAGTGTGCGATATGACTGTGGACAAAGTGCGCCATATAAAATAATTCTCTCAATTTCCGCGCCGTCGGTGTAGGTCGTACGCCAAACACGGCATCGACGGCTTTGCCGGACGCCATGTGGTGACAACCCGGGCAAACCCCACAGATCTTTGTTACGATCAGGGGCAACTCTTCGACAGGCCTTCCTTCGCAAAATTTTTCGAATCCCCTCAATTCCGGCACCTGGAAATACACGTTTTTTACTTCACCATCCTCGTCCAGGAAAATTTCGATTTTGCCGTGGCCTTCAAGGCGGGTAATCGGGTCTATGGTGATTCGTTTCATATGTTTGAAATTTGCAGAAACCTCACCATGTGCCGTTGATCATCATGATCTTGTGTATCTCAATAATGATCTCAGTCATGGCCTGTTTCATCTGTTTATGTTTTTTTAGTTCACCGGCACACAGAGATATATAGTCATGCTCTTGTGTGTCTTGAATTTGCTCCGGTCTTACCGGTTTCGCGGCACTGCTCTTCTCAAAAATGAAACGGGAAGACTGTAGCGGTAAAAATATCCGGCCGGATCGACAAGTCCATCCAGCACCTCATCGATCGGCCCGGATTCTTTTTCATCGATGATGCTGGCAATGGCCGACATCATTTTACCTCCCGGATCGCTGACATCCGGTGTTGGCCCGTAGCAACCGCGACACGGGGCATTCCCCTCGATGCACCTGTAGTCGCAGCCTGTTCTCGTGGTCGGTCCCATGCACAGAATGCCCTGTTCCATAAAGCAGGTTTCACCATCGTCCGTGACTTCCCAGGGGCGGTTGAATTTTGTGATTTTCTTATGCGCATTTTTCTTTCGAATACATTCGTCACACTGGGCCTTATTGCCCGCACCGATAACTGAACCGTGCGGAGGCAATTCGGCGCCCGTGACGATCGCAGTGAATACTTCCACAAGACGCTCCGTTTGAGGGGGACAACCGGGGATGTAATAATCCACTTCCGTGACGTCTGCCAGCGACCGCACATCGTTATAAAACTCGGGCAATTCCAGCACGCCTTCCCCCGCTTCGCAGGCGACAAGGGGTCTTGATTTGTCGGGGTTCAAAGTTGATTCCGATTCATCGTAAACCCGGCAGTAGATTTCCTCTTTTGTTGAGAAATTTGCCAGGCCGGGGATTCCGCCCATGTGCGCGCAACTGCCATAAGCGACCAGCACCCTGCTTTTGGCTCGGAGTACTTTTGCCATATGTTCGTTTTCACTGTTCCTGATCGCGCCGTTGAATAGTGTAAGATCGATGTGCCCGTCCGGCATGGCCTCCACATCTTCATATTTTGTGTCCAGGGCAATAGGCCAAAAGACCAGGTCTGCAGCAGCCACTATATCAAAAAGTGTTTCGTGCACATCAAGCACCGAAACACAACAACCGCCACACGCAGCCCCCCAATACACCGCCATTTTGATTTTTTGCTTTTCCATAACATGAGCATGATTAGGTGAGTAGTTCCATGGTCTCTTTCACGCGGCAGTGACCAAGTTCCCTGATCGTTTGAGTAAAGCTGTTGACAAGCTCTGCATATTGCTTTCCTTCGCTCGCACTTATCCATTCAAGCTTCAAACGCTCGGGCGCGATACCCATCTGTCGAATGTGTTTTTGCAATAAGTGAAATCTGCGAAGGCATCGATAATTTCCTTCCTGGTAGTGACAATCGCCCGGGTGGCATCCGCATATAAGCACACCGTCGGCGCCCTGGCGACATGCCCGGAGCACAAATGTAGGTTCGATCCGCCCGGAGCACATCACGCGAATCGGATGCACATTGGGTCGGTACTCCATCCGTGAAGTTCCGGCGAGATCCGCACCGGTATATGAGCACCATTTGCACAGAAATGCGACAATTTTCGGATTACATTCCATGACAATTTTCCTCCTTGAAAATCAATTTAAAGCAGTTGCATTTACAAGAAATGAAGCAGTCGGCCGAACCGGCAGGAGCATCGCCTCAATCGGTATAATCGCTATTCTTTCCGGATAAATGTGCTTTTGCCGATATGGTTTGCAGCGATCCTTTGTCTTTGCCGATCCGCGATGAAACCCATTCATTTAATGTATTAATCTTCACATTATATCTTCAAATAATATAATAAATCGAATGGTTGAAATCAAGTGTTTAAATTTAAATATTTTTGTAATTCAATCGATATATTGTGAAAATAGTAATATTAATGGCCAATAAATTCACAAAAAGTATGTAAAAAGATTTAATTTATGTCTTATTTTGAAATGGATAGTGATCACGTAAAATTTCTGAAAATTAAAATATTGTTCATAACAGAACATAAAATGGCGTTTCGATCATTTGTGATCGCATCTTTATTTTTGAGAAAAGGTTCAGGTTATGTTCGTGTTTGAACAATAAATGATTATATTGTAAATCGTGGCCTTCGACCTTACAAATGAAAATCAAAAAGAACATCAAGCGGTTGCTGCTTTACAGGTTATGCCTGGTGAAGTTTAAGGAAATGGGATTTAAAAAAGTATATTCCTATAACCTCGGTCATGAAGCCGGAGTGTCGGCCGAACAGATCAGGAAAGATTTTTCGCAGTTTGGAATAACCGGAAATAAAAAAGGCGGATATGATATTGAATATCTTCTGGAGCGGTTGAATCACATTTTCAAGAAAAATGAGCATCAGAAGGTTATCATCGTAGGCATGGGCAACATGGGTTATGCGCTTTCTCATTATGAATGCGGATTTACCGAAACGAAGAAATATATCGTGGCCGGATTTGACATCGATCCTATGAAGATCAAGATGACCTACAACATACCGGTGTTCCCAATGAATGTTCTCCGGACCTACATTCGCGAACACAATATCCGCATAGCCATCCTGGCCGTTCCGGCCATTTCGGCGCAGGAAGTATGCGCCAAACTCGTGGTTTGCGGGATCAAAGGTATTATGAATTTTTCACCTGTGATCTTACAAGTGCCCGACGATGTAATTGTGAATAATGTGAATTTGTGCGATGAGCTCGAATGCATTATGCATATGGTGGACCCGGTGGACAACCCGCCGACCGGAGAATAGGAGGATCGTGTCATTTCGAGGCCTAACATTTTTTCAAAACGCACAAATTTGAATGACGTAGTCTTGTGTATTTATTTGATTTACAGATTTTTATAAAAACAAGTTGCCGGTAAGTAAAAGGCATAAACGCGCGGCGTTGTTTATCGCGATTTTGAAATTTACGGTGAATCACTTACTTTATTCCTTGCTCATGATTGTAAAAGAGCTCCGAAGCATTTTCTATTTGTTCGGGACTGCCAAGTACATATGCAATATCCCCTTTTTTAAACCTTTCGTTTGGCCCGGGGTGTTCAATGATAGCATTTCCTCTTTTCAGGGCGACGATCGTAACGCCAAACACTTTCCTGAAATTAACTTCCGATATCGATTTTTCAACCAGCGGAGAATTTTCATTCAGGCGAAATGCAAGAACCTCAATATTGGGAATTTCATTGAGCAGCGAAATTTTTGAATCGGTAATTTTATCTCTGAATATCCCATATCGATCCTTTCGGATTTGTTCTACCGCCAGATTTATTTCATGCATAGGGATTAAATATATTTTAAGGATACGTTCAAATAAATTTATGGAGGTTTCGAATTCTTCGGGGATCACCTGGTCGGCCCCATGCCTGTACAACTCTTCTATGTCCTGAACATGTTTTGTTCTTACTAAAATAATCCCATGATTATTTAGGGCCCTTACTTTCTGGGTAACGGCCAACGCAGGAATCATGTCGCCAATTGAAACAATAACCACTCTTGCGTGTTCGATGTGCGCTTTTCTCAATATCGGTTCATTCACGGCGTCTCCGTATAAAACCATTTCGCCCTTCGACATCCTGTCCCGGGCAATTGCCGGATCAAAAACGATCGATACATAGGGCAGCTTCATATGGGTAGCCATAACCGATAAATTGAGCGCCCGGGAATCTTTTCCGATGAGCACAAGATGACCCGACAGATCGGGAATTGGAATTTGCCTGAGCGGGAATAACCCTTTGACCAGAAAATCCGGCAATGGCAGTTTAAGAATTGTATCTGCGACACCATTTGCAATATGGATTAAAAATGGAGTAGCGGCCATAGAGATTATGGCCGTCGCCAGAAAGAGTTGAAAATGGAAGGAAGATATGATGTGGTGTTCCAGGCCGACTTCTGCCAGTATAAATGAAAACTCACCAACCTGACAAATTGCAATTCCGACAAGGATCGTCCCTTTTAGGGTATGCCCCAGGGTAAAAGCAGTGAGCATGCCAATGGTCATCTTCAGAACGATCAACGCACATACCGTAAATATGACGAGCAGATAATTGTCCATTACAAAATCAAGGTTCAAAAGCATGCCTATGGAGACAAAAAAGAAGCTTGTAAACGTATCCTTGAAAGGGATGATATTGCCGAACACATTGTGACTGTATTCCGATTCGGAGATCATTAATCCGGCCAAAAATGCGCCAAATGCCAGGGACATGCCAAGTTCGGAGGTCAATAAGGCAACGGACAGGCAAATCAGCAAGATGCTCATGAAAAACAATTCCTGGCTTTTGGTCTGGGCGATCATATGAAGTACTTTCGGCATGAACCATTTATTGCCGGCATAGACCAATCCTATGATAAGGAAAGCTTTTAGAAATAAAATGAGCAATTCCAAGGGGAAGTTTAAAGAATGACCGCTGAGCAACGGGACGAAAAGCAACAGGGGTACCAGCACCACGTCCTGAAATATCATAATGCCGAGAACGGTACGACCATAGTTGGAGGTAAGCTCGGTTCTGTCTTGCAGGACCTTCAGCACGACCGCAGTACTGCTGAGGGCGGTGATCAATCCTATGAATACGGCGGGAATCCAGGAAATGTCCAGCAATTGAATAATGAGCATTGCGATGAGCGTGGTCATCGACAGTTGCATGAAGCCTCCCCAAAACACAATTTTCCTTATTTTCAGCAGGTGATTAAGTGAAAACTCCAATCCTATGGAAAATAGAAGCAGGATGATGCCAATTTCCGCCATCAGCTCAATTTCTTTTGGAGACCCGATAATAGCCAGGGCATAAGGTCCGGCCACCACACCGGTTAGCAGGTAACCGATGATTGTCGGAACTCTGATTTTTGTAAATAAGAGATTTACAAATGTCGAGAGGAGAAAAATTATAACAATGTCCTTTAAGATGGTCAGCTCCATTTTATTGTCTTAAAAAATTGAGGTCGAAAAAATGATTTACCTTTACCTAAAGGTATAAACTAAATTACATTGCCCGCCAGTTTGACAGGATTATTCAGTTTGCGCTTTACCAGTTATTACGGATCTTTACCCGTGCAGATAGTTGCGCAGTATGGAAATTGAGCCCTTAGTTTTTAGTGTTTGAACCCTCTGAAATCATTCAAGGGCATGCACGCAAGGCATCCTATTGTTTTTTGCGTCTTGCAGACCAGACCAAATGCGAATTACGCGAACCGGTATTTGCCCGGCAAGGGAACCGGAGCCACCGGCAAGTCGCCAAACTCGTAAGATGGCAACGAAAAATCCTGGGCTGCATGAAGCGCGTTGTCCCATTCGATTTCATGGCCGCTGTACACTGCCTCTCTCCCCATGATGGCCGTTAATGTAGATTCGGCGAGTTGTTGCGCTTCATTAATTGGCTTGCCAAGGCGAATGCTTTCGATAAATTCGTCGTGCTCAACCTGGTAAGGATTATTGCGATCGCCCCGGAATCTCCAGGATTTTCCATCTTTTACGCTCGTGCCTGTTTTTCGATAACTAAAAGAAGCCCTGCCGTTTACACCGATAAATTCGTTATCCACCCGGTTTGTACAGCCGTTGATTTGCCTGTCGAGGCAGAAGATCGTGATGTCGTTCGGGTATTCGTATTGAACGGAAAAATGATCGTAAATATTTCCGTGCTTTTTCGGGTCCGTTCGAACCTGGCGACCTCCGATTCCTATTGCTCTTGTCGGGTGTGATTGTAAAATCCAGTTGACGATGTCCAGTGAATGCACGAATTGCTCGACTATAAAATCACCCGACAACCAATTGTAATAGTTCCAGTTTCGAAGCTGAACCTCCATATCGGACCAGCCGTTTTCCGGCTCGATATACCAAAGCTCCCCGCCGAGCCATCGCGCCACTCCGGAATGAATCTCCCCAATGGCCCCATCGTGAACGCGCGCGGCGAGTTCCCGGTAAGCATTATCCCTTCTGAAATGTGTCCCCGCTCCAATGGTGAGGCCTTTTTGTGCCGCAATCCGGCCGGACTCCATGATTGAGCGGACTCCGGCCGGATCTACTGCCGCCGGTTTTTCGATAAATACATGTTTCCCCGCTTCGACAGCGGCCCGGAGGTGCAGGGGCCTGAAATGCGGCGGTGTCGCCAAAATCACATAATTTATTTCATGAATCTCCAGGAGCTTCCTGTAAGCATCGAATCCTACAAAACACAACTCCTTTTTTACTTCCATTCCAACTTTGCGGAGCTGTTCCCTGCTCGACATCAACCGGTCTTCAAAAACGTCGGCCATCGCAACAATCTTTACATTTTCTGCAGCGGCACGGGCGCCTTCTTTGGCATTTTCGGTATGGTAGCCGGATTCCGGATAAATGCTGTTTGTCGCGGCATTCACAGCATCGAGTGCGGCCCCTGTCCCTCTTCCGCCGCATCCGACAAGTCCGATATTGATCGGGCTGTCCGGGTCGGCGCGCGCCGTGATGATAAATGGAGCATGGAGCGCTACAGTGGTGGAGGCAACGCCAAGTCCTGATTTTCTAATGAATTGCCTGCGGGATACTTTATTTTCTTCAGTAGTTTTCATGAGCATTTTCGTTTATGGAATTTCAATCGCCTACGATTCAATTTAACATTTATTCAAAGAATATGGAACGACAACGCGCAATTTTATTCCTGCCGATGTTGCGGGAAGAAAACAGGATATAGTTGGGACAATAATTCATTTTGTTGAATAAGCTTCGTAAATTATATAACTGTTAAAAATCCAATTTCAACCACTTAACAATTTACATCATGTCTGTCTATAAAGTTATCGAAGTTATCGGAACCAGTGAGGTGTCCTGGGATGATGCCGCAGTAAAGGCTGTAGATCGAGCAAGCAAAACATTAAGCGATCTCAGGATTGCGGAAGTCGTATCGCAAGACCTCAAGATCGAGGACGGCAAAGTCACTGCGTTCAGAACAAAACTTAGTTTATCCTTCAAGTACAGGGATTAGGATTTTTCAAAGATCCAGGTAGCAATTTCCAGGTCCTGCTCATCGGCAGTTTTGCGTATTTTACTCTTTGTTGCAATTATGGGCCGGGGCTGCTGTGGGCAGGATATGTTTTTGCCTGATGATCCCATCCGGTTTACATGCTTTCCCTTCCTGATTATTTCCCCGGAATGAATACCAATTCGAAGCGGGATGAAAGGATCCGGGTGACTTGCTTCCTGAATGCTTATGGCACATTGGACGGCCTGAAGCACACTTTGGAAAAGGATCAGATTGCCATCCCGGTAAAACTGGGTGATTTCACCGCGATATCTTTTTGCCTTTTCTTTTAAAATTGAGCGCTGCCGTTCGACAATTTCAATAGTTTCCTGCTCGTTGCGCTGCATCATTGCAGTGTATCCGACAATATCGGTAAACATAATTGCGGCTAATTGACGTTGGCTCATTTTTCGTCCCTTTTGGGATTTATCCGGCTGATATTTATTGCATAAGTTAATTTGGTCAATATCTGTTTTTTAGTCCATTTAATATGCTAAATTCTAAAATGGATGCGCTTTCTGTGCGGGCTGTGTATCTGAAAGAACGGAAGACCTGCGCCCAACTGTTTGGCCGTTCGCCGGATCCCGTATATCTTTTTTGGCCCGGTTTTTGGATTTACCCATAAAAACAATTGTCAATCATGAAAAGGTTAATACATATGATTACGGGAGCGATGGCCATAGTCCTGTCGTCCTGCATAAATGATAACGTTGGTCCTGCAGGACCCGTCGGCCCCCAGGGCCCTCAGGGGGAGCAAGGCCCCAAGGGAGAATCCGGATTTGTGTTTGAATATGAGCAAATAAGTTTCACCGCTCCGGACTATGAGGTGATTCTTCCGTTCCCGGGAGATTTCAAATCGTTGAATTCGGACGTGGCATTGGTATACTTGTTATGGGAGGTCGTGGAAATCGATGGAGTGGATACGGAGATCTGGCGACCATTGCCGCAGACCGTCTTTACGGATCATGGAATGCTTCAGTACAACTTTGATTTCTCATTGGTCGATGTACGGTTGTTTATGGAAGCTGAATTTGATCTGGCGATGCTTGGAGCCGAAGATACGGACGATTGGATAGTGCGCGTGGTGATTGTTCCGGGTGATTTTTGGAACTCATCCAGGATGACTCCGGGGGAAATCGAGTATAACGATCTGAAGGAAATGCTGGGTCTTCCGGATTTACCGACTCCCGCATCTGCGCATCAGAGAAGACGTTAACATGTTCTTTAATAATTTATAAAGGGATCCTTGAGGTCCCTTTTTTATTGCCTTTGTCCGGTGTCACGGATTTAGCGGATCAGTCGGTATTTCATCTGAGGAATTTGGCAAATCATACATAAATACCCGTTCGAGCCTTTCGCTCGGACTTCTTCTCAAAACGCTGCATTGCCCTGTGTGTGGCTCTGAGTGCTCCGGCATACTGGTTTTCAAAAACATCGCGTTTTCGAACACATCTCTGTGGATCGGATGGTTTCCCCGCCGGATGAAAATTCATGGTCCTTTTTCTTTGCTCGCCTGTCTGGCCCGGCAAAGGCCAATGAAAAGAAACGAAAAAGAAACAGGGCTAAAATCAAAGATCAAGACACCCGATGGCCACACGGACCAACGCTGCATAATCCGGGATCACGAATGGGAGACCCCCTGTAAGAGCGGTATAGCCGATCAGAGGAAGCCTCTAAATCGACCTTCTTTTGAGGATTACTGAAAATAATTGTTTATTATGTATCACGGGAGCACAACGGGTTTTTTATCCCATTGTCTTCGCTGTAAATTTTCCGGATCATTTATGCAATAATATTACAAGATTTCTTTTGAAATGAATTTGACCGTCCAGGCCCTGCTGGCCTTTTTGCCCATTTTTGCCGCCGCATTGCTGCTGGTTTGGCTTAAATGGCCCGCCCGAAGAACAATGCCTCTTGTCTATGTACTTACTCTGATCATCGGATTGTTTTTTTGGGGGATGTCCTGGCAAGATGCTATGGCATCCAGTGTACAGGGATTGTTTATTACGTTCGACATACTGTACATCATTTTTGGAGCGATTTTACTTCTTAACACATTGAAATATTCGGGAGGGATTGAGGCAATCCGAAGCGGGTTTTCGGATATCAGTTGCGACCGCCGGGTGCAGGTCGTCATTATCATCTGGCTCTTCGGGGCCTTTATTGAGGGCGCGGCAGGTTTTGGCACCCCGGCAGCCATCACCGCCCCCTTGCTTTTGGCGCTCGGTTTCCCCGCAATGACGGCCGTTATGCTCGGGATGATGGTCCAGAGTACGCCGGTCACGTTCGGAGCTGTCGGAACACCGATCCTTGTCGGGGTAAAAGGCGGCCTGGAAAACTCCGACGCCACAGAACAGATGGCGGAAAAGGGCCTGGCAATCGGAGACTTTTTGCAATTGGTTACCACCAACGTCGCCGTAATTCACGCAATTGTCGGCACGCTCATTCCACTGTTCATGTGTATGATGATGACACGCTATTTCGGAAAGAATAAGTCATGGAAAGAAGGTCTGGCGATTTTTCCGTTTGCAATATTTGGGGGCCTCGCATTCACAATTCCCTATGTGCTCACGGGTGTTTTTCTTGGCCCTGAATTCCCTTCGCTGCTCGGCTCCCTGATCGGCATTTTTGTGGTCACTTTTGCCGCGAAAAACAACGTATTCCTTCCAAAGGAAACCTGGGATTTTCCACCCCGGGAAACATGGCCGTCTTTTTGGCTCGGACGAATCGAAATCGACCCGAACCCGATGTCAAATGGTTCTAAAATATCGATCGTACGCGCCTGGGTTCCCTATCTGCTGCTGGCGATATTTCTTGTGTTGTCCCGAATACCTCAATTGCCCTTTAAAGCGTTTCTGACATCATTCCGGTTGGAGTGGGCGGGAATATTCGGTTCTTCCATCAGTGGGAAAAGTACTCCCATGTACCTGCCGGGAACGATCTTGTTATTCGTGGTAATCATTACCTATTTTATGCACAGGATGAAGTTCCGGGAATTCAGGAGTGCGTTGAGTGATTCGTGGAAAATGATCCTGGGAGCAGGGTTTGTGTTGATATTTACCGTGCCGATGGTTCGGATCTATATCAATTCGGGCTTTAATGAAACAGGGCTCGATAGCATGCCGCTGGCCATGGCCGCCTGGGTGGCGGACAAAGTCGGTTCGATCTGGCCGCTTTTTGCCCCGACGATCGGGGGGTTGGGGGCCTTTATAGCCGGCAGCAATACCGTGAGCAATCTGATGTTTAGCCTGTTTCAGTACGGTGTCGCCAATAAGCTGGCCATTTCGGGCGCGTTGATCATAAGCTTGCAGGCGGTGGGGGCGGCGGCGGGAAATATGGTGGCGATCCACAATGTGGTAGCCGCATCAGCCACAGTCGGTCTTCTGGGGCAGGAAGGAAATATTTTAAGGAAAACAATTATACCGACGCTGTATTATTTGTTATTTGCGGGATTGTTGGGGATGATCGCCATTCACTTATTGCATGTGACCGATCTTCCGGTTACCGGAAATTAGATGAACATAATTGAAAAACTATCGAATATGGAATCGTATCAGAGCGAATTAAATCCGAACACAAGAATATTGATGGGACCCGGACCGAGCGATGTGCATCCTCGCGTGCTCAAAGCGATGGCAACCCCGTTAATAGGTCATCTGGATCCCCGGTTTTTAGAGATCATGGATGACATTAAGATCATGGTGCAGAAGACATTCCGGACCCGGAATCAATTGACCTTCGTCGTATCGGCTCCGGGGAGCGCCGGTATGGAGACCTGCCTGGTAAATTTGTTGGAGCCGGGCGATGAAGCGCTTGTATGCGTAAACGGCGTTTTTGGGAATCGCATGTCCGATATCGTCGAGCGCTGTGGCGCGAAGCTCTTCCGTGTGGATGCCCTTTGGGGATCGCCCGTCGATCCGGACCAGGTAAAAGAGGCGCTCGGATCCTGCAAACCTAAGATTGTTGCAATCGTTCATGCGGAAACCTCGACAGGCGTATTACAGCCTCTGGAAGAAATCAGTGAAATCGTACACGACGCCGGGGCCCTGTTGGTCGTGGATGCGGTAACTTCTTATTGCGGCGCGGAGATCAAGGTAGATGAATGGGGCATTGACGCAATATATTCAGGCGCTCAAAAATGCCTGAGCGCTCCTCCGGGGCTTTCGCCGGTATCCTTCGGCGAACGGGCAGTGGCTGCCCTGGAGCGCAGAAAGACCAAGGTCCAAAGCTGGTTCCTCGATCTGACCATGGTGAAAAACTATTGGGCGGGAGCGCAAAGAGCCTATCATCACACCGGCCCTGTTTCGGCGATGTATGCCATGCGCGAAGCGTTGAGGCTGGTGCTCGAGGAAGGTCTTGAAAATCGATTTGAAAGACATCGTCAAAACCACCTGCTGTTGAAAGAAGGCCTGGAAGCCCTGGGGTTTGAGTTTCTGGTTCGGGAGGAGTTCAGGCTGCCTATGCTGAATGCCGTAAAACTCCCGGATGGCGTGGAAGACGGCCCCGCAAGGAAACGGTTGCTGGATGAATACAATATTGAAGTGGGCGGAGGCCTTGGAGATTTTGCCGGAAAAATCTGGAGAATCGGTTTGATGGGAAACAGCTCAACACCCAATCATATCCATCAACTTTTAGGTGCGCTAAAGGAGATCCTGTAAATGTCCGGTGCGGAAAAATTGATCCTGGCGCTTAAAAGCCATATCCGTGGAGATGTGCTTTCGGATGCGGGCAGCCTGGGAATTTATGCTACGGATGCCAGTGTGTATCAGATCAAACCCAGGGTGGTGGTACTTCCCGGGAATAATGAAGACGTAATTTCAGCGGTAAGGCTTGCCTCGGCACACGAGGTCAACATTCTTCCGAGGGGAGCGGGCACAAGTCTGGCCGGTCAAACGGTGGGCGATTCCATGGTGTTGGATTTCTCGAAATACATGAATAAAATCCTGGAAATCAATGAGAAAGAACAATGGGTGCGCGTACAACCGGGAATTGTAAGGGATGTCCTCAATGAAAAGCTTAAGGTGTATAACCTTCATTTTGCTCCGGACCCGGCGACCTCCAGCCGCGCAAACATTGGCGGCATGGTGGGAAACAATTCATCCGGAACCAAAAGCATAATCTATGGCAAGACGGTGGATCATGTGCTCGAAGCGAACATTCTATTGGCCGACGGTACACGAATGCACCTTAAAAACCTTTCCGAGACCGAATTCACGGAAAAGTTGGCCGACAAGGACCGGGAGGGTGGAATCTATAACGTTTTTAAAGCCATTGTGGAGTCGAATCGGGCGGAGATCGAACGGCGCTTCCCCAAGGTTATGCGGCGCGTCGGCGGGTACAACTTGGATGAATTTATACATACCGGCCATTGGAATCTTGCAAAACTTATTACCGGGAGCGAGGGCACCCTGGCTACCCTGCTCGATGTGAAACTTAACCTGGAGCCCTTGCCGGCGTTTAAGTCCGTATGCGTGGTGCATTTCCGGGAGCTGTTTGAGGCCATAAGGGCGGTCGAACCGATACTTGAATTTGGTCCTTCGGCCGTGGAGATACTGGATCGCACTGTAATTGATTTGAGCAGGGAAAACCTGACCACGAAAAGGAGCTGTCATTTTATCAAGGGAAATCCGGCGGCGATCCTGATCGTGGAGTTTTACGGAAAGACCCGCAAAGAGGTTATGCTTCGTCCCGAAGCAATGATCGGGAGGTTAAAGGCCTTGAAATTCGGATATGCCTATCCCTTATTCCCCGAAGGGAGCGATTATGAAGATGTCTGGATCATCCGGAAAAAAGGCCTCGGCCTCATGCTTGGAATGAGAGGAAAGAAAAAGCCTCTTCCTTTCATCGAGGATGCCGGAATACCGGTGGATGTGCTCCCGGAGTACATCGATCGCGTTTTGAAAATTTGTAAAAAACACGGAACAAAGGCGGCGATGTATGCGCATGCCAGTGTCGGCGTGATCCACGTGCGCCCCGTACTGGATCTGCGGCAAAGTATCGATATTGACCGGTTCAGAAAAATTGCGGAAGAAACATTTGATCTGGTGGTGGCTTGCGGAGGGTCCTGGAGCGGAGAGCATGGAGACGGCCTTGTGAGGAGTGCCTTCAACAGGAAGTACTTTGGCGAACAATTGTACAGCGGCTTTAAAGAAGTAAAACGGCTATTCGATCCCGAGCACAGGATGAATCCCGGGAAAATAGTCGATTCCCAAAAGATCACGGAAAATCTCAGGTACGGGGAGAAATACCGGGAGGGGGTGATCGATGCGCACTACCACTTTAAGGCCGAAGGTAGTTTTAACGAAGCGGTACACATGTGTACAGGGGTAGGGGAGTGCAGGAAAACTTTGGGCGGAACCATGTGCCCGAGTTATAAGGCTACCCGCGACGAAGAACATTCCACCCGCGGAAGGGCCAATGCCATTCGGCTGGCCATGTCCGGGCAATTGGATAAGTTCGGGCTTTCCGGCGAACGTCTTCGCGAAGTGTTGGATTTGTGTTTGTCGTGCAAGGCCTGCAAATCCGAATGTCCGAGCAATGTGGATATGGCCAGACTGAAAAGTGAGATCAGCCAGATGTATTACGATGCGCACGGTGTGGGAATACGTGATCAACTGATCCGGGATTCAAGTAAAATGGCCGGTCGATTCGGCGGGAAATTTGCCGGGCCCGTTAATGCCCTGCTTCGCAATCCGACTTACAGATCCGTGATGGAGAAGGTTGCCGGAATTGATAAGCGAAGGGTTTTGCCCACGTACGCGAAAGAAACGTTCGACCGGTGGTTCTGTAAAAATGCAAAGGCTGCAAATGGCAAGAAGAAAAAAGTGGCCCTGTTTGCAGATACCTATCTAAAGTATCACGAACCGCATATGGGTATTGCTGCGTATGATCTTTTGACATCCTGCGGATATGAAGTGCTTCTGGCCGACGTCGGGTGTTGTCAGAGGCCCCGACTGTCACACGGTTTCTTAAAGCTGGCAAAAAAGGAGGGAGCCAAAACGGCGCAGGGGTTGGATGAGTTTATATCCGGAGATATTCCCGTACTTGTTTGCGAACCGAGCTGCGCTTCTGCATTGAATGACGATCTGCCGGATTTACTGGATGACCCGTCACTGGCCGGTCGCCTGTCATCCGGTGTTTATATGATCGACCGGTTTATGCACGGGGAGGTCGATGAAGGACGTTTGGATGTAAAGTTTACTTCCGATGCGAACGAAGTAATGGTGCACGGACATTGCCACCAAAAGGCCTTATACGGCACACAATCCATGAATAAGATTCTCGATCGAATTGACGGCCTGAGGCATTACGAAATCGATTCAGGTTGTTGTGGGATGGCCGGTTCGTTTGGATATGAAAGAGAGCATTATGAAATCTCCCGTAAAATTGGGGAAGAGATCCTGTTTCCCGAGATTAGAAAATTAAACGAACGGTATGAGATTGTCGCCTGTGGTTTTAGCTGCCGGCATCAGATCGAGCATCACACGGGGAGGAAAGCGAAACACTGGGTGGAGGTAATTGGTGTTGAAAAGAGGGAATAAATGCGTAAGAGAAGTTATATAATCTTATGCTAAAATTATTTCAAATTATTATTTGCAAGATATAAAATAAGCTTCTACATTTGCATCGCTTTTTCGGGAGGAAAGAGCCCGTGAATGGGGGAGGGCCGGAGTTATAAGCTGGCCAATCCTAAAGATGTTCGATGGACATTTTCTTTGCGGATTGTTTGGTCTGGTAGTTCAGTTGGTTAGAATGCCTGCCTGTCACGCAGGAGGTCGCGAGTTCGAGTCTCGTCCAGACCGCCCCTCAGGGTTTTGTCACACACAAAACCCTTTTTTTGCCCGTTTTAGGGCCATTTACGACATAGTAATGTTCCATGTTGTTTCAACATTGTT
>JAKSDO010000265.1 GCA_022360055.1 Cytophagales bacterium | reverse complement strand
GAAACATCGGAGCCAAGGTAACATACGCCAGTCTACTATTTTTACACTGAGACAATTTCACAGATCTTTCTTAAACTTTTTTTATTTATATGAACCAACTCCTTATCATCCAGCAGCTTGCTCTCATAGCCAATCTTTAATTTACATGGAAATACATAGTAGTAAGTTCTTCGGTACTGATCGTATTCCAATGGAGCATTTATCTCTTTTAATAGCTTAAGGTATTTCATCAAAGCACTTCGAGACAAATCCAGCCTTTCGGCAAACTCATCCGGAGTGCCGGTTGCCTTTCTCTGAATAAGATCGTCCATCCTTTTAATCCTGTCCAAATATTTGATAATACTCATAATACCGGGTATTTATTGTTGCAATACATCGATGAAGTAAGCAATGTCTTCATATTCCATCGCGAGTTTATTGCCATTTATAAATATGGTGAGAGTTCACGACACTTCTGCATTTTTAAACAGTTGCTGATTTGCCTTATTTTGTCGCCCTGGCGCAGCTTCGCCACGTCAGTCCCATTTTACAGGGACTTTTCTTTTTTTTATATATAAATCCGACTTCACAATCGAAATTGTGAATGCATAATAGCTCATGTATATCCTCCATTTTTTGAAAGCAGCTTCCAACCCGGGGAAAAACAAACTCAGGCTGCTTTCTTACATTAAAGTGGTGTGGTCTATTCGGCATTTGCATAGGCGTGCCACTCAGAATCAAAAAATATGAATGCAAATGCGTTTAAAATATAACTTGCTATTGGCTATATTATTGTAATTAATTACTCTTTTCTGAAGAAAGATCGGTGGAGCTTTTACGGAGCTTATATCATATATCCGATGTTATGCTTAGGATCAGGCGATCCGCTGAATGTCGGCGCCCAGATTGCGAAGCCGGAAATCGATTTGCTGATATCCCCGGTCGATCTGTTCGACATTTAATATTTCACTGACACCTTTGGCGCTTAACGCCGCAAGCAACAGCGCAACCCCGGCCCGGATATCCGGTGAGGTCATCTTAATCCCTCTTAAAGGGAATTTGCGATCAAGTCCGATCACGGTTGCCCGGTGCGGATCACAAAGAATGATCTGAGCACCCATATCGATGAGTTTGTCCACAAAGAATAACCTGCTTTCAAACATCTTCTGGTGAACAAGAACGGTTCCCTTGGCCTGCGTAGCCACGACAAGGATTACGCTCAGTAAATCCGGGGTAAGACCGGGCCAAACAGCGTCCGAAATTGTCATGATTGAGCCATCGATGAACGTTTCTACCTCATAGGTTTCCTGTTTCGGGATATAAATATCGTCTCCCCGGAATTCCATTTGAATGCCGAGCTTTGCAAAAGCATCCGGAATAATGCCCAAATGCTCTACCCCGGCACCGCTGATGGTGATTTCCGATTTTGTCAGGGCAGCCAAACCTATAAAAGAGCCCACTTCGATCATATCCGGCAATAAAGAATGCTCTGCTCCGGACAGCTCATCTACCCCCACGATTGTTAAAAGATTGGACCCGATACCGCTGATTTTCGCCCCCATACGATTCAGCAACTTGCACAATTGTTGCACGTAGGGTTCACAGGCGGCATTATAAATGGTTGTGGATCCTTTCGCCCGAACCGCAGCCATCACGATATTTGCCGTGCCGGTAACGGAAGCTTCATCCAAAAGCATATACGTTCCGGTCAATCGCGAGGCATCAATTTTAAAGAGGTGCTGATCATTGTCAAAATCCAGCACTGCGCCCAGCTTTTGAAATCCCAGAAAGTGGGTATCCAAACGCCGTCGCCCTATTTTATCTCCTCCGGGTTTGGGGATCTTAGCCTTCCCGTATCTTGCCAATAGAGGTCCGAGAATCATGATGGATCCTCTGAGCGAAGCGGCTTTCTTTTCGTAGGACTCCGTCTGCAGATAATCCATGCTGATCCCGGAGGCCGTAAATCGCCAGGATGTATCTCCAAGCTTCTCAATCTTTACGCCAAGTTCGGCCAGGAGCTCAATGAGTTTGTTGACGTCCCTAATGTCCGGGATGTTGTGAATGGTAACGGGTTCCGGCGTGAGGAGCGTGGCACACAAGATCTGTAATGCCTCATTCTTGGCGCCCTGGGGAGTAATGTTGCCCTTGAGTGACTTGCCACCGACAACTCTAAACGCCGTCATTAATTCCTTCTTCTGCGGCCTCCGTTGTTTCTTCTTCCCTTGCTGTTTGACCTGCTTCTTTTCTCCTTGATCAGAGCCTCGAACAGGTTTTCATTTTTCACGCGTTCAAGATCAATCGACAAACCTCCCTTTGACATATTCTTGATATTTTTTACAATGGTATCGTCCTCCACATTGTCACGGTTCCAGGCATTCTGAAAACTCTTCATCAATCTTCCGATATAGATCACGGCAGCTTCTTTTTCTTCGGGATCCTCAAGTTCAACAGCCTTATTGATCAATAACTGAATGTTCCTTCCATAGTGCTTATACCGGATCTCGGAAGTTTTATATCCAAGTCTTTCCGGCTTTTTATTGAGAATCTCCTTCTCCGGCTTTGGAAACGGGCTGTCGATATCAATATCAAAATCTGCCATTATATACAGGTCGTCCCATAGTTTCTGGCTGGTTTCCAGGGAATCTTTTGCGTTTGGGTTCAGCAATTTCATCAGCTCTATAAGGACAGTCGCGGATTCCGTCCTTTTCTCTTTGTCGTCGATGGTTCTGACGTATTCGATCAGCTTTTGCATATTTCTGCCATACTCTTTAAGAATAAGCCGCGGCCTTAACGTATTATAATCCTTCATTTAACTATTTGTTTAATTTCTCCAACAATGGGCAGATAACTGAGATGGTTCAGATATGAGTTAAGAATGTATTTTAAGTTTAGCAAAGCTAAGCAATAATGTTTTTTCTCCAAAATTATCAAATAGAACCTTGGCTTTTCGATTTGCTCCGTCCGCATCGATCTGTACGACCTGCCCAAAACCAAATTTCGGATGCTCGACCTTCATCCCCTGCTGCAAACGGTCCGTATCGCTGGGCTTAAAATCTTCGGATGGTTGATGCATATAATTATTGCCGGTTGGGACGCGAAGTGCAGGTTTTTTAATGCTCGATACCAGCGACCGGGCATATTGCGAAGACCCGGACGACACAGCCGGTTCTTTTTGAACCTTGCGATTCACTTTCAAAAACCTGGAATCGATCTCTTCAAGAAAACGGCTGGGCTCACAACTCTTTAATCTGCCAAACCGATATCTGGATATCGCATAAGATAAAAAAAGTTTTCGTTCGGCTCTGGTAATAGCAACGTAAAACAATCTTCGTTCCTCCTCGAGGTCCGCACGGCTTGAAAGCATCATCTGGGAAGGGAACAGGTCTTCCTCCATTCCGACCAGATAGATGTTCTTAAATTCCAGACCTTTTGCCATGTGAATGGTCATCAACGTTACCTTGTCATGCTCATCATCCTTGTCTTCATCGACGCTTGTGATCAGAGCCACTTCCTGAAGAAAAGCTCCGAGGCTTTTGTCCTTGTTTTCTTCATTATCAACAAATTCCTTAATGGCATTGAGCAGTTCCTGTACATTTTCATACCTGCTGAGGCCCTCAATAGTCTTGTCTTCGTAAAGTTCGCGCAACAGTCCGGATTGTTTTGCTATGTAGGAGGCAGCTTCGTAGGCATCTTTCTTTTGCACTACAGCTATGAAGCTTTTGATCATAGTGGCAAACTGGTCGACAGCGGTTGTAATCCTGCCCGGAATAAACTGAAAAACATTGCTCACCACCTGCCAGAGGTTTATGCTATGTTCATCTGCGGCCACGATAATTTTATCTACGGTTCCCGGACCAATGCCGCGTTTTGGAAGATTTATAATTCTTCGAAGGGCCTGTTCGTCGTTTTGATTGACTACAAATCTGAGGTAAGACAGGATATCCTTGATTTCCTTCCTCTGATAAAATGAAAGCCCTCCGATTATTTTATACTTAATATTTGCGCGCCTTAACGCCTCTTCTATGGCCCGCGATTGAGCATTTGTGCGGTACAGCACTGCGATCTCACGGTTCTTCACCTGCTGATTAAGTTTCTCTTCAAATATTGAGGTGGCCACAAGTTTGCCCTCTTCATTATCCGAGTTGGCTTTTATCAGCTCAATTAATTCACCGTCATCATTTGCTGTCCAGACTTCTTTTTTCAGCTGAGCCTTGTTATTATTGATCACTGCGTTTGCCGCATTTACGATCACTTTTGTCGAGCGGTAGTTCTGTTCAAGCTTTATGATTCTCAGATCCTCATAGTCCTTTTCGAAATTCAAAATATTTCTAATATCTGCTCCCCGAAATGCATAAATGCTCTGAGCGTCATCCCCAACTACGCAAATGTTTTGGTGTACATTGGAGAGCTTTTTAGTGATCAGGTACTGAGAGAGGTTTGTGTCCTGGAACTCGTCGACCAAGACATATTTAAATCTGTGCTGATATTTATTTAAAACGTCCGGATTATCCCGAAATAGTACATTGGTATTGAACAGCAGATCATCGAAATCCATGGCCGAAGCTTTGAAACATCGCTCACAGTAAATTTTGTACAGTTTCCCCATCTGAGGCTTCATGGCACTTTCGTCATCCTGCAGGAAAACCGGATTATTGATGTATTCCTGCCAGGAGATTAACCTGTTCTTGGCGCCGGAAATCCGATTGAGTACGACATTGGGTTTGTATACCTTGTCATCGAGTTTCTGCTCTTTAATTATCTGACGGATCAGGGTTTTTGAATCATCGGTATCGTAAATGGAGAAATTGCCCGGATAACCCAGACGCTCGGCTTCGTATCTAAGGATTCGGGCAAAAACGGAATGAAATGTGCCCATCCACAGATTTCTTGCTTCAGGACCAACCACATCTTCAATCCGGCTGCGCATTTCCGATGCCGCCTTATTTGTAAAAGTAAGCGCAAGTATATGGAAGGGGTCCACACCTTTTGCCCGGATCAGATGGGCAATTCTTATGGTTAATACACGCGTTTTTCCGGAACCGGCGCCGGCTATTACCATACATGGGCCCTCGGTACTTTCTACTCCCAGCCTTTGCGGCTCATTTAAACTTTCCAAATAATCCATCCCAATTCTATATTCGACCGGAAAGTTACAAATATAATTCAGGTTGACTCACTAAAATATGAAGCTAATTGCAAAAACTTTTTGGAGAATTTTCGGTTCCATACATTGCATCAGTTCGGATTTATTACATGAATATGTAAATTCCAATTTAGGAGTTAAAGCGTAATGTATTAATACTCATCTTTGCCTGTAGGATATAGAGGCATATACAGGAACGAAGGAAGTAATTGCATCATCAATCTTCAAAACCGTTAAATGATAGTAATTGGCAAAACAGTAATCTCCGACGACATAGCTGACAATTATTTTTTATGCGATCTCAATAAATGCAAAGGGGGATGCTGCATAGAAGGTGACCTCGGAGCTCCGCTCGAAGAAGATGAACTCCCGATATTTGAGGAAATATTCGAACAGGTAAAACCATTTCTTTCGGAAGAAGGACTTCGGGCCATCGAAAAGCAGGGGAAGTATATTTTGGATGAGGACAACGAATACTCCACTCCTACGGTTAATGGGAAGGAATGCGCATATGCGATTTACGACAACAGGGGAATTCTAAAATGCGGCATCGAAAAGGCCTTTGAAGCGGGAAAGACAGAATTCCGAAAACCGATCTCCTGTCATTTATATCCGATCCGGGTCACAAAATATGATAACTACCATGCACTAAACTATGACCGCTGGGAAATTTGCCTTCCCGCATGCGAACTTGGCAGAAAAACAAAACTTCCGCTGTACAAATTTTTGAAGGAGCCATTAATCAAGAAATTTGGTGAAAAGTGGTATAAGAAATTATGCGATACGATTGAAAACCCGGCTGAAAAAGTCGTAAAAAATGCGTAGGTTTAATTAAAAACCATGCGCATAATTTCCTATTTCCTAGGAATTATTTTTACGCTCTTCGCTGCGGTCCAATTCAACGATCCCGATGTCTGGTTGTGGGTGCCGGCATATTTACTTCCTGCGGCAATTGCCTTCGCCTTTCCGCACATATCATTAAGAAAGAACTATTTGGTTCTTTTGGCCATCATCTACCTGATTGCGGCAATCGCTTTATTTCCGCCATCCGTCACAGACTGGATATCGGCGGAAGAAGAAGCAAAATCCCTGGGCATGAAGCTCCCGGGAATTGAAGAAGCAAGGGAATCCGCCGGACTATTCATCTGTTTCCTGGCTATTGCATTTTTCCGGATAAGGTCAAAACGATAAATATGCGGCCATGTTATATGCAGCAAGATTGCATTTATCATTATATTTGCCCTATGAAGTACAGCGACTATAAAAAGCTCCTGAAAAGTCACTCGCTCCGGATAACGGACAGCAGGATAGATGTATTGGAAAAATTTTTCAGAACAAAGCATGCTTTGTCGTTTAAAGACCTGGAGGAAGAATTTAACAACTATGATCGCGTAACGCTTTATCGAACCTTAAACTCTTTTATCGATAAAGGAATTCTTCATAAAATTCCCAATGAGGACGGTTTTGCAAGTTACGGATTGTGCACGGAAGAATGTACTCAAGTTTCACACCGCCACGACCATGTGCATTTTAAGTGCAACGTATGCGGTCATATCGAATGCCTCCAGGATCATATTGTGCCAAAAGTACAACTTCCGGGTTATGAGATCGAAACGCAAAACCTGATCGTAAACGGGGTGTGTAAGGTGTGCAAGAAAGGAGTAGTGCCCGCCACGACAAAAACGTAACGACGGGCCGGGCTTTAATCCTGGTGTATGTGCACTTCGGTATTGCTGACGGTGATATTTCCCTGCTCATCATGTACTTTGATGGTCAATATCAGGTGATCTATCTCTTCCGCAACTAAGTCGTCAAGTTGATCCTTGGATAATGTGAAGTTGATAGATTCAAAGACTTTGTCGAGGATTATGGCATCATCAACCATAAATTGAGCAAGATCATTTTCCTCAAAATCCTGATCGATCAGGTCATCTTCGGCTATTCTGCCGCCATGATCGTGATCGTGATCGTCATGAGTACCTTCGCCCAAAACAACCTCCAATGCGTGCATGCCTGCATATGTTCCGGTCGTGGGATCGGTTACATTACCTTCCGCCATAAACAAAACACCGACCTCTATTTCCAGTTCGTCGTTTTCGAGATTTGTAATGTCCACTACCGGTTGAGAATTGTTGACGATGTACACTTCCATCTCGATCGCACTATTGTCCTGAAAACCGGTAGAATTGCCAGCTTTATCAATGGCCTGAACTATAAAATGATACGGCCCGGCCACGGTGTTTGAAGGAATTTCAATTTCATCTTCGAGCGCGGCCTCATAAAGGGTCAATCCCTCCGGAATGATAAAACTCTCACTATACGTCCATTTAATCAGCGAAGGATCTTCCGCGCCTGAAGCGATCCTGCCATGTGAATGTCCGTCAAAATTTTCATGAATATCGATTTTGTAGGTGGCAAGCTCAATATCATCTTTAAACGTAGCCTCAAAATGTGCGTGCGCTCCTGCCTGAAAACGTTCGCCCATTACCGGTTCTTCGACCTCAATGGTCGGTGCAGTAACATCAAGCGGTTCATCATCATCATTACAACTTACCAATCCGATTGCTGCCAACAGGATCATCGAGAATAGCCGTTTCACTTCAAAGTCAATCATTCTTTTTTTATTTTTTAACCCGTCAAATATTTCAACCATACAAAAGAAATCAAATAAATTTATTTGCGCAACAATGTTGCATAAATAAATTTCATGCTATACTATAGCATTTATCATCTGCCAATCGAAAACGGGAGCTTTATCGACAGGACGATGTTACTGCCCTGTTCCGGCAAATTGAGCAATCGGTATCTGCTCAAATGATTCATATAGGGGGTATCAAACAAATTATGAACGCTTAAGCGCACCTGAGCCGTATGGTGGCTCATTTCAAAGTCAAACCCTCCCGCAAGCGTAACCAAATCGTACCCCGGGGTCGGATGCTCATTGCGGTCGACCCGGTCCTGATCAGCAAAATAGTGATAATTGGCCCGGAAGAAATAATATTTGATCGGGGAATTTGAAACGTTTTTGCCGTATTCCAATTCGCCGTAAATTGAAAACGGTGGCGTAAATGGCAACGGCAGGTCGGTCTCCAGGTTTTTGTTCCACACGTATTCCATGGCTGTTCGAAAGTGCAGGTTTCTCATGAGTTCGTATTCAAAACTGCATTCCAGGCCCGTAAAAAAAGCATCGTGCTGGGTGTATTGATACACCTGGCCTCCGGCGGGGAGCTCTGAAAATTCTGCCTGCGGTGCCAGGTAAATGTATTGATTGTAATAACCCGTAAAAGGAGTAATTAATACGTATAGGCTATTTCGTTGATAGGTCATATTCAAATCGGCCTGCACGCCTCGTTCCGAGTCCAGATCAGGATCCCCGCGCTCATGACGGAACGTACCGTGGTGAACGCCATTGGAAGAAAGCTCCGGCGCCGTCGGCATCCTGAAGCTTGTCCCGATATTCAACTTTGTGTTGAAATAAATATCGGGATAGTAGGAAAATCCCAGCGCGGCCGAAACATTGTTGAACTGCCGATAAATATCTGGGTTTCTCACGACGCTGTCTTCACTTTCAGGTGTGGTATAATCCGGTTCGACATACGCATCGATATCTCTCATTCCGTAATCATACCTCACTCCGGCGTTCATGGAAAATTTATGACTTGGCGAGTATTCCTGATAGATATATGCACCCATATTTCCCGATTGAAAATCCGGCAGCAAAAACTCAAACCCCGCGTGTCGGTTATCCTGCCATTGTCCCTGCAATCCGAACACTCCATTTATCTTCTCTCCCAGGTTGTTGTTGTACCGAATATTTGCGGAAAAGGTTTTCAGGTTAAGGCCAAGCGCCAGATTGCCGTCTACAACCGGCTGATAACCATGCGCATGAGGCGCCCCTTCTTCCCTTCGGTCGTTGTGCTGATATCCCAAATCCATCTCCAGCCAATCTTCCCCTAAGATCAGGGTCGTATTTGAAATAATTTTCAGATGATTGACAACCTGTCTGGGTAAATCTATATTTCTTGAATCGCCATCATCTTCCAGTTGATACTCCCTTGGAATCCCGATAGCCCCTGGAAACAATCCTGCTTTTTGATGAAAATTACTTATTGTTATTGAAGTGGAGCCCCATTTTTTATGGATTCCGCCGGACAGGCTGACGTTCCGTTCGTTACCGGCGGTATTTTTTAGCCGGTTGTTATAGATTGGCAAAACATATCCATTGTAAACAAAGCTGTTGGCCGGGACCGTATAATCCCCAAAATCCTGGATACTCAACCTGAGCCTGAAGAACTTATCATCCCTGGCCCCCTGAAGCCCTGCAGAAGTCCCGAACAATTGATTGTTGGTCTTATAAGTCATGAATAGATCGCCGGACAAATGATCGCCGACGGGCAGGGACGGAGGCAATATCCGAATGGCGCCTCCGATGGCATCGGATCCGTACAGGAGTGATGAAGGCCCCTTCACAATTTCAATGCGCTCCGGATCATACTGATCAATTTCCAGTCCATGATCCGCTCCCCATTGTTGCCCCTCTTGCTTGATGCCTTTATCCATAACCAATACCCGGTTAAAGCTCATGCCGCGGATTACAGGCTTCGCTATTCCGACGCCGGTATTTATGGCACTTATTCCCGGAATTTTTTGAATGGAATTGATCAGTGTTCCCGCATTCTGTTGCTTAAGAAATTCAGCATCCACCGTTTGAACGGTTTGTGATTGTTCCATCCGCCCGGTTTTGAAATGGTCCCCAACGATGATCACCTCATTCAACTCGATTTCCTGAGGTTTCAGAATGATGTCAAGATGAATCTCTCTGCCGTGCACATCTACTGGGGTAACAAGGGTATCGTAACCGATAAAGGTAAACTGAAGCGTGTATCGACCATGATTCTTGACCGAAACACTAAAATCTCCATGTACATCCGAAGTGTATACATCCTTCCCGTTTACCAGGATTGTCGCATTCGGCAACACATCTCCTTCACTTGAAATTATATGCCCGTTAATCTTAAAAGGTCCAACCTGAGCAAATAGGCCGCAGGACCACAGAAAAACCAATATAAAAAGCTGAAACTTCACCCTCAATCTCTCATTTTTTTGCAATACTGTTGCAAAAATAAAAATACTTCATTTGAAATCATAAATATTTCTATTGATATGGATCAATGCCCCTGCATGCGATCCGGGTTACATCTCATTTCGGATCAATCCGAAAACCTGTGGGAAAGGATAATAAAACGGTTATTTGCAAGATCATCTGAAAAGTAAGGATTTCTGCCATAGGTCATAAAAGTATTTGGAAAACCAGCCGGTCCACAGAAATGTTTTTGATCATCCGTATGCCAGGACACTCAGAGCCAAACACAGGGCAACACAGCCTCTTGAGAAGAAGTCCGGGTGAGACGCTCAAATTAGT
>JAKSDO010000106.1 GCA_022360055.1 Cytophagales bacterium | reverse complement strand
TAAGTTATTTGAATATATACATGCCGGGCTATGCACAGTAGTTCCTTCGCTCCCAGGCATAAAAGAAACTATTGATGAGTACAAAACAGGATTATTGTATGCATCCGGTAATTTTACAGAACTGGCTTCAATATTAGACTATTTAAATCTGGAAAGAGGTGAATTGAATCGATTTAAAGCTAATTCACTGAGAGTCTCTAAGGATCTTATTTGGAAAAATGATTATGATTCCGTACTTGAGGAGTATAAACGTAATATGAATTTGTCGATTTCTGTACGATAACTCATAATCTTGAGTTCTAATAGATTGGCATTTAGAAAATCTAATTCGAATAGATCAATAATCATATCGGACCAGAATTAATTTCAAACTTCAGGGTGGAGTTTAGAACCAAATTTTTGGATAATTTTGACTTTAGTTTTCTTTATGTAGGCTCCCTTGTTTTTGGGGCGTTCAAAGTTAGGCTTCGACAAGCCCGATAGGGTGCCACAGAGAATAAATTACTAATTTTAAGCCGATTAATAAATGAGATGAAAAAGATGAGATTTTCAGAAAAAAGATCATTTCGATTTTAAGATATCCCTCTCATGATGCTGAATCTTGCTTGTTAGATAGTGGGTTCATAACGACCTCCCTTGAAATTAAGAAAAATTGAAGAACCTGCTCATCATATATCCCCATTGGCCGCCTTCTAACCTGGCAGGGGTTCATCGTCCTAGGTTAATAGCCAACCAATTAGCAAATTTTGGTTGGCATCCAATAGTTCTTTGTGTTGAAGCAAAGTATTACGAGGAGCCTCTTGACTTAGATATGCTACAAATAGTAAATAAAGAAGTAGAAGTTATTTATACTAAAGCTTATCCGATTATAAAACCAAGGTTGATTGGAGATATCGGATTGCGTGCCTTCCCCTATTACTGCCGAAAAGCTAAAGAACTTTTAGGAGAAAGAAAAATAGATTTCCTTTGGATACCGATTCCTTCTTTTTATACGGCATTACTTGGTAGGTACCTGCATATAAAGACGAGTGTCGCATACGGCATAGATTATATTGACCCGTGGGTGCGAGATATTTCAACCAGAAAAGACTTGAGGCATCGACTAAGTAATCTAGTTGGAAAAGTACTAGAACCGGTTGCAGTAAAGCAGGCGTCCCTTATCACAGGGGTGTCGTATGAGTATTACGAACCGATGTTAGAGAGAAATTTCAGAAAAAGACGGTTGCCGGAGGATGGAAAACAAGACAAATCTCTAATAAAAATTTCAAAAAAAGACAACAAAGATCCATCTTCTGAAAATAAAAATAGTAGTGAGCAATATTCGATAAATCATGTGCCTTTCCCATATGGATTTGATCCGGCAGATCACAAGATAAAGTTGAAAGGTCTTCAATTACCTTGGTCAAATGAAGAAAGAGTAAAACCCTGGATATATGCCGGAGCTTTTTTGCCTAATTCCAGAGTGTTTATGAAATTGTTGTTCAAAGTTATAAAAGAGATGCGGCAAAAAGGGGTGTGGGATGAAAGCATTAAGCTGTATTTTATTGGCACTGGACCTTATCCAGGTAAATCAATACAGGAGTATGCGAACGAATTAGGGATTGGTAATTTTGTGATTGAAGATCGAGCGAGGTATCCATATTTATGCGTGTTGAATTTTTTATCCGCTGCAGACACGGTCATGGTCATTGGATCATCGGAAAAGCATTATACGGCCTCGAAGGTTTATCAGGCATTGCTAAGTGAAAAACCGGTTTGGGCAGTATTTCATCAGAAGAGTTCCGCAGTAAGTGTGATGGAAGAATGTGAGGCAGCTCCATATCTTGTGAAATATGATGAAGATATGAAAGAGGAGATGATTAAAGAGGCAATTGAGACATCATTAATGGCGAGGTTAAATTGTAATAAGTGGACCCCCAATCTGAAGACCCTCGAAAAGTATTCAGCTAAGGAGTCGGCTAAGAAGTTGGTAGAGGGAATAGAGAAGGTACTTGGCCATATAGAACATGCCTCCTGAGACTGACTTAGTTTAAACTCTGTATATTAGTGAACTCATACGTCGTTTGCGTTCTTAATAATTAAAAATCGAACCAATGCAGCAACTGTCGATAACCAGAAAGAATCCTGAAATATTTTTAGAATGCAAATAGGTATATGAAAAAGCTAGCAATTATCACTACACATCCTATCCAATACAACGCACCTTTTTTTAAGTTGCTGACAGAGCGCGGTAAGGTGCAGTTGAAGGTTTTTTATACCTGGCCTCAGGCAATTGAGGGATTTGATGACCCTGATTTTGGAAGGAAAGTACAATGGGATATTCCCTTATTGGAAGGTTATGATTGGAGGACGGTAGATAATATTTCGAAACATCCCTCATCAAAGAGTTGGAAAGGGATTAATTGTCCGAATCTTATCCTCAAAATAGAAGAATTCGATCCTGATGCTGTCATGATATATGGCTGGAATTTTAAAAGCCATTTTGCCGCTATGAGGTATTTCAAAGGGAAGCGTCAGGTTTGGTTTTTTGGAGATTCAACTTTACTGGATGAAAAACCTGGCATTAAGAAAATGATTAGGAGAATCTGGTTAACTCTCGTTTATAGGTATACCGATAGAGCGTTTTATGCGGGGACAAATAATAAAGCTTATTTTAAAGCACATGGTTTTCAAGACGAACAACTGGTTTTCTTTCCTCACTCCATTGATAATACTCGCTTTAAAGATGATGATGAGGGGAAGTATAAAGAAAAAGCAAGGGAATTAAGGCAAAAGCTCGGGTATCAGATAGGTGATTTCGTTGTACTATATGCCGGTAAGTTTGAACCCAGAAAAGATCTTCATTTTTTAATCAAATCTATCCTAAACATTAATCGGCAAAAACAGGAACCAATTCATTTATTGTTAGCAGGGGATGGGCCACTTTTCAGAGAACTGTTTGATTTGGCCAATGGAAGTCCTTTTATTCGGTTTATTCCCTTTCAGAATCAATTAGATATGCCAGTGATCTATCGTATTGGCGATATCTTTTGCTTACCTTCACAAAGCGAAACTTGGGGTTTGTCTGTAAATGAGGCTATGGCATGTGGCCGTCCAGTGCTGTTGAATGAAAAAGTGGGTTGTGCTGTTGATCTGGTAGAAGACAATTTTAATGGCAGAGTATTTCGTAATAATAGTTCACATCATCTTGAAATGGTAATAAAAGAATTAGCCAAATCGGATTTGACAAAATTAGGATTAAATTCTAGCGAAAAAGTGGAAGAGTTTACTCTTGAAAAAAAATGTATTGCCATTGAAAACTCAATTTAGTAGTGAATATTCGGCAACAAAACATGAAGTCGGATCTAATATTCCGAAGTTATTTTTAATTTGCTGCTGCGCATCACCACTACTTCTATTCTCTCAGGAAATACTTACGGTCATTGGGTTGATTTGGTGCCTTTTTTTGTTTCTTCTATTCGTTAACAGATTAGGAAGAACTCTTCCTGTATTGGAATTGCTGGTAGTGGTGGCTGGGCTACAGTGGGTCTTTGGAGCCTGGATTGCCTATGTAAGTGAATCCGATCATTGGAGGTATTTTATGTATGTAGAAGAAGGGGAATATATGAAGCTGGCGGTTCCTGGCTTGATATGCTTTTCAATTGGCATTTTTATTTTTTATCCGAAGCTGTCATTGCAGGATATTAATGTCAATTTACAACAATTTGTACAGGGAAATGGCAAAATAGCCTATTGGCTTGTAATTATTGGATTGATTAGTACTTATATTGGCCCCTATGCACCAGTAGGTTTCAGATTTGTTTTTTACCTGATATCATCATTTCAATATGCTGGGCTGGCATTATTGCTATTTAAACGAAACAATAGATCTAAATGGTTATGGTTTGTTGGAATAATGGGATTGTTGACAACTTCCTCAATTATAAAAGGGATGTTTCATGATCTGTTTTTATGGTCGGTTCTATTATCGAGTTTTGTTATTATCCAATTGAGATTGGGAACAAGTGCAAAAATACTATTTATAACACTTGGTTTTTTGGCGGCGATTCTTGTACAATCAATAAAAAGTCAGTACAGATTGCTTGCTTCCGAATTGAATGAAGAGGAAAGGATTGGATTATTTACTCAATTAATGACTGAACAGGCCGATAATATGGACGTTTTTACCGAACAAAGTTCTTTGGAGATGTTGAATGTTCGATTAAACCAGGGCTGGATAATTAGTTCAATTGTGTACAATATTCCACGCTTTGAACCATTTGCTGAGGGGGAAACAATAATCAAAGCAGTTCAGGCGAGTCTCCTTCCAAGATTTCTTTTCCCAGATAAAAAAGAGGCTGGCGGTCGGGAAAATTTTAGAAGGTTTACAGGAATTGGTATCCGAGATGACACTTCGATGGGCACTTCAATTCTTGGAGAAGCCTATGCAAATTATGGATTTGAACGTGCTTGGATTTTTATGTCCATTTGGGGAATTATTGTTGCCTGGGTATTTAGAAGACTAATGTATTATGGAAAAAAAAGACCTATAATTTATGTATTCATACCCCTAATCTTTCTTCAGGTGATCAAGGCCGAAACAGAACTGTATGTTGTGCTTAACCATTTCGTAAAATCCTTAATTCTCGTTTTTGTATTTTTATGGTTGGCCAGAAGAATTTTCAAATGGCAGGTATGAGGAAATGTAAACAAATTAAGCATTTTCAACCAAATCCATATCCTCAACTTTTTTATCATGATCAACGTATACCCATAAAAGTTTCAGCCCGTCTTAACACCTCGCTAAGACCGTCGGTAAAAACGAATAAATTTAGTTTCATATGTAGTGCCGTCCCGGGATGCAACACGCGTATCTTTTTAATGTACTGACGGATGTGTAAGATCGGAATGCTCCCCACAGGATTATATATGTGATCTTTCGAAGGAAAGATCCGAAAGAACAAGGCACTCACCGGTAAATAGACTGATTTTGAAAGTCCATCTCTTTTTCAGGAAGGAAACGGAAGGATTCCGAAGCCTTGAGGAAATCTTTGATATTGTAATCGATGCTTTGGAAAAAGTGTATGTTGAGATTATTGAAGTTCCGGAGAAACGGATTTCGCCAAAAAAATTCTGGAAAAACCTCGGATGGGTGCGCAGGCACAAAAACAGACTAAACCATATTTCCGGTGACATCCACTATATTGCCCTCGCTACCGGACGAAACACCGTATTGACGATTCACGACGCTTACTCCTCAATTACAGGTACCTGGTTAAAGAAACTGGTGGTCAAATTGTTTTGGTTCTGGCTCCCCTCATTGATCGTTAAGCGAATAACGACGATATCTGAAAAATCACGGGTGGAGTTGGAAAGGATCATCCCTTTTGCAAAGCATAAAATCAGGGTTATCCCAAATCCGTTCAATCCCAAGCTATTGGACGGGAATCTTCAGTTTGAAGAAGAGTTGATTTTCAATACCTCCAAGCCAATTGTGTTGCATCTTGGCACAAAATCCAACAAAAACCTGGAGCGAACGATATCGGCCATGGAAGGGCTCCCTTATAAATTGTATATTATCGGGCAGCTTTCGGATACACAGGCGGCATTGCTTGCGAAACATAAAATTGATTTCACTTCCTATTTTAATTTGCCATACAGCGAAGTGGCCACCTTGTATCACCAGTGTACGCTGGTCTGTTTTGCATCCTTGTATGAGGGGTTTGGCATGCCGATTATTGAAGCTCAGTTGGTGGGAAAACCCGTGATCACATCAAAAGTGGAACCGATGTTGTGGGTGGCAGGAAAAAATGGGGCGCACTTCATCGATCCGTACAGCATAGCCGACATCAGGGCCGGTATCGTCAAAGTGATTGGAGACAAGTCATACAGGCAATCCCTTGTGAATAACGGCCTTGAGAATGTGCGGCGTTTTGAACCTTCCAAAATAGCCAGGATGTATGAAAAGGTTTATCATGAGGTGCTAGGAGCTTAAAACAGGCCGTCTGCCAGCATCTTGGCTGTTCAGATCGCCGCTTATCAGACATCCGGACTTTTTCCCTTCTAGGACTTCTTTCCATTTGCCCCCATGTCCGGCCTGAAGGTTTTCACCAATCGGAATTTCACAGGAATGTATTATGGTTCGGTAAAAATGCCACAAGAGCTTTTAATTCAAAAAATTCGTAGAATTTTCTCTTCATCGAACCGTAAGACCGGCCGCGCCAGGCGCATTTCGGGCCGGTAGCGCATAAAACACTACGGCCCGAATTTGATGAATATCTGAGCTTTTACATGCAAACTGATGAAAACATCGCATTTGGG
>JAKSDO010000273.1 GCA_022360055.1 Cytophagales bacterium | reverse complement strand
TATTGTACAGCAGATGGTTTAGGCAGGTTTTGTGAATAACTTGACGTAAATAAAAGATTGAAATAAAAAATGGATACAAAAAGTACTTTATTATTCGTTTTCATAAAATTGAATTAAACAACGCTTCAACATTTTCCGGAGATATATCAGGCAAAATTGCTTCATGACTAGGTGAAATAATTAAACCTGTTGGGAAAAGTTCCTTTAATTCCATAACCTTTTTGCTTACTTCTTCAGGGTTTCCATTTACCAATAATTCCTGTGCATCCACACCTCCACAAAAGGATACTTTTCCATCGAATTTTTCTTTTAATTCTTTTGCCGACATACCTGCTGCCAATGCCTGTATTGGATGGATGGCATCTGCTCCCAAATCAACCAAATCAGGTATGATTTCGGCAATTGAACCGCAGGAATGATGAATTACTTTGTAACCATATGAATGTGCCTGCTCTATAAGTTTTCTCGTACCTCTGTATACATGTTTATGTAGTAATTCAGGTGAAAGCATTAATCCACTTTGGCTCCCCCAATCGTTTCCTATAAGAACTGCATCCAGTTTATTACCCGCAGCCTCATAAAATATCTCATTAGCCTTTAAATAAAAATCCAGGACCTTGTCTATAACAATATCAAACATATCCGGTGCCATAAGCATTGTCATCATCGCATTTTCCATACCAAAAGCAGCACATGCATCCTGGAAATGAGCCGACCACAGGATACCCATTAAAGCATAATCTTCGGGGGCATTTTCGACGGCCATTTTACATTCTACCGTAGACATAAATTTTTCCGGAGAAGGCCAGAGAAATTCATCGATACGAGTAGGATCGGTAAAGTTTTCGAAAAAACCAGGTGCTGTCAATGTTCGTTCTTCATTTGAGGATACACCTTTTTGAGCGAAGTCGAATGCACAAGCAATATGATTCATCGGAGGACAATTAAACGGAACATCCACCGGGTAAATATCATCTCCAATTTTTTCCTTCAATTCGTCATAAGTATTTACCCTAAACTGTCTGTATAAACCTGGCATGGCCTGTGGGACCGGCAGTCCAAGCCATGACGCAGGTCTATCAACAGGTTTACGCTCTATTGTAGCATAAAATCTCTCTTTACGATCCATTTGTCTAGTTTTAGGTTGTCATCTAATTCTCAAGTTTTGAAATTATAAACCTATCCTTCGCTTTCGTTTCAAAACTCGCTATTCCGTTCACATTTAATGTAATATCGGTCTTGATTGGCTCATTCCATCTTTGTACTTGAGCTTTTTCCCATGGGCTTAAAAAATGAAATTTACCACCAACTGTGGATGTTATCTCAATTCTAGTAATTTCAGAATCCTTTTGTTCTGCCGAGACCAAAAAACCACCTTGTGCTCTTAGGTTTATAAACTTACCATCTTTTTCCTTCGGCCAGGCAGGAAACACTCTTACAACATCATTTACACTTTGAAGCAACAATTCGGTAATTGCACCAGAACACGAAAAATCCTCCGTGTAAATACCGAAACTGTTGAAAGAATGTTCTCCGTGCATGAGGGTCAACATTCCGTTTGAACGGCGACGTGAAACCAGTTCTTCCTTCAACCATTCCCATGTTCCGTCAATACTTAGCCTTGCTTTAGCAACCGCCATGGTAATCATCGAATTAATCCCTGTGTTCTTAATATTCCGTACTGTGTTTTCAAGTATTTCTTTCTCATTTGCAGGAGAGAACCAGGAATGAGTTTCAGCCGGAAAAACAGATGATACAGTTGTTGGAATATTATGGCTGCGCTTGGGGTCATCACCGGGCCAATCAACAACAACCGGATTATTGCCTTTGGACAATGGAAGTTCAGGTAAAAGTGCCAGATTCTGTTTTATTCTTTCTGCAAGAGAACTATCCGTACTCAGGATTTCGATAGCCTCCATCGCTGAATTAAATGTTGAAGTAATAAAAGCAATATCGAAAGCGCAATTATAAGCACCAAAATTACCATGCTCGGGGCTAAAACTTGGACCCAATATTGCTCTGCCAGATTCGTCCTTTTTACATTGTTCAATTACATTACAATAGAATATGGATGATTCTTTTAGAAGCGGGTAGGCAATATTTTTCAAATAATTATTGTCAGGGTAGTATTTGTACCGTAACCAAATATTACGGCTTACATATCCCGATATTCCCAAAACATAGCTCCACGGAACATACGCCATCATTCTGTTGTTTACACTCTCACAATTTTCAGGTGAAGGCTCATGTCCAAAAATGTTAACAGGATAAAATGCACCATCCAAACCAAAAGTTGTGTTTGCAAACCATTTTGCGCGCGGTAGATAATCCATAATCAGCCGATCATATGGTTCTGACATTTCACCATGATTGCAACAATAAGGCCCCCAAAAAGTCTGCTCAACATTATAATCCAAAGTATAACTTCCGTGCCACAAGGCATTTTCGTTGGCCGCTCCAGCATATAAGCCTATTGGGTAAACTCCCGGTTTACTAACACAGCGCATAAAATAGAGGTTTTGATACCAAATATTAGTTAAGACAGTATCCTCTAACTGAATGGCACTTTTTGTCCAAAATTCCTTCCAAATATTTTCATGGCTTTCAATTAATTCTGTTTCATCTTCAGCAAGCACTCCTTTTGCCATTGTTATTGCATCAGCTTTTGGGTTTGGAGAATCAAAAGAACTTACTATTGCAACAGCAC
>JAKSDO010000031.1 GCA_022360055.1 Cytophagales bacterium | reverse complement strand
TTTTTTGAAAAAAGTGAGCATATGAACCGAAAGCAGGCGTTTTACTATACTTTAAATTTTTTCCGGACGCCAATAAATATGAACTCAGGAACACCATTTACCGAGGCACCCAAAAAAAGTTTGGTGATCAATAGGTACTTTTCATTATCCCTTCGTCCTTAATACAAATTTTTAAACCGCGTATTGAATTGGAACACCATAATATAGATCAAATTATACTGACCTACTTACAGGGAAAAGCTACAACCAGGGAAATTGAAATATTGAAAGATTGGATCAGGGAAGATAAAGATCGCGAGGACATTTTTGAAGCTACCAAGCGGTATTGGGAGCGAAGTGCCCTGGAAGTGAAATCTCCTGATTTGGATCAGGCCTATCTAAAATTAAAAATGAAGTCAACCAAGGACATCAAAGAAAGAGCAATTGGTGTTTACAAGAGTAGCCGTAGCTGGAAAGATTATAGATACGGATTTGTGGCGATTCTAATCGCATTCTTCACCCTTGCGGCAATGGTTTATTTTATGGGTGATTTCAACCGTTCTGTTTCAGACCATGACATCGCCCGGATAACAACAGAAGAAATAAAAAAGGAGAACCCAAAAGGGCAGAAGCTCACCACTTATCTTCCGGACGGATCAAAAGTAATTCTGAACTCCCAAAGCAAGATCACATATCAAAAGGCATTTGCCGGCAGCGAGCGCCTGATTGAATTGGAGGGGGAGGCGTTTTTTGAAGTAAAGAAAGACCCGAAGAAACCTTTTAAAGTGGTGGCCAATGGTATTTCAACGACGGCACTAGGCACAAGCTTTAATGTGAATAGCAAATCCGGAGGTTATGTGGAAGTGGCATTGGTTTCCGGTAAGGTGCAAGTTTCGGACGGCCCTGATAATTCGGTAATCTTAGATCCCGGGGAATTCGCGATTGCGAGCCAAAACGAAGAGGTGGAAGTGATGGAATTTGATTACCTGGATATGGTGGGGTGGAAGGATGGCATTCTTGTATTTAACGATGATTCCTTGCCGGAAATCATTGCAAGGGTTGAGGACTGGTACGGTGTGAAATTCATATCCGCCGAAGAATTATTGGAACAAGATTTCCACTATACCGGAACGTACAAAAATGAAACGCTGGAGGAGGTGTTGCACGGAATTTCATTTGTACACCATTTCAAATTTAAGATCACCGGAGATACCGTAAAAATACTCGCAAACTAAAAAACAAGGAGCCTATGACTTAGAAAAGAACCTTACAAAAAAGAGCCTATGGATGTTGGAGCATCGCATAGGCCGAAAACATAATATTTTCATTATTTAAACACTTAAAATTATGGATTTTAGATTACTACGACAAATTTTATTTAAGATGTCACAAAAAGCTCTTCAGGCCCTCGTTGTTAATTGCATGCTCATGGGGGTCTTATATGCCAGCGATACCAATGCGCAACAGATCAGAAGCGTAAAGGATGTGGTGGTTAAGTTTCATGTGGAGAATTCAGCGTTGGAGCGTGTACTTCGAAGCATTGAAGAACAGACGGACTTTGAATTTACCTATCGAAAAGAAGACGTAGATCCGGAGTTTCTATTCTCCGGTAAATTTACAAAGGCGAGTGTAGCTGATGTGTTACTGGAGATCTCAAGGCAAACAGACCTGAAATTCAAACAGGTAAATAATAACATACATATTTCAAAGAAATCTTCGGATACCAGGAGCGATAAGGAAATTGAAATTGTAATTCAGGGAATAACCATTACCGGCAAGGTGACCTCTTCGGAAGATGATCAGGGCCTTCCGGGGGTAAATGTGATCGTAAAAGGAACCTCGCAGGGTACGGTTACCGATGTGGAGGGGAACTATTCGCTGGATGTGCCCGGAGAAGAAACCGTATTGGTTTTC
>JAKSDO010000132.1 GCA_022360055.1 Cytophagales bacterium | reverse complement strand
CGCGCGGAGTATAGAACTGATGGAGGGAAGTGGTTTTGAAGACATCCATTTCAAGGCCAATTTCTTTGATAATTATGTTCACCATCAACATGTCGGTTGGGCTTTTATGAAATTGGAACGGACGGCCCATTCCTGGGTAAGACGGGTCAGGATCAGCAATGTAATAAGTATAATGGCCGTCCGTAATTCCTATGCTGTAAGTGTAATCCAGCTATTGGTTGACGGCAACAGGGGCCATACTACTGTAGGTACCGTCGTTTCTACCAGGATACTGACCGGATTGACCTGGGACAACACCAACAATAGCCAATGGCATGGGTCAGGTTTCGCAACAGGGGCCAATGGTTCGGTTGTCTGGCGAGTAGATGCAACAAAAGGCGAAAGCCATGATTTACACGGTGATAAACCAAGGACCAACCTAATCGACCTGTACACGAGTGTGGATCTGACTGGTAATGGCGGAGCTGTACAAAACTTTCCTCACCACCTCAGCGGGCTCACGATATGGAATCAGAAGAGAGTCGGCGGCAGTAGCGTAAACAACTATAATGTTTGGGGAAGTGGCTGGTGGCTTGTGAATCCGATCATTGTGGGCATGCATGGCACCAATACTACGTTTGTTCAATCCAGTTTAAAATATGAGGAAAGCAATGGTGCCGCAGTAACCCCGGCATCGCTGTACGAAGCGCAGCTTGAACACCGGTTGGGGTCAAAGCCAGCCTGGGTGGATGCCGCTATTGCCGAATATGAATCATTAAAAACAGCATGGTATGTGCCTGCTGACCCAGAGCCTGTCGCCGGAGTTACTGTTTCACCAACGACTTATACCCTTGGATTGGGGTTAACAATTGATTTAACAGAGACAATATACCCATCCAATGCTGCAAATAAAGCAGTAAGCTGGTCGTCAAGCAATACTTCTGTTGCCACAGTCAACTCAGATGGTTTGGTAATGGCAGTTGCAGAAGGGAATGCAACCATAACGGTAACCACTGCCGATGGAGGCTTTACCGCTACTAGTACTGTTACGGTCACACCGGTAACCGGGATAAGTGTTTCGCCGGCACTGCATGAAGCTGCTGGTATTAACATTTACCCGAACCCGGTAAATAAAGGAGAACTTAACGTTGGTCTTACTTTATCGTCCGGAAATGATATAGCCCTGCGTATATTTAATATTATGGGAAGACTGGTTTATAGCGAAACGATAGGCAGCTATGGACCCGGCAGCTATACATGTACCAGGGATACTCATATGTTGAACATGCACACGCCGGGTGTTTACATTATAGAAGTAAATACCAATGGGGTTGCCGAACGTAAAAAGGTTATTTTAAGATAATCCTTTGCTTATGATCAATAAATTCCTCGGGGTTTCCATATTTTTCCATGTCCCGACAACTATTGGGATCAGGAAATCAACTGCTTAGCGTCAAATAAATTATTCTTTATAGTGACGAAATAGGTTTACCATGGCTTGTGAAGATTATATTTGTTTAAAGTCATATGCTAATTAGAAAATTTAGGAAAATCGAAAAACAATTTCTTATAGTTATGAAAAAATTTATATCAATTATTGCCCTTTGTTTTTTATTGTCAGGGGTAAATCAGTTCAATGCTCAGCCAACTCCCGAAAAGGATAAAATGGCCTGGTGGCGAGAGGCTCGTTTTGGCATGTTTATTCATTTTGGTTTATATACTGTGCCTTCCGGTGTTTATAATGGTGAAATGATGGGGCGCAATTGGTATGCCGAATGGATCCGCATGCAGGGGAACTGGCCCAATGGCATTCCTGATGAAGAATATAGAAACTTCGCAAAACAATTCAATCCTAAGGATTTCAATGCTGATGAGTGGATACGCCTGGCCAGAGAAGCCGGCATGAAATACTTTTTAATCACGGCCAAACACCACGACGGATTCGCCCTTTGGCCCACCAAAGTATCTAAGTATAATGTGGTAGACGCCACACCTTTCAAAAGGGATATCCTGGGTGAGTTGGCATCAGCCTGCAAGAAATATGATGTCAAACTTGGATTTTATTACTCGCATTGGCAAGACTGGGGACATGAAGGCGGGGCGATGCCCCCCTGGCCCTCCAAAACAGGTAGGGAGCCTGAAATGCCACAGCCCACCAAGGCACAGTTCGGTGATTACTGGAACAAAATTTGTTTGCCGCAGGTGAAAGAATTAATCGAAAACTACGACCCGTGGTTTTTTTGGTTTGACACTTGGGGAAAGTCAGAGCAAATCACCCATGAAAAAGTGGATGAGCTTATCGGTTTTGTGCGAAAATTAAGCGACAAATGCCTGATCAACAGTCGTATTGCTTTTAAATATGAAGGAATCGAAAACAAAGTGGACTACCTTTCCATGATGGATAATTCTTTCCCCGATGGCTACATTGAGAAGCCATGGGAAACATCGGGTACGATGAACCGTTCCTGGGGATATCACCAGCTCGATTATGGCTGGAAACCAGTCGGGGAAATGTTGCGTAACCTGGTTGCCAATGCTTCCAGAAACGGGAATTACCAACTGAATATCGGGCCAATGGCTGATGGCACTTTCCCGAAACCGAGCATTAAAAGGCTGAAGGAAATTGGCGCCTGGATGGATATCAATGGTGAGGGCATTTACGGGGCAAAGCCGAACCCTGTGGCCGAACAGGAGTGGGGATACATCACCGCAAAAGAGACGAAAAAAGGCACAAAACTTTACCTGTTTGTTTTTGACTGGGCCGAATCGGGTAAAATAAAGGTCAAAGAACTCTTAAAAATACCCACTAAAATACAGGTACTTGAGACCGGCGAGGTTTTAAAGGGCACCAATTTAAAAGATGGACTGGAGATCATATTACCCGAATTTTGTCCCGATTTTAACTGTACGGTTATTACAGTCGAAATCAATAAGTAGCCGGTTGCTGATTCAAAACGGTTGGCCAACCTACCTGTATGTGCGGGCGGGAAAAAATATCCTTAGAGGCGATGGTTCCTGCTCCTATGTGTTTAAGATAAATAAAGAATGAGATAACTTATAGAATTGAAAATAGAAATAATAAAATGCGAATAATGAACAATAATTCTTTAATACTACTAACGATAATCATCTTGGGCATTACAGATGGTTTTTCTCAATCAGATGTTACTGATTTGGAGTCATTCAGCACAATGGGGAAACAAAGTACGATACTTCGTTCCGGCAATGAAGAGGTACTTTATGTAAAAGAAGGAAAAGGCTTGCTGCACCATATGTGGTTTGGCGGCAGTTTTAAAGGAATAGAAAATACCATCATACGCATTTATGTCGACGATGAGAAAAAACCATCCATTGAAATGAAAATGTCGGAAGGGTTTGCCAATGCATACCATTCTGAAAATCATTATCAGTCATCTGCTATTATAGGCAAAACAGGGCGCAAAGGCGGAGTGTATAACACCCTTAAAATACCCTTTGGCACAAAACTAAAGATCACTGCCCAAAATAAAGATTCAGGATATTTTTGGTGGATTTTTAGAGGGACGAGCAATTTGCCTCTAACCATTAATGGCGTAACCCTACCGGAAAACGCCAGGATGAAACTGTACAAAGTGGAAGATAAACTGGTAAACGCCTATGATGAATTTAACCTGTGCAACACAAAAAAGGATGGCTTATTGTACATGGTCTATATGCAGGGAGAAGCTGCCGAACCCGGTAAGGTTTATGAGAAAGAGTGGCACAAACTAAGCTTTTTAGAGGCATGTATGAGGGCTTATATTGCAGGCGCTAAAGAACCGGTGTTTTTATCATCGGGACTGGAAGACTATTTTTTAGGCACTTATTACTTCACTTCGGGACGTTTTGCCAACGATTTG
>JAKSDO010000045.1 GCA_022360055.1 Cytophagales bacterium | reverse complement strand
TCAGATCCGCTGGAGACCAAAAATGTGGCTCCGGAAAATCCATCTGTGATTGAATCAATCATGCCTGTTTGGGAAGCTGGAAATACCGGGTTGTTTGCAAAATGATCCCACGGATCAAAGTACGTGTATCAATTAGATCATTTTATCCTTGTTTGCATAATTTTTATTTATTTTATTTGAGTACTTTTTTTACTCATTCTTTCGCTGGTCCATGTGACTGACGTGGCGAAGCTGTGGAAAGAGTTCGCTGGCATGGTAGTTCAAATTTCATTTCTTTACAAGGTGAAGGGAGTTGAGTAAGGCTTTTGAATCGGTATGATCACCACTCTAATCACTTCCAAAACCCGCATTAAACTTTTGCTGAAGTTTTTCCTCAATCCTGAGAATTCCGCCCATTTGAGAGGATTGGAGAGCGAATTTGGCGAGTCATCCAATGCCATTCGCATGGAACTCAACAGGTTTGAAGAGGCCGATATGCTTCATTCTGTGCAGCAAGGGAACCGGAAATTATTTAAGGTGAATGATCAGCATCCGCTCTATGGCGAAATCAATAGCATTGTACGCAAGTATTTTGGTTTGGATGTAATAGTTGAGTGGATCGCCAAACGACTTGGCAATCTGAAAGCCGTATATCTTACCGGAGATATATCCAAAGGAAAAGATGTTGCACTTATCGATTTGATATTGGTAGGAGATATCGATCAGCCATATTTATTGCAATTGATTGAGAAGGCGGAGAAGTTGATTAAACGGAAAATCAGATATCTGATCTATAGTGAAAGCGAATTTAAAAACAGTACGGAAAGTAAAGATGATTATCTTTTAGTCTGGGGAAATGGCGAACAGTAACGGTTTGGTAAATTGGTACGCGCTTCACACCAGACCCCGCAATGAAAAAAAGGTGACGGAACGACTGGCGGAGCAGGGGTTTGAAGTTTTTTGCCCGCTTATTAAGACCTTGCGTCAGTGGAGCGACCGGAAGAGAAAGGTACAGGTGCCTATGTTCCCGTCTTATATTTTTTGCAGGATTACCGAAAAGGACAGGAACCGTCTCTTACAGGATCCGGGCGTTATGAATTTTGTTTTCTGGCTGGGGAAACCTGCTGTCGTGCGCGAAGAAGAAATTGCTGCCATTAAAAAGATATCTGAGATCGGCGAGGAAGTCCGGGTGGCGTCCGAACGCTTGAAAAAGGGAAAGCAGGTAAAGATTTCAGAGGGCCCTTTTAAAGGTTTAACCGGTAAAGTGGATAAGATAGACAATCGCAAAGTCATTGTTTGGATCGAGCAGCTAGGTTGCATGGTGCGTTTCAAATACAAAACGGAAATGGCTGAAAAGAGCCGTGAACTTTGATCCTTAGTGCACCGGGATTTTTATAGAATCGTTTACATATCTGCACTCTTTTGGACATTTCAAGGAGGTATTTGCAGAATTTACCGGGACATGACCCGGGATCTGAATCCAATTCGGATTTTATTTTCGGTTTTTGTCTTTTGGCATTGCGCTAAATAAATTCCTATTTTAGCAACACAACCTTATTATCCTTGGCACAACAACTCAACTGGGAAAAGAAAGATAGCCTCGAAGATGTAAAGATCATCCTGGCCAAGATCCTGCGCCGGTGGTATTGGGTGGTTTTGGTATTGATCATTGCATTGACATGTGCTTACCTGTATATCCGCTATCAGGACGAAGTGTTTGTCGTAAAAGCCAGCTTCATTTCCAGAAAGTTTGATACACGGGGCGCCAGTGTTGTTCCAACGGTGGGTGAAGCTGACCGGTTTATCGAGCGCATTGAAGTAAACCAGCAGATCCCTTTGCTGAAGTCAGAAAAAAGGATTATAGAAACACTTAACAGGCTGGATTTCGATGTGTCCTATATGGTTGAAGGGCGATTGAAAACCGCAGAGTTGTATAAGTCAAATCCGTACAAAGTAGTTACAGTTGACAGTTCGAATTATATCCCTTACAACCGGAAAATCTATTTGAAAAAAATAAATGCCCAATCCTATACGCTCAGAACTTCCGATGAAAAGCTGAATGATTATTTACGCGATAAAACATTTTTATTCAATGTTGATCAGAATATAAACGGATGGCAGTTCAATATTCATTATAAAAACAGTAACGGGCTCAATCCGGATTACGACTATTACTTTACAATTCACAATCCGAGGAGTCTGATGAATGCCTATCGAAGCAGGTTAAATATTTCCTGGGCGTTCAAAAATTCAGCCATACTTAATGCTTCCATAGATACAAAAATTCCTGAAAAGGACTATGATTTTTTAAATACCTACCTTGATGTAGTAATTGATCTTGGGCTGGAAGAAAAAAACGAATACCTGGTTAAAACCATTGATTTCATTGATCGATACATGGAGGATATCAATGATACATTGTTAAATTATCAGAGCAGAATCGATGATTTTCGTTTATCCAACAGAGATATAATAAGTGGTTCAACTCTGGTAATTGATGAGTTGAATAAGCTCGATGAGGCAAAAGCCCAGATTGCCATGGAGAACAGTTATTATGACTATTTGGAAACCTATATACGTAAAAATCGCAAAGAGTCGATCTTTGCTCCAAACCTGATTGGGCTGGAGGTCCCACCATTGCAGGAGTTGGTAGGTCAGTACATGGAAGAAAAATGGACGGATCAACTCGATCGAAATGAGAATAATCAAAAGAACCCGTTAGTCATCCGAAGTAATGAGCAATCCCAACGGATAGAAAATAATATTTATGAAAGTGTAGAGAATCTCAGGGGATTGAATCTCGAGAAGATCAGCGAGATCGATAAGCAGATCAATTTCTTCATTCAATCCATAAGCGATCTTCAGATCGAATATCGTGAATACACCAATATGGACCGCATGAAGGCGTTGTATGAAAATTTGCACAACCAATTACTGGCAAGAAAAACAGATGCCTATATTTCAAAAGCTTCGGCTACATCAGATTATCAATTGGTCACAGCGCCGTATTACAGCTCGATCCCAATTTATCCTAACGTAAATAGAATCTATATTGTCGGTATTTTACTGGGTTTGGGGATTCCTATAGGATTGATATTTCTATTTGATTTTATAAATCCAAAGATCGTTAGCAAAGAGGACTTGAAGAAACACTCAGATATTCCAATAATAGGATCGGTTGGTCATTTTAAAGGCAAAACAAATTTGGTAGTGGATCAAAAACCAAAATCCCAGGTCGCAGAGTCTTTTCGAGTGATTCGGGCAAACCTGGAATATATGGATTCTGAATTTGAAGGCGCAAAAATGATACTGATCACTTCATCGATCAGTGGGGAAGGTAAAACGTTTTGCTCTACTAACCTTGCTTATACGTATGCCAACATGGGTAGGAAGAC
>JAKSDO010000248.1 GCA_022360055.1 Cytophagales bacterium | reverse complement strand
TTTGATATTGGACGGCACCCTGCAACGCTTTCCTAATCCCGAATTGTCACCGATCTCAATATTTTTACCGTTTCCAAAATGTGCCAAATTCTCAACATTCACATTGCTGCCGGTCTTTTTGAAAATTCCTTTTACAATAAAAAGCCTGATCCTTTTCGACATTTTCCCGATGATCGGGAAAGTGCTTTTGGGAAGCCACCTTCCCAATAAAAACCAGAATATGAGACAAATCGATCTTTTCATCTTCTACTACTTATCAATATATTCAATATTGTATCTGAGGGTCTTTGAAGGATAAAAAAACAACAATCCCAACGCCACAGTAATATCCCGGGCAATTAAATAACCCGTGTAAAAAAACAGTCCGTTTTTCCTGTTCTTAATGACCTTATACAAAAACGGGAGAAGGTAAAAGAGCATGGCATATAAGTTCAGAAAGGGTATGGAAATGGTCGAAAGAAATAAAAATACCAGTGTATAATCCTGTTTTATTAATATTTTGAAACAGTACCGGTTAAAATTTGTAAATATATGATCCCGGTACAACAAGGATCTCGAATAGAGATAATAACCCTTTTTAAAGAACTCAAGATTTCTCGAATTACTCAGGTAACTTATCGTATGATGGATTGCCAGGAGTTGATTATATCTGGTAAACCGGTATCCATTTTTAAAGCACCGAAGACCAAAATCAAAATCCTGACTTCTCTTGTAATAATCCCTCATTCCATTGAGCTCTTTCCATATTTTATTCTTTACAATAAATAATCCGCCGGGCGTAAATTGCTTTTCCGTCTTCGGGTTTGGAACAAATTCGTCTTCCGATATTTTATTCCATTCCCTATTGTAATAATAATTTATAAACTGACCTGAGAAAAAGTCATTATCGGTGAATTTATCTTCATGGTCGTCCAGGAAAAATGATTCCTGCAGTTCCATGTCTCCGTCTAAAAACAGCAGCCAATCATATTTGGCATAACTTGCCCCCACATTCCTTGCAATTGCGGCATTAATGTTTCCTTTGATTTTAATAATATGATTTATCTTATGCTCTTTTGCAATCGAAATGCTATCGTCGGAAGAATCCGAATCGACATAAATTGTCTCTGATTTTAATTTCAGATTTTGATTCGAATTCAATTTCTTTAAGCTTGTAAAGCATTTCCGAAGCTTAAAACCTTCATTTCGTCCGATTACGATAAAACTTATCTTCATCCGTTTATATTTTTCTAAGTTGCTAGCGCACAGAGAAATATGATCATGATCGTGTGTGTCTTAAATTTGCTCCGGTCCCACCGGTTTCCTTTATATAATCAATCAGCATTTGGTACTGGTTTTTGTTTTCGATTAAGGCTAAAAAATACATAACCATTAACCACAGTTGAAACGACCTGCTTGTCGGAGAATAAAATCCGCCAATAAAGAACGCTGTAAACAACAGTAGTTTTACAGGTATTTTTTGATGCCCCACGGACCTCAGTGAATTCTTGATGCTCCGCAATACAACCACTGCAAAGAAGAAATAGATGATCAATCCCACAAAACCTCGTTCTGCGATTATGTAATTGACATCGCTTTTATAGGAGAACTTCCTTTTATTGCTTTCATTTTTCAGATTGAATCCCAATCCAAAAAGCTGCTCCAGGTTATAAATATTCATGTGCCGATTTAAATATTTATAACCATTCAATCTGTCAATTTTTATCGCACTGTCTTCTATTTGCCAGGTTTCACGGCCCTCTTCAATCAGTACCTTGTTGTAACGGACAAACGCTTTTTCGTACATGCCGATCCGTTCCCGAATTGGCTCAATGGAAGAAAGCAAAATGATCAGCACAATGGAAGCGGATATGCCCGAAAGCACCCTAAGCCTGTATTTGATTGGCCCGGTGAAAAATGAATAGACAACTAACCACAGAAAAACAAGGCCGAAAAGCACAAGGCCACCACCTGAATTTATCAGCAGGAGCGGGACAAAAAAAAGTACTCCGAATTTAAAAATGGATAAGTCGTAAAGATAGATTAAAATTAACGGCAGCAACACGCCCAAAACACTTGTACCCCCTCCTCCCAATGTACCGGAGGCTATATCCACAATGTTTATGGAGCCTCCTTCAATGTATACATTCATCTTTTCAAAAACCGGAAACAATACGGTTTGAAGTACGGTCACCGGAATTTGTATAAGAAAAATCACCAGAAAAAGATTATGAAGTTTTACAGATGCCCGGTTATCGGATTTTAATACATCGCGCAGGATATAATAAAACAACAAGGGATAAAGGAGCCGTCTTAACTCCTGCAAAAAGACTGTAAAACTGTTGCCATGAATAAAAATGGAAATAAGCGTTATTAGTGAAATCAGGCTGATATAAATGATGTATCGCTTCGAAAATGGAGTATGTTGTCTTGTGAAATTTTTATGGTTTACAAAATATAGGAAGAGCAACAAATCCAGCGCGTACTTAATCGCCTCCGGAAGAAATTTAAAATGAGAATAAAATATCGGCAATACCAGAATGACTAAGATGATGTATCTTAAAAGAATATACTTTTCCATCGATTAGTTACGTTCCGTTGTCTAGTGTTAAGTCCATCATAAAACGACGTTTTTGTCATTAGTACGTTTAGGAGAAATGACACTTTACTTTTTACTTAACATTAGTTAATTTAATGATTATCAATGAATTAATAAACAGGTGATGACATCATTTTATGCCTTCAACCAAGGTCTTATCCTTTGATAAAGCCTGTTTCCGAATTTGATCTCCCATTTTTCGGGAGATATTGATGTACAAATGCTACCAAATCTTATTTGTGCAGCCGGGTTCATATTCATGCATAAAATAGCTGGATCCCTCTTACATATTTTGAACTTTTGGTTATTCTAAAAGGGAAACCGTTTGTAATATGCCGAGCGTTTACATCATATTTCTTATCATATTTGAGCTCTATAATCGTACTTGAATTATCGATAAATTTGCTAATAAGCATATTGTTATAAACACCGATTCGATAAAATGACTGAGTGTCGTCAATAGTTATTCGATATCTCTTATCTGAAGAAACGTAGTATTTGCGACGATACCTGTTCAGTAAGACAGGTATTTGCACCTGCATATTTATTTTTGTCTGTTTGTCAACTTCGGAGGCGTTAATCAGATTTTTGAGGACATCTCCGCCAAATGGCTTTGTTAATCTGAACGGATTTAATTGGTATGCCTTTTTCATCCCGACGGATCCCTTCTTTATCTTGACTTCAAGTACCGGCCGTTCTATAGCGGTTATCATGTCTCCGTACCATCGGATTCTGAACTTCGTTCTGAACATGTTCCCATGTATATTATCGCAATAATTATGGAAGTCCGAAGTGTCAAAGTATATATTGTTGACATACCTTTCGGAGTAAATTTCCGAAAAGCAACCGGGGTGGCGGTAAATCATGGCTTCTACCACATTTCTCCGGATGTTAGGAATAAAGAACTTTCTTTCAAACCTCATTGTTATTAAGACTAATTGTATGCGTGTAAGGCTATGTAATCGATGTCTCTGGCTCTGCTTATCGCTTTGCCGTTTATGTTCAATCCGGAGCCCTCTTCGATGCGAACGTCGAATCCTTCATCATTATAGGCAAACAGCCAGTCTGCATCACGGATATTTCTCCCGGTCATCAATGAATTGCTTTTAGGTCCGGAAGCATGAATTGTAATTTGATCAACGCTTATGTCCGAATAACCTTTGCTCACAAAACCAATTTTACAGTGATCAAAGGTCAGATCGGTCCCGATCACATGCGATCTCGCCTGGGCATTTAAGATCATCCCTCCGGAACGACTGATGTAAATGCGTTCAAGGTTGATTTTTGATCCCCTGGAGGTTATAATATCCCGGTCAATTCCTTCAAACTTGACATGGCCAATAAAACCATCGCAATGCTCAACATTGATCGCCTGAGATGAAATATCCTCAAACCGGGTATTTGTAATATAGAATTCCGAACGACTGATATTTATGGCGGGCCGAACCGACCTGTTTTCCATAAAGACACAATTATTGAAAGCAACGGGTGAATTGTGCATTGAAATATGGCCCTGGAAACGCCCTTTTACATCTGATGTAACAGACAAATGCTTAAAATTCACAAAGTTAAATTCCGAAGATCGATCTGAGTTTAAAATTGTTAACCCGGAACTGGATGCATCCGAAGAAATGATCGAAATCATAGCGTCTTCTTCCCCAAAAAATAAAAATGGAGCATATGATATTATTCCGGACGAATCAATGAGATCGATGACAGTTCCGGGCGAGGCTTGCACGAAATATCCTTCGGGTATTACGAGGTCCGATCGAATTGTTGTTGTATCCCGGGAAAAGGTAATTGATTTTTGGAATTCATTAACCGTTAATTCTCCAAACCGGTCAAGATTGGAAATATATGGCGCCGAATACGGATTTTCAGCAAGATCGGAATCCCCCGGAAGTACGATCGTTTTACTCCTTCCGGGCAGGCCCAAAATGCTATATTCGATTTCCAAAGAATCCGGGGTAAACGATCCGTGATCGCTGCCTTCATCGACACTAAATTGTATACGTTCAAGGTGACCTAAAGCTTTATAATTTGACCTTAATCGTATTCTTTTCTCTGGCGTGAAGCAGATGTTACGGTTGTACAGTATCGAATGAATTTCGACCGGAAGGTCAGCCTTGTTTTTAATACTCAGGGCGCATAAACCATCTTTCCGGTATTCACAATATGCAACAATGGATGGCAATTCGGGATTGAGTTTTCGAAGTATAAAATTTTGATTTTCATACAACAGATCCAAAGGGAATTCGTAAAACGGATTTTGCGCATACACTTTCTTCAGATACAGGTCAAGTTCTTGCTTATGAAGGTTGATAACACTATCTAAATAGCCATTATCGGCCAGCTTTTCGGCTTGCCTGATATATTGTTCCTCAAACGTAAAAGAATTAAAAATTTTACTCAGAATGCTGTCTTCGTGCAATTGAATATGGTACACGACATCCGGGTCCGGTTTTCCGATAGAAAGTGAAGTTTTAGATAAGGTCTCTTTTCTTAAATATCCCCACTCCCTTCCGATCGGTTCGATCAGACCGGTGGAAGGGTTGAAATAAAAACGCATGTTGGATAAAAATATAGCGTGTTTTTGTCCCATTATATCCGATACGACAAAAAGGGAAGCAAACTTATTTAAGTCAAATATTTCAGTCGCCTCAATTTCTCCGCTCAAAAAACCAAACCACTTCTTTCTTACGAGATTATATTGGCCGGAAAGCGCCTGATCTTCCATAACCCTTTTCATCCCGTAAACCTTTATCCCGGAATCGATGGCTTTGAAGATGATCCCGTCGGGATATCCGTTATTATTCAATATTTCCTTATCCCACCGTTCCTCGAGATAATATAATCCCTGAGGTTTGCCATTCACATTCACATTTACAAAATCATTTCTTATGCCCACTACGTTTTGAGATTGTAATAACTTCGTTGCGATCCAGTCGGTAAGATACCCCCTCGCCCGCGGAAATAACAGGGCAAATTTCCTCATACCCATTATCTTTTCTCCATCCTTTACCTTTACTTCAAGGGACCATTTGTACGGATGTCTGGTGTGCTCGTTGGTCTGGCCGGTCAGACTCAAATCTACCCGGTAGGTCTTTTGATTATATCTGACCCTGGCCGGGATTTCTTCCTGCATTTCAACGGTAATTCCACCTGTTTTTAAAGCCAGCTCTCTAAAATACCGGATTTTTTGCCAGTTCTTAAATTTTACATCGATGTCCAATTGCTCGATTTCAACGGTCGCCCCTTGAATCGATTTGGCGAAAAACGAAAAGTCGAGATTGTATACATCATAAAGAAACATTTTAAGATTAGCCGTTTGCCCGGTCTTATTGAGATATGCTCCATAAATCATACAGCCAAAACCAAAAGCTGCGATCGACAGGATCAGTAAGATCACAAGAAGACCTTTTTTAAGGCTTACATGCTTCCAGAATGTTTCGATGGACGAACCTCCGGAATTGTTATCCGTTGCAATTTCCATTACAAGGTGATGTTATTGTCCATGAAGCTGACCGTTAGATTATCATATTGTTTCCTTAATTCTGTCTTGGCATTATTTAGGTTATCAAAATCGCCAACCTCAACGACAAAGGCCATTTCCATAGCATTTTGACCTTCATCAAATCGCTTCAGATTAATTTTCGAACAATATTTTTTTAATATGTTCAGAATCCCTTTCATGAGGTCGTCTTTGGGATCAATGGCACTGATCGTCATGATCATGTTGTGATGTTCCCGGTCAGTTTTTCGTTGATAGATGTATCTAACTGCCAAAACAAGGAGTACAAAAACATAGCCGATCAATACCATCATTTTCTGATCAGCTCCAAATCCCAAACCGATCGCAATAGTCAGAAACAGATAGGTCAGTTCTTCAGGTTCCTTAATCGCTGCCCGAAATCTTACTATGGACAATGCCCCCACCAATCCAAGAGATAAGGCAAGTGAAGATTTCACAATAGAAATGATAATCATGGTCGTGATCGCTATCAGCACAAAATTATTGCTGAAGTTTTTCCTGTTTGAAAGTGATTTGCCATAACGGTTGTAAAACAATCCAAGTAAAAAGGCTAACAGGGCCGTAAGAAAAAGGTTGAATAAATAATTCCAAAAAGAAAACTGAACACTGCTGGTGGACAAGAATTGTTCGAATGTTTCAATTTTATTCATATGAATTGAGATTTTTTTGGCGTATGGTGTAGTTGGCACATTTCATTTTTTTTAAATTATCGGTCTGCCGATCGGTTGTTTTAGGTTTTTTCTTGCATCCGGTAAAATATGAGAAGTGATGTAATAAAAGGCCGTTAACAATTTTTTAATCTTAAAATAACAAAAAATATTAAATTTCCGTTGAATACTGGAAAAATTCTGGCAAAAGGGCACCTGAAGTTAATATTTGCAATGTCAATTTTTGAGCATTCCATTACCGATGTAATGTTTCCGGTCGAAAATTGACGAAATTTTGAAATTCAATGTCGATTATTGGATTTTAGAAAGATTGGGATTGTAGTAATTTTAGTTTTCCGCTGTTTGAATAAGGTATTTATTTTTGCCTACTTTTGATATATCCCACCCTCAGCTTTTATTCCAAAACTTAACCTACATCGAGCAAAAATTGATGTATTCTAAAGCACAATTCCGGCCATTAATACAGACCTTTGAATAAAAATTGGTTTATAAAGTTCCGGAATTTATAAGCCCTTTTTTTAGGTATATGAAGGTAATTTTTATTGGTTCTGCATTTCCTGCTTAGCATCTTGACTTTACCTGATATATTCTGAACAACGAACCACACCATTTGAATTCTTAATAGAAAATTGAACACGTTTGACTAAATTAAATTTTTATGAAAAAGGTTTTTTTATGTATGGTAGTGATGTTGGCCTTTCAATTTTGTACTACTGAATTAAATGAAATTGATGCTGTTTTAAGTAAAAACACAGAGATTAAAACAGAAGCCGATCCGATTCCTTTGGGATCGTTTTTGGCGCAATACTTTAATAAGGATAATTACAGTTCTGTTTTGGCCACCCGAGTAGAAAAAAGCATCAGTCATGACTTCAATACGGTCGTTTCTCCAAATGTGAGCTCTGATAATCTGGGTGCAACCTGGACGGGGAAGTTCAATTTCGACCCCAAAGTCTACGAATTTACCGTAAAGTCAGATCGAAGTGTGCGCATATTGATTGATAATGAAGAATTATTAGGCGATTTCGACAATTCCACGCTGAATGAATATAAGATCAAAAAATACTTAAAGGGAATTCACCGAATTAAGCTTTATTATAATTTTGATATTTCTGAAATAAATCTTTTTGAAGGAAGTGAATATAACGATGCAGACCATATCGATACAGGTTCTGAAAACGGGCAAGATGCTTCCGAAGAAGCGGCTCAGGAATCCGGAGAAGAAAGTATAGCGGATAATTCCGGATCAGGTACCGACCCCGTAAACGAAGGTGAAAACACCGGTGAAACAGATCAAAACCCGGCAGGACAGGATGCTGAAGAAAGCAACTCATCCGGATCAGATGCTCCGATTTCTGACCCGGACAGTGGCATAACTGAGCCCGACACCGGCACTTCCGACCCATCGGACGGCACAGATAATTCTTCTGAAAATACGGAACAAACTGATCCGGTCGTTGAAATCGATAATGGCGATCCAACTGTCGAAATAGACTGGCAACCCGTAGATGACAACATTCTAAGGTTTTTCGATGGATTTGAAGATGGCATCAAAAATCCGCCGTGGAAGATTGTAGGAGATGGCACTATCGAAAAAAGTTCCAAATACAAAGTGTCGGGAAAATACTCCATGAGAATGTATATAGCTGCGGAAAAAGGATATAATAATGCCCGTTGCCAGGCACAATTCCAGGGAAATGAAGAAGGAAGTATTTCCAAATACTTACCTCATTTCACTACATGGGGAGTAAAATTCGCTATGTATATCCCGGAAGACTTCCAACCCGACCGTTTCCCCGACTTGTTTTTCCAGCTCAAGGGCTATGCGGATGCACATGACAGCTATAATGGAAATCCGATTTTTTCCATGAAAATTCAGGAAAACAAAATCAGGGCCACCGTAAATACACTTTCCGAGGATCCGGCAACGGAAGACGACAAGGTGAGAAAGGATTTTTATAACATTGCCTCAGTGACACCGGGAAAATGGCACTACTTTGTAATTGATAGCCATTTTGACTATAGAGACAATGGAAAAGGCTATCATAAAGTGTACATGAAAAAAGGTTCTCCGCCAAGTATAAATGATATTATTGTAGACTATGAAGGTCCGACAAGCTATCATGATGAGCTAAATGCCTATCCGGTATTAAATGTGTACAGATCTGACTGGAATAAAGATAAAAATATTGAGCTATCGAGGCAGGACGGCGTAACCCATCGAGAAATCTATATGGATGATTTCGAGTTGCAACAAGATAATTATCTTTATATCAAGTAGTTCATGTGTCATCGCTACGCCTGACACATGAACGGCCGCCCCGCTGCGCGGGCTGTCATGAGCCTGCTCCGCACACCACATAGCGGGGCGGCCGTTTTCGGCATGATAGCACAAACTCACATGGAGCGATCAAGCTGAAGACCTGGGGAGCACACCTAAATTCTGGGTCCATGTATATGTATGGGATAAACTTGGATACCAATAGGAAAGAAGGTCTATAGAACTTTTGCGGGGGGATCAAAATCAGCGCGGATCAGGATGGGTAGTGCGTTGGGCGAGCAAAAAAAGGACAAGCCGTGAAGTTTCAATCCACAGAAAAACCATCCTATCCACAGAGATGTTTTTGACAATCCGTATGCGCGAGGGCACTCAGAGCTAAACACTGTACTATACAACGCCTTGCGAAATCCGCAGATACCATTTGCTTGTGTTCCGTGTTATAATCCGGTTTGATGAGTTTAATTTTTAGTAACACACAGATAATATTATCCTAATATTATATAATTTAAAATATATTTTATTATATTATCACTTTAAAATCAACTATTTGTTAAGTTATAACACTTGCAACAATGACCAAAAATACCTCACACTTTACCACCGATATATCAAAAAAGCAATCATCCGATTCGGGAATGGCCCTGGTATTAATTTTCCTTTTGATCGGATATTTCAGCGGTAATACCATCTACTATAAAATAGCGATTCCACTGCAGATCGTGAATATGGCTTACCCACAATTTTTCTATCCATTTGCAATCATTTGGCTCGGCATATCCAATATTTTGGGAATAGTAGGCTCAAAAATAGTTTTGACACTTGTTTTTGTCTTATTGGTTACCCCGACAGGGTTTATCCGGAGATTGCTTAAAAAAGACTCCCTGCAACTGACCAAATTCAAGAACAACAGCAAATCAGTGCTCATAACCCGAAATCACTGGTTTACGGCGGCAGATTTAGAGAAACCATACTAACCCGGATAAGCCTAACCAAGAAGTTATATGAAACTAACCACCACAACCATTCCTCCATCTCAAATGGTCGATCACCTCGAAATTTTCAACTGTCCAATATGCCGGGGAGATCTGGACATGTCTGCAGAATCGATCCTATGCAAAGATTGTACGTATGAATTCGAAATAAAAGATGGAATCCCCCTTATGTTTGTTCCAAATGATTGGGATAAAAAGAAGAAGGATGTAACGCTCGATATGAAATCATTTTATGAAGGCTCTCCTTTCCCGAATTATGAAGATATCGACGATGTCGGGACATTGATGAAGAAGTCTAATGATGGCATTTTTGCCGGAATGATGAATGAACAAATTCCATTTAATATCCGCGTACTCGAGGTCGGAACCGGAACAGGTCAACTGTCGAATTTTTTAGGCATTGCCAAAAGACACGTTTTTGGAGCCGATATGACAATTAATTCTCTTGAGTTGGCTCAAGGTTTTAAAGAAAAGCATAATCTCAATAATGTCGGGTTTTATCAAATGAATTTGTTTAAACCCATCTTCAGAGAAAAAAGCTTCCCGGTGGTCATTTGTATCGGAGTACTTCACCACACGAGCGATCCGTTCAAAGGATTTCAATCGATTTCCGGACTTGTAGCTGACAATGGATATATTATAATTGGGCTATACCATAAATACGGCAGACTCATTACGGATACCAGAAGAAGGGTTTTCAACTTAACCGGAGACAGATTTAAGTGGTTGGACCCCAATTTGAAAAACCTCGAAGTTAATCACACTAAAAAAATGTCGTGGTTCAACGACCAGTACAAAAATCCGCATGAATCGAAACATACCATTGGCGAAGTGATGAGGTGGTTTGAGAAGACCGGATTTGAGTATATATATGGCATACCAAACCCTGTTTTGTCTGAAAAATTCAGCCGCAGGGACTCGCTCTTCAAAAAGCACAAAAGCGGCTCCTATCTGGATCGGGCAATTGTGCAATTGAAGATGATATTAACAGGAAGCAGAGAAGGCGGGTTCTTTATACTCATTGGTCGCAAAAAAAAGTTAAGGATTTGAATCAATAACATAGTTCACATTTAAACCACACAAAAAATGGAGTTTTTAAAAGATTTATGGTCGTTCCTAAGAACGCGCAGGAAAATGTGGCTCCTCCCGGTTATCCTACTGTTACTCGTATTCGGAGCATTAATCGTAGCCACCTCGGGCTCAGCAATTGCACCATTTATTTACACATTATTCTAGTTCTTAATTAATTCAACCATGCCAACCGCTATTTTAGGCATATCCGCCTATTACCACGATAGTGCTGCGGCCATCATCATTGACGGAGAGATTGTTGCTGCAGCGCATGAAGAGCGATTTTCGAGAATAAAGCATGATTCCACATTTCCGGCAAACGCCATTCGATACGTACTGGATGACGCAGGTTTGGAATACGGAGATCTGGCTGCCGTTTCATTTTATGACAAGCCCTATATTAAATTTGAAAGGCTCCTGGAGACCTATCATGCATTTGCCCCGCTGGGTTTAAAAAGTTTTCTTTCCGCCATGCCGGTTTGGATAAAGGAAAAACTTTTCATGAAGAGGATGTTAAAGGAAAAATTGAGTGCGTTCGGCGATGAAAAAATACCCCTGTTGTTTCCGGAGCATCATCTTTCTCATGCCGCCAGCGCATTTTATCCCTCCCCATTTAATGAAGCGGCCATTCTGACGATAGATGGCGTTGGCGAATGGGCCACGACAACTATCGGACTGGGCAAGGGTAATGAAATCAGTATATTAAGCGAATTACACTTCCCGCATTCAATAGGGCTTTTGTATTCGGCATTTACCTATTATGCCGGTTTTCGGGTAAACAGCGGGGAATACAAGCTTATGGGACTGGCCCCTTATGGAAATCCAAAATCAAAACAGACCGCCGAATTTAAAGAGAAAATTTACAATGAGCTGGTTGATGTCCGCGAAGACGGTTCCATAATCTTAAATATGCGCTATTTCAGCTACGCAACCGGACTCAACATGACCAATGACAAAAAATGGTCCAAACTGTTTGGCATACCTCCCCGAAGTCCGGAATCCGAAATCACACAGGATTATATGAATATGGCTCTGGCCATACAACAAATCACGGAAGAGATCGTCCTGAAATTAGCTTCCACCGTCAAAGAATTAACGAGAAGCGATTACCTGGTGATGGCCGGAGGAGTAGCCTTGAACAGCGTCGCCAACGGCAAGCTTTTACGAACGGGTTTGTTCAAAGATATATGGATACAACCGGCGGCAGGTGATGCCGGCGGCGCGCTTGGGGCCGCCTACTTGGGCTGGTACTTATGGCAAGGAAAGGATAGAATTGTTCACGGCCACCGCGACAAAATGAAAGGCGCCTACCTTGGACCGGAGTTTGGGGAAAAGGAAATCACACCGATCATCAAAAAGTTCAACACCAACTATGAATATATTGAGGACGTTCAAAAGCTTTCTCACATCGCAGCTCAAAAGATTGCCGAAGGAAACATCGTCGGATGGTTTCAGGGCAGAATGGAGTACGGCCCGCGGGCTTTGGGAAGCAGAAGCATACTCGGAGACGCCAGAAACCCGGACATGCAAAAGAAAATGAATCTCAAAATAAAATTCAGGGAAGGGTTCAGGCCATTTGCACCTTCGGTCCTGGAAGAAGATATCGGAAAGTACTTTGATCTGGACAGGCCGTCTCCATATATGCTTCTCGTAATTCCGGTAAACAGTAATCGCCTGGAACCTTTGCCTCCGGATTACCATACCCTGGATCTGTATAAAAAACTATACCATCTAAGATCAGACATTCCGGCGGTTACGCATATTGATTATTCCGCAAGAATCCAAAGCGTCAACAAAGAAACGAATCCGCGCTATTGGACGCTTATAAATGAATTCAAAAAAATCACCGGCTATGGCGTAATAATCAATACCAGCTTTAATGTGAGGGGAGAACCCATTGTTTGCACTCCGGAAGATGCGTACAGGTGCTTTATGCGGACGGAAATGGATTACCTCGTAATGGGCAATAACTTATTCCCCAAAAGTCGACAAACTCAACTTGTTTCCGATATAAACTGGCAAGAAGCATTCAAATTGGATTGATATGAAGGCAGTAAAAATCAACGCCGGTTTTATACTGGGGCAACTGATATTCACGGCCCTGGTGCTGGCCATCTATTTCTCAGTCTATCTTATTTTGGAAAAGAGCGGAAAACTCTACGGAAATATTCTATTCCTGTTTGGTTTTTTTAAGGGTGGACTTTTTACCTTTTGGCTTATGGGGACTACCTACAAGATCTTCTGGAGTCCGGATGTAGTTAAGAACCGTCCTCTGGTTGCTCTGTTGATGCTTGTGTCGGCTTTTATCTTATCTTATGGCTTTCTTAAGCTTGTTTATGAAAACAACCAACTGTACAGGCACGCCAAAGATCATAAACGCAAGGGATTTGAAGGGAATATCCACGCCAAAGATCCCGAATTAGGCTACAGACAGGTCAAGAATGCCAAAGGATTTATCACGTCAAAGTATCGCGACAAAATTCCCCTGAGGATTGATGAGAATGGTTTTCGAGTGCCATTCGATGAAAAATATAAACCGGAGAACGACACCCCTTTAATCCTATTTCTCGGATGTTCAAACACTTTTGGCAATCTTTGCTATGCCAAAGAGACCTTCTCTTACATCGTAAGCGACAGTTTGAACTGTCGATATATAAATGCCGGAGTGTGTGGTTACGGACTATCCCAGATGTATATTTTGGCTAAAAAACTGATCCCAAAGCATAAGCCGGATTTTGTCGTTGCGCAATATTCGGATTGGCTTACCCAAAGAACAATTAAGGGTTTTGCGCCCACGTATCTGATCGACATTCCCAATCCCTATTTTACTGAAATAGATGGGTCTATTGTCATCCGTCCACCCAACTACACAACGGATATTTGGGAAATGACGATTTGGAATTATGACGGTTCGAAATCAAATTTTAGTAATTACCTGGACTTCAGCTTTTCGATTGGCTTACCTAATTTGTTGAGAAATTATTATCTATTCTCCTACAATAAGATCACCAAAGGACATCAGGTTCTAAAAAAAGTTGAAATGATTGAAAATTTCGTATACAATGAAATTTATCAAATTGCAAAAGAGCATAAGAGCCAACTTATCGTTCTGAATATCGGAGCTTCGGTCAAAGGAGAGATCACAAACAAATCTCATGAGTATCTGAAATATGACGATGTGCTATTTGCCGAGGCCGACTCTGTGCTATGGGGAAAGGCAGACTACAATTTTGAAACTTATATGAAACTGTTTCATCACTGGGCCCTGGACGGTAAAGATTCGGTACGAATAGATAGCCATCCGAATCATCTATCGCATTCTTTAATTGCAAAGTCGATACTCAAAGCAATAAAATCGACGCAAGAAGACAGTTTTAACAGGAAACTATTCTCAGAATTGAAGCTGTCAAATTAACTCCTTTCTCTATGATTGCTTTAGAATTGATCCCACAATCGAATCAATATTCCGGGATTACCCGGTCCGGATTAATCCATGGCCCCGAACCCTTAGATTCAGTTTTTATCAATTGACCGTTTGATCATGAAGATTGGATATTTCACAGCAACTAACGCCGGCCTTTCCGAGACATTCATACATAACCTGATCAAAGGCCTGGAAAAAAAATCGGGAGATGGTCGGTTTGTTCATTTTGTCGGGGAAAAAAACGGGGATGACGTTGCTAAAAATACTTCGTTCACAAGTTTTAGATTGCACAACAGGCTCACCAAAACCATAAATGAAATAGAAGAAAGATCGAACCTAAATACACGTTTGACTATTCGAATTAAGCAGAAATGGGTCGATTTTAAGCTTGCCAACGTAAAAAAAAACAGGTTGCCGGATGTCGCTTTTATAGACTATGGACAAACAGCGATTTTACTGGACAAATTTCTTACTTCCGCACAAATCCCCTATGTTGTCCAGTTTCATGGATACGACACAAATTCTGCATTCAACTCTTCCGTGTATGCCGCTGAGATAAAGCATGTTTTTCAAAATGCCTCTTTTATTATTGTAGCATCTCACCATATGAAAAGATTGCTTGTATTGAAAGGCTGCTCCCCGGATAAAATAAGGATTATCAGATATGGTGTGGATATTGAAAATATGCACCCCCCGCTATCATGGGAGGAAAGAATGAAACGCGGCCCCTCCGTGGTTTTTTTGGGGAGGCTGACCCAAAAGAAAAATCCGGTCGCGCTTTTGCATGCATTTCATCACGTAAAAAGGTATGTGCCCGATGCAAAACTGACCATTATCGGAGACGGAAAACTGAAGCATGAGGTATTAAAGCATATCGACCGGTTGCAAATAAACGATTCGGTTACCCTGACCGGCAGCCTGCCCCAGAAAGAGGCCTTCGGTCTGATCAGAGAACATTGGGTATATGCCCAGCATAGTGTTGTTGCCAACAATGGAGACCAGGAAGGATGCGCGATCAGCCCGGCAGAGGCGGCAGCTTTCGAATTGCCGGTAGTCGCTACGCTGCACGATGGAATTCCCGAATATGTGAACGATGGGAAATCCGGTTTCCTTGTGAGGGAATTTGACTACATTGCCATGGGGGAAAGGATCGTCGAATTACTTACAAATATTGAGCTTGCAAAAAAAATGGGCAAGGAAGGAAGAAAAATCATTTCGACTATGAACAATCCCGTTCAGCGTATAAACGCTACCTATGAACTATTGCAACTGGCGTATCAATCGAAGCGACCAAATGCGCGGGATCCGCGACAGAACCTCATGACAACAATTTCTCATAGCGGCGCCGACGCCTAAACAAAAGGCACATGATGCATCTTTTTCATTTCAAAATAACATCTCAAAGTCTCATTGCCCATCGTTAAACCTATTGGATTTGAACATTAGACAACAGACCATAAAAGGAGTAAAATGGACGACAATTGCAAAAGTAATCTCCTCCGTAAGTCTGTTGCTCAAAATCTCCATACTGGCGCGTTTTTTGGAAAAGACTGATTTTGGTCTTATGGCAATAATCATGTCGGTGATCAGTTTTAGCGATATGTTTATGGATCTGGGGCTGGGCACTGCAATTATCCACAAGCAAAACATAAGCAAAAGCCAATACTCCAGCCTTTACTGGATAAACATTGGATTCAGCTTACTGCTTTTTGCCATCATTTATTCAATCGCTCCCTTGCTGGCAAAATTTTACGATGAATCCGAATTGATTGTCTTGTTACCAATTATGGGTTCGGGTTTAATCATTACGGCGATCGGAAGACAATTTAAAACCATCGAGCAAAAAAAACTCAATTTTAAATTTATTTCGATAATAGAAATTATAGGGTCACTTTCCACGCTTGTTGCGGCAGTAGTCCTGGCAATCATGGGTTATGGAGTTTATTCGTTGGTCTATTCCACACTTTTAAGGTATTTCCTGATAAACGTTGCATACTTCTTCGCAGGAATAAAAAAGCAGGGACTTCTGCTCAAAATCAGTTTCAGGGAGTCGGTTCCTTTTTTAAAGATCGGCATTTTTCAGGTTGGTCAGCAGACCATAGGCTATTTCAACCGGGACCTGGATGTGCTGATCATCGGAAAGTTTTTCGGAGCGGAGATATTGGGCGGATATAGCCTTGCAAAACAACTCGTATTCCGGCCGATAAAGATCATTAATCCTATCCTTACCCGCGTGGCAGCACCAGTCCTGGCAAAATTCCAGTATGACAAGGCCTTGCTCAGTAAAAACTATCTTAAATTGGTCAATATGGTTTCGACGATTAATACCCCGATTTATCTTATCATCATTATTTTTGCTTCATTTATTGTACATATTTTTTATGGGAAAGAATTTGATGATATCGTAGCCCTCGTACAAATTCTTTCCATTTCAATGATCTTTAAAGCAATCGGCAATCCGGTCGGATCGCTGGTCATTGCCACCGGAAAAACCGCGCTTCATTTCTTTTGGGGACTTATTACATTAATCATCATTCCGTTGGCAATAGTTATCGGAAGCCAGTATTCCATCGAATGGGTAGCCGCCAGTATTACGATCACGATGATTTTGTTGTTTATACCCAACTGGTGGTTTTTGATCAATAGAATGATCAATGTAGATTTACCGACCTATCTGTATTGGACGATTCCCGGTCTGGCATTAATACAATCCGGTGCATTGAACAGGCATGCGCTCCTGGGCAAGATTAATAAATTCAGCAGATAATCCTCATTTCAGAAAAGAATTCCATTTTGTTTGAGACAGTGAATTATAAATTTCGTCATAATTGGCGATCAGATCACTGAGGTTTTCCTGATTTTGCTTCTTATACTTTGATTTTACTGGTACAACGGGCACATTCAAAAATTCAAAGACCCTGTTCAAAACGTCATCTCTATGGTTGACCAACTCTTCATAGGTAAGTTGTATACTTTCATGAAAACGATACGTTTGCATGGTCCGGTCTTGCCACAACCGGATCTGTTCAAATTCCTCCAGGCATTCCTCAAATGACAGATCAACTTTTTTGTCCGCTACTTTCAGTCCTGAATCCGAGTTCTTCAATCGCCACGAATTGGTTTTCTCGGCTATTTTTCTTGATACAAACGATCTCAGCATATTTTGACGCCTTAAATAAATAATTTTTATGCTTGTATCTCTTTCGATAAAGCTCCACACTTCGAGATCGTCACGATCTAACGGATGGTAATAAAACAATTTAAAACCGGCGTACTCTATGCTCTTTGATTTCTTGTTAAAGGTATTATGCCAGATTTTTTTACATGAGCTTTTATTCAATCTTCTAAATATTTCCCCATAGGCTTCAATGCAGGGATGATCGTTAAGTAAGCTTATCAATAGATTGGATCCGGTTCTGGAATGGGTGATGACTACAAATTTTTTGTAATCCATTGATCCGAAAATTGAGTTTTTAACTGAGATAAGTCTGATAAAATGCTTTTTGAACATCCTTCTCATGAATACTCTGAGCTTATTTCGATTTTTATATGGCTTTAACACATCCATGACAATCCACGAAGTTCGTTTTTACAGGTCTATTTGTATTTTTATGGATAACAAAACACCTTTTAATTTATGAAATAGCTGAATTCCGATTTATCCTTTTCAAGCTTTTCTTCCAGAAGCCTTATAATGGTTTCCGTTCGATAGTTCTTACCTGCAGAAATCAAATGATGCTCCGAATCATAAAACAAACTGTCTTCATAAACAAAATCTTTCTGGCTACCGATAAATTCCATGTTCAATCCCTCCACCAAATTCTTTTCAAAGACCTTTATTTCTCCCCTGTAATTTTCATATATGGATTTTGGTATTGGTGAAAATGTATAAAAACATGTTCCTCCCAGATTATTTATTTGCGCTTCATATTCATTTATCTCTTTCAAAACTTCCGGGTAAACGGTTAGTTCCAGAATTTCATCCTTGATCTTTAGGCGGCTTTTTTCTCCGTGATGCCCGATGTAATCTCCATATTCGTTGAATTGGTTTCGCTTGTAGACGTCTTCAACTGCCCTTTCGTCTTTTGAAAGCATCGCTATAAGGATTTTCTTTACTCTTTCGAGTATTCCTTGCACTAAGGAGTGAAACTGCCTGGGCGATGATAATCGAAAGATATACTTGGGGTAGATCTGGATCAGAGACGAGATCTGCTTTTTGCTGTAGAAGGTATTTCCAAAACCCGTATGAGTCAGTGAAATTATTACAACATCCCCCCGGCCGATATATGGGTAGACTCTGTTCAATTCAAATAGTAATCCCAAGCTGGAGTATATACCGGTATTGACGACAGGATAGTTTAATGAATGGTGAATCATTCCGCTATTTACCCCAAATGGCAGATTTGAGTCTCCAATTAAGACAATTTTCGTTTGTCTGGTATTTTTCAATAATTCCTGTTTATCTTCAAAAGCTCTCAGGTAATGATTTTTTTCGACAGACTGAATAAAAAAAACCAAAAGTATCGGGCCGGTCAGCAGTATAAATAATAGAACGAGTTTACCGAATAACAGCTTCATCAATATTAAAATTGAAAATATATAAAATCCTGATTCACATTCGTAACCGCAAAGAATATCGTACACCAACTTATCATCATGTATGCTCCCCATCTCACGGCCAGAGGTAATTTATTGATTTCCAGGATATGTTGTTTTTCTCGTTGTATCCATTCGATACCGATAAATATAAGTATTAAAAGCATCAACGATTTCGGCCACAGTTCCGGGATGTTGAACAGCGAAGGAGAAAATATCCCGGCCAGGTATTGAATGGCGTGTTCCATGCGCTCTGCACGGAAGAAAACCCAGGCGATCAATGTGATGCAGAAAGTTGAAAAAATACTTAGAACGTCTTTGAAAGTCGGGAAAAATTTACCTTTAGCAACTATATCGATATTCTTCCGGTTTCTTTTCAGCAAAAGCAAGGGTGTGAAATAAATTGCATTTAGAGCTCCCCAAACTATAAACGTCCAGTTTGCACCATGCCAGAATCCGCTCACTACAAAAATTATGAAAATGTTTCTCAAACTGAGCCACGAACCGCCTCTGCTCCCTCCCAGGGGTATATAGAGGTAATCCCGGAACCATGAAGACAACGAAATATGCCATCTCCTCCAAAATTCGGCAATATCCCTGGAAAAATAAGGAAAGGCAAAATTCCTCATTAAGTTAAAACCAAAAAGTCTGGCCGTTCCTATTGCGATGTCCGAATATCCGGAGAAATCACCATAGATTTGAAACGCAAAGAAGACAGCCCCCAATACCAATGTGCTTCCCGAATAATTCGAAGCATCCCCGAAGATCAGGTTTACGTATTCGGCACAACTGTCGGCGATTACTACTTTTTTAAAAAGCCCCCACAATATTTGTCTTAGACCGTCCACTGCAGACCGATAATCAAAAGTCCTGTTTTGAAAAAACTGGGGAAGCAGGTTTTTCGCTCTTTCAATCGGACCTGCAACCAACTGGGGGAAGAAGCAAACAAAAGCAGCAAATGAAATCAGATCTTTGGTTGGCTTGAGCTTTTCATTGTAAACGTCAATGGTATAACTGAGTGTTTGAAAGGTGTAGAAGCTAATACCAACCGGAAGGATAATATGTAAAGAACTGCCGTGAATCTCCCGGCCGAACAGTGTGAATGCCTGAATGAAATTTTCGAGAAAAAAATTATAATACTTGAAAAATCCTAAAAATCCCAAATTGGCAACGATGCTGGTCCATAACAAAAGTTTTCTTTTTAGCTTATCGGGCTGATTATTTAAACCTAACCCGACGGAAAAGTCAATGATGGTGCTTAGTATTATCAGGGAGAGAAATCTCCAGTCCCACCATCCGTAAAATACGTAGCTTGCTATGATCACAAAGAAATTCTGAGCCTTCAGGTTTTTATTGGCGACAAACCAATAGATCAAAAATACGATTGGCAAAAAAACTGCGAATTCAATAGAATTAAATAACATTTTTAACCGTGTCGAATTAAACGCATTATTGGAAATCAGCTACTTGTTATAGGAAAGAGATCAAACAGTTGTAGTGATTTACTGCTTGTGCTATTTTTCATGGCGTATGTATGGTGTAGTTTAATGAGAAACTTCCGATGATCAAGTTTCTATGGCTAACAACATCTTACAATTTAACTAAATACAGCAAATTTTTCAAAATAAATTATCAGAATGATTAGGAGATTGACTTCATATACGCTTTCTGGATTTATCAATATCCAATTTTTACATTCGGATATCCGAATTCATTAAATACCGGTAAATTTTTATGAATATATTATGAAATTATTATATAAATGTTATATATTGATAATTAAAAGCTGAGCATTTCGGCATGTAAGTTTATTATCCAACCACGACCATAAAATGAGAGAACGCGAATTGATCTTGCTCTTTCTAATTGCAGATGTGGCCTCCCTGAGTTTCTCATTAATGTTGATGGCAAAAATTCATTATACTTCATTTCTGGAGATCGAAGATACGATCTATTTACTGAACGCCAGTTGGTTTATCACCTTCCTGGTTTCTATCAACGAAAGACTATTTAAAGTCAGGAATTTCATAAAACTGATCAAATATCTTCTCGGCAAATTTGGTATTTATGTCTCTGTCTGCTCATTTTTAATTGTAGTAATCAACCTGGACGATTTCTCCAGGTCGATGTTTCTTGGATCCACTTTCATTTTTTTCATCTTCAAAATCCTACTTTCCTACCCTTCGGATTATCTGATTAAAAGAAGAAAAAAGGGGCAATATTACAGCAAAATAATGGTTGCCGGGGCAGGCAAAACGGGTGAATCCGTACTGTCATATTATAACAAGCACAAGGATTTGGGCGAAGTTGTCGGATTTTTGGACGACAACAAAACAAGGAATAACGGCACACCTATCTTGGGCGAGATCGCAGAATTCCAGAAGGTATTTCATGAGCACCCGGTAAACGAGCTCATTATCACCTTGAAAATGACAAAGAAGCAAAAGATCAAACAATTGATCGAACAAGCGGAATACAACGGTGTACGTCCCAGAATTGTTGCCGATTATAACACCATGTTCAAGAGATATCATGAGACATCGTTATTGGGCAACCTGCCGGTGGTCAACATCAGAGAAGTTCCGCTTTCGAAATACACAAACAGGTTCTGGAAAAGAGCATTTGATATCTTATTTTCGATATTTTCACTACTGATACACGCCCCGCTTTTACTCATCATCGCAATAGCCATCAAGTTGGAAAGCAAGGGCCCCGTATTTTTCAAACCTGTCCGGGGAGGTAAAAGAGGCACTACGTTTACCCTGTATAAATTCAGATCAATGAAAGTGAACGACGATCCCGTAAACGGTGTGCATTCAACAAAAATCAACGACCCCAGAATTACTAAGGTGGGCAGGATCATTCGCAAGCTGAATCTGGATGAACTGCCACAATTCTATAATGTGCTAAGAAATGAAATGTCTGTCGTAGGCCCGAGACCCCACCGGTTGCGATTAAACGAATCGTTTCAAAAAACAATTCCAAGCTATATGGTAAGATATTATGTAAAACCGGGGATCACGGGATGGGCACAGGTAAACGGATGGCGGGGGCCGTCAAATACCAAGTATCAAAAAAAGGCGAGAACACTATTTGACATATGGTATATTGAACATTGGAATTTCTTCCTGGATCTTTATATAATATTTCTCACAGTGTTCAACATAAAATCATACAGAAACAATAGATGATACGTATAATCTTGTCAGCAATCACAACTTGGCTGCCATGTTAACTATTGAGTTTTCATGAGTTATTAATTTTTTATATGCAAAATATAACTCCATTAATATGAGGAAAAATCCGAAATCAGAAGATTAGAATCGAGAAAAATTATCAGTTAATGAATAACCATATTCAATTTAGAGATTTTAACCGTGAAGACGATAAAATAGATTTTAATGATCTGTTTCAAAAGGTCATATCCAAATGGTATTTATTTCTGATCTTCGTAATTATCGGAGTCTCGGGTGCGTATCTGTATTCAAAAGTTGAAAAAGCACAGTATGTGGTTGAAACAACCCTCTTGATTCAAAACCAGGAATCAAAATATGGAATAGGAAATGTTTTTGACAGTGAAATATTCAACCCCCAAAATGTAAATATCACAAATCAGATCGGTATTCTCAATTCTTACACGCTAAACAAAGAAGCACTTGAAAATTTGGATTGGGATGTCTTTTACTACAAAAAACGGCTATTTTCTAAAACCGATCTGTACAAAAATTCACCTTTCAGCGTATTACTCGATGAGAGCAACACAAACCTTTCGGGAATACCCGTATACGTCAAACCTATATCCGAAAACAAGTTTATCATCTCGATCGATGACGAAGCCATAATTGACGGAACAAAAAAGACAATATTTCTCGAGAAAAGATGTGAATTCGGAGTTCCGATAAAAGAAAAATATTTCAATTTTATTATTAACAAAAACCCTCAGGTTGAATTTAATCCGGAAAGCGAGTACTTTTTTATAGTAACCGACAAAAATTTACTGGCCTCGTCATACAGGTCAAAACTGTCTATTACACTCGTGGATGAAAAATCCGATCTGATCCGGTTGAAGTTGGTCGGCGATCAAGCTGCGAGAGAAGTAGATTATTTAAATGAACTGACAAAAGTTTACATAGAATTTGATCTGGATAAAAAGAACCGTAAATCCGATAATACGGTCCATTTTATTGATATGCAATTGAGCGGGGTAATTGATTCCCTTCAAACAGCAAATAATAATTTCACAGATTTTCGCTCAAAAAATCAAATCATTGATCTGAGCCAGGAAGGGATGAATGTTGTGGAAAGGTTGGAAAAACTGGAGTCCGAACGATCTATGGCCACATTGCGCTTCGAATACTTCAACAACCTGCTCGAATACCTGGACAATGCAACCGAAATTGAGCAAATTGTTGTCCCGTCGGTGGTAGGCATTACCGATCCCGCCTTAAATGCGACTGTTACCAGACTTAGTGAATTGTACGCGAGAAGAAGTGTCCTGTCCCTGACTGTCACGGAAAAAAATCCCGCCCTTATTTCTACGGAAAAAGAGATTGCTTATACCAAACAGATATTGGAAGAAAACCTGAGGAATTTAATAAACAACACAAGCCTTGAATTGAAAAACTTCGAATCGAGAGAAAAAGAATTAAACAGGCAACTGGCTCGTCTTCCTCAGACAGAGCAAAATCTTGTAAACATCAAAAGAGATTTTGATATCAACAATGAACTCTATACATTTTTACTTCAAAAAAGGGCAGAATCTGCCATAGCAAAAGCCTCAAATATCTCCGACGCCCAAATACTTGATTTAGCGAGTATCGAAACTGCGGTACCGTTAAGGTTGAACAAAAAAGTTCTTCTGGTCATCGGATTACTGATTGGCTTTGGCATTCCCCTATTAATTATCCTGGGGATGGAATATCTCAACAATACTATTTCCAATAAACAGGAAGTTGAAAAATATTCGAGATTCTCGGTATTGGGAGGCATTTCTCATAATAGAAACAAAATTGAAATGCCGGTGTTGAAATTGCCTAAATCGCCTATTACAGAATCATTTAGAAGCCTAAGGACCAACCTGAACTACAAACTTTCCGAAAACGACAAGAAGGTAATAGCTATTCATTCGTCCATAAAGGGAGAAGGAAAGACTTTTATTTCCGTAAATCTCGCTCTGGCCCTGGCATTGAGCAACAAAAAAGTTTTGCTTGTCGGATGCGATTTGCGAAAACCTCGATTACATAAAATATTCAACTGCCGAAACTCCTCGGGATTGTCATCTTATCTTATTCATAAAGATGAATTTGATAAAATAGTAATTAAAAGTGAACTGGAAAATCTTAGTCTGGTGCTCTCCGGGCCGATCCCTCCCAATCCTGCCGAATTACTTGAAAGCGCCAGATTTGAACAATTTCTCACAAAAGCAAAGGACAGGTTTGAATACATAATTATCGACAATGCACCATCATTTATGGTTACGGATGGAATTCTCGTAAGTAAAAAAGCCGATTTGAATCTCTTTGTAATTCGTATTAACAAAAGCTACAAGGATCACTTAAAAGTTATCAACAGTTGGGGCAACAACGGTATGGCTAATAAAATCGGGCTTGTTATCAATGATATCCGGTCCGACAAATTTGGCATATACAATACCTACCAGGAGGTTTATCAATAATTCGGAAATATAGACATCACAATTTGATCAATTGATTGGATAAAGTAAGCGACGCATGACCATGAACAACTCTGAAATAGCAAAAAGTGATCAACTGATGAATAGGAGGAGCTTTCTTGCCGGTTCATCTCTTATTGTAGGTGGTCTTGTCACCTGCAACCTCCCGGCAGAAAAATATGCATTTGTAAATCCTCCCGATAAAAAGTTGACCCTGGCACTTGTCGGCTGCGGCAAACGGGGTGCCGGAGCGCTCGTGAATGCTTTAAATGCCGATGATCATGTTGAACTCGTCGCGATGGCGGATATTTTTTCAGACCGGATTGAAAATTGCATTAATAACTTAAAAAACATCATTGAAAACACCGACGAGCTGACTCGTAAAATTGATTTTGAGAATGTTGCGAAATTTATCGGTATCGATGCTTACAAAGATGCCATATCGGCTGCAGATGTTGTAATACTTGCAACTCCGCCGGGGTTCCGGCCTTATCATCTCGAGGAAGCGATAAAAAATGACAAACACGTGTTCTGCGAAAAGCCCGTTGCCACAGATTCGACCGGAGTAAGGAAGATACTGGCTTTAATTCCAATTGCCAACAGGAAAAAATTGAACGTCGTCGTAGGCTTGCAGCGGCATTATGAGAGAAAATACCGGGAAATAATGAAGCGTGTACACGAGGGAGAGATTGGCAATATCGTGTCGGGGCAGGTTTACTGGGACAGCGACGGGGTCTGGGTAAAGGAAAGAGAGCCAAGGCAGACAGAGTTACAATATCAATTGAGAAACTGGTATTATTTCAATTGGCTCAGCGGCGATCACATTGTTGAGCAACATGTCCATAACATTGATGTGTTCAATTGGGCAAAACAAGCATATCCTGTTTCTGCAAAAGGAATTGGAGGCAGGCAAACCAGAACGGCAAATAAATACGGAGAGATATTTGATCACCATTATGTGGAATATACCTATGACGATGGAACCATATTGAATAGCAGATGCAGTCATTTCAAAGGAAGTGACAGTAAAATCGGAGAAACAATTATAGGGACAAAGGGAAAGGCAGAGTTCTTATTTGGCAAAAATGGTTGGATTTCAGCTCCGGGTGGTTCCAAAGTTTATAAACACAGGGAAAAAAAGGATCCCAATCCTTACCAGACAGAACATGATGAATTATTTAATTCGATTCGGGCCGGTGACGTGATCAATGATTTGGAATATAGTGCTAAAAGTACGCTTACGGCTATTATGGGACGGTATGCAACCTATTCGGGACAATTAATCCAATGGGATGACGCCTTAAATTTCAAACCTCAGCTTATGCCTGAAACGCTGACCTGGAACGATGAACCTCCGGTACAATTGGATTCAAAAGGATCTTATCCGATAGCAATTCCCGGAGTAACAAAATTCTATAAAGATACCTGGGTAGACAAAAAGATTGAAAGTTCTCCCAAATTAAAACGCGCACTTAAAAAACTGGATCTATTGCAGGGGTGATTAGCCGTGTAATAAGCAGACCCTGAAGTTCTTTATTGAAAAGGTCAGTTATCGGAGTTCTTCTCAATACGCAGGTTGATATTTTCTTTATTTATATGACCAACTGCGATGGGTTCTCCCACACCGGTCAACTTCTTATGATCCTTAAATTTTATCAGGAGAACGTGCGTAAAGTTGTCAACCGACGCATCATGAGTTTCTTTCTTTACGATCTCAAAAGATAAAACCTTTTCCTCCCAGTAGTCTTCTATTATGTCTAAAAGTTCCTCGTAGCTCTTGAAAAAATAAATTGATTCACTGGCTTCATCGATAAACTTTTTATTCCAACGGAATTGCATGTAAATTTATTCAATCGGCACAAAATTAGAGCCGAGCCTTGACTTCGCCAAAAGACAAATAAATTACATGTGTGATTTTCTTACCGTTGTATTGTATTCAATAAAAAAATTCAATATTTCCTGTTATTAAAAAAAATAAATCTCTCTCCGGTTTTGATTATCCCCGATATCGAAATGCAATTCCAAATTAATGCCAAAGCAGCCGGTCACGAGCGCCGAAGAGTGGACTGAGCACCATTTATTTAGCTGCTGCCTTCCATGTAATATATGCATGAGTTTGTTTAAAAATCAGGCAAAAAAATTAAGCGTGCCTGGATAAAATTGAGAAAGACACATGATATCGGACGTCTCCGCTTTTCAACAATTTTCACGCTCCGGCTCAAGGAACGGAACCAACGCCGGCAGGTGCCGTTTCCATCATCCGTTTAATGGTATGAAGCATGATAGGTCCCAGGCAGCAAGGGGCCTTTAAACGCTTCCATGGCCAGGACAAAAATTCAACACTAAAACCTGAAGCGGAACTTGCTCCAACCTAAAGCGGAAGTTACTTCCGCGATTTCACCCCACAACCGGCACACATTTGCAACGTACCCTCTTTATCGGCATAATTTGTTCTTTTTTCTTCTTTATCTTATGTACTCCTTTGTTATTCAATAGATTCAGCTTCCCTTCAGTCGTCATGCTTCGCGCGTGTTGCAAATGCTCGCGACGGGTTGGTCTTTGGCGTTGGCTCTCGCAACGGCACAAGACAGGAAGTAGCCTCCGGGGTGGCCCAGTGTGATTGGATTATTTCCAGGGCTTCAACCCCTGAATGTACTTAAAGTCCCTTTTATTCAGGGTATACATAGGGATATCGTGAGCTATAGCCGTAGCTGCTATAAACGCGTCCGGAACACCTAAATTATGGCTCAGGGAGTAAGTGGTCATTAATTCAATAAACTGGTCACATACCTGCTTATCTATATCCAATACCTTTAGATCCTTTTTTATCCTGGACAGCTCCTTTTTGTTCAATGCTCCATAAATTAACTCACCGGAAGTAACAATGCTTACCGCAATGGCCTGTTGGCCAATGGATTTTAATGAATCAACTATAACAGGGTTTCCTTTATAAAATTCTATGATGATGTTGGTATCACAGAGAACTAATGGCTCCTTTTCCATGCGTTTTTCCGAAGTTCATCTGCATTAATATTCCTGTTTTTCCATAGGCCGGCCGAAGCAAAAAAATCATATTTTCTGGTCGTGGATTTTCGCTTGAACGAAGTCTTTTCAACTTCTACAAAATCCAGTTGCTTCATCAGTTTCAAAAAAAAAACTGAGTTTGCTTTCGTCTTTTATTTTAAGGACTATCTTTTCCATATTTTCAAAGATAACGATTTTAAGTTATGATTTTGTTTCAACCCAACGGATGATATTGATTCACTTCTCTTTTCGTCCTTTCATGTCGTTTTGCAAGTAGCGTTCCGTGCTGTTGATGTACTTATGTCCGGCCAGGTATTGAACTTCTTTCAGGCTATGGGTTTTCAGCTATTTGGCAATGACACTGGCTTTAATAACCGATGCGTTTGCAACGCCTTCCCTTTCTAACGGATTATTTCTCTCCTCTGTGCGCAAGTCTGTGACTTGTGCTGAAAAATGAATAGAAAGGTCTTCGACCTGGTTTAATCTACCCATAATTACTCTAGCAAAGTCACTTTTATCAATCCTTCCAGTCCTTCATAATTTCTTGCGCTGCTGTACAGGTAATCTGCCGGGTTGTCAACAATTCCTTCCTGTGCTAGATTATTATGAATGTACTCCAATTTCTGATCCACCATTTCATTGCTATCCAGCTCAATTGGATGAGTATCCTAACGCCAAAATTGGTAATTCTTATTATTACTCTTCTTTTTCCCCGCTGATCTAAACATCCAAAGCATCCGATTCTTTCTACTTTCCGAACCATTATTTGTAATTGGCTCCACGCACTTTTTTGCAGTGTATTTCTTAAAATCTCTTACCCTCTTTTTACCATGCTCTTGGTTTTTTATTTTATACCTGGTCCTCATTGATGCCTCCTTGTTTCATAGTCCGGATTATAAAACCTGCCTGCTTGGCACAAGTCACAGACTTGCGCCAGTAGGGGTTTATAAATTTATATAACAGAAACCCTAACAACTCCTGAGACATTGATTGTATCTTTTAATCCAGTTTCATAAAAAAGAATATTAACATTACCTCCACTTACCTCTTGCCCTGAGGTATTTCGACAACTCATAGAAAAAAGTATGATTAATAGAGATATTAACTTCAAACCACATCATGCCGAAAAGGCCGCTTATAAGGTCAGAAAGTATTTAACATGAAAAAGCTCGGCATCTCTGCCAGGCTTAAAATTCTTTTACAATACCTATAACGCAAGTTCTAGGATTTTTGCAATCCAATCTTCACCTTCTGATGCTCTAGAGGGAACAAAAAAAGTAATTACAACATCATTGAAAAGTATTTTGGATTGGTATTGACAATTTACATCGGCCTGTATATTGCTTAA
>JAKSDO010000297.1 GCA_022360055.1 Cytophagales bacterium | reverse complement strand
TAGTTAAACATTCTTTGATTAAGGCGCTTTTTTATTTTATCGGTTTCATCTTCAAACTGCTTCAAGAGCAGAGCACAAAAATCTTGCAGATTTGATTCGTTATTTCTTAAACTCATAAAGGTCATAAAAATGCGATGTTTCCAGTATTGTCCTATCCTGTAGATTTTATCTGCGTCACTTTCCCTTTTATGATCACCTGTCTTTAAAATTTCACACAATAAATCATATAGAAGCCCTACCAGGACATGGCTGTAATAATAAGGCGACCATTCATTGGGCCTATATTTTATTTTATTGTTTGCATTTCTCAGTTCTTTTAATTTGCCGTGGTATCCGTGTCCTACCCCAAACAATGCCAAAATATTGTTTTTGCGAAGATCTCCATGTGTTTCTTGAAAAAGGTGATCGCACATATCCTTCTGATTTAAAATAAGAAACATAGCGGCTAAATCGCAGAATGCTTCGCCAATACCCCGGCTTTCGGGGGTCCCCTTATTTAAATGTGGAAGTAAACTGTCTAAAATGGCATGACCCAACTCATGCGCTATGAGATCTACAGTTCTGCAATTGTACGTCCAGTTTTCATAGGGGCCATAATAATCCAACTCAATACATTTTTGATCTTTTAGAAACCTCGAGTTGATATCGTTATTTCGAATCCTGATCTTTAAAGGCTCTTCAATTTTATTTTTTTGCCACGACCATTTAATCGGATATTCCAATAATTCCTCATACAGATCAATTACTTGTCTTAAGGTACCGTACGTGCTGATTGCATCCACTTCATCTTCTGAATAATCTTTATCCAGAAAGTTCCCATTGTGATCGGGCCGGACATCAAACCCTTCAATTTTTATCTGATTGTCCGAGGGGCCGGGATTTACGGAATATGGTAATTCTATAATCTTCTTGCCGAGTTCCGGATAAAACTGACCTTGCTTCCAAACTTCTAATTTTACACCCATTTGACTTATTGCATTATTTTAATAATTTCCTCTGGAAAATTAAGAACACAACAAAAGCAAATAGTATGATGAAAATAAATTGCCAGGCATTTACTGACGCACCGGGTATTTGTATCGGGGCATTATTTCCAAGAGCAATGAAAGCCGCCCAATTGGAAGGATGCGCTCCAAAATCATCTGTCTTTTCCATGTAGGAGATTTTTGCTTGTTGAAGCGCCACATCCTTTTTCATATCCAGTGCGAGGTATTTATAGAAATAGTCCATGAGTTCTGCAGTCGCTTTATCATTTACTCTCCAAAGGCTCATAACAATTGAAGGACAACCGGCATAGGCAAATCCTCTTGCAATACTGAATATTCCTTCCCCTTCTGCCTGATGGCCTATTCCTGTCTCGCAAGCACTCAAGACCGCCAGTTCCGTTTTGCTTAAGTTCATATCATAAAGTTCAAAAGCGTGTAACTCACCATCCTCAAACGATTTTTCGTTTTTCTTAAAATTCAGCTTTGACTCAAAAATGTCGGTTGTATCTGCTACACCATGCAGGGCGAGGTGTAGTATCGAGTATGCAGGTGCTTCAGATTTAAACACGTCCTCGGTAGCTTGTTCATCTTTAAATAGTTTTGCCCCTTTGATCCAGTTTTTGATTCGATCCAATTCCTCTGAGGAATATGGCAACTCATTTTCAGATCTTAAAACAGCCGGATCGTCATTTGTGCCAGCGGGTGCAGAAAAGCTAAATCCCAATAGCTTTGGTTTATTTATATCCTTTTTACTTGTTAGATTATTTTTCAAAATATTCAAGGAATATGCATAGCTGATCACATAATCTTTAAAAAGATAAGGCAAGCCCCAATAGCTTGTTATTGTTGTGTCCGGATAGTCTGTCAATAATGATTCAAACGGCATGTATGAGATTTTTCGATCTGGCACTATAATCACCCGTCCGATGCGCTCTGTCGAGTCCGTGTGTTTTGAAATAGTACTTATAACAGGTTCAAAAAGATGTTCATACAAGAATGACGAAGCGTTACAAAACTTATGAAATTCAGATTCGGATGATCCCGAATCACCGGGTAAACCGGAAATAATCCGGAGGTAGGTATTTATATTTCCCTCAAGCTCTTGGGTCTTCTTAATTTTAACTGCTTTGTTGAATTTTTTACCGAAAATCAAAACATTAATGGTTGTATTTGACCAATGAAATTCAACTATCGATTCGCCATCTTTCAACAAGGAGTTCTGAACAACGGATACATCCAGAGTTTCATTTTCCAATACATCCGTACTGCTGCTTCCAACACGGTCGATCATCTTTTCGAGATCAGCTTTCCTATTGTGTTTTCGGATCAACATGTTTCGAATCGCAAACGCTGAATCGGAAGGAATTGAATCGTCCAAAATTCGATTTAGTATAATGATTTCCTTGTTCAACTGACGTTGCTTGTAGTTTATCGAATCCGGAATCCCCTTCATAAACTTATTTTGGGAGTTTTTTAATGCTTCATAAAGCAGGAAATATTTATTGTTCTCAACAAACTTGAACGCCTGATTGAAAAATTTTTGATCTCCGGATATTTGAAAGAGCTTCAAAGCACAATCGACACTTGTATTGAACTCATCTTTGAATCGTTGATAGATGTCAAGAAGGGACTCATCGGTATTACCCGAATCCATTAATTCATTCAATACATCATAACCATCTACAAATAACTGAAATGAGGCTTGCAAATCCTGTAGATTGCCTCGTTCAAGATATAGTTTATAAAGCGTGCGGGATTTATAGAAAATTACATATAAAAGCCAGTCTTTATTTTCAAAGGATTGAAAATCCGGATTTTGGTAAATATCATTTACATCAAAATCAGGGAACAATTCTCTAAGAGCTAATTGGTAATAATCCAACGCTTGAAGTAACTCTCCCATGCGCTCCTTAAAATCTCCAATGTAAGTAAAGCCGTCATATACATGTTCATGACTATTTTTCAGACCGTGAACCTTAATTCTCAATTCAAGTGATTCTATATAGTACTTTTCGGCATTTTCAAAATCCTCCTTGAGCGCATAGGCTTCTGCAAGATTGTTGTAGGTAAAATACAGAACGGCGCTGTCGTATCTTGATCTTTTCGGATTTAAATGAATCGCATTCATCGCATTTTGAATGGCCTCATCGTATTTGCCCATGTATATAAGTGGTTGACTTCGATTCATATACGCGCTTCTTATGTTTCCGGGAACAAGAGCGTTTGATTTTTTAGCGTTTGTAATGACTTTGTTATAGTACTCCAAAGCAAGATCAAGTTGATCATTGTAGTAATAGTAATTTGCAAGTGAGCTTTCGCACCTTAGCGCGTTACTCAGATCATTATTTTTCGGATGACTAAATATGTAATGCGCTAAATTCATGGATAAAATTGCGCGTTCATAATCACCTAAACTTCGATAGAATTGGCCGGTTTTTCTTAAAATAACGCCCCGCTGGTATTGTAATTCATCATTTGTGTTTTCCAATATTTCCAATGAATTATTAAAGTACTTTTCGGCAGCCTCAATTCGATTTATAGAATTACAAAATTCTCCTCTCCTTAAAGAAACCAGTGACTTTAAGGTGAATTCATCGGGATAATGGTTCATAATCTCTTCTGCCCGATCATACAAACTGAAAACACTGTCAATTTTGTGTTCGTCATCTTTCTCAATTATTTTCGAATAAAGCATGCCTGTGTACATGAGGATTCTGGCATTTACTTTATGATTTTCCGGCAGATGGATTTTCGAGATCTTCGATGTGCGCCTTAATATATTTAATGATTCCCCGAAATCATTCAAATATCTGTATGTATCGCCCAATTCAGCTTGAAAGGCAACATACACGTTCCAATTTCCGGTTTTTTCAAGAACAATGGATGCATGTCTGCAAATGTCCAGTGCTTTATGGTACTGTCCTTTCAGCTTTAATATTTCGGCGCTGTCCAACAACTGTTTATATCCGGCTTCCGGTGGGTCAGATGAGGCCGTCGATCCGTATGAGAGAAAAATACACAAGGAATAAACCCATAAAACCATTAGCCAACGCCGTCGTTCGATTTTGGTAGCCTCCACAGTAAATAATTAAGATCATGTGAATATACTATTTTATAGGAATTTTGGCAGAATGCGGAATTAAATGTTCCGCGAAACCAGGTTGGCCCGGATTAAATTCAGATCTATAATACCTTGCGTTGAATTCTGGGTTTCAAAAAGAAAAAATAAAAGACACCTGCTAAAACAATTGTGATTGCCAGCCAATAGGGCCAGGTGGAAATGGAGTTTCCAATGGGAATGGGTTGATTATTCCCCAGGGCTATGAACGCCGCCCAGTGTGCCGGGTGAGCAGTTAAATCATTTGCGTTCCGGATATAAGCGAGCTTTGCCAATCGTAGGGCTTCATCTTTGGGCAGTCCGTCGATTATGTATTTATAAAAGTAATCCATTAGTTCTGCCGTAGTTTCGTCATTCACCTTCCAGAGGCTCATAACGATCGAAGGGCATCCGGCATATGCAAAACCCCTGGCCAGACTATAGATGCCTTCTCCTTGCATATTCTTTCCAACGCCGGTTTCACAGGCGCTCAATACGGCCATATCCGTTCGGCTTAAATCGATCCCGTACAGCTCATGGGCATAAAGATAACCGTCTTCGGTTAAGCTCCCCGCATCCTTAAATATGATTTGAGAATTTAGCATGTCCGAGGTGTCACCGGCGCCGTGCAGCGCCAGATGAATGATATTGTAATCCCGCACATTCGATTTGAAATTAGACTCCGTGGCCAGATCTCCGTACAGAAACTTGCCGTTCTCGATCCGTTTGCGAATATTTCTCAGTTCTACTTCCGAATAGGGCAATTCTTCGTACGTATCGTTTCTGGACGAATTATTAACATTATGGTCCGATGACGAATAACTAAATGCCAATATTCCGGGGCGATGATTTTTTGAACCGGTTTCAAAATTATTTTTCAGGACATTTATGGAATATGCATAGTTGATGGTATAATTGCGGCACAAATAATCCAATCCATAATAGTTGATCAAGGCAGTATTTTCCGGCAGATCCCGGATCAAGGATTCGAACGGCATGGAAGAAAGCCGGTTTTCCGGAATAATGATCAAACGTCGGTAATTTCCATCGATATCAAAAGCCGATAAAACGGGATGCACCAATTGTTCATACAAATCGTATGAAGCGCGGACAAACGCTTCGAACTCTTCAAGCGGTCTTACCTGGCTTCTGACCATAATATGATTTAGATAAGTCGTCAGCTGAGCTTCAAATTTCTCTGATTTGGGGAATTTGAATATTTTAGCTTCCTTTTTACTCAATGCGAGCGTATAAAACATCCCGGATGTTTGAAAATATTCAAGAAGTATATCCTGTTTCCCGATGATCCCTTCCCTTAGCTCTTCGAGCGAAGGGGTTGAAGAAAGTCCGGACAACGAAAATGAATACTCCATCGACGAACTGGATCGTTCCCGAATTCTATCCCAATCGATCGTTGCGTACAGGAGGTCAAGACGTTTGCTGTACTCTTCCTGATCGTTCTCAAATGCAGCGTTATTGACTTCCTGCTTTAGAGCATTAATTTTTGAAAGCAGCTCCCTCTCTTTTTGATAAGCGCTATCCGGAATGCCCAGCGTTTCCCGGTTGTTTGATTTTGCAATTGAGTTTTGGAGCAGGAAATACTTATTCGTTTCGACAAACTGCAACAGGTATTCAAGGTATTTTTGATCTCCGGTGTGTTCAAAAAGAATAAGAGCGCACTCCAGACCATTGTATAAGCCGGTCTGGAAACTCTCCGGAATATTGAGCAAAGACTCCTCCATAAAACCCGAGTTAGCCGTCTTCCGGATCAACTCGTAGGCTGTTTTATAAAGATCAAAGGCCGCTAATATATCTTTTTCCATGCGGTCCTTTCCATACTTGTTTTTAAACGCCCTGGCTTTATCAAACAGGATATAGAGGGCATCTATTTTAGGAATATCATCAAATGAAGCTGGATCTGTATAAATATCTTGATCCGAAAAACTTTTAAAAGCTGCATCTAATGATTTTTGATAATAATCTAATGCTTTGTCTGATTGGCCCCGATTTTCATAGTACTTCCCTAAAAATCTGTAGCTCCGAAAAACATCGCGGTGTTTTTGACCAAATATATTTAAGCGTATAGATAAACTTTTTAGTAAAAATTCTTCAGCCTTTTTTAATTGATTTAACTTTTCAAAAGTAAGAGCAAGGTTTAAGTATCCATAAGCTAAACTGATCGAATCACGATCATATTCCAATGGATTTATTTGAATTGATCGTTCAATATATTGCCGAGCTTGGGTATATTGTCCGAGTTCAAAAAGAGCTACTCCATTGTTAGATAGAGTGCTTATTAGCGCATTTCTAGTTGGTTTAACGACATTGTCTGTAAAGATTTCTATGACCTCATTATATATGCCATTAGCTTTTATGAAATCTTTATGCTCAAAGTAGCAATTCCCTTGTACGATTTTACAATTTATTTGGCGATTGATGAATTTATCCCCATAGAACTTATAATTTAATTCAGACAAGCGGGCGTAGTTTACAGCTCTTTCGAAATCGCCAAGTTCTCTGTAATTTATAGCAAGTGCATAATACAATACTGCTTTTTTGATATGTTTTTTATCAAGAGATTTAGAAAAATTAGTTTGAGCATTTGAGTAATAGGCTATGGCCTTTTGGGTATTTCCAATCGATCTTGCTTGAATTAATCCTAGATCCATCCATATTTCTCCTATTAAATTATGTTTATCATAGTTGTAATGTTTAGCGAGATTCAGTGCTTTTTTGTGATAAAACTCTGAGGAATCCAATAGTTTTTGAGACCGAAAAATCTTCGCTTTATAAAAATTTTGACGAATGAATTCAATCTTCTCCAGAGATGGCTCCTCTCGATAGGCATTTTCAACTTCTTTCAAAATAGAAGTTGCACGCATAGTATTTCCCATCCATCTGTAATTTTCTGCTAATTCATTATATGCATGTAGTTTATGAATTTTATTTTCTATATAAGGGCTTTTTTCAACAAACTCGAAAATCTTATCAATAGCCTGTTGATTTTGAGAAGCCCATCTCAATAATTCAATACGATCAAAAAACAGCTCTATTGTATCTTTATCGATTACAGACCTGGTTGAGGAAATTGAATAATTAGGACTAAATAGACTTGATACTATACAATAGATAATTATATAAAGTTGAAAGCTAGTGCAATTATTGAAGGAGCGAAGGTGATACATCAATTTTTTTGATATGCCTTTAACTTACAAATTTAAATAATTATCTGTTGAAATTTTGGAGGTCTGATTACCCAAATGGATGTACAATCTATAATCTTAAAAAAAGATTTCTCAATTAAGGTGTAATTAAATCTATGATTGCCTTGGTTTTAATGCGAGT
>JAKSDO010000259.1 GCA_022360055.1 Cytophagales bacterium | reverse complement strand
GAAGTATGTAAAAAATCATAAGTAAAAATGATCTGCCCCCGGAGCGCTTTGGACAGTGTCACTTGTTTGCCGATGCCAACGGGCAGGCCCTCGTGCCAGGTCCGTGTAGGAAGGTCCGTTCCAGTTGCCGGATCTTTTGCCGGTGTGCTCAGGTACTGGAATTCCAAATGGCCAAAAAAGCCTTTCCATACCATGTGCTGAGCCATGGCCCCGGCGCCATACACATCCTCCGAGGTGGTGACCGCCGCCGAACGGTTATTTTCTATCCCCAGGCTCGCCCTGTAGGTGCCCGAGAGGCCCGCGGCAAACAGCTTGCTGAACTTGTACATTACATGAGGGGCCAGATCCAGACTCACCGGATCGGTTTGATGCAATTGAAATCCCAGCCCAAAGACCAGGCGCTTTTTCAGGGGTTCATTCTTTAGCGAGGTAGCTTTTACGGCCGTACTCAAATCCCTGGAATCGGGCACGTAGGAATACTTCTTTTTGAGCATTGTCATCATGCTTTGGGCTTCGCTTAGTTTGTCTTGGTGATTTGCGAAGTGATCTTTTGCTTGTTCGATGGCCATGTCTTTAGCATCCGATTTAGCCGTCTCTTTCATGGCCTGTTCATTCTGATACCGCTGCAGGTCTTTCAGCATGCTTTCTGACAGCTTATACATTTCATCCAGCGCTTTGGTCTGTTCATTCAATTCGCTGAATTCGCTCATCTGTGCTGCCTTGCTGTCGATGGCCTGATCGATCTTTGAGGGATCTTTTGCTATACCGGTATGCTGGCTAACCTGATTGGTATATTGCTGAACACCGTGAAGATCCTGATCTAACCAACTCTTGCTATTTCCCAACTGCTCATTTACCCTGGCTGTTAAGGATTGTAATCCGGTATCGGGGATTGAAAGGTTATTTGCTCCGGTTTTGGAAACACCGATTTTTGATAATCCGGGAATAGATAATTTATCCACAACCTTCAAATCTGCGGTATTTACTTTATTGATCACCTCTCCATCCGGAACTTTATGGGTGTATAGTTTTAACTTATCCAGTTTCAATTTGCTGTTTAGTGTGTTTTGCAATGAATCGATCCGGTTGGTGATATGTTGTCCCTTTTCAGTTACTTCATTATCTACTGCTTTAGTTTTTAACTCATCCAGTTTTTTTTGTAATGAATCTATTCTTGCCCGGACTTTAGTTTCAAGATGATTTGGCAACTTATTGATTGTATCAGCCGGATGCGATAAGATTTGATTCGTTTTACTCAAAAGCGTATCTGCTTTTTTTTGTAGATCTATAGCTTTCTCTTGAAGTTCATTAGTAGACTGTTCGGCCTTTTGCTCTTCTTTGGCATAGTCGTATTTGGCTGCTTCCTGGGCTGAAAGTGGATTGATGTTGATGACAAGTAGTAAGATGAAAAAGTAAAGTTGTTTTTTGGGCATTTTAAAAATCTATTAATATCTCCAATTTGCTACAGCCGTAAAGCTTAATGCCTTCTTTTTAACCAAACAGTTATCAATTGTTAACTTGTATACGATATCCTCGGAGTCACCATTAGGTGACTCCGAGGAAGATATATACCTATTCTGTTTTATTTGGAGTTTAAAACTCTGTTCCCATAGTTTGGCACAAGTCACAGATTTATCTGCCGATGGCATGACTTGCACCAATATAAAGGTGGGTAACCTTTTTAATTAATATGTATTTTCTCAAATAAAACGTCCTTTATACCACAAGCTTCAAAAGCACTTTTAAACTTTTTACTAACAATTAATAATGGCCGTGCATATCTTATTACCATATTATTGTCAGTTCTAATATTAGATACACCCATGTGTTCCCATGAATAAAACAAATCACTTTTGACTAAAAAATCAGATTTAATGTTTCTATAATTCAATACAATGCTACTAATTACTGTATTCTGGTTTTTACTAAGATCTCCCATTGTTATATCATTATAATATCCTGTTCTACCACAGGCTTCTTTTTCTTTTTTTTGCTGTCTCCTTGATTTGCCGGATCATAGATCCTGCTCGTCATTGCTTGGCACAAGTCATAGACTTGCGCCATTGGGGATGAGTTGGAGGTTTCTTCATTACTTAAATTTTCCTCTAATTTATCAATCCTAAGTTATGCCTTAACACACCAATAGAAATAGGAATTAAGAACACTACTACAAACCAAACTACAATCAGCCACCCTTTCTTTCTCTTCCTTATTAATGGTTCATCTCCCCATTGACTTGTATACTTTTCAATATCAAAATCTCGCTCATAACGATACCAACCTAATAAACCAATCAAAATTAAAATGGGTGCAAAATGCCATTTTGATGGAATACTATGATAGAAAACCAAGCTCATTAAAAAAATGACACTTACGAAAGTTGCAAAAACTAGAAGCGACAATAAAATCCAGCCTGTTGTTTCAGGAACATTATCCTTTCGTGCCAAAAAGAAAACATAAATCCTGTAATAAATATAATCGAATAACTTCATCATCTTCCTGGCTTTTTACCAACCGGAATAAATCCAATCCCTCCAGGATTAGGTACCCAGTAATAATTATCAATATGTTCTCCTATAGTCTGCCCGGTTATTCCATAAGTTAACGTGTTTCCTATAAAATACACACCGGCTATGCCTGCGCCAATGGGACCAAAGAATCCAACTACACCAAAAGTTGCATCTAGGCTATTACTCATATTAATACCATTTGTTCCCATATCAATTAATGTCAAGCCTAGTCCAATGCCACCCAATGCTCTGCCAAATCTGGTCCCTGCCTTGACTTGTTTTGCCCAATCTCCAGGACCGGTATAGGTGGGTTTCGGACCACGAACAGCGATCGTAGTAGCACCGCCCCAGATAGTAACTTCTGCAGCAGTCAGGTTCAACCAGTTAAAATCCGTAGAGTTCTCATTAGAGATCGAAAGACCATTCCCCCCCGATGTTTGAGCAAGCCCATCACCTTCCAAGTTAATTTTATCATCTAATGAAACAAACACCCAATTATTAGTGATTGTTCCCATGGTAATATCAGCGTATATAAATTCACCTTGACAATAAATGTTTGTTTCACAACTTGAATAATCAACTGGTGCAGATTCCTTTTTATAATACCCCAATTGACCATTTTTCCAATCCAACCCAAGCATGCTCCAGTCTGCCCTTTCAAGTATTTGCATTTTTTGCCAAGTATCAAATGTTGGTGCACCACTTCCGTCATATCCCGGCTCTCTGTATTGATCAGACCAAT
>JAKSDO010000198.1 GCA_022360055.1 Cytophagales bacterium | reverse complement strand
CTCTCGGAGGAATCCCCTCCCCTCCCCCTGCGAACACCCTTTTTCTCGGAAAAAACCTGATCTATCTGTTGCTTGAAAAGGCAAAATCACAAGGCTCCTTCACCATTGTAAATACCGTTTATGACTTTCGAAATGAAAAAAAAGACTCCAACCAAAAATGGCCCTTGGGGAAAAGTGATGACAGCTACCATAACATAGATCTTTTGATCATGGACTGTGAAGAAGCTTTGCGGTTGAGCGGGAAGCCGGAGCTGAATCTGGCAATGGATTTTTTCCAAACGAATGGAACCAAAGCGGTAATAATTACCAACGGTTCTCAACACATCCGGATGTATGCTATGAAGAGCGGTTCTTTTAATGAAATGGAAAGATCAGAGATGCCAGTATCAGATGCTATTACACGCGATTTAACGCAGGAAAATAAAGGCGATACAACAGGTTGTGGAGACAATTTTGTAGGCGGGGTGATCTTCTCGGTTGTTTCACAAATCCTTGAAAGCAGGCAAGAACTGGACCTTGAAGAAGCTTGTATTTGGGGGATTGTATCAGGTGGATACTCATGCTTCTATGCCGGGGGGACCTATTTTGAAAAGTACCCCGGAGAGAAGAGGGAGAAACTATTGCCCTATTATGAGCAATATAAAAGACAAGTAAACCATGGCTGAAAAATCGATATTGATATTTGGAGCAGGAAAAATAGGACGATCGTTTATCGGACAGCTATTTAGTTTATCCGGCTATGAGGTGGTTTTTTCAGACATTGCCCCCGAACTATTGCAGGCATTAAATGAAAGAAGGAGTTATCCTGTAGCGATCAAAGGTGAAAAAGAGGAAACGCTACTTATCCGGAACGTGAGGGCTGTTTCCGGCTTGAACCGAAAACAGGTTGTTCACGAAGTCTCAAAAGCATCGATTTTAGCAGTATCGGTAGGAAAAAATGCACTCGAAAAGATCATCCCGTTGATCGGTCAAGGTTTAAAGGTCCGCTATCAATCTGACCCGGATCGTCCATTAGATATCATTATAGCTGAAAATATGCGATCAGCCGATAAATTTCTATACAGGGGGCTTTCATCTTGTCTTCCAAAAGAATATCCGATAGACGAGTTAGTTGGGCTGGTTGAAACCAGTATCGGGAAAATGGTTCCGATAATGACCAAGGCAGACCTTGAAGGGGACCCTCTGTTG
>JAKSDO010000231.1 GCA_022360055.1 Cytophagales bacterium | reverse complement strand
TGAGCTATACGGACTCGACGGACTTGGATTACCGTGTTCCGAGGACCGGAGCCAGAGGGTTTGGGGAGTACCGGTTTTTCAAGTCGTTTTTGGCGCATGTAGAGTACGAGGTGCTTGGGAGGAATGTGTTTTCGTCGGAGCGGGACAAGGGCCCGGATGAGCCGGCCCATTCGGTCAATATCGGGTTGGGCAACACCTTTGGGATCTACAAGGGGTTGAAGGGCAAATTTTTGGTTTTGTACAATTTCACTATTCGGGGTGATCGGCAGTATACGAGCCCCTGGGTGGTGCGATTCGGATTTTTGAATTAGTGATTTTTATCGGACTTTTTTTAATGACCAATTAAGAATAACATTATGAAAATATCAAAGCAACTTATTCTAATTCTATATTTTTTTTCAGTGATCTGTCCCTCCCATGGTCAAGACAACAACTACATACCTCCTTCACCAGAAGCATCGGCTCTGATGGAATATGTTTCGGTTCCGGTAAACCTTTATTCCGGTATACCGGAAATAGATTTGCAGTTGTACAACTTTAAGACACCTGTTATTGATTTACCCATTACTATCAGCTACCACGCATCTGGTATCAAAGTGCAGGAAATCGCAAGTAACCTGGGTTTAGGTTGGGTTTTAAATTGCGGAGGAGCCATAACAAGAGTAGTCAGAGGTTTGCCAGATGAGCATATCAATGGTTATTTAAACAATGATTTCGAATCGTCAATTAATGTAAATAACTATGATGAAATAGGAAAAAATGAGATAGATGTAGAACCAGATATGTTCTTTTTTAATTTTTTAGGCAATACGGGTAAAATGCTATTTGCTGAGGATGGCTCAATCTTATCTTTACCCGAACAGAATTATAAAATTGTACCACCCAATTTTTCAAATAACCTTTCTTGGGTAATAACAGATATGAAAGGGATTCAATATGTTTTCGGCCAATCAACAACGAGCCGTGAGATTTCGAAGTCTAAACTGCAACACGAAGGTATTGAAAAACTAAAAACATATATATCTACATGGTACTTATCCGAAATACGATTTGGTTCACATATTATATCATTTCAATATAAATCCGGAGCCAATATTTATACAGAAAATCATTGGGAAACAAAAAACGATGTTTTCTTTTCAACTAGCGGTATGGGTTGTGATCCCCCGTACATATATACGGGTGTAGTAAAAATAACTCAGGAATTAACCGTAGAGCCTAAATATATTGACAAAATCATTTTTGGAGAGCAATCTGTTGATTTTGCATATGCCAGTGATCGAATCGATCTGGAAAATGGAAGAAGAATAATTGGTTTTGATGTATTAAATAACCAAGCCACTTCAGTAAAATCAATAGAATTTAAAAACGATTCGTATTTTTTTGTAGAATTTTGCAGCGTTGATAAATGCTTTCGTTTAAAACTTGATAAAGTAGTTGATACAACAGGAGCGAAAGATATTGAATTGTATAATTTCAGCTATGATTATACAAACCTGCCAATTCGGGACACGCATCAAACCGACCACTGGGGCTATTACAATAATAATCAATACTCCAATTCAATTCCAGCCGGTCAGGATCCATTGGGAAATGTTTATCCGGGTGCTGATAAATCTCCTAATCTTGAAAAAACCAGAGCATGCGTCTTAACATCCATACGGAACGCTTTAGGGGGATATACAAATTTTACTTATCAATTGAATGATTATTTGAGTAATGGATCCAACACCAGTACAGGGGGATTAAGAATTGCCTCAATATCTAAAAAGAAGGATATGAGTTCAAATGAAATAATTCGAAATTTCTCATATGTAAAGCGGAGCAATCAAAATGCATCTAGTGGGATACAATATCGAGAGCCTAAATATTCATATTGGATTTCAAACAAGCAGTATTGTGGTACAAGTTATTGGCAGCAGGCTTACTTGGTTAGAAATTCTCATGCATTGTTAGATTTATTTGATTTAGGAGGCCGTAATGTAGGTTATTCCGAGGTGACTGTAGAATACTCAGATGGTGGCAGTGAGTATTTTCAATTTACCAACTTTCAGGACCATCCGGATGACCCTCCTACAATGGGTAATCCATTATACAATGATCCTGATTTTCCGATAGATTTCAGTGATATCGACGGACCTCCCTATCTACCCCTGAGTGACAGGTCTTATGAAAGAGGTCTTATCAAGTTACATGAAATCTACGCTGGAGAGAATTTAATAAGTTCGATAAGTAATACGTACGATTTTAACCTGATGTCTTCAAAAGAGGTAAAAGGATTTCGTTTGCAATTCATGTATGCCAACGGCAGTTCGACAAGTTACAAAAGTGGCGTGTATACGTATTCTCATCGCTCTGTCACTCCTAAAAAACGAATTGAATCACAATACAGCAATGGAACTGGTCCCATCGTAAAAACCATTGATTATACATATAACCAAGATCTCCTTCAAGTAAAAAAGCAGGTTTCATCTTCGACAAATGATATCATACATGAGACGAAGTATCCAAATTACAATTATGGATCTATTCACACTTCGAACAATGAAGGGAATACCATCTTGGAGATGAGAAGCAGGCATATGCTCGACTATCCCGTAGAAGTAATTACAAAAAAAGATATTGGGGGGATTGAATTTGTTACTGGTTGTATAACAAATGAATATACATGGTTTAAGAATTTATATAGTACAACACTCACGGATGCAAATATTCTTATTTCAAAAATTCATGAGTTGAATATCGACTTGCCAATCACAAATTATACTAATATTTCATATTCATCACCTTCAACAGTGCGGGATGGTCGATTTTCGGTTAAAGCACTTTTTAACTACGATATCTATGGAAATGTGATATCGACGCAACCAGGGGAAACAAATATAGTATTCTCTTATCTTTGGGGTTATAATGACATCCTGCCAATAGCGAGGATCGAAAATGCTATTAACAATGGCGATGTTATAATTGAAGGGACTATTGAGGAGGATGTTGTTACGCATGAAGTTTATTCTTGGGGGAGTGGTGTTAGTTTACCTATTTCGGGACTAATTGTTACAGGTAAAACACAGGACATTACCATTAGTTATCACTTTGCCAGAGAAACTCCGGATACCGATTCGTACAACCTATACTTTTCAATAGGAAGTCAACACTCTTCTACAGTGACCTTAGGCTCGAGTGATCCGTTTATTGAAGGAAATCTCACAATTTACGGGGTTCCTCCCGGGACCCATGATTTTGCAGTCAGTAAGGCATTTGAGACAGTAGTAAACGGAGATTTTTATTATGAGAAACGAGTGATTACTCCAACTCAAAGTTTTGCTCGTGCTAAGGAAGTACTCTTTGAGAGTTTTGAGGAGCATCCATCTAAAACGAATGCGACAACGGCCCGCACCGGTGATTATTATTTTGAAGGATCTTTCGATGTTCCCCTGGAGAAAATACTTGCCGGAGATTATCTTTTAAGTTATTGGACTGACAATGGTTCAGGATGGATTTATAATGAAGAATCAATCTCCGTAATATCCGACTTATCAGGAGGCACTAAAACTTACCGGATAGGTGCCACTGGTTTGAAACTTGATGATGTTCGGTTGCATCCTTTAGATGCCCAGATGACCACCTACACCTACGATCCACTGGTAGGTATGACGAGTCGGACAGACCCTTCGGGAATAACAACCTACTACGAGTATGATGATTTTGGCCGGTTGAGGCACGCTCTGGATTCGGAGGGCAATGTGGTGAAGCAATACCACTATCACTATGCCAGCCAGCAGTAATTTTTTCATTAGAAACATTTTTTACTTCAAATAGATCCCATCATGAATAATGTTATCAAACGTCTGACGGTATTTTTGATCGCCCTTAGCTGTTTTTACTTGAATTGTGCAGTAGGTCATGCGTCGGCCGGTTTTGTAAATCGCTCTGTCGAAGACTTAGGAAATACCCTAGATTCGCTTCGGTCGACAAAAAAGGCTTTGAGGAAGCTTGTAGAATTGAACAGGCAGCGAAGAGATAGCGTGGTCAATGCAAGAGCAGCTCTGACCTCAACTTCAGTTTCAGGGAAAGAAAGTCTGACAATACAACAAGAAACACCGGAAGCTTTTGGCCCCGGGATAATGCGTTTTTCCAACAGCGATTTGTTGATGCATCTCAAACTGGATACCGATGGGTCGGACGCATCGGGCCATGGTAATTCCGGGACGCCCGGAGGCGATTACACCTTTGTTACCGAGGCTCATTTTGATGGTTCCATTCATTGCAATGGCATTGCCAACGGCGCTTCAGGAACCTCCGGAGGTCATGTGGTACTCCCTGATCTTGGCTTGAATAACTTGACCGAATTCACGGTGTCGATCTGGGTGAAGGATGAAAAGGCTACTCCGGATGAAGGCCTGATCTGGTTTGGGGACTGGCATTCCGGGTGGGGAGGTATAGCTCATCTATGGGGAAACACCATCTTCCATGTGGGCGGTGTAGGCACCTCGGGGGGTGGTATACCGCTTCCCCTGGAAAGCGATGATCTCGGCGTATGGGTGATGTATACGCTGGTATATGACAATGGTATTATGAAAGCGTATAAGAATGGTCAGTACAAGAGTCAAATTGCTGTAAATGTCTATATTCCGAAAGGGCAGTACTGTGGGCTTGGCCGGCATTGGTGGGGAGGTAGTGGTGAAGGGACATCGACCAGGTATACCGGAAAAATCGACGAAGCCAGGGTATATTCCAGGGCATTTACCGATAGCAATGTATTGGCGCTGTATAATTTGACCGACCCGGATCAGGATCCCAGATCCAGGGTATTGGCTTCTCTGAATATGAATTACATCCTGGAGTACACCCCCAGGATAGAAGTTGTTGACAAGACCACGAATTTTGGTGGTCTTCCGGCGAGCGATTGTATGGCTGATATTACTTATTTTGATGGGTTGGGCCGTTCAATGCAGCGGACCGCAATTGGAGCCAGTCCGTTAAATGGCGCAGACATCATCCTTCCGATGCAGTACGATGATTACGGGCGGGAATCAAAGAGATTTTTGCCTTATACGGCTGCAGGCAATGGTTCCTACCAGCCCAATGCGATTGACAAGGCCTATACCACCTCGACGGATCATTACCAGTTTTACATGAACAGCACCAACGGGGTCGTGGACGATCCG
>JAKSDO010000206.1 GCA_022360055.1 Cytophagales bacterium | reverse complement strand
TCCGGACGTACCGATGACGTGTTTTTATAAAAATCTGTAAATCAAACAAATACACAAGACTACGTCATTCAAATTTGTGCGTTTTGTATAAAAAGTTAGGTCTCGAGATGACAAGGTGGAAGCTACTAATGAACAATATCTGCAAAGGTCGGATGATCAATAACGATCGACATTGAAGTCACTTTCTTACTCAACTGGTTTATATTACCAATTACATTCATTTTGTCTAAATTGATTTGCACTTATATTGGCCGCGAGATGACACGTTTTACTTAACACAAGCACAGATCGATTTGCGCAATGCTCCAATGCTTTTCTTGCAGTAAAAGAGCTCCGGCCGGCCGAATGGAAAGTGAAGAAAAAAACCTTTATACCAATTCTCCGTACCTCTTCTGATAATCTTTTGGCGATACCATCAGGTGTTTTTTAAAGCATTTCGAAAAATACGAAGGATCGCTAAAACCCGTCTGGTCGGCAATTTCAGAAATCGTTTGTTTATTCAGTTTCAATAATTTTGCCGCCTCTTTGATCCGGACGGATTGGATAAAGGCCGAGGCCGACATACCTGTAACCTCCTTTAGCTTCAGATGGAGCAGGGAACGGCTAACCGCCATTTTTTCGATGAATTGTGTTACGTTAAACCCGGGGTCTGACATGTGGTTGAAAATAATTGAAAACGCCCTGTTAATAAACTCCTCGTCCTTCGTCGAGTGGGTCACTTCGGCAACGTCGAGCCCGATATCGGATTCAAAACGCTTTTTCAGCCTATCTCTTAGCTGCAACAGGTTGTGCAGGTGTGCGTGCAGGATATTGCTGTTAAACGGTTTTTCGAGATAGATATCCGCCCCGAGCTTTAATCCTTCTGTTTTGTCGTTTACACTTGTGCGGGCAGTTAATAATATGACCGGAATATGGCTTGTATTAATGTCGGTTTTTACCCTTCGGCAAAGATCCAATCCATTCATTCCGGGCATCATCACATCGCTGACAATTACATCGGGCTGTTTTTCTCTGGCCATTTTCCAGCCTTCATTTCCATCCGCCGCCCCATAAACCGTATATTTTTCAACCAAAGAATTTTTGATGTAGGTCCTTAATTCAACATTGTCTTCAACCAACAGGATCCTGGTCGACTTTTTAATTTTAAAACAATCATCCTCTTCAAATTTTTCATTTGCCTGGTCGATGAGCGCTTCCTGCTCCATGGATTGATAGTCTCTTTGTTCCATTTCGCTTTTGCTGAACGCATGCTTATCAACCGGAAGTTCAACGGTAAATGTCGCCCCTTTGCCTTCCTGGCTTTCGACCCATATCCCTCCGTGATGAATTTCAACCAGGCTCTTGGTAAGCGCCAACCCTATCCCGGAGCCATTTGTCCAGGATGAATGGTCTTCCGCCTGATAAAAACGATCGAAAATATGCACCAAATCTTTTTCGGGGATTCCCCGCCCTGAATTTACGACCTGGATTCTGACCGATTGAAAATCGCCGCCTGCTTTTGAGATGGTCAAAACTACGCTCCCCCTTTCCGGTGTGAACTTAAGCGCATTTGAAAGCAGGTTATACAAAACGATGTCGACGATTTTTTTATCGAACCAGATGTTTTCCGGAAGGTCCTCACTTTCAAACTTAAACTCAATCCTGTTTTTTTCCGCCAAAGGGATAAAACAGTCGAATGTATTTTTTGCAAACTCATTTAAATCGTCCGCCGAAACTTTCAGTTTGAATTGCCCGGTCTCCGTTTTCCTGAACTCGAGCAACTGGTTCACGAGCATTTGAAGGCGACACGCGTTTTTCAGAACGAGTTGCATGGTTGAAGTCACCTTTTCATTCCAAAACTCTTTTTTAGCCAGTTTTTCCAAAGGATCGATGATCAGGCTTAACGGGGTGCGGAACTCGTGGGAAACATTCGTATAAAACCTAAGCTTTAACCGGTTCAATTCCTTTATTTTTTCCTTTTCCACACGCTCGAGCTCCAGTGCCGATTTTTCGGCAGCCCGAACAGAGGCATACTTGCGATAAACTGCAAATGCAAGCACCAGAATCGAGGCATATAGAAGATATCCCCAGATGCTCAACCAAAACGGAGGATGTACAATTATTGCGATCGAAGTCCCTTCATCATTCCATATACCATCGTTGTTACATCCTTTGACCCGGAAAGTGTATTCGCCCGGAGGCAGATGCGAATAGGAGGCGCGGTTGTAGTTGCCCACCTCATTCCATGCGTCTTCCAGCCCCTCCATTTTATAGGCAAATTGATTCGTCTCGGGTGCCGTATAGTCGATGGCGGTAAATTCAAAACCAATACTATTCTGATCATGCTTTAGATCGATCTTTTCCGTATTAAAAATGGCTTTGGAAAGCAAGCCGTTTTTATCGCCCGCCCATACGGGTTCGTTAAAAAGGGACATGCCTACAATTCGAATCTCAGGTACGGTATTGTTAAACTTAATGTCATGAGGGTTAAACGAAATCATACCGTTTACTGATCCAAAATAAATCGTCCCATCCGAATGGCGATAACCCGACTTATAGTTAAACTGGTTGTTGGGTAAGCCATCTTCGGTTGTGAACACCCTAAAGTAATTCTCCGACCTGTAGTACCTCACAAGGCCGTTGTTGGTTGTCATCCACAAATTATTGTTGTCGTCTTCAATAATTGAGTAAATGGTATTGTCGGGCAGACCATCAGCTTTTGTAAAGCGCTTGATCTTTTTCCGCTCTCTGTCGAATCCGTAGAGTCCCTGGTTCATGGTCCCGATCCAGATCAGTCCGTCCGAAGATTCCGTAATGGCAATTATACGACTTGGAGGATTGGCCTCATATCCGGGCGCTCCGATGCTTTTAAATTCCCGGGATTCCGCTTCTTTAAAAAAAAGCCCATGCCCCATGGTCCCGACCCAGTAAATGCCGTCACTGCTCTTGATCATTTCGTATATATGCGCGTGCCCAAGGGGTTCCTTACAACGTGAAAAACTGTCCTTTTCCTGATCGTAAAAACACAATCCTCCGGATGTCCCAACCCAAATCCGGTCATCATCATCCGAGAAGAGCGCATAGACGTTATTGGAAGGCATGTGGTTCCCGTCGGCATGATAATACGTGAACTTTCCTTTGTCTAAAACATTAAGTCCTCCGAGATAAGTGCCAATCCAGAGCTTTTTTCTCTTATCAATCCTGAAAGAATGGACATTTATATAGCTCAGCGTATTTTCCTGCGAAGCGGAATAATGCTTAAAGGTTTCTTTTTTTGTATCTAAATAATTTATGCCGGCATCCTCCGTACCAATCCACAGGTTCCCTTTATGGTCTTCGATGATCTGGCTTATTGCTTTACCGCTTAGGAAATGAGGCTCGGGACCTGCTTCAAAGTATTTAAACCGGTTCCCCTTTTCAAGGCTTACATTTACACCGCCGAAATATGTGCCCAGCCACATATTGTCCTGTCGATCCTTGAATACAGGGTAAATCGCATTGTCGTTGATGCTGTATTTGTCGTTAAAATCTTGCTTATAAACCGATATTTTGCCGCTCCCGGGGTCAAAAATATTGACTCCAAGCTCGGTGCCCAACCAAAGCCGTCCGCGGGCATCAAAACAGGCCCCCCGGATCATATTGCTGTTTAAATGGCCCTCCCCATTGCCGCTCACAAAATGCCGAACTTCAAAGGTCTTCATATCTATGGAGTAAAAACCGTACCCAAACTGAGTCGCATAAATTTTACCATCCGGACCTTCGAGCATTGTCTCGTTGCCCGATAATGCATTCGGATGATCTTTATCGACCGCAATGAACCGGTATGCCGATAGCGAGGAAAGGCTATCATACAGAAACAGTCCCTCGCGCTTGATAATCCAGTATTTCCCGGAACGATCCTGAATAATATTCCGAACCAGTGCCCCCGTAGGCATTCCGGCAACATCGTTACATTCTTCAAACGTTGTCCGTTCGTAATCAAACTTCATCAGCCCCCCTTGCGTACAAAGCCAGAGATTTCCATTGTTGTCGCAATATGCCCGAATGACGTTGTAAGGGATATGCAATCGCCCTTTATTCAATTTGCCATAAACTTCAAAATTGTCCCGGAGCTTATTAAAGCGGGCAATTTTGCCTTCTCCGCATATCCAAACATTGCCGTTTTTATCGGTCGTAACCTGCCTGGCTTCGCCATCAAAGAAGGAGGCAGTATCTTTTTCGTTGTGGATGAAGTTTGTAAAGGTTTTCCCGTCAAAGCGTGAAAGGCCTGTGGACGTGGCAAACCACATAAAACCTTCGCTGTCCTGCCCAATGCCAAATACGGTGTTGTGCACCAGGCCCTCATTTGAGGTATACTGCCTGAAAGCGATATCCTCCGAGCCTTTTACCCAAAACGATAAAAGCAGCAACCCTGTTAAAACGTAAATGACCTTCCCCTCCATGTATGCGATGAACTATCCGTAGTAAAGATAGTATTGTTCATTCAATTTAGGTAGGATCATGTGTGCTGAATTTTTATTCTTGAGTTCGGAGCTGAAGTACGGGGTGTTGGGAAGAGTGACACATACTTGCCGAAGGATACGGGATAATAACTGCCATTACCGGAAAACTTGTAGAGAACTCCGATGAATTGGCCTAGTCTATGCACAGTTTCGTTCGGGTAGTATCAGAGAAGGTACAAAAACAAATTTTTCCAAAATCATTTAAAATAACTATTGGCGTTCTGTAAACTCCCCTTTAAAGAAGAGCCTGTCCCGACGAGTCGGGGAAGGGTTAGGTGAATTGATACTGAGAGCGTTTTAATCGGAAAGCTTGATCTTTTATAACGTAGGTTTTTTTGAAAAAGGGGGGCTGCCCCCCCTTTTTTATTTCAAATTGACTTTTGTAACCTGACTGTAGTTATAATACGTATTGCCATCTGATTTGACGCCTACCCTTACAAAACAGTAGTCTTGTGTCCAATCGGTCAAATCGGCGGATATGCTTATGTTTGTCAGATCGTCAATTTCCGCAGCCGGAATTTGAATTTCATCCTCCTTATTGACCCTGTCGCAAATAATGACCCGGGAGACCAACAATGATACATACTCCAGATCTCTTGTACTTGTCTTACTGATATTTGCAGTTGCTGCAAGCGTGCTACCGCTAACACTATATCCTACATCGTTGACAAAATAAAACGGGACAATTTCCCATGTCTGGTTTGTATTGCCTGTAACTTTGATGGATAAAGTATCCGAGTTGTCTTCATACGCACCTCTGTCAGCGTCCAATACAACATCATAGTCTCCGGCAAATATCAACTCGCTGAATTTACCATTCTGGTTGGAATGTACCGTAAACCTGTCATTAAGCTCGTAGGCGTCTTCATAAAAACTCAAGCTGGCTCTCCCATTCATCATGGGCACAACTTGGTTATTGTAAGTAAAGTTCCCTTCAAATACTATTTCCGGCGCCGGTTGATTATCAAATTCGCATGCCGAGAAGCCAAGTCCCACCAATGCAATAGCAATACAGCTTATATAATTTTTCATTACTCAGTTTTTTTATTGTCCTGGATTCAATACTAGTTTCGGATTTTTTGAATAAGCGTCTGATGGAATAAAGGTGTAGTAATTCCTGCGTTCAAATACTTTATTCTGCTGCAAACGTGCGGGCTCTACCTTTTCAAACATGTATTTCTCATGATTTTCATCGCCCGGATGAATGACCATGTAGGCGTACAATCCGTGAAATTGTTGCCCTTTAAGCACTTCTTCGGCAATCCTCCAGCGCTTGATATCAAAATAGCGATGCCCCTCATAGGCCAATTCCACCTTTCGTTCATGGACGATGTCTTCAAAGGTCAGTGCGCTCAGGCTATTCGCTCCGAACCCTGCCCGCTCCCTCACTTCATTGATGTATTGCAAGGCTTCGGGCTTATTCAGCTCGAAGCCTGCTTCCGCTGCATTTAGCAGGATTTCCGCATAGCGGAATATCGGCCAGTAATTGGTAGCCTGAATATTCTGCAGACCGGCATCAGGTTCCGTCGACACAAACTTCTTAATATAAAATCCTGTATTGGTAATGTTTTTGTCTGTCGAAGGGCCGTCAAAGCCACGTAATAATCTGCCCTGTTCGTCTTGCGCACCCAGGGCAAGTCCAGTCTTAGTTTCATAAGAAGAGCCATTCCAGACTTTGTGACCTTCCAATATACTTGCTTCTGCATTTTTAAAATTGGTACCACCATAAAGCACCGTAGCATCAAAACGAAGATCTTTACCAATAAATGCATCCGCAATATTGTCGTAGTAAACAGGAGTCCCATCTACGTTTTCAATACGAATATTCCCAGGTGTTCCGTCCAAATACTGGTATGCCTCAACCATTTCAAGATAAGGTGTGATCTCAGCGCCCTGATTTTCCGTTTCCGCTAAACTAGGTGTTGAATTTTTAATGGTGAAATCATGGGTGTATAACGACGTCAGGAAATCCCTCGCCAATATCATTTCATCGCTTCCTTTCGAATCAAACACATTAAAATAATCATCTACCAGATCAAAACCCGCTTCTATGATCTGTCTGCTGGCGTCCCAGGATGCATTATAATAGCCGATCGCTTTACCGGCATCAATGCCTACCTCTTTGCCCGGCAATACTATGGGATCGGCCATCCTGTTATTGTACCGTGCCAGACTGCCGGCATACAGCATGGCCCTGCTTTTGAGCGCCAATGCGCTCCATTTGGTCGCCCGCCGAAAATCCTTATTTTCCGGTAGTGGATCAACAATATCACCCAATTCACTGGCGATGAAATCATAGATTGCTTCCTCTGTGGCCCTCGGGAATTGCAACTCTTCGACTGGAAGACCGGGATCATATTCATAGGATTTCGTGATCAGCGGTACGCCACCGTACCGTTTTGCCATTTCGAAATATGTGAAAGCCCGTAAAAATCTGCCTTCCGCAATGAGTTGATCCTTGGATGAAAGGTTAGAGACTTCCGCCTTTTCAAGAAATAAATTCAGATCACGAATATATGTATAATCCCAATAGCTGTAATAATCGGGATCGATGAATTGAACACCATTTAGCCCATTACGGTCTCCGGACCACATTGCTTCATCCGAGATCAACATATTAAAGGCAGCATTTGAAAACTCACCATGATACCCTCCTCTGTTAAAAGCGTCTATAGGTAACCGGTCGTACAAATTGGCCAAAACGCCTTCAGCTCCCTCTTCATCCCCCCAAACAACATCGTTGCCTAAAATGGTATAAGGCTCTCTGTCCAGCCAATCGTTGCAAGCCGACAACGTACATATTGCAATTATTGTAAGAAAAATATATTTTTTCATTGTTGTATCATTTATAAGGTTAGCTTAAATCCAACATTGACCGTCTTTACCTGCGGATAGGTAACCGCATTTGTTGCAGTGATCTCTGGATCCACAATATCAATGTTATCAAATGTTAGTAAATTTGTTCCACTAAGAAATACCCTAAACGATTGCACTTTTAATTTATCGACAACCTGATCAGGCAAATTATATCCCAATTCAAACTCCTTTAAGCGGATGTAATTAATGTTGTGCAACCAGAAGTCTGAAGGTCTATCATAGTTGTTGTTTTGCCAGGGGCTCCATGATCCTGTACTCGGATATTTCCCTGGTATCCAGGCGCTATTGACATCAAACGGATCTTCTCTACGCCATCGATCAGATAAAAATGCCGGAGAATTACCATCTCCAGGAGCCGGCTTTTGAACTTCCCAGTTTCTATAGTAATTATATTTACCGGCACCCTGCCACAGCATGTAAAGCGTAAATCCCTTCCATTGCATATTCAGGTTGATCCCAAAGTTCAGGAGCGGCAACCCACTGGAATACCCAAGGGGGCGCGTATCGTCCCAGGTGATCCTTCCGTCTCCGTTCAAATCCTTGTATATGATATCCCCGGGCCGCATGGTTCTATTGCCCCTGCCATCGTTATCGATTTCCCAATTGTCTATCTGCTCCTGACTGGTAAACTGACCGTCTGACAGATATCCCCACCATGCTCCCTGCCATCGGTTCTCCTGGTTATCTCTCCAGTAGTGCATCGACGTTGCAAATTGCGGATTATACTTATTTACCGTCTTTCTACGGCTAAACCCAATAACACCACCTATTTCATAATTAAAATCAGAAACATGATCTCTCCAGGTTATTGATGCGTCCCAGCCAATGTTCATATCGCTTTCCAAATTGTCTCGGGGAAGGTCAAAACCAACTTCTTCCGGAATGACAATATCATTTTTGTGCGCCAGCAGTCCTTCCCGCTTTCTGGTAAAAAAATCTGCACTGGCTAACACCTTGCTCTCAAACATAGAAAGATCAAAACCTACATTAAAGTTGATTGTTTCGATCCAGGAAATATTGGTCGCCGGGAGCCCCCTTTGTTCGATGCCGGTTACGCTGGTGTTTTCTTTCAAAATATACCTTCCACGGTCAAAATTATATCCGTCGTAATAGTCAAATGCGCCAATGCCGCTATCATCTCCCATCTTGCCATAGCTTCCCCGGATCTTGAAGTCATCGATCACGTGCTCGATCCCCAGGTTTTTCCAGTAATTCTCTTCACTTATTCGATAGCCGAATGAGACAGCAGGAAAAAATCCCCATCTGTTTTCCGGCAAGAATTTATACGAACCGTCATACCTGCCGGACAGCTCAATGATGTACCGGTCGGCATAGATATAATTGACACGGCCGACATAACCGGCACGGGCACTCTCGCCGTAACCATTCCACAAACTGGTAAACTCGTTAGGTTTCATCAGTGACAGGTAATCTGTGGTAGGTTTGCCTTCGACTGAATATCCCGGAGTAAGTCTCTCATTCATTTCCGCAGCAACCACAGCATTGATTTTGTGTTTAGTAAAATTTCCATTATAATTGATCTGAGCCCGGTACATGTTTTCCTCAACGCTGTTGTACCTTCGCAATTTGTACCTGTTAGGGCTGCCGCCTGTGGTCAGGTACTCATCATCCTCCGGGACATAGGAGTATAACTTAGTTTCATACTTCTGTCCGTCATATTCATTATCGGCATAGTAATAGGTCGCCAGAAGTTCTGCGTTCAACCCTTCTATCGGAGACTCGTACGTAAGCTTCATATTCCCCTGTAAGACTCTCCAGGTATCTACCCAGCCTCCGCTGTTTTCTCGCGTAATAGCCGCTGTATTTACATAAGACCGGTTTCCATTATCGGCAGGGTACAACGGGTTATCATTCGCATAAGGTCTTTCTGTCGGTCTGTTTCTAAAGATGGCTTCGGAGAAAATATAGAAATGATCCCAGTTCAAATTGGTCATCACTCCTTCTCTCTCCTCAACTCTCCCGTTAATATTCACGCCCAGTTTAAGTCCTCCAACCAGATCTGCCTCCACATTGGTTTGGATATTATTTCTTTTGAATCCGTACCCGTCAAACATCCCCTTTTGGTTGGTAGAACTGTAGCTTACATAATGAGAGACCTTGTCCGAGCCTCCAATCGTATTGATATTGAAATGGGATTGAGGGGCGTTTTCTCTGATGATGAACTCTTTCCAATCAAAACTTTCGTATCCCGGTTCCGTTCCTTTCTGCCACTTATCATACTCCTCTCTCGTCCATGCTGTCGAGCCAAACAAGTTCATATCTCTTTCGACCATGTGATCTACCCACTGGGCTGCATTCATCATATCCGGGAATTGTGTGAAATTTTGCCAGCCGGTCCTGTACGAAACATTCAACTGGTTTTTCATATTCCTTTTACCCGTCTTTGTGGTCACCAGGATAACGCCGTTCGAGGCCTGAATGCCATAAACCGCCGCGGAAGCATCCTTCAAAACAGTTATGGATTCAATATCCGCAGCATCCAGATTGTTAAACTGCCCTACATCCTTTTGAATTCCGTCAATCACATAAAGCGGAGCGCCCAAATTTCTAATTTGCAGCGCCGCTCCCTGGCCCGGCCTTCCTCCGGATTGTCTCGTTGAAACCCCGCTAACCTTTCCAATCAGGGCACCGGTCAGCGTCGGCTCTGAGGTAACCGCGATCTGATCATTATCCACGGTACTCACCGCACCTGTAACGGTCCTTTTTTCCTGAGTTCCGTAGCCGACAACGACGATTTCGTCCAAAGCGGTTATGTCCGGAACCATGCTGACATCAATTACCGTCTGGTTTCCTGTCATTATTTCCTCCTGGACATAACCTACGGAACTGAAAACCAATATGGACGCTTCACCCGGTACTTCCAGCGAATAGTTGCCTTCCACATCGGTAACCGTACCCTGGGAGGTCCCTTTTACAATGACATTCACCCCGGGAAGGCCTTCACCGTCCTCATGAGCGGTTACTTTGCCGGTGATCGTTTTGCCCTGCATCGATTCGTCCCCGGCAAAATCAACTTCAACGACCCGGCCCCCTTTCTTCCGGGTTACAAAGATATTATCATTAACTCTCCGGAATTGCAGGTTGGCCTGGCGGGAAATATCCCGGAGTATATTGTCCAGAGATTCTTCTTTTGAAGCAGTGGTCACCTTATCCTTTAAATGCACCTTGCCGTGGTCGAAGGCAAATTTGAAATTGGTTTTTTCAGAAATAACCCGGAAGGTTTCTTCCAGTGTGGCCTCTTCCAGATCGATCGTGAGAAAGATTTCTTCCATACTCACGCGTAATTGCGCCCTGCTGTCAGAGGCGATCAGGAGCGTGTAAAAAATCGCTTGTAGCAGTAATCCGAAAACAGCGTATTTCGACATGACTACTATTTGTTTAAGTAGTTTACATTCCATAATTTTAACTTGGTTTTGTGATACAAAAATTTCATAAAATCAAAAACTCTTGAACCGGGCCCTGTTCGCCAAAACTCCGTCCGGTTTGAGAGTATCTTTATTAACTGGTGTTGTATTCCATAGCTTTATCTTTTTTATTTTAGTTGATATATACTTTTTTGCCCTCCAGGCGATAGTTAAAATCCAGGCTGAAGCTGATCCCTTTCAATACCTCTTCCAGGCTTTCGTTATTGAATTCACCTGAAAACGCCTTAACCGAAGGATCGGTGCGCACGACAAACTCGACATCATACCATCGCTCCAGTACTTTTACCATTTCTTCAAAACCGGCCCTTTGAAACCGGACGATGCCGTCTTTCCACGCTGTAATTTCCTCCGGATCAAAGCGCTCTTTTTTTAACCCCGAGGCATTTTTTGATACCTTCAAAGCTTCCTTCGGCTCTAGAATAACCGGAGGAGTGCCTCCCACATTTACAGATATACGGCCTTCCACCAGCGCAATGCTCGTATAGCTATTTTCAGGATAAGCATTGATGTTAAACGAAGTGCCAAGAACTTCGGTCACAGTATTATTGCTGTGCACAAGAAAAGGGCGTTCCGGGTCGCGGGTCACTTCAAAAAAGGCCTCCCCTATCAGCTTAACTTCCCTCAATGTGTCGCAAAATACCTTCGGCACCAAAAGCGTCGATTCCGCATTAAGCCTGATGCGTGTGCCGTCCTTCAACGTAATTGTAGATTTCTGCCCGCGGATGGTTTGCTTGGTGACCCACCGAACAGCATCATTCTGAGCAGTCAGATCCGGCTGATGCAAGTGACGGCTGATGAAAAAGCCCAAAATAAAGGCTGCTGTAAAAAATGCAACCAGTATGGCCGCATAGCGATACCACCTGGTCCGCTGTCCCCTCGGTGATTGATATTTTGGAAGCCCGGTAGTTTGCTGAGTTATTCTTACAGAATGATTGAGCCGCATCAAAGCTTCTTCCACATCTTCCTCGGATATATCGACCATCAGGTCTTTGATCATTCTGGCGGCAATCGTGTACATCTCACTGTTTTCGGGTTGTTCTTTGATCCGGTTCTGCCAATAAACCACAGCTTTCGGATCAGAATTTTGGACATACGCTATAAAAGAAGGATCGAGTAACAGATCGTCGATTTCGACACTTTTGTTTTTCATTCAATTCTCAATTGTTAAATGCATGATCTTTATGTTATATGTCGGTACCCATCTTGGGGAAAAAAAATTTGTCGTCATGGGTAAAATGAATATCAGACCGGGATAAACCTGCGGCAGTCGGCGCCCCGGTTTGGGATCGTTCCTTGCACCAGCTCATCGGGATAAGATCCCTCAAGACAAATACCAGGTGGAAAAGGACGCCGTAAAAATCACTATAGTTCGCAGTATTTTCCTCAGACTGGTCAATGCCCTGTGCGTGGTGTTTTTAATGGATTGATAGTGAAGAGAAGTAATTTCGCTGACTTCATCGATGGATAATCCCTCGTAGTAGATCATAAAAAGGATCTGCTTTTGTCTGGCCGGAAGCGCATCCAACGCTGTCTGTAGCGCATCTTGCCGTTCTTTGCCAATCTGATGTTGAACGGCCAATTGCTCAACCGAAAAAACAACCTCCGTGCGATACGGTTTTTCAGGGTCCCATGGCACCTGCTTTCCGTTGCGCTTCAGCATTTTGATGGTATTGTTCCATACCGACTGAAGGAGGTAGGGGCGCATCCGTTTTATATTGCTCAGTTTTTCTCTGTCTTTCCAGATATCCAGAAAAATATCATGGATGCAATCCCTGCTCAGTTCCCTGTCGCCGCTGATCTTAAAAGAATAGCTGAACAAAATCCGGTAATATCTTTGATACAACTGACCCAGCGCTTCCTGATCCCCTCTCTGCACTAAGGCCAACAAGTGCCTTTCCGATTGTGTATCTGCTTTCTTCTCCTTTCCCATGTATTGCTCAAGAGCCAACTAAAAAAATGTGAAATAATTGACAAGATAGAAATTATCAAAAATAAATGTAAAATTTACTTTATTGGATTACCTGTTCAAATCTCGAAAAGCCTCGCATGTCTTTAAAATCCTGCAAGGATTCTCATAGCCGGTTTTAATGCCCTGTTGTACTGCGGAAAACATACACCGGTAGCCGTGTGAATCATCGATTTTTAAAAAATAATTACCATTTAGCAACCAATTGGCTATATTCGGGAAAACTTCATGCAACACAATCGTGTTGGCGGAAAACCGAATTGGCAATGACAAACAACATGGAATATATAAATCCGGACGGGCTCATTAAAAGTCACGCATTTTCCCAGGTCATTACCACCCAAGGAACCGGAAAGACGATTTATATCGGTGGACAGAACGCCATTGATAAAGACGAAGAAGTGATCGGGAAAGGCAATATTCTGCTACAGACTGAGCAGGTAATGAAAAACCTCGAAATAGCTCTGAAAGCCAGTGGTGCCGGATTTGATAATTTAGTGAAATTAGGTATCTATCTGGTACAGGGGCAAGACGCATACGGCGCCTTCCAGGTTTCTCAGAGATTCTTAAAACACACTCCGAATCCACCGACTATAAGCGTTCTATTTGTTGCAGGATTAGCAAATCCGGACTTTTTGCTTGAGATTGATGCAATAGCATTTGTTCCGGAACAATAAAAGTCAAAATTGTAAAACCAGACAGGCTATGGACGCATGGTCAAATATCCAAATCTCTTTGCAGGACCCGGAAATCGTCAGGATAAATAATCTGGAAAAGAGACTGGGGAAGCTGCCGGATAAAGTAAACAAAATTCGCGAACTCATCACGCGGTTTGAGGTCTGCCATTTCAAATATCAACAACATTTAAGAAAAATCAGGGATTCAATCATCGCCCTTGAACCAAAGGTGAATACGAATAAGATCGGAATAAACCATATTCGGCATGGAGAAAGTGTATTGAATAATGACGCAACAGGAAAAAGTCTTACCGGACAACAATATGTTTGGGCGATGAAGGAATGGTTGAGTGAAAATCTGCCAAGTGAGATTTCTGACAATTACGACAAAAAGCTTCGACAACAGGTGCGGGAATGGCTGGGCGATAAGCATCCGGATAAAATACGATTGGTCCGGTTAGTCCTGGCCCGATTGACCTGGGACTGGAAGTCTTATGATGAATTGCAGCATGGCCGGGAATTCAAAGAGATGGAACTTCAAGCATGCAAAATAGACATTTGCCATTATGCTTTTCCTCAAAACCTCAATTTATTGTTAAAAGGAATAGGACAAATGAAAGCAGTCGAGGAAAAAAAATTTGAGGGCTGCGGTTCGTATAATATCGACATAAAGACCTATCTTGAAAACGAATTTTTTGATTTGGATAACATGCTTAAATCTTTAAAAACCGGCAGCAGTACAAGCAAAAAAGATTTGATCCGGGCATGGTTGATTGCATGTTTAGCCAAAACGATAAAAGAAAATATAAATATACCAATACCAATTACCGATGTATAAAACCGAAGGTTAGGCCTGTGACCAGGCTCGACCATATCATTGGATATAAAACAGGAATAATGGATTCGACTTTGATCCTTAAACAAAAAGTGGATGATCAATCGATCAAGACCTATCGGGAAGCAAAACCCTTCTTGGACGAATCTGATCTCTTCAAACAGCTATTGTCAAAATTCGAACTCACAGGTCTCAATTTATTGCATAGATTAATTGAATTGTCTGAAATACCATTTTCATACATGAATGAAAGCGTTCAGTTGTGGAGAGACCAGCTTGCTGACGGGACCTTTTGCGGAGATGGTTTCTCATTGAGTGGAAAAGCCGATGATCTGTTGGCCTGTTACAATGCGATGATAACAAGTGTTCTCATTAAATTGAATTACCACAAAACAGAAAAAATTGAAAGCGGCATTCACTGGATTTTAAAGTATCAAAACACGGAAAGAAATCAGGAAAATCTATGGAAGGGCAAGGGCATATTGAAATACGGAGGCTGCATGAAATCGGCCCCCTGTTTTATTGGCGTTGTGAAATCAATGATCGCACTTTCCGACTATAAATACGAACAGCCGATCAAAGCGAATAATTCGGTTGACCATAAGCTCAATAAGGGACTGGAGTACATTCTTGATCACGAGGTTTACAAAAGAAAATCGAACAATTCGCCGGTTACAAAAGATATAACGAAGCTAACCTACCCGTTTACCTACAAGACGAATCTGATCGAGATTTTAAGATTATTGAAAAGAAACGGCTTAATAAAAGACTCCCGTTGCAGTGCGGCCCTGGAAGCCTTGAATAAAAAACAGAAAAAAGATGGATCCTGGTACGTTAACCGCTTTTATCTTCCCAAGGGCTGGATCGAATTTGACAAACCGAATGAATCCGGAAAATGGATAAGTTATGAGATTAAAAAATTGTTGAATTGAAAAAGTGGCTATATATGCCCTCACACACGATAGAGAAATAAACATACCTATTTCCATGAAAACTATTGTGAGCAGACACATTATCTTTCTGTCATGAAGGAAGCGCTGATCAACCTTATTCCGGCTAATCCGTCCAAGAGCCCAAACATATCTTGTTCTTTACCCCTTCCCAAATCGCAACCGGAAATGATATTTTCCACATCCTTGAAAAACAAACCTGATCTCGACCAATATTTTGCTTCATCTTTATACTGAAAATTAGAGGTAATTTTATAGAATTGATTGTATATCCAAACAATACCTGGAATCCCATTTCTTACTGAGCCTTTATTTGCTGAAAATTCAGATAATACGTTTTCGCGATTTATTCTCTTTAGTAGATCTTCGGAGACAAGCTTGAATTCATCTAATTTCCCCTTAAATTCCGTTCCATGTACGACCTCGCCATTGTGGTAATTTTCAACGGTATCAAAGAGATTTATAACTGAGAATGCCAACATAAGTCTGTTTCCAACGGATTTTGGCAAGTTGTTCTTTTCTTTTAATGGCTCAAGACTTCTCAATATGAAATTCTCAATTTTGGCATTGAAAAGATTCTGCGTGAGCAAGTCAGTAAGAAACCATATAAGTATGGGGTAATCCCACGTAATATCGAAATTTGCTCCCTCTTTGTTTTCTTCCCGGTGACATGAAATCTTTGGTTCTTTAACAACCCTCGCGATATCTTGTGTTCTTTTATCCAATTCTTCCAGCACATAAATAAGAAATTGTTGGTTGGTGCGTGCAACGATATTCTCTCCATCAGGCCTTGTACTTTGTATCCTCTTGAGTAAATATGCGCCAAAGCCAATCAGACCGTTTAACAACCCTAGATGAAGGATCTCTTTAATCAGAAGACGGTCAAAATCTTCAAGTACTTCATCCGCATCAGCTTTAACAAATCCATTTTGAATAAGGTATTCTACGCCCCACCCGATACCTGCTAACCCATTTTCAAAATCAGCCGAAACACTTTCATCAATTTCATTATAGATTTCATCTATTAATTCTTCGGCATATCCGCTATATATTTTATTATTCAACCTTTGTCCAATTCGAAAGAAATATATTGATAGCCCCATCTTGCCATGCATCAGTCCCAGATTATCAATGAAACTTGCATTGAGCACCAGGTGATTGTCTATTTTGTTTGATAAGCTAATTTTTTTTGCCTTCATAATTTAAGTTTGACGGTTGAATTAAGATGTTTATCAATACACGGAATTTTACCGTTTTGATCTACAGACGCTATAGGTGAATGTTATTCAATATCATCCGAAGAGGATTAATGAATCTATAAACCAAACGTGTCTCTTCCGTTATTATATCGGCTGTGCCATCCATGTGTTGAATAAATCTCAGCTTCTCACCATAAGCCGATTCCATGCCTTTGACCAGCTCAATCTCGGCTACGTAACCCGATGCTTCAGGCACTTCAGATATGGTGTTTACCTTCCCTTTAAGAATCCCGTATTCCATATAGGGAAACCCGGAAAGTTTGATGTTCACCTCCTGCCCGGCCGCCACCTTACCCAAGCCGGAAGAAGGAACATATGCACGAGCGATAATAATAGTCTCTTTATGCGGAATAATGGTTGCCAGGCGTTCTCCTGAATTGATGACCTGATTTTCACTCCAGTAATTTGTCAAGGTGATCTTACCCTCAATCGGTGAGGTCAGCACAAAGGTGCCGGTCCAATCGGCAATTTGGGTCTGAAGCCTTACGTATGCTTCATCTAACTGATCTTTGAGCTTATTAAGCTCATTTTCCTTAGACATCCTCAACTCCAACAGGCTTTCCCGGAGTTGCAATAACGTCAATTCGGCATTCTTGACACTGGATTCAAAGGAAAGCAATGACGATCGATCGCTGATGATTGTCTGTAGAGAGCGCTCATACTCTGTCTTTATGATTCCATATCCCCCTTCGTGATAAGCCGTGGAATCCCGGACAAAAATACGTTCGGCTATCCTGTATTCCTCCTGCTTCAAGTCCCATTGCCTCAAAAGCAGCTTATTTTGCTCCTCCCGGTTGGAGATCCTGCTTTCCAATATCGTAATTTTTTTTCCTGTCAAATCCTGATCCAGGGAAGTCCGAAGTTCATCGTATAGCTTTCGAAAGCCGAGATACGCATGCTGCAATTGACCCAATGACAACTTTTCAGGCAAATCAATGGAACCGACATGATCAATCCAATCCCTGTCCATGCCGGAAAGCAGCTTGTTTAGCCGGTTCAGGTCATCATAATTTACAGAGTTGTCAAGCAATGCGACTACCGTTTTTTCGCGCACACGGTCGCCATCCGAAACGTACCATTTGGCAATCCTGCCATTCGTCTTGCAAACGATAGGCACAGGTGGATTAATGGTTGTAAGTACAAAGGGCGTTGAAACTACCCGGGGATACTTAAAAAAGTAACTCCCCGCCAGGATGGACATAAAGATCAGAAAGAACACCGTAATGCCCCACCGGACTATCCACCTGGGGACATGCCCCATGATTTCCTGCACTTCCTCGCTGAAGGCTTCGAGATGACGGTTTTGAATATCTGGCATTTTACAAGATTATTTGAGTAAATTATTCGCCCAGTTCCAACTGGTCTTTTACCAAGTGGTAGTAATCCCCTTTGGATGCAACCAGGTCTTTGTGCGTCCCTTGTTCTATAATTATACCTTTTTCAAGAACGATGATCTGATCCGCTTTTTTTACCGTACTCAAACGGTGGGCGACCACAAGTACTGTGCGGTTTTTGAAAAAATCGTCAAGATTCTTCATAATTACCCGTTCATTTTTTGCATCCAGGGCATTGGTGGCTTCATCAAAAAAGAGGTATTCCGGATCCTTATACACTGCTCTTGCTATAAGTATCCTCTGTTTTTGGCCCGTACTCAAGCCATGTCCGTCATTGCCGATTCTGGTGTTTATGCCCAACGGGAGCGAGTCGATAAACTCCTTAATGTTGGCTGTCTCTATGGCCATATCCAATTTCATATGGTCGGGATGATCGCCCGTAACAGCAATATTATTGGCAATGGTATCCGAGAAAATGTATCCCTCCTGCATGACCACACCACACTTTTTCCGCCAGATGCCTGGACTATATTTCTCAAGTGGCAGGCCATTTAGCTTTATTTTTCCACTGACAGGTTCATAAAAACCAAGCAGCAATTTAATTAATGTCGTTTTTCCACTGCCGCTCATCCCCACTATGGCCGTGACTTTATTGGAAAGTACTTTAAAGCTCACATTGTTAAGCACCTTCTCCGAGTGAGGTCCTTCATATTGAAATACGACATCTTTTATCGAAAGATCTTTACAAGCGGGAACTTCCCGGATTTTGTGATCTTCGTGCCTTTCTTCATCATCTTTGTCATGGATCTCTCCCAGCCTCTCCAGGCTGATCTTGGCATCTTGCGCTGCCTGTGTGAATCCGATGAATTGTTGGATAGGGGCATTTAACTGCCCTATAATGTATTGCACGGCCATCATCATTCCAAGGGTCATATCACCGGTTACTACTGCCTTGGCCGCCAAAAAAGAAATGGTGATGTTTTTAGTTTGATCAATAAATGTAGAACCTATCTGCTGATTTTGACTAAGCGTAAGACCCTTTACACTCACTTTGAACAATCGCGCCTGAATGCGTTCCCATTCCCACCTTTTTTGTCTTTCGCAGTTGTTCAATTTGATTTCCTGCATCCCGTTCACCAATTGAACCAGATTGCTTTGATTAGCTGAGGCCTGCTGAAAGCGTTTATAGTCGAGCTCTCTTCTCCGTTTCAAAAACAATAAAATCCACATGACGTACATAGCGCTTCCGGCATAGAATATACCCAGTATGCCCATATGATATCCCGCCATAATAAACGTGTACATAACCAAGGTGAATATAGAAAAAACCATGTTAATGAGCGATCCCGTAAGAAAGGACTGGATGCGGCCATGATCACCGATCCGCTGCATGATATCACCAACCATTTTGATATCAAAAAAGGAAATCGGCAGTTTCATCAATTTTGTAAGAAAACCGGCAATTAACGAAATACTTATCCTTGTTGTGACGTGCAGCATAATCCAACTTCTGATCAGTCCGTTAGCTGCCTGCCCCAAAGTAAGTACCATTTGAGCTACCAACACCATGACAATAAACGCCAGGTCGCTATTGCCGATACCGTAGTCAACAATGGCCTGGGTGAGAAAAGGAAAAATAAGGCTTAGCAAAGTTCCCGTAAGAGTAGCCAGAGCCAATTGGCCCAGGAATTTTGTATAAGGACGCAGATAGCCCAGTAAGTACATAAACTTAAGTCTCCCCTTCTTTTCAGGTTCCTCTCTGTAGAAGTCCGGTGTGGTTTCAAATAAGAGCGTTACCCCGTTTTCACCCCCTTTTTCCTTGCTGCTCAACCAGCAGGTAAGGAATTCTTCCGTAGTATAGGTCAGTAGCCCCAGGGCAGGATCGGATACAAATACAGTATCATGTTTGCCCCTCTTACTCCAAAAGGAGAAAAAGGATCTCCTCTTTTTGATTTTGTAAACGACTACAAAATGATTTTTTTTCCAATGTACAATACAAGGGAGGGGCGCCTCGCTGCGAAGCTGCTCCCAACTAAGTTTGGCTCCTTGGGTATGCAGACCAATGCTTTCCGCTGCTTCGCTAATGCCCAACAGAGATACGCCGGAGCGTGTGATATAGCTGCGATCGCGTAAATAAGCCAGGCTGTAGCTTTTACCAAAGTATTTCGCTATGATCCGCAAGCAAGTCGGCCCGCAGTCCATCGCATCAAGTTGTTTATAATGAGGGAATTTCAAAAAAAATAATTTCTCTAACTAAGTGATTGTGTATTCAATATTAAAAAGACCGAATCGTTTGATGCTACAAATAAAAAAATCTTTAAACGTCGTCCTAATCTCCTCTTCATCGAGACACTAGCATAGTTCGACATTTGTTACAGAGATAATAATCAATATTTTGAAAAATTAATGGATCATATCCACTCTTCATTAAGCAATTGTCATTTCTGCAATGGTGCAATCCTAGCAAATGACCAATTTCGTGTCTCATGGTCTTTACCAATAAATTTTGAAAATGGACATTGTCAACAGATTCCATTTTTAGTTTATAAGTAGATACAATGCCAAAATTACCTGAGATGCTGGAAGTTAATCCTCGTATAAGATATTTTAGATCATATGAAGCATCTTTATTTATAGGTAACTCTATTATGGATAACTTCTTATCAGTAATAAAAATGGTTTTTATAGAATCCGTTGAAATACGCTTTTTCTCCAACGTATCCAGTAAGGGTTTTGCATAAATAATGTCATTTGCCAGCGCGTTTTCAATATGAATGTTTTCTCTTATATAAGTAATGTTAGTGTATAAGTTAAAATAGTTATCTAAACTATCTTTTAACATATATAAATCATCTTTATTGATATCATTTATAGGAATTAACTTCAAAAAGACAGTCGACTGGGAATAAGTATTAAACGACAGACTGAAGAAAACCAAAAGGATTATTAACGAATTGCACACTTTTCAAAAATCGATCAAACGCTAAGTAACAATTGATTAATTCGAAAATGCTCAATTATTTCAATCACACTAACTGTTTTAGCTAAATATTTTAAAATAATTATTTAATAGGTGTATAACTTGGTTGATCTTTTAGAATCAATGCCCACTGTCCTCTTTCTCTAAATACTGCAAATTGTTCATTGGAAGGGTCAAACCGGTAAAGAAAAACCGGACAATCACTTAGATTCTTAAACGGAAGAGCACTTTTTGAATTTGCTGTATACATATTTACTACCAAGATCTTATTATGATAGTTGTCAAGATTATTTAAAATAACAGCCAGCCCACTTTGTGTATTCAGCATGGTATGAGCAAGGCCAAGCTGTGCTAAGTAAACTTCATTAGTCGTATCCAGCGCAATGAAGGTCTCGGCCATATACCGATCTCGCTCCCATAAACTGGAAGCAAAAGCATTATTATTTAGTATGTCATTAATAGTTTTTTTGTTTTCATCGTCCGGTAGGGATAAAGCAGATATTCTTTCCCTTAAAAATTTAATATAATCTTCGGTATCCCTTTCAACACCAATGGTATCTAGTCGGGCCTTGATTGAATCTCGTAAACTTCCGATTAGTGGATTAGTTGGATAGTTTGATAAAAGCTCAAGCAGACAGGTAGAGAGTCCTGGTTCCCTTTCAAAATCAAGCCCATGTACAATAAGTTTTTTATTGTGGTCAAGTCCCAAATTGTATTCATACAACTTCTTTATACCAGTGAAAAATTTATCGAAATGGTTAAATCCCGGAAAAGTCTTATTGAGATACGACAAATCACCTGTTTTGAGATATCTGTTGTAAAGATATGCTTCTGCCCGGCCAAACTCAATCAATAAATGCCTTACCCCGAAGTGCTTATTCAGATGTATCAACAGGTCAGCTTGTATGATGTAATTAGCTTTCATGTAATGCATCTCTCCAATCATAATGATTTTTTTCTTGACAATATCTTGATTGAAATGAGTATAATGCAAAAAATCAGATTTTTCTAAATTCAGGCAATAGACGGAACCCTGAGCAAAAACAGGGAAATAGGGAAAAAGAGATAGAAAAGTTAAAAAAACCGAACGTAATAATCTCATTTTGAAGATCTGTTTGATAAAAAATCGCATATTGTGTTTTAAAAGACTTGTAGCACTATGCGTAAGCGTAATAGTTTACTATCAATAAATTCTACTTGACTTTCGCGTGTCTGTAAAAATCCCTTTCCAAGATATTCTCAGAAAGAGATTAATAGTGAATTCAAACTTGCCTTGATCATATAATTGCTCGTAGGGAAATAAATAAATTACAGTAGTACCATACGGAAGCTACTGGAGACAATAGGGTGCATCTTTGTCAATACATGATCCATAATTTGGACATTCCCAATAAGCCCATACACTACCATTTATTTCTGTACAATATAATAACCAACATCCCTGGTAGAAACAAGGCGAACCCCCGGAACCTCCCTTAAAACTCACCAATTCATCATGGCTGAGTAATTTCTCAGGATTCAATTTCAATTTTCCTAACTTTTTCATTTTAACAAGTTTTAATTTTACCTACTCTTGCTTGTGGCCAGCAAGCTGTCCGGTTTTCGGCATCCCCGGATGTTTCGTTGAGCCAGCATAGTGAAACATCAGGACTAAGGTAACTTACGCCAGTCTACTATTTTTACACTGACACAATCTCACAGATCTTTCTTGAGTTTTTTTATTGATGTGAACTAATTCTTGAATTCTCTATGACTTGAATATCTTAACTCATATCCTGCATAAATTCGCCTAAATCTACAAGTACTTATTAAAAAGTTCTCTTATTTCCCTACTGCCGGGCCGCGGAGCATTCTGATGGAGCAGCTTTCCATCGTTGCCAAATAACATATATCTGGGTATTTTTGTCAATTGAAAAGCGTCTTTGACCTTATCAAAGTTTAGGCTGTCAATGTAAAAACTGTGGGCATCGGCAAAATCAAGGAATCTTTTTTGCGCGCGCTTCCAATTTTCAACAGATCTATCAACCGATAAATAGATCACACGAACAGGTTTCCCAGAATATTCCGATGATAACTTTTTTGATTCAGGCATTTCCCGGAGGCAAGGAATGCACCAACTTGCCCAGAAATCTATGTATAACAGTTCTCCTTTGTAATGCTGAAGTAAATCATCAAATGTGAGTGTTTCACCTGCTCGATCCTCCAGCTTCCAATTACTATTCACTTTCTGATCCAGCATATACTTTTCATTGAAATGGTTTTTCCATCCTTTAAAAATAGTACTGTCATAATTCATATGACTCAACAAAGCATTGCCTTCATCAACCGGACATGATTCCAATATTTTATCCAAGTGTTTGAATACCAGGGATTGTTTTACCTCATCAGGAAGCCACGATATGCTCATTATATAATCAATGCTTATTTCATTTGTTGTATCCTTTGCTAAACCCTGTTGATAAAAGCTGGAAAGCATATCATCATAAAAAGTATAAGCAGCAAGGTTCCTGGTAGAATCGCCCAACTGATCGCCTTTGATTGAAAATAGATTTCCCATCCGCAGGGTATCTGTGAAATTTATACTTGTCAATTGGTATAACTTTAGTTTTCTCCTTATAAAGGAATTTTTCAACTTATAGTAGTGCGCTACATCACCTGACAACTTTCCTGCTTCAAACAGCGAATCTATGTATGTGTTTTCCATGGCAAGTTCCTCGCCAGCCCTTTTTTTTAAGTTGTTTAGCTCAATTGCAATATCCTTTCCTGATATTGTACTGAATTCACTATTCGACAAATTCCAGAAATAAAGAAAATCTTCCAGTGAAGATGACCTTTCATGATACAAATCGATTTGCTTTTCTCTCTCAAAGTTTGTTTCATACTTATTGATTCTCCGGTTTTTAATTTCAGCTACAAGCCATTTATCTTTCAATGTAAAATGTATACTATCACCGTTCGTAAGAAGAAAATGATGAGAAATTCTATTCTTATCCTGCCAGGCCAGATCAATATTCTCTCTTAATGTATTCAACTTATGGGTACTATTCCTATCTAAATCAATTACATGAGGTATCAGGTTATCATCTATGTACTTGATTTTTGTTCCAAGATCGCGGAAAGAAGGTCCTTCAACTGGATTGTTGAAAACAAGAATAACCTCATGTGTTTTTTCTTGATCATGCGATCCACAAGCGTTTAAAATAAAGATCATGCAAAGCAATATTTCTTTAATATACCGGTGTTGATCAGTTATGAACATTATTGCCGGCTTGCTTCCTCAAATTGCTCTTCCAATGATTGATTTTTCTCCAGGCTTAATTTCACTCCTTGATCCAGAACGGGGTATTTACCTGACTCATCAATATCCTTCCAAAACCCTGGATCATAGGAATTGCTTTTATGGCTTTCCATGTCCAAACGATTGATCGATTCTTTAGATCTGATTTTTCTAAAATCTTTTGTTTTAACCTCATCGAACTGGTAAATCTCAATATCATATTCACCGTCATCAATTTCACGATTAATGTATCTTGGTTGTACTGTTTTTATATAATAGGGGTAGTATCGATTATCCACTTTCCTGAATTTAACCAATACCTGATGCAGTAAATTGTTGTTACCTTTAAACCCTGATGATATCTGAAACTCCACAATACCTAAATCGCTTGAATTGATTTTCAGATATGTTCTGCCGGACGGTCGCTCAGGGAAAGGTCCCTCGCTAAATGCGACATGATATATAGTATCTCTTCCAGGGGTTAATATATCGACCAATTCGAATTTGTAGTGGTCATCGATGAAACCCTTAAGTGTATTAAAATTAAAATGAGTACCATCTTTGTTGAATACTCTTATATAGTTACTTTCAAAAAGCCTATGTAATGAGTTGTTCGACAGATTGAAATTTTTAACGGCCTTCTCTCTGATCTTATTTAAAACCTTAACCATCAAAGTATCAATTTTACCCCAATCTTTGCTTTGTCTATATGCATTTACTTTAATTTTAGATGGCCTTTGATAGTTTTTATAGTCATGATCTTCAACGAGTACTACTGCTTCTTCAAGGTATTTATACTGTTTTTTTTCCGTAGATACCCTTCTGTAAAGGCCTTTTAACTGATGCGCCCTATCCGGATAGTTTTTCGAAATGTTGGCCACTGAATTTAATACCAGTTTTTTCAAATCATAGCCTGTTGCCTCAATAATTAATTCATCTAATAATAAAGTCCTTTCTTTCATTGAAATCTTAATAAGATCTTTACTTGTGTCAATCTGAGATAGCGGTATTGAAACTCTTTCATAGGCCAGAGAAGAGACGATCAGAGTATCATAAATCAAAGTTTTTGGAAAACTTAATACCAATGATCCGTTTTTATCGGACACGACTCCGATATGATCATTATTCTTCAAAAAGCATACGGCATTATTTATGGGTAGATTGCTACTATGATCAACCAAGTTGCCATTAATAGTGACCATTTGAGCTTGCTGGGAAAAAGAAGGATAGTAAATGGCAAAAAAAATTGAGACGTGTAAAAACTTCATTTTACTCGAATGATTTAAAGCATAAAGAAAAATGTAACAGCATTTATTCAATCAATAATCTTTGTTAGAAATAAGTTGCTCAGATTAAATGAGCAACTTACCAATCTTGTCAATAAGAGTACCATAATGTATCACAGCCCGGTCCCATGCAAGATGTCCAAAGCATTGCACTACTGTATTGGCTACATCCATTGCTTGTCCAGCGAACACTCCATCCAGCTAAAGCTCCTTCAGATAAGTCATTATATGATCGAATATATCAGATTACTGACAGTATTCCAACTGGGAAGTCCCACCACTTCTCCCTCTAAAATCAATGAGTCACGTCCTTTAATGTGGCAATTACCACAATTGGATTGTCTTCACGCCCAATTTTCTCCAAACTCCTTATGTGATTTGGAAAATTCTTAGTCATTCCCGACTTTTTTTTGAACCAATCATATATGATGGAGGCTTCAATATAACCAAAGACCTCATTTGCCAGGTTTTTATTTTTCGGCTCAAACGAAACGAAATTATGGATATCATCATAAAAACCGTGGTGGCCATCATTCGAATAATCTCCTATATAAGTTTCCTTACTTTCTTTATTGAAATACCCCGGATACAATTCTCTGTTAACCAATAAAGTATAAAAAAGAAAATCCTCCGTTTCAAACAAGTCTTGAATTTGATAATATCCGGATAGTTTTTTAAAAAAATCTCTACGGCCTTTTATTTCATAAGATGGTGTATTCCCTCCGGTTTCAAAAATGTATTCTGGGGACAAACCATTTTTAGTGATGCTATAAACTGTATCATTGTAAATCTCTTTGAAGAACAGATCCTGCTTATATGGAAAAAACTGGCACTCCTTCCCTACCGAAACTACTCTGCCGGGAACCTCTCTTAGAAATGTCCTGTCGCTTTTTACAACACGCAATACTTCACCTTCCGAATTGAAGATCACAAGCTTCTTCTTTTCTGTTCCATTCAAATTTGGAATAAATCCAACGAATGTATTGGGATCTAAACTGTGACTCGCTGAAGTCTGGTAGGGATGTCGGACAACCTCTTTTACCTGACCGGATAAATCATAATGTATTCGTTTATTCATTTGCCATCCCCTGGCACATACGATTCCCAGTCTTTCATTGTACGATCTTATCTCAGTACTCATATATTCGTTTGGACCTCTTCCAAATTTTCCTATTTCCCGAATAAATCTTCCGTTGTTGCGGTCATATAAAAGAATCTGTCGAAATGCAATTACAATTATGTATTGCCGATCTACATATATATCCGGGGCTCTGCCAATTATGCTCCTCTTGCTTGTTTCAAGCGGAATGTATTCAAGTGAATTAAAAACTTTGCTGCAACCGATTCTGTTTTTTTCAAGAAAGGCTTTGTACACGTGTATGGCCGGAAGCACTGTATCGCTTCCTTCTCTTGCGTCTTTAGACGCACACCTAATGAAGATTATCGCAAGCAAAATCACAAAAATAGCTCTCATAATATTTCTTTAAGATTAGTGACTTAATAGAGAGAGATGAATTGAGCTAAAAATAATGTAAGCTCCTGCGCACCTGCTACTTTATAGTTATGATAAATTAATATGCATCAGCATCGTGTTGTTCTCATCATCGGATCTACTCAATCCGGGAATATTGGGACAAATTTCAGTACTTGATAATAAAATCAAATTCATATTTTCAATCCATCATTAATCAGCTATCAAACAAATTTAAGTTAAAGGAGGTTTTGAGATAGCCTCCTTTATTCCATAAATCAAAAAATCATATGGGATCACAATATCCGCTTGAGCCAGGCCCGCAATACATATGAATTGCATTTAAGACTTGACTTTCAGTCGTATAACATCCGGTCCATTGTCCTGGAATATATAGACAACGGCACTCATAATATTCACAACCGCTTCCGCCTGATCCTCCCTTAAAACTCACCAACTCATCATGACTTAGCAATTTCTCAGGATTCAATTTTAATCTTCCTAATTTTTTCATTTTAATCGATTTGAATCACGCCTACTCTAATCGGTTTTTGGCATCCCCGGATGTTCCGTTTAGCCGGCATGGTGAAACATCGGAGCCAAGGTAACATCCACTAGTCTACTATTTTTACACTGAGACAATTTTACAGATCTTTCTTAAACTTTTTTTATTTACATGAACCAACTCCTTATCATCCAGCAGCTTACTCTCACAGCCAATCTTTAATTTACATGGAAATACATAGTAGTAAGTTCTTCGGTACTGATCGTATTCCAACGGAGCCTTTATCTCTTTTAATAGCTTAAGGTATTTCATCAAAGCACTTCGAGACAAATCCAGCCTTTCGGCAAACTCATCCGGAGTGCCGGTTGCCTTTCTCCGAATAAGATCGTCCATCTTTTTAATCCTGTCCAAATATTTGATAATACTCATAATACCAGGTATTTATTGTTGCAATACGTCGATAAAGTAAGCAATGTCTTTTATCTCATATTCCATCGGGAGCTTATAGCCATCTATAAATATGGTGGGAGTTCCCGACACCTCCGTATTTTTAAACAGTTGCCGATGTGTTTTATTTATTCGCTCATAGCAATCCTCCGTCTGATTTTCATCCGGATCTTCCGATACGATGCTGCCATTGTTATACCAGCTTTCAAGCAGGCTCATCGCTTCATTTATTCTTTTCTCCCGGAACAACCGGGCCATCCGATTTACCAATCCCTTGTTTTTTTCATGAAACGAAACGATCAAATGAAGGGTAATCCCCTCATGCTCAAACAACGTTTTTAATTGATTAAATGCTTTTTTACACGGATTACAGTTTAGGCTGAGAAAAGCGGTAATCGCCGTTCGGGATTTACCAGTACTCACGGTAAATATTTCCTCCGGAATTTCGAATTGCTTATACTCATTCTGTTTCAAAAGGTTCATAAACACACCGGGATTCCTTTTAAACCTGAGATAAATCAGGCATTGGCTCGTAAACAAAGGCGTTTGCAATCAACAATAGTATTGCTAATCCCACCAGATAGGATGTGCCCTTATGTAATAGTTCAAATTGTCTTTTTTCCAAATACCTTTCTTCACCAGACTTCTTATCTGCGACGATCAATATTGCAATTCCAGAATACTTATTGAAAAACTCATCCTCACCTATCTTTTTGAGTTTTCCGAAGTTGTCAAAATATTCAACAGTGGACCTCCCATTAATCCCCTGCACAAAAGCAAGTGTTTCCCCTTCGTCATTTAAATGGGCAATAAATGAGGTACCGGCCTCTTTCAATTCTTCTTGGTCTAACCTCATAGGATAATGCTCAACGTTCCACTCCTTCAAAGAATCACAGATGCTTTTCAAAGAAGGATATTGAGGATGTGATTTCAGACTTTCGGTAATCGTATCATCAGTGACCGGTACCTTATTGTACCTTATAGCGGTTTTCACCACTTCAAGGACATTCTCGTTCATTTTTTTAATGATTGATCTTATTGAGAAGAGACTTCCTGAAAGACTACAAAGGCATGGCCAATACCAGAGATCCCTTTAGACAACCCCATGTGAGACGACATAAAACGTTCCCGGGTCTTCAGCTCATTCCAGAATAAAGACTTATTGATCTTGTCACTTATTTGGTTCAGAAGTCTATTTTTATTACAGATATTATTCGATACACGAATAATGGGGCAAATACCACTTAAGCCCTCGGTAAGTGTCAGGCTTTTATCAGGAAATTCGCTCAAAAGCTTGTCCGGATCAAAATTGCTTTTAAGTACATGAAGGTGCTCTTTCCAACGAGGCAAATCTTCATACTTAAGCACCATTTCCATACCTGTTGCTAAGTATAATCTGTAGCTGTGTCTTATGGGGATAGAGGATAAAACAACGTAAGAAAGCCGGTCAAGGATTCTGCTTATCTTTCGCCTGTAGACATTTAAGTACATGACCTCAGCTAAGAAAATGAGTGTCAGAGGCAATACCCAGGTGAGCTTAAAGGCTGCCGGCTCAAGCAGCATGTGTTCCTTTTCTTCGATCAACTCATAAATTTGATTGATTATATCGATAAGCAAACGTTTCAGAAGATAATCCCTGCCCTTGACATTTTCCAAGTCTTTGCCCCTCAACCGGGCTAATAAATAAAATCCATAGCCCAAAAGACCTCTTTCCAGTTCCAAAGAAATCTCACTCTGATTAGTAATAAATCGAAATATCCTATCGTCCGGATCGGCAAATATTTCATCGGGATTCGCTTCCAAAAAACCATTTCGTTCCAAATGATCGATCCCCCAGACAATCCCGGCCAGACCATTCCCAAAATCGGGAGGTACCATATTGTTCTCAACTTCCTGATACACGTCTTCGATCAAAGTCTCTGCGTGTTCCTTGTAGATGCGCTCATCCATGATCTTGGAAAAATGAAATAAGTATATGCTTATTCCTGTTTTGCCATTCATAAGCCCGATATCTTTGATCAACGGTGCATTTTTCAATACCAGGTTATTTATCAGTTGAAGTTTGTCAAAGCTTTTCACGGTTAATGCTTTAAAGAAAACGCTCCATGTTTATATGAATAATCGGTGAAAGTTTATATTCTCAGTACCGCTCATCAAAGGATCTCTAACAAAAAAATCCGTACGCTGAACTTGTGTTTATTTTGTCGCCCTGGCACAGCTTCGCCACGTCAGTCCCATTTTACTGTGACTTTTCATTTTTTTGTATATATAGATCCTACTCCACAATCGAAATTGTGAGCGTACGATAACTCCATCATATGTATCCTCCATTTTTTGAAAGCAGCTTCAAACCTCGGGAAAAACAAACTCAGGCTGCTTTCTTCCTTCAAAGTGGTGTGGTCTATTCGATATTTGCATTGGCGAGCTACTCAGAATCGAAAAATATGAATGCAAATATCTCTAATATAAAACTAGCCATAAACAATATTATTGCAGATAATTTTGATTTTTTTCTGAGTAAAGTACTGCTTCCCTTACAAAAACTTACTGATTCATCATGACTTAGCAATTTCTCAGGATTCAATTTAATCTTCCTAATTTTTTCATTTTAATCGATTTGAATCACGCCTACTCTAATTGGTTTTTGGCATCCCCGGATGTTCCGTTTAGCCGGCATGGTGAAACATCGGAGCCAAGGTAACATACGCCAGTCTACTATTTTTACACTGAGACAATTTCACAGATCTTTCTTAAACTTTTTTTATTTATATGAACCAACTCCTTATCATCC
>JAKSDO010000172.1 GCA_022360055.1 Cytophagales bacterium | reverse complement strand
GGACTTTCACCCTTTGGAACACTCAATTTCATGAGCTATATTCACCCATTCAAGGCGCACACAAAGTGCCATATTGCATAGCGGGGTTTGGTGGTGTGCCAACTCCGGATCTCGCATCATCGTTCCGTCCTCGCGGACAGGAACGCGCTCCGAAATCCGCTACGCAACATGCACTAAACCGTTAGCAATTATTAGCTGCAAAAAATGGACATTAACAAAGATGAAATTATGAAATATCTAAATACTTTATTCTTCCTTATGTTTTGCTATACTTCCATAAATGCTCAGCTATTTGAAATAGGTTCTTTTGGTACATTTGAGGATAAGGAAAGTACATATAAAAAAATAGAAAACTATATTAAAGAGAATAACTGTAAGGAGATTTGGAAACTATGCAGTGAAGACTTAAAAAGTTTATATGATAAGAATTGTTTTTGTGATTCGATTGCTGAAATTAACAGAATGTTTCAATCGGTTGAAAACAATAAATCAAAAAATATAAAGAGTGGAGGGACAATAGGCGATTCATATTATGTAGTTTATTATCTTTTACCTGAAAAGTGGTTTGGTATTCTTTCACATGATAATCATAATAATCAAGTAGAAAGAGAATTATATCTTGAGTTTACAAAAGTGGATAACAAATTCTATTTAGATAGTATTAAACTAACCAATGATTATTTAAAAAATGGAATAATTAATACGCAATACATTGGTAGCACTATTATGTCTACGGATTCTTTGTTTTTATATTTTCGATTTCCTAATACAAATTATGAAAGTGAGGTAATGCGAATTGATACATCGAATTTTTGTAATGAATTCACAAAAGAATTAGCTGATTTTTTTAGTAATACAAAAACTGAATCCTCAAAGGATTATGCTTTTATTTCTGATACTACATTTAAGATATGTATATCGTATAATATTGTTTCAAACAATAAAAAAAAGAATACAAATACTTTTGATAGTTTTTTTAATCCAGAACCTAATAGAGTGTATATACCTGTAGTTGAAATAATTTTTTCTCTTTTTGACGAGAATGAGATTGTATTTATTTCCAATGGGCAATATTTCACAGCGATAAAAGTGAAGGCCTTATCGACACTTAAAGAATACGTAATCAATGAATTCGGTTTTAAGAAAGAATAACAATTGCTAATCGAGTAGCCGACCTGAGTCCAAATGACTCAGGTTGAGGCTCTCACACCACCGTACGTACGGTTCTCGTGTACGGCGGTTCGTAAAGCATAATGCACCACTCTTTACACCGATACATCTTTCCGCTACTTTTAAGCATAGGCTATACTGTTGTATTCCTATGCGAATTTTCACTTCACAATACGTTCGGCCCTTCCTTAGCTTGTGAGACCTCTCCACTTCTGGAAGCTCGTTACCACTAGGTACTATAGCCTCTGCTGACTTCTCGGTCTGTAACCCGTACAGTCCGAGATCTCCCCAGGTAAGGGCATATTCCTTCACCCAATATCCATTGGATCTACTGCATGGATTCTTGATGTTCTCACACCCTTTGGACGTCAGTATGATGTGTTACCTCATCCGACTCATACAGCCTCTGTATCCAATTCCTGTTCGTTGGAACCGGGGTTTGCAGTCTCGCTTCCTTCACTGCCATCCTCACGGTTGACCAGCTTGCGACTTGCTAATGCTTTCCCGATCCTCATCGGGGCACATAAGGGACTTTCACCCTCTGGAATATTTGGTATCTTCGATACCTAATGCCCATGCTGGGCACACACATTTTGTATAAGTAATGGCAGGTAATGTAGTAATTATCAGGGTTTGTAGTCCGCTCAAACTGCGTAGCGGTTTGAAAGGAAAATACCACGCAATCTGCCACTACTCATACAATTAACCGTTAGGGCACATTGGAAGACAACTGCAATTCATTAAGGACCAGTTAATATGCAAGTTATAAGTGTTCCTATTGAGAAAAAGCAATAGTCAAAAAGAATAAAATGAAAGCAATTAAACTCATCTGCATATTTTGGATTATCTCATTTACGGGTTGCAAATTCGTCTCGACTGAAAAGCATTCTCCCGTACCAAATATCATGCTCATCGTAGTGGATGATTTGGGGTATTCGGATCTGGGCAGCTACGGTGGTGAGATTCGTACTCCAAATATCGATTCTTTAGCTGGCAAGGGCGTTCGATTTACTCGATTTTATACGCAACCCATGTGTGCCCCAACACGAGCTTCTATTCTGACAGGTGTTGATAATCATCAAAATGGCTTAGGGGCAATGGCGCCTATGCACACAAAGAATCAATATTTGCAACCGGGTTATGAAGGCTTCTTAAATGATAAAGTTGTAACGCTCTCAGAGGTGTTGAATGATAACGGTTACCACACGTACATGAGTGGAAAGTGGCATCTTGGCTCACTCGATTCATCCCAGTATCCTTATGGTAGAGGTTTCGAAAAAAGTTTCGCGCAAATGGCAGGTGGCTCGGGGTACTTTCAAGATGGTTTTCCTCTCGGGCCTTTTGATGCTCCAGTTACCTTTTATGTGGAAGACGACAAGCGCGTAGATAAGTTACCGGAAGACTTTTATTCAACAAAAGCATTCACAGACCATATGATTCAATACATTAAAGAATCGGATAAAGAAAAACCAATCTTTGGTTATCTCGCTTATACCGCTCCTCATGATCCCCTCCATATAACCGACGATTACATTGATAAATATAAAGGTGTCTATGATGAAGGTTTTGATTCGATCAGAAAAAATCGTCTTCAACGTATGAAGAGCATGGGGTTGATCGATAAGTCTGTTCCCTACAATCCGGGAACCGGGAACTTTCCGGCATGGGATGAGTTAACAACTGAAGAAAAAGCTTACCAGTCTCGCAAAATGGAAATTTACACCGCGATGATTGAGTATGTAGATGACCAAGTAGGCCGATTGATTCAAGCCATAAAGGAAGAGGATAGATTTGATAATACCCTATTCATTTTTATGTCTGACAACGGTCCAAATCCTTATGAGCCAGAGTTTTATTATGTCGGAAATATTGATGAATATAAAAAGCAAGGCTTTGATAACAGTTTAAAAAAAATGGGCAGAGATCATTCGTTCATATCTTTGGGTGGTGCCTGGGCGGAAGTAACTGCAACGCCTTACAGCTATTATAAAACTACAACTGGTGAAGGAGGTATTCGAGCGCCTCTTATTATTTCAGGGGCTGGTGTTGAAATTGATGGAATAAAAGATGCGACAGTGCACGCTGCGGACATTTATCCAACTATATTGGAATATGCGAATGTAGAGCGTCCAAAGACCTACAAAGGAAAAATCCTGAATCCTTTATTTGGTCAATCAGCAAAAGCTTTTCTTCAAAATGAAGCTGAGTTTGTTCGAGACACTGAGCAACAACCGCTATGCTTTGAGATTAGTGGATACAAAACTGTTTATCAGGGAGACTGGAAATTAATGCAGGGTAAAGCGTTTAATGCTGATGGAGAATGGGTACTCATTAATTTGAAGGATGACCCGACAGAAAAAACAGACTTGTCAAAAACGAATCCTGATAAAGTTAAAGAGATGGCTCAACATTGGGAAGATT
>JAKSDO010000252.1 GCA_022360055.1 Cytophagales bacterium | reverse complement strand
GGCAGCGGTTGGATGCGTTGCGGCTGATCGCAATGGAGCTTTAGCGGAATGAAGAGAAGCAGCATAAGCAGACAAAGGAGCTGCCATGAGGACTGACCGAGGAGCGCAAGAACCATGACAAGCTCGGATCCCGGCGTGTCGGGAGGAGACCCGCAGGGCAGGCAGTGGGCTGATTGTGCGGGTCTGGGTTATTTATTCCTCTTTAGTAATTTATTGGGCTCTTGATGGCTGTCAAAAAAATCCACCACATATATCACATCATTTTCTATCCGGTAAACAATCTTAAAATTCCCTTCAATTAACCTTCTATGACCTTGATTTAGTTTTGTTCGGGTTGTCCTTTATGCGGGTGACCGCCTAGACCTCTTGCTCTATACAGCAATGTATCTTTTATTTCTATGGCCTTCTCAACAGGCATTTCAAGTTCAGTAATATAAAAGTGCAGTGATTCTTCAAGCCGGATCAGTGATTGGTCTGTTACGACTACTTCCATGAATTCAGTTTCTGATTAAGCCTTGAGTCTGCTTCTTCAATTGTATAAACTTTCCCCTCCTTGATGTCCTTTTCTGATTGGAGCGCCCTTTCAGTCATTGCTTTTTCGACTTCCGGGTCAAAGATTTCTTTATTCAAAAGCGCTTCCATTTTATCTAATTCTTTTTCGCTAAGAAGCATCACACGCTCCATTAGATGATATTTTCTCGATGCTAAATCCATTGTCTTTACTGTTAGTCTCATAAAAGTAACGTTTTTCGTAATTAATTGATTTATCCCAACGGATGATATTGATTAATTTCTTCTTTCAGTCCTTCCAGATCATTCTGTAAATAGCTTTCTGTGGTGCTGATGTAGCGATGGCGGGCCAGGTATTGTGCTTTTCTCAGGTTGTACATTTTTACCCATTTTGTAATTACGCTTGCTCTGATCTGCTGGGCATTCCGGACACTTGGATTGATCTTTCTCACCTTGATCATTAATTGAGTTATGAAGTTGCTAATGCTATAACAGTTGCCGCCTTCTCCAATAAAAAGTTGATCTGTCTCGATCCTGGATTGCGATTTCCTTTTAGGTTCCATTTGTAGGATTTCGGGCCTTACTTGCAAGGTATAATCGTACATGTCCATGATCTGGTGATTTTCCAATTGCATCAATCGTCCGTTGCTCTTTCTGCTGCCCAATACATCTATTTTGCCTTCCCTGAGCTTGACTTCTTTAATGGTTATCCTGGACAATTCTTCTGTTCTGATGCCCTGGTAAACCAGCAAGCCCAACATCACTTTGTTTCGCCTGTCCCGATGATTTTCTGATGGATATTGATTGTAAAGTGCATGCAACTCATGAGGTTCGATGATGTGGTAAAGTACTTGCCGTTTTACGCCTTTTACTTCGATGCCTAAAGTCGGATTTGCTGATACTCTGTCTTCTTCTTCCAAATAGTTGTAGTAATGCCTGACCGTATTCAGGTAATGTTGGATCGTTCGCTGTGTGGTTCCTTTTTGGCTGCAATATTTCATGAACCCTAGCAAATCCTGATAACTCACCTGTTCGGGTTCCATCCGTTCATTGTCTACCCATTCCAGGAAAAGTTTGATTGTGATTCTGGTTGTCTTTAAGGTATTCCGGCTGAACTGCCTTCCCTTCATGTATTCCATAAAATCCTCACTCATCTTCTGACAGCTTGCCGATTTCATATTTTGGGATGTTGCTAAATGGTTGTTCTTTTTCTACTTCCAATCCCGCCAGGTGCGTGTAGATCTGTGTGCTCTCCAGGCTGTTGTGCCCTAAAAAACGGCTAATGCTTTCGATCTTCATTCCGGCCATCATCAAGTGTGTAGCAATGGAGTGCCTTAGCGTATGGAGTCCGACCTCTTTTGCCAATAGGTTAAGGTTTCCTGATCGCTGTTGCAATAGTTTCAACCGGATAAACAAACTCTGGCCTTGCATTCTCATTCCCCGGTAGCCCAGGAACAATGCATCAATGGTGCTGCTCTTTGCTAATTGGCTTCTGTGATCGTAGATGTATTCTTGCAAGTATTTCAAGCTGGATTTGCTGATGGGAACAAAGCGTTCTTTGTAGTTCTTTCCCTTCCTCACATGGAGAAAGGATTTATCGAAGTTGATGTCTGATAGGTTCAGGTGTATGCCCTCATTTCTTCGCAGTCCACAACCGTAATAAATAGCCAGCATGGCCCTGTCCCTGGCCTGGATCGCTGCCAACACTATTTCCGGAACATTGGGCTTTCTCTCCCCAGTTCGGTAGCCGGACTCAAACAGTTCTTTGATTTCTTCTTCTGTCAAAAATGTGATCTTGTGACCTTCATCCTCATTGTCCAGTTTCAAGCTCGGCAATTGGATCCTGCCTACTTTCCGCAAGTAATCGGTAAACTTTCGTAATGCCTGAATGTGCTTGTTCAGATGTCCGTTGCTCAGCCCTCCTGACCTTCGTTGATGTGTTCTTTCCTTTAATTTGTCGTAGTGGGCGTTGATGTGCTTTATTTCCAGTTCTTTGATGTGGTTGATCCCTTGGCTTTCGAGGTAATGTAATAGCTCTCTGATGTGTGTGGGAAGGTTGTAAACGGTCGTATCGGCAAAGCCCTGGATATCCAGCCACTCCTTAAAACTCTGCTCTAAGAACCTGAACGAGGAATTTTGTAATACTAATTTTT
>JAKSDO010000137.1 GCA_022360055.1 Cytophagales bacterium | reverse complement strand
TTACAGAGACACGAGAAACAGGTTGATCGAATTTAAATTAAAAATATCTTTTCAGGACATAGATTACAGATTTTTAGAAGAATTTGAGAGACACCTTCAATATAAAGGCAATTCAATCAACAGCATTGGTATTTATATGAGAACATTGAGAGCCATTTATAATAAGGCAGTTTCTGAAGGACTTATCAGGGAAGATAATTATCCATTTAAGAAATACAAAATCAAGACAGGCAATCCTTCCAAGCGAGCATTAACAAAAGATGATATTGTCAAACTCATGAATTCTAAACAAAAAAGGAATACAGAGAAATGGCATTCATTGAACTTCTTTATTTTTAGCTACCTGACTAGAGGAATGAATTTTAAAGACATGGCTCTATTGAAATGGGAAGACAATATTCTTGGAGACAGAATTGTCTATAGAAGAGCTAAAACAGCAAACACAAAAAAAACACTTGATCCATACATCATCAAGATTGAACCAGAAATTCGAAAAATACTTGATCGATATTCACGAAAAAATACTTTCGTCTTTCCCATTTTAGAACCGGAGTTAACTCCATCTACTATTAGACATAGGATTAAAAACAGACTCAAAAGAATCAGCAAAGATATTACTGCGATCGCTACTGACCTGAAAATCAACCAAGCAGATAAAATCGCGTTCTATTGGGCCAGGCATACATATGCAACAACCTTAAAAAGGTCAGGAATCTCTACTGCAGTGATCAGTGAGGCCTTAGGACATAGTAGTGAGGCTACTACCAAGGCATACCTCGACAAGTTCGAACAAACTGAAATTGACAATACTTTTAAACATTTGGTTTAGAAGTTGTGGACAATATTACCTGTTGAAATCAGTGATGAACTTTAGTCGGCTTCAGCCGATATCAAATCTACCGGCTTTAGCCGGTAGTAGTTTAATTGCTTAATTACGTAAAGCATAAAAAACATCTGGCAAAATATGGATCTGGTATAGCTCAGCCAATCGATATGGCAAACTTTTACTGCACCACAGCACTTTTACTTGGCATTTTCTCAGAATACGGAGAAACCTTAAAGGTTTATTATGCCCATAAAGCTTTTGCTGAACTGTTAAACCCGGGTCTAATCTAGTGCCTATCTCTTAAAACATATTACCTTTTATCGTTTAGCTTAGACCTGGACCTTTTCTGAAATAGTTTTTAGCTAATTTTTATTTTGATGAATTATACTATTTAGAATTCTAAGAATTATGACTTAAGTTTTCCCAATATTAGATTATTGGAAGACTAAAAACCGCTTACAACCTTATCTAATCCACACCTTTACATCCTTCAGCCTTTCCTCAGGAACTACTATTAGGGATTCAACCTTACCGTTTCTCAGTGCCGCCTCGACAGTAGTGTTTTGCGGTGCATGTAATTTAAAGTCTACATCCCATTCTTTAGGCCAAGCAGGGAAAAGAACTATCGTATTACCAACTGTCTGCATGAGCATTTCCTGGAGGCCTATAATTCCCGAACCTCCCCAGTTATGGTCAGGAACCCAGTCGTGCCCCGGTCCCCAAAAAGTTGGAAATCGCCTAGGGCTGTCTTGAAGTTTCTTCGTATTATAATCGGCTGCTTCTTGTGCCATTCCCATTCGGGCAAATTGTATTCCATCCTGGTGCCAGCTTTTGATCGTTCCTTTCCTGAAATCGGGAGCAACTTTATAAGCATTCTTGAAGAGCTCAATTTCTTTATCGCCCAGTTTAAATTGATTGAATGGGAAAAGTGGATAAAACTGCGGCAATTCCTGATTTGATTCGCGAATCCAGCTTCTTGCCGGTTTAATTACTTTCAGCCCATCTAATTCATCATAATCAAAATCCGGCACTCTGTCCAGGAATTCGGCATAATACTTTTTCTTTTCGGATGAGAGATATTTTTCATCAAGATTAAGCAAACTGTTTAAACAAGCTTTCAGGCCTGAAAGCACATCAGCGGGATTTTTCGCTCCACGATATGATTCACAGGATGTAGACGGAAATATGACCAGTTTTCCATTTTCATCAACTTCTTTTCCGTTGCGCATTTTCTGACGCGCCCTGTAGTGCTCATCAAAGAATATCAAAGATTGTTCAATAAATTCCATGTACTTTGAGATATCGGCACCGGTAAACCTATGATATTCCAAAATCATGTAGGCATGTTCAATCTGCGATTCCCAATGGTAAGCGATTGCACCATTTGCCATAACACCTTTTTCTACAATATCGTTGAAAGCTGTTGCACCGTTTGCACGCGGATCGCCAAAAGGAATTTCTTCTCCACGAATCCTGTAATTCTGTTCGTTCTGCCACCCCCAGCCATCACCGAAGGCCATTCCCGGAATATTTGCATACTCGCAATACACAGCTCCATCATGTCCGAAATGTTTTTTAACCCTGGCTTTGGCGCCGGGAAGTGCCAGTCTATACAATTCGAATTGCGGAATAATGGCATCGAAATCGCCTGCTTTTAACATTGGCCAGTAAACCAACCGCTGGTTTTGAGCAGTAAAAACCGAACCGCCCCATTGCCTCCAGTCTGGATCATGAGCTTTCTTTTCATCAACCAGCACTGGATCGGTTGTGAGGCTTCCTCCGTTAAATTTGGTCGGATATTCACCAAAAACATTGCCCCCAAGTTGATAGCGAAACAGTTGATAATTCCTGCTCATTTGCCAAACCGGATTATCTGGATCTGGATTCTCAGGATGGATAAAAATGTGGCTTCGCTTCCAGAAATCATTCCACCACGAAACTGTTTTCGTAAATGCCTGCCTATGATCTTTTTTCGACAATTCAATTGTTTTTGTAAGATTGGCTTTCCAGTCTTCGACAGTATTTGCCTGTTGAATATGGGTTGCGATACTAATATGATGTTCTTTTTTAGCTGATTCGCTTTTTAGTTTCCAAGATTTGAAAGGTGTCCCCTGGTAAATTCCCTCATCTGTTCCGTCAGGAGCCAGTCCTTCTCCAAACAATATTCCACCAAATGTTCTGTTTATTATGTCGTCGTTGATTTCATCGGCAAAATCCTCAAGTTCTGTTAATTTGAGGTAAATGTCCGGTATCAGTTTCTCTTTTGGATTGCGATGAAAAAAAAGAATGCCTTCATTTGTTTGTTCAATATGGTCCTTTGACCTGATTACTTTTCCAGGATATCCTTCCAAACCGAAAGCACCAAATCTTCCCTTTCCAAAGGATAATTCTGCATCCTCAGTACGCCAGCTTTCGTAAGCGACAGTTACTTCAGTCTTATCCGATGATTCTACCTCGATATGAACAACCGGGTTAAATACATCAACCCACAATTTGATTTTGACCTTTCCCTTTTCTCCTTCTTTTGATATTATTTGAATGTAACCATCTTCTAGCTTCAATTTCTGAAAAAAAGAAGCTTCATCGGATAAGACTGAAGTAACTGTCGCTTACGAAAGCTGGCGTACTGAGGATGCAGAATTATCCTTTGGAAAGGGAAGATTTGGTGCTTTCGGTTTGGAAGGATAT
>JAKSDO010000163.1 GCA_022360055.1 Cytophagales bacterium | reverse complement strand
GGAGATTTGGATATGTACTTATCCAATAATTCTATTAATCCATCTGATTTAGTTATTGATGTCAAAAGTGGAATTCGAAACAAGGAAGATGGAGATGGAGGTGATAAATTATATAGAAACGACGGCAAACACTTCACTAACGTCAACAAGGACGCTGGTATTTACAGCAGTATAATCGGTTTTGGATTGGGTATTTCGGTAGCTGATGTAAACCGGGATTCATGGTCTGATATTTATGTGGCCAACGATTTTTTCGAAAAGGACTATTTATACATCAATAATGGCGACGGAACTTTTACCGAATCTATTGAAGAATTGACCCAGGAATTGAGTTTAGGATCAATGGGAGTGGATATTGCTGATATGAACCACGATGGGTATCCCGAGATTTTTGTTACAGAAATGCTGCCTGCTTCAGAAAAGCGTCTTAAAACTAAAGCCATATTTGATAATTGGGATAAATATCAGCTTAAAGTGAAAAATGGGTATTACAGACAATTTCCAAGAAATACTTTTCAGTTGAATAATGGTCTGGGTCCAAATGCAAACATATCATTCTCGGAAATTTCCCGCTATGCTAATGTTAGCGCAACCGACTGGAGCTGGGGTGTGCAAATGGTGGATTTTGATTTAGATGGAACAAATGAAATTTTTGTCACCAATGGGATCCCCAAGGACCTTTTGGATCAGGATTATATAGACTTTTATGCCGATCCTAGCAAAATAAGAGAGATACTACGTCGTGAAGGCGCTGTTATTAAACGGCTTATTGATGATATTCCGACAGAGCCTGTAGCCAATTACATATTTAAGCAAAAGAAATATTTGGAGTTTGAAAATGTAGCCAAAGAATGGGGAATGAATCAACCAGGCTTTTCCAGTGGCTCAACATATGGCGACATCGATAATGATGGTGATCTTGATCTTGTTGTAAATAATATAAATGCACCGCCATTCATTTACAGGAATAGAACAGGCCACGAGGATAACCATTTTTTAGTACTTGATTTAAAGAACGAAAATGGTTTGCCCGCTATAGGCGCACAGGTAACAGTAACCGTTCAAGGAAAGAAACATTATAAAGAGCTTTTTCCAATGCGAGGAGTGATGTCCGTAATCGATAGTCGACTGAATTTTGGCCTCGGGAGCGAAGAGGTAATTGATAGCATTCAGGTGCACTGGCCGAACGACAACACAACGATTCGCACGGATATCGCTGCAGACCAGTTCCTATCCTTGCAAATGGATAGCTCTTCACCCCTTAAACCTGATTCAATACAAATCGAGTCTCAGGTTCTTTTAGAAAACCATAACCACAAGCTTTTTCCAAACCATAAACACTGTGAAAGTGCTTTCATTGATTTTAACAATGAAAAATTGCTTTTTGAAATGGTTTCCAACGAAGGCCCCAAAGTGGCTGTAGGCGATGTTAATGGAGATGGCAAAGAAGATGTATTTGTAGCTGGCGCCAAGGGACAAGCCAGCACATTATATCTGCAAAAGCCAAATGGCTTTTCAATGACGGATGAAGAGATTTTTAGAAATGATAAACGTTCGGAGGACACTTATGCCATCTTTTTTGATGCTGATGGCGATAAAGATCTTGATTTGTTAGTGGCAACAGGCAGCCCGGAATTTTCAACCAGCTCTTTTGCGCTTATGGATCGACTTTATTTTAATAATGGCCATGGCCATTTTGTAAAATCTGAACAACTTTTGCCTGATGGCCGGCCATCGGCTACCTCTGTGGTTGTAAACGCTGATTTTGACGCAGATGGCGATCAGGATATTTTTTTTGGAGGAAGACTGGTCCCAGGTTCTTACGGAGTACCTGCAACAAGCTATTTATTAGAGAATGATGGTCAAGGAAAATTCACTAATGCTACAGAATCAAAAATTCCCGAATTATCTGAAATAGGCATGGTAACCGATGCAGCTTGGTTAGATTACGATGTTGATGGGGATTTGGACCTGATTGTTGTAGGTCATTGGATGCCTATTCGGCTGTTTGAGAATTTGGGAAATAAATTCAAAGAAGTTTCTAAAAATGTCGGATTTAAGAACAGTAATGGTTTCTGGAATACGGTTGAAACTAATGATTTGGATGGCGATGGCCATGAAGATTTGATGGTAGGTAATCTTGGCGAAAACACTTTTTTCAAAGCATCGATAGGGAGTCCGGTTCGAATGTATGTCAATGATTTTGATCAAAATGGAGACGTGGAACAGGTCATTACAAGTTATAATGGCGAAAATGCCTATCCAATAGTCCAAAAAAAAGAAATAACAGCTCAACTGCCTTATTTATTGAAGAGGTACTTGAAGTATACCGATTATAAAGAGCAAACGATAACCGACATCTTTTCAACGGAACAATTGAGCACTGCTTTGACTTATGAAGTTTTTACTACCAACAGTATGGTTTTTTGGAATCAGGGAGGAAGATTTATCTCGGAGGCATTACCCTTCGAGGCCCAGATTTCTCCGGTCTATGGTATCCTGGTTGACAATTTGGATAATAATGACGATGTAGATATTCTATTAGCAGGTAATCAACATCGCGCAAAACCACAGACCGGAATTTATAGTGCGAGTTATGGTACGATAATTCAGATTACGAAAAACCGGGAAATGAAAACAATGGATCCAATTGTATCCGGGCTCCATATCAAATCAGAAGTCAGGGATATTGAAAAACTAAAATTAAAGGACAAGGAATATCTACTATTTGCTTGTAACAACGACAGCCTTCAAATTTATGGGATTAACCGATAAATTAACCCTGTTTATT
>JAKSDO010000197.1 GCA_022360055.1 Cytophagales bacterium | reverse complement strand
GGCGTCGCGGACGCAGTTCTAGAAGAACACACACACCAGTTCCTTCGCAACATCTTCCGCAAGAATCTACCTCCCGCGCCGCCCGAGCCGGGCATGGTGATGATCAATCTCGCCAGGGCAGAGACACCACTCGGTGAACCTATGATGAGCGACCGTGAGCTGGCGGTTTTCGTCTCCGCCTTCGAATCGACCGGGTTCACAGGCAGTATAAATTGGTACAGAAATCTTGACCGCAACTGGCATTTATTGGCAGATGTGAACCCAATCATCCAACAGCCTGCACTCATGATCTATGGCGACCGGGATCTGGTCGCGAAGTCTGAAAAACTAACAGAGTTCGTGCCCAATGTGGAAGTGGTCAATCTGGATTGCGGTCATTGGATCCAGCAGGAAAAGCCGGAAGAAACCAACCAGGTGATTTTAAAATGGCTGGAACAGCAGAATGCCTTTTAGTCCCAAGAGCGTTTCAAGGTTAAGCATGCCCTCCGGCTTGAATGCACTAATTACAGAATTAGTGCGAAAAACGCAAGGTTCGTCATTTGTTCAAGACTTTGACGAAGCCATGACAAAGATAAAGTCGGTGTTTTGATGAGCACTCCCGTTTAGCCTCGGGCATTAGACGAAAGTGCATAACATCACCTGTGAGGCATACGAGTTTATGCTTCGTTTGATCACTTATGATTGAAAACCTGTTCCTGAGTAGCAAAGGAATGGAAATGCGTAAAAAGGAAATAGAAACATATTGTCCTGAAAGCCGAACGGATTGGCGAAACTGGTTGGAAAAAAATCATCAGTCAAAACAGTCTGTTTGGCTTGTTTATTTTAAGTCATCAACAAAAGTTGCCAACACCTTAGGTTTACTTTCTGCCACTTTCACCGCGGTTTTGCCTGGAATGCTTATTGATTTAATTATCTAAATATTAATGCAGCTAACAAACACTAACACCCACACGCTAACGGAGCTATTTGGAAAGGATACCGCGATTATATTTATTTATAGAAATTTGAAAAGTCCACCTTATGGATATTAGTTGGGCATTAGTCAGAATTTAAAATGAAATACTTT
>JAKSDO010000250.1 GCA_022360055.1 Cytophagales bacterium | reverse complement strand
TTGCTAATTGTTATTAATAAGGCTTCAAACGAGTAAAATTAAGCTAAACGAACTCAAATTAATAAACATCGGCCAAACCAGATCTAATAAAAATAATACAATAATGGAACTTTTAAGCTCCGTTAAAATTTATAATATTGATGAAAATCCGGGAGGAGTTTAGTTATAGTTAAACACCTTTTTTGTTATTTGAATTATTCAGATGGCGATAACTGCTATTAAAAAAACTCTAAAGCTTAAAATTGTGAAGAATTTAATTTGGGTATGTATAATCGGGAAAACGAATCGTGTACATCTTGAAAAACGAAAAGTATACATTTTACATCGTTTGAACAGTGGTCGAACCACTTAAAATCGCCATTCAAACACCTTTCAATTACTATCCGCAAATACGAAAATCCATAGCAATGCGCAAAAACTTACATCCATTTTTACGCTAGTAAATCATAGTTGCTTGAAATCATTTCAATTTTTCGTTTCGAGGTGTACTTGGTTACTCCGATTGACTTTGTGAAGTTCCTCTGTTTCCATCCATAATCATTTACGTATTCGGTTAGTAGATCACTGGGATAACTGCTCAACATAAATAATCCTTTAACGGTTGTCAAGGTATCCAAGAGCCTTTTAAAATCTGCCTCCTTATAGCCCTCATAATGCCCACAGTTGCTATTGAAGTAAGGAGGGTCCAAGTAGAAAAAAGCGCCTTCTCTGTCCCTACTCTTGATCACCTCGATAGCATCACGGCATTCAATTTGTACTTTTTCAAGTCGATCAGTATAATCAGTAGTAAATCTCTTCTTTGCATTCATTACTTTATTCTCAACAGATCCACTGCTCTTATCATATCCCCAAGTGCCAATTTTTGTGGCAAATCCCTGATTGGTAAGTATCCAAAATGCCCATGCTCTTTTAGTCTTGGTAAATAGGTGTGGGTGTCGATACATGACTAATGCATCGAGATATAATTTCCGGCTGTGTAAGGTCTGCTGAACAAGTCTGTTTAAACCTTTAAAATTGTTCTTTAAAACTTGGTAAAAATTGATTGCTTCACCATTAGTGTCATTAATGATTTCGATCCTCGATATCGGTTTGGCAAAGAACACTGCTCCACCACCAAAAAAGGGTTCGCAATAGAGCTCATGATTAGGGATCAGAGGGAGGATATGTTTACACATTATCTGTTTTCCTCCGTAATAGGAAATAGGAGTTTTTTGTCGCACTTTGTTGAAAAATTATTGTTATGTTAACTCATTAATGCCCAAGTTCCCCAGGTTCCCAGGCTTTGACTTCTTTTATACATACTTGCGTTATTCGCTATGGCAATCTGTGTGATTATAGATCCCGCTGAGAAAACAAGCATAAAACTTCCTGATGGCGGTGGATTCAATGCTCCGGCGGTGATTGCAAAAAGACCAGGGTTAGTATAATTGTTTAGGTCTTGATTGAGGGTTATTACTCCGGCGATTGAGATTGAGGAATCTACTTTACTAGAATTTATGGTTGGCAAATCGCCTAAGACATGACTGTGAGATGAGTTTGCTTTCGTGGCTAGCCATTGTGTTAAAGTCTTATTCAGAACCTTGATGTCACTATTGAAGGTCTTTACTCCATTTATGATTTGATTACCCTTCATCCTTACTACTTCACCCGCCACAGCATCCCAAAATGTTCTGCCACCAGTGGCGCTCATTATGATGTATTCTCCAGATCCGGGCGCCGAGGTGGCCAGTTCGGAGGCTATATGCTTTTGCGTAGGCTTGCTTCCGCCGGTTTCATATGTACGATTGACTGTGAGCAAATCATCAGCCTTTTTTATATAAGCAGGAAACGTTACACCAGACGCTCCGGGAAATTCCATGATTTGGGAATCGATAAAGACAATACCTGCGCTGATATCATTGCCTGTTACCGTACAGCCATAGATTATAAACGCTCCTTTACCTTTAAAAAAAGCTTCGATGGCATCAAACACACTTTTTTGAAATACATCCAGATCATCCAGTGTTCGTGCTCGACCGCCAGTTTCAAAATGTAATCTCTTCATTCTAATTATAGTTTATGCTGTACGTCACAGCGGCAATTTTATACTTTTCAATATTTGCTTTGATTTGTGCGTCCTGCCCATTAACAGCTAAAGGAGCCAACACTTGAAAATCGCTGGCAATTGCAGTAATGCTTTCTCCTGCATATTTCATATACCTGTCTGATGCACCTTCGCTAGCATAGTAATCGTAATCAAATGCCTGTCCTTCGGATGCAAAGTAGTCAAACTCACTGTCCTCGGCTTCATGAATGATTTTTATGCGTCTCAACTCATTATCAAATTGATCATTGAGGTAGCTTTCCAGGCTTAGGGTTTGTCCGGATACATTAGCCAGATATCGACTATTTGTTACAAATGACAGTAACTGATCATTAAGTGATTTCAACGGAGCTAAAAGAGCTTTCAACCAAGATGTTTGCTTTGGTCTGCGGAGGATTGGTGGCATTAACCTCCGGATCAGCTTCTCGACATCGACAAAGTATCCTGCTATCATTCGGCAGTATAGGTTAATAGGTCAGCAAATGTTTGTCCCGCTTCATCATCCTCGATGAGGTAGCCGCTTGGCAATTCATGTGTTCTTGCTACAACAGTTGGGGTTATCCCTGTAACAATGGTAAGTGTTGTGATCACTATATCGTGAACTCCCTCTACGGCCTGAATGGCATCGATCACCTTGTTTTTTATAACAATTCCATTAAATGGAAGATTAGTCATGTAATTATTCAAAGCTGCTTCGACAGCGGTTTGAATGTCTGCCTGCGCATAGATACCATCATAATAGATTGTAGCTGTTAACCTCATCTTATCGGCATTTAATGAAGTTGCCTGTACGTCTGTTCCGACAAATTTCACCTTCTCAATATAGGCTTTAAGCTGATTGAGTTCTATTGCAGATAAAGCTTCAGGAACTCCATCGGATTCTTTTGCGGTTTTCAGCGTAAGGGTTCCTGAATCATCCTTGTAGCCAACCCGCTTCACGATCTGCTTTTCCTCATCGAAGACTGCGTAGGTAATCTTGCCATTATCGATAATAAGATCATCGCCTAGCTGGAACTCCAGGCATTTTTCAGCATACCATCCTGGTGTGCCGGGCTGGCGAAGATCTAGGGTTTCTTCAATCTCAGATTTAAACGCATCAAAGAGTCTTTCATGTAAATGAATCGCCACGGCTATAATATATACCCACAGCCTCCAAGGTTCAGTTTGACTACTACTATTCAAACTGTTTAGATTGCCATCGGCATTCTTTGCAGATAGAATTTCAAGCTGGATTTCCTTAACTGTTCTGGCCATGACGATTTCTAAGGTATGGTATGATCCTAGTTTTTAGTTCTTATTCCTACAAGGCTAAAAATCCAGGTGATCAGCCCAGTATCAAACACTCCATTAGCAGCCAGGGAAGCTCCTGCACCAATGATTAATGCCTGCCACCATTCCAGTATATCCGCAAAGAATCCCAACTTCAGTATCCAGGCCAGCATTGCCAGGATAAGACCAGTTACCCATGAGGCAATCTGTATTGCCAATGAGGGCGAATCTTCCGGGATAAGTTTTTTAATGAACTCAACAACGATTGGAATAAGTAATACGAACGTTGCAAAGTCAGCAAAGTAGTCAGAGAAATTCATCGATGAAGTATCTCCTTGTGCGAAGGCTAGATTAGCCATAATGAGCATGAATGAGAACGCGAAGAAATACCTGGTAAATCTTGCGAGTTTTTGAATTGTTGTTTTCATGTGATTTATCAATTTAAGGTGATGACTTTCGTCAATCAATTTAAGTTTCTAAACTAAGTCCAACTCCGCTTTGGTGACTCCAGCGAAGTCGTTGAACATACTATTAACAGTGAATTCGATATCGGCTGAGGTTGAAAATTCGCTAAGCGCTGCATTCGACGCTATTGCAAATTTTAAAGATTCCGCATGCTTATTTGGGTCTTTTAGCAATTCAGTTGCAAAAGCATGACGCTTATCAACAACAGTTTGATTATATGTTGATGTATCTTCACCTATGGCAGCCGTAGCTGCCTTCATTAAGGCATTTTTAACTTTTGCTATAAAGGTTTCCATGATTACGAAATACTGATTGTCTATATCAATATTGCTAACCCAATCAGTCCATACGGCCTCGAATTGATTATTGCCAATTGCTAGTAATCCACTATCAACTAAGGTATTTGTGACAGACTGCGGATTCCATGCGGCGCTTCCGGCATCCTCCATGTCAATATCTACATTGTCATGAAGGAGTTTGATAGCAAACAAACGTGCTATACCTACATTGTTTGATATTTGACCGGATTCAAGTGATTGCTTGGAAAACAGATAATCTCGTTTGTCCTTTTCGGTACGGTCATGGAACGCCCCGAGCTTGATGGCCCCAATAATTTCCGATTTCCTCACCTGGCATTTTTCCAGTACAACGGCCTGAACTGTAGCCACGAACTTTTCATTTCGAGCGAGTTCATATACTTCGTAGTGTTTTAGTGCTCTTAGTGCCATATTTTTTAATTTATAATCCTGTAGATATGTAAAAATCTTGTTCTAGAGTTCCGTTTAATGTAATAACTCCATTGTTACCATTTCCACTGCGATCTATTGACGTAGTCCCTGATGTTTCATCGCATTGATAGATTATATCGTTAGCTGATTCTTTTATCCAGAAATTATAAGCATCACCGACATGAGTTCGGTCATCTTGCCGGCAGAATAAGTAATACTTGTCGCCGTCTTGCGCTTGATTAGTATTAAATGTGTGTACCAATATTGAATCCAGATAAACGTATCTTCGTCCATCTTTAATTTCAACCTCAATCACATGTCTGCCTGTCATTGTAGCAGTTATTACAGCACTATCACTAGCTCCGTTGAATACGACAAACCTATGTCCTTCAACCCAAATACTGAACTGCTCTTCGCTTGTTGTTTTATTTTGAATCAACTGCGTGCGAGATGAAGTAGTTTTCACAAACTCAAACCTGTATTTCGCACCAGCATTATATAGGCTTTGATTAACATCGACATACCATTTCTCATTACCATGAAATCTGTATGCATTTGATTCATTTGGAATTAAATCAGTTTTCCCTATCATCGCCCTATTTCTCATCAATGAACTCATAGCATTTCTCCGCTTACTTTCAGATTCCAAGCTCCGTTAATAAATAAACCGGCGATCTCAAATTTGCTGTCGGTTCCTCCTTCCAAAGTCAGTTCATCTAATGTGCCATCCCATCCACTGAAATCGGAATAGACAGGCTGGGTAGAATTCGAAAGATCAAATACTATCGTTCCGGTGCATTGCAGATAGTAACTAAATACGGAACCCTCAACACCATTTTTGATGTCAATGGCTTTATTAGCAGCAATGGAAGTGTTTGTTTTAAAAATTCGTTCCTTATTATTCCCCTGGTCGAGGATAAAAGTTCCCGTCGATTCTGTGACCGTGAGAGTATGATTGTCAGAAGCGATTTCAATTTCGAAGTCCGGAGACTCGGAAAGCTTCATGCCAAAACCTGCCTTTAGATTCCTAAAACGCAAATAAACGCCAACCTTGTCTTTATACACCCCTATACCTTCATCGCCTAGATTAACTCCTTGATTCACTTCTCCTCCATCAACAGGAATTCTTTGATCTACATATAGTTTTGTTGCCGGATGATAATTCTGAGTCGGATTAAAAGATGATGCATTGTCACGCTCCAATACATTATCTTTATCCGCCTTACCAGTCATTAAATCAAGAACATCTGTATTCAGAATATTTATCTCTGAGAATAATTCATTTACAGCTCCCACTATTGTCTTTGCTGAAGTGTTGAATGCAGCGACAACCTGGTTTTGAACCTTATGCAGCCACAGTTGAAAGCCTCTTAATGGGGTTAATAAGGTAGTGTTATCAGCTCCGGCCTCAGCTTGTGCCTGAGTTGATATGTTCCAAT
>JAKSDO010000111.1 GCA_022360055.1 Cytophagales bacterium | reverse complement strand
TCACGGTTCCATGACCAGATGCTGTTGATAAAATGCGGAGGATAATCGCCGCGAGATGACGACCCCACCTGATAGAGATTAAAGTACCATAAGTTTTCGAGGTAATCGTCTGGTATATCAACAAAGCTCTTAGACCAAAAATCAGCCCACTGCTCCTTGTGTGTTGAATACAATTTTTCTGTGGTTGCTTTCGCTGCTGCGCGAACATTTTCCCTCGCTTTCGCTAAGGGGTCATCAGCCTCCTCGCTGGTAACAACCGATAGATACAGGTCAAAAGAACAGCGCTTGCCCGTATTCAGTATGTAGCCGGTTTCACGGCTATTAAATTGCTTAGCATTAACTCCCGGTCCCACAAGTTTCACAGCCATGACGAATTTAAGGCTGCGGGTCGATTGTTCTATCCATGTTTCGTCCCCTTCATGCCCTGTTTTGGTTCCTTTGTTGCCTAAATGAAAATCACGCCTGAAGAACTGATACCAGTGCTCGAACACCCGGCTTCCCCAGCGTGCCAGTTTTACACGCCGTTCAACCGGTTCACTCATTTCGTCCTCATAATGGACGACCATCACAGGGAACTCACTATCAGCTATGAACGATCTGCACTGGATATTACCCAGAGGACCCTTGGCCTTCCATGATGCCTGTGCATCAGACAGGGAAAGCCGTCCTTCAAAGTCTTCAAGGTACATCCAGTCGAAGGCAGGCAAGCCGGGTTCGATCATCAACTGCCCACAACTTCTCAGTGAGGTGAAAAGCTCGGACTTCCCGGGGTTGTTACGGTCTTCCCATGGACTGAACATTCCTTCAGGTGCATCGTCCCAGGTATTTGTCTTGTTGATCTGAAAAAACAGCTTATCAGGTGGCGTCCATGCCATGGCACCCAGGTCGCCGTTACCGACTGGAAAGCCATCATATCCCTCTGTTGCCGGCGATAAATAAACGATGTCATGTTGTGAAAGGAAAGCCGGCAGGTCAACGCTCAAATCGCTGCCATCAAATGCGATGGCATCCTGCCCGATACCGTTAGAAAAAGTTCCATCCGTAGTTTGGGATTTCACGTTAGTCAAAGGCAGAAAAAGCGGTGAGATAAGGAAATACCGAAGGAGTCGACCTCCATGCCTGAAAAATGTATGAATCGCGTTTTCTTTAAAATAATTAATGACTTTGCACATAAAACATTAGTAAATTTTTGTGAGAAGACTCATTTCACTTTTCATGGAACCGCTCCAGCAGATTGCACAAGTTTTGTAGGAGGTAATGAGATTTTCGGGCGATCTGCTATAACCGGAATGGGCAAAATCACCATCTCCTGTCAGGCTGCTGGGGTAAGTATCGGGACCCAATTTAACCATTTCGAAAGGCACTAACGCCGAAGGATGCCATTGCCCATGGTCGTCTTCGGTACTAATAAAGGGGTCGACATAATCAACCGGGCGTTTACCAGGTTGTTTGGTACAGGAGTTAAATAAAAATAGTGCAGCCAAAACTACAAATGATACATATAGACGTTTATTTGTTTTCCTCATTTTATAAAAATCTACTGTTAGCATTATGTTCATGATGGTTCTATCACCTTATAATGGATAAAATAGGTTCCGTCCTTTACCGCGTGGAACCTGAAGCTTTTTAGTTCTATGATCGAGTGCCCTCCGGATAATTCAATATTTCTGAAAACCCGTTTATCCACAACTTTTCCTTTTATAGATTGTAATTGAATGATAAGATCTACTTTTTTATGATCTCCCAAATGGTTAATTACCGGTTTTATTTGATCGTCCGGGCCGTACACCACATCCACATTGTTGCTTGCCGCCCAGGTTTTCTGGAAAACCATCTTATTGGTATAGAAGGCCAGCTTGGGATGGTTTAAATTATCGATCAATGGTTTTTTGTAAGTTCCCATGTTTGCCCCACCGTGCAGACAGCACCATGAAAAACCGTCATATCCCAAGAGAATTTGCTTTTTCATAGATTCCCAGGCCGAAAAAGCCTGCCAGGCCTGACTGGCTTTCCACTCATCGGTCGATAATTTTCGGCCTATACTTCCGGTATCGTATTCCCATTCATATGACTGCAACAAATACCATGGCTTTCCTTTGCATAAATTCCAGTTGGGTTGTCCGATTGATTCTTCGTGTTCAAAATTGAAATAAGCTTTCTCCTTTGCTGCAAGGCAGGAAGCGGCCCACTGATTAGGCGCTTTGCGAATCTCCGACCATTCATGGCCATATCCGGTATAAGCGTCCTGGCTGCCACGCGTTACCCGTTTGGCGGTGAATTCCGGTACGGCCAGTATTTTGTTTCCTTTATAATCAATGGTTCCCTGGTAATTAGCATAGTGTACATGCTGCCAAAAAGATGTGAGGGAGATGATGCGGCTTTGGTCGGTCGGATAAATGGCATCGTACGTTTTTTTTACAAAATCATGTGTATCCGAAATAGCATGTTCCTTAAATTTGTTTGGATGATTACTGGCTTCCCACATGACAATGGAAGGATGGTTATAAACCTGTTCCATATATTTGGGAAAACCCTTAAAGTCAATGTTCCAGGCTTCACCGTTGCGTACCCATCCTGCTGTTTGCCAAATAAGGCAGACCCCTAACTGGTCAGCCCATTCGGCATAACGCGGGTCATTGATGCCATCGGCAGTATCATTTTGGGCGTGAACATGCATCCGTAGCAGGTTAGCATTCATTTTTTTGATCATAAGCAGTTCCTCAGCTACGGTTTCAGGTGTTGCACACCGGTTAGTTTTTGATATCGTTTCAATAGGCATTCTAAAGCCCATGATTTGTGCTCCGTTTAGCATCTCCGGCTTGCCATTGAAATAAAAATCACCGTGCTTTTGTTCAACGGTCCTTATTCCGGTAGTGACCACATAATCATCGATGGTATGGCCATCGTTGTCTTTTAACAATATTTCGACTTTATATAACTCCGGAGTATCCGTAGACCACAATCTTGGAGAATAAACAGGCACCTGGATATCAAATTCATTTTCAATCCCCGGGCGTATCTGAATATTTTGATGGTAAGTACCTTCTTTGCTGCCTTCAACAGGAAACCAGGGGTAATAATTAATTTCAAGGCTGCCTTGCCAATAATTCTTGCCGGGGTGCTGAATGCGAACTTTATGAGACTGCACCGCAGGGTTTCCCAAACTGACAGTGTGCACCAAGGCCTGCTTTATCATACACTTACTGCTAAGCAATAAACTGGTCCGGCCCAAAAACCAACCTATATAATGGTCCGTTGGTGTGTGGCCCATGGGATCACTGATTTTATAGGATTTTACCCTGACAGCTATCACATTTTCACTATTCGGTTTCAGGTATGGGGTCACATCGACTGTGACGGGATGCCGGTTCGTAACCAACGCGGCGACTTGATTGTTAATCCACACTTCTCCCCCGGGGTCCAGGGTTTCCAATACCAGGGTGGCCCGCTCAAATTCACCGACGGTAATTTTTTTACGCAGATAAAAATCTTCTTCTTTCTCCCGAATACCCCCATGAACCGCCGGCAGATCAACTTCTTTCCACCCTTGATCATCGAAACTGCGTGTTTGCCAACCATGAACCGGCGGTTTTTCTTCAAAATCTTCATCCAAAACCACCGTCGAGTAATAAGGCCTATTCTTAGTCTCAACAGGAATGTGATTGAAAATAAATAATTCATCGATTGTGATTTTTCCCTTCGAATCAAGGACAAGTTTTGTGATAGCGGCCAGCGATGTATCTGCCATGGGAATGTAATTTTGCAATTGCTTTCCATTCACTATCAAATTGAATCGCTTTTGTGTAAAGTCTCCTTCAATCTCCAGTTCCAGTTGATTTCCTGTTTTGATGCCTGTACGGATTACTTTACCAGCGGAAACTGTTGATAATCCTCCGTTTTTCAGGTATAAAGCAATAGCCTTTTTATTACCATTACCCAGAGCAAGCGTGCACGTCTCTCTCCCTGTTGAATTTATTTTTACTCTGAATTTGAAACGCCAGAACAATGAATCCGTTTTTCGTTCAATATGGGCATTATCCAGCAACAATTTGCCATTGGTGATACTTGCTCCATCGTGGCTTTGCCATTCTTTCAATGCTTCCTGCTTTACGATGTCTTGCCCTTTTTTGTATCCGTAAGCTTTCCACCCATTTAAAGGGATGGTACGGCGAATATTTGTCAATGGAGGCGCTTTAAGCTTAGCCAGCACTTCTTCAATTTCATCTTCATTTACGATTTCCTGATCATATTCCGGATTCCCGAAGTAGCGCGAAGCATGGTCGGCATAATCGTTGAGAAACCGGATGCGCTGTTCGGTGTTCATCCAAGCGGTTTCACCTTTGAAATCGGTTTCACCATTCGCTTTCGGGTCACTGGTAAAATGCCTGATTTCGAAAGCTTCGCTAAGGGTTTGCGCCGTTAGGTTGAGGGTTAAAAAGTATGTCAAAATATAAACTAGTATCTTCATTGTTCAACGAATTTTTATAAAAATGTCCAAAATCACTTTTTATGGAATTGTTCCAGTATATTGCCCATTTGTTGCCGGTATTTCATCAATACCATCGGATTTTTGGTGTATACTGTATCACTGGTAAATACTTCCTCACCAAAGTTCAGCACTTGTTTGGCCCTTTTCACCAAACTTTGCTGGTCAGGACGGGCATTATCGATACAATGCTCCAGCATCATCATATAATCGTAATCATCAAGTCCTTCACGGAGGATTTCAATCCGGATTGAAGGAACGGGCCCTGTAAAGTATTTCGTTTTATCTTGGTTGGGATTGCGGTTGGGAGGATAGAAAAACATCCCGTCGCCATTGCCAAATTCTGCCGCCGACCCAATAGGCACTCCACTTCCGGATTTATAGGTCATAGGATCTTCCCAAATATTCTGCAACACATTGGGAGGAGAACACCTTTCATCATTCCATTTATTGGCGCGCCATACCAAAACACCAGTCAAATCATAACGATAAGACATCCAGACCCACATCCGCATATTGATGGCGTCCGAATCAATAAAAAGATTAACATGTGGTTCTTTAGGCCAACACATAAAATATGACCAATAGCTACGTCCCCTTTTATTCCATTTTTTAACTTCTTCGGGATTGATCTTATAAAATACCGGACAGTTCGTGTCGACCACTTCCATGATTTCTTCCCGAGGGTTGTTTTCCGCGAGAAAGCGGGTAAGCTTAGGAGCCACCCTGTGGATCGTATTCATACCTTCCCGGACAAAACCATATTCTTCAGGGTCCGGCTCATCCATCCAATACAAGTATTCTTTTCCCAACCACCCATTGGCTTCCAGGTGATCCTGAAATCCTTTTAAGTAAAGC
>JAKSDO010000090.1 GCA_022360055.1 Cytophagales bacterium | reverse complement strand
TTAATATTTACCCGGGGTATCTTGCATTGTCCCGGTTGAATTTTGTGAGAACGATATGAAAAAAGTCGATGTTACGAAAATAGGCATTGCATTTATGATATTACTAATAGTATTAGTTCAAACAGTATGTACTTTTAATAGAAGTGCTGAAACGGATAAAGAGGCTAAAGTAACAAACGATAGAACAAATGCTGAGATCCTTAGATTACCTGAAATCGAAGAAGATACTCTTAGGACATCTTATTTTGCTGATACGGTCTTATATGTCCCGCTAGAAACTACCACAAAAAACCTCATTAAATATTTTAAGCAGGTCTGGATGGATGATTCGATTATCTTGATTAATAATCATAATAATTTATTAATGTTTTTGCGCGGTGGAAAATTTTTACGGCAAATTGGAAGAAAAGGGAAAGGACCCGGAGAGTATGGAAGAATTTTTCGATTTGACGTGATCAGTGATACCATTTATCTATCTTCTACAGGTAAAAGATCCATAATCAAATATACATTTGACGGCACTTTTTGTGAGGAAATCCAATTAAATGAGCAGCCGGTATATTTTAGTAGTACAAATGACGGAAAAATGGCATGGTACCATATCCAACAAGGGAAGATATACATCCATAATAAAGATTTCAGTATGGCTGATACGATTGTGATCGAACAAGGCGTAACCGAAGGTAGATCTAAATATACTTATGGTGATTATTTTTTTATGACCTACTTTCAGAAATCCCAATCGGGTCTACTTTTTAGTAATTATTTAAATGATACGGTTTGGGACATAAGCAGTAAAAGAAAAGAACCTGCTTTTGTAGTGGACATGAATGACAAACTGCTGCCGCTGGACAAACAAATTGAATTTAGTGGTGGTGACTTTGATAAATGGGAGAAGACGGCTAAACGTTATCAAATGGTACACCTCATTCCTTTTTCGAGAGCGATGTTAATTTTTGAGAAGCATTGGTGCACAGAGAATTATTCCGCCATTTATCTTCAAAATAGACTTACCCGTGAAATAAAAAAATTTAGTACTTCATACATATACGAGGATATGGTAGGTTGGCAAAAACTCTCAAATTTTACTTTTACGAACTCAACAGATTTTCTTGTTGCAGTAACATACCCGCATGAGCTAAAAGAAAACCCAGTGTTAAATAATGGAAATGCCAAAATGAAGGCTCCTCCTATATGGCTCAATCAAATGAAAACCATAGGTGAAAATGATAATCCCATTCTGGTTTTAATTAAAGTAAAAGAGGACCTGTAATGAATAATAAGTCTTCAAAAATTGGTGATAAGGATATAAGATCCAATTTAATAGATTTGAAGTTACCGATATATG